>NZ_JBOBDP010000010.1:0-121433 GCF_050586585.1 Yersinia sp. J1
CATCAAAAAGTGCGGAAATGGATAACTTTTCTACTACTTTTCAGTTAAACAGCCAATACCAGAGTGAAACAGTAGAGTAAAATAGAAGGATAAGAAGTTAGCCAGGACAAATCACCATGCAATTTAACGCCCAACAACAAGCCGCCCAACGCAACCTTTCCTATTTATTAGCTGAAAAGATTGGCCAGCGTATCCTGGCGGGCGAATATATAGCCGGTTCTATACTGCCCGGAGAGATAGAACTAGGCGAACAGTTCGGCGTAAGCCGCACTGCAGTACGTGAAGCGGTTAAAATGTTAGCGGCGAAAGGGATGTTGTTGCCACGGCCACGGATTGGTACGCGCATTATGCCGCAGTCCAACTGGAATTTTCTCGATCAGGAGTTACTCACCTGGTGGATGACCCGTGAAAACTTCGATCAGGTGATGCAGCACTTTATTTTGGTACGAACCGCGTTAGAGCCACAGGCCTGCGCTTTGGCCGCGGTTAACGCTAATCCTGCGCAAAAACAGCAATTGGCTATATTGATGGCAGAAATGCAGGCGCTGCACCGTGAATTTGATCGTGAACGCTGGATTCAGGTGGATACCCAATTTCATCAACTGATCTACGAAGCCAGTGGTAATCCCTTCCTGACTTCGTTCGCCAATTTGTTCAGTTCGGTATATCACAGCTACTTCCGTGCTATTACCGGCGATGAAGTGATAAAGCTGCAACACCACCAATCTATCGTTGATACCATCCTTGCCAGCGACAGTCAGGGTGCCTGCATTGCCTGTCAGGTATTATTACAAGACAAAAACTGACGGAGTGTGTAATCACATGTTATCTATATATAGAAGAGAGGATTGTTAATAACGAATTCCATCAGGAAATAGAATGATTAAATCTGCTCGTAGCATGGCCGGCTTACCCTGGATTGCCGCCATGGCTTTCTTTATGCAGGCGCTGGACGCAACAATATTAAACACAGCCCTTCCCGCGATAGCCGAAAGCCTCAATCGCTCGCCGTTAACTATGCAGTCTGCCATTATCAGCTACACGCTAACCGTCGCTATGCTGATCCCAGTCAGCGGCTGGTTAGCCGATCGCTACGGCACCCGGCGAATTTTTATCATTGCCGTCTCGCTGTTTACCTTTGGCTCTTTATTATGTGCGTTATCAGGTTCCCTCTCATTTCTGGTCGCCTCGCGGGTTATCCAAGGCATTGGCGGCGCCATGATGATGCCAGTCGCGCGACTGGCATTATTACGCGCTTATCCGCGCAGTGAATTACTGCCGGTTCTAAATTTCGTAACCATTCCCGGTTTAGTCGGCCCCATTATGGGCCCCTTGCTGGGTGGCCTGCTGGTGACTTACGCCAGTTGGCATTGGATTTTCATTATCAATATCCCCATTGGCCTGTTAGGCATTTTTTATGCGCTGAAATACATGCCTAATTTCACTATGCCTAAGCGAGCCTTTGATATTAGTGGCTTCCTACTGTTCGGCTTTAGTTTGGTCATGATTTCTATCAGTCTGGAGATGATGGGGAAAGCGGAAGTGTCGGGCTATCTTTCTCCCTCGATGATGCTTGGGGGATTGCTCCTGCTAGTCGGTTATATTTTCCACGCCAAGGGACACCCAAATCCATTAATCGGATTACCTCTATTCAAAACCAGAACGTTCTCCGTCGGGATAGCCGGTAATATCGCTTCCAGATTGGGAACTGGCTGTGTACCTTTCCTGATGCCATTGATGCTACAAGTTGGCTTTGGCTACTCGGCCATCATTGCCGGTTGCATGATGGCGCCGACGGCTATCGGCTCAATGATGGCAAAATCTACCGTGACTCAGGTTTTGCGCTGGTTGGGCTATAGAAAGGTGCTGGTGAGCATTACGTTGATTATTGGCACACTGATTGGATTGTTTTCATTACAAACGCCGGGCATGTCTGTCTGGCTAATGATCGTGCCACTATTCATTTTGGGAATGGCGATGTCTACCCAATTTACGGCCATGAATACCATTACGCTGGCAGACCTGACCGATAACAACGCCAGCTCCGGTAATAGCGTACTGGCCGTCACTCAACAGCTTTCCATCAGCTTTGGCGTCGCTATCAGCGCCGCCGTACTGCGTTTCTACGAGGAATTACCGTTTGGCAATCACATCGACCATTTCCACTACACCTTTATTACCATGGGCGCAGTGACATTGGTTTCATCCCTAGTGTTCTTGCTACTCAAACCTAAAGATGGCGATAACCTGATTAAAGGCCGCAGCGCGCGGAAAAGCAAAGTCTAGCGCTGAGCAACAGAACCACGCTCCACCAGCTCAGGTGTGAGCGTGAGAATCTGCGGTTCTGCAAATGGATTATTCAGACGATGAATTAATGTATCGATGGCCAATTCACCCAAATCATCCTTCGGCTGATGAATAGTCGTAAGCGGCGGCGTCATATAACGGGCGATCTCGATATCATCGTAACCAATAACCGCCATATCCTGCGGGATGGATAATCCAACCTGATGCAACGCCTGATAAACCCCAACTGCCATCGCATCATTACCAGTAAATACTGCTTCCGGCACTTCGGGCAAAGCCAATAACTGCTTCATTGATTCCAAACCACCCGCAAACTCAAAGTCACTGGCAATTTCATATCCAGCCAAGATCGGCAAGCCGGCACGCTTCATCGCCTGACGGTAACCTTCCAGCCGTTCTCTGGCCGGAGTCTTATCCTGTGGTCCGGCGATACAGGCAATGCGTTTATAGCCTTTGGCAATCAGGAAATCCGTGGCCATATCCCCACCTAACAGCGAGTTATCCTGAATGGTGTCGTTCACACCTTCAAAAGGAGCCCAATCCATCATGACAATAGGTAAAGAAGGGTAACAGCGGAGAACATCCTGAGACGGGCGATGATTTTCGGTACACATTAATAGCAAGCCATCAACGCGCTTTTGCAGCAAGGTTTCCATGCTACGGCTCATCCGATCGATATCGCCTTCGGTATTACACAAAATCAGGCTGTAGCCGCGCTCATAGCAACTGCGCTCCACGCCGCGAACTACCTCGGCATAAAACGGGTTGCTGCTGGCCGTAACCAACATGCCAATAGTGCGGGTTTGATTAAGCTTGAGGCTACGCGCCAAAGCCGAAGGGGGCATAATTGAGTTGCTTAATAGCGGCAACGACTTTGTCGCGTACCGCTTCACTGACAAAACGATCTTTGTTGATGACGTGAGAAACCGTCGAGGTAGAAACGCCCGCCAAACGGGCGACATCTTTCATGGTCGCCAAAATTACCTCTGGTTTTGCAAGAAGGCATCAATTTCGGCCCGCCATGGAATGGAGGGTTGTGCGCCAGGGCGAGTCACGGCAATCGCGGCCGCTGCATGAGCAAAACGTATCGCCGATGCCATTTCCTGACCGTCCAATAACGCTGTAAGCAGTGCGCCGTTAAAAGTATCACCGGCGGCAATAGTATCGACCGCATTCACCTTAAAACCCGGCATCAGTTTGCCCTGACCTTGCTGGCTAAGCCATACACCGCGGCTACCCAAGGTGATAATAACCGTCGTAATGCCTTTCTGATGTAATGCCTGAGCCGCCAGATTGGCGTCTTCCTCATTTTCGATATGAATACCTGTCAGGCGCTCGGCCTCGGTTTCATTCGGTGTAATCATATCCACCAGCTGTAATAACTCATCCGGTAGCTCGCGCGCCGGTGCTGGATTCAGAATCACCTGCGTCTGGCTTTCTCTCGCCAGTTTCGCAGCGGCTATCACGGTTTCCAGCGGAGATTCCAGCTGCATCAATACTGCTTGCGCATCAATAATTTGCTGCTGATAACGTTGAAGGTATTCGGGTGTCACGGCAGAATTTGCTCCGGCATTAATGCCGATAACGTTCTCCCCCTCTCCATTGACGAAAATCAGTGCCACACCGGTAGTTTCGCCTGCGATAGCTTCCACCGGCGTGGTATCGATACGGTCTTTAGCCAACTGTTGACGAACGCGTTCACCAATATCATCCTCACCCACACAGGCAATAAATGCGATATCCGCTCCGCTGCGGCCGGCGGCAACCGCCTGATTGGCACCTTTCCCACCGAAAGCAACGTGATACTGCTTCCCGATCACCGTTTCACCCGGACGTGGAAATTGCTCAATATTCAGAATATGGTCAGCATTGATACTGCCAAGAACCACTAGCTTACCTGTTTCCATCGCATCTATTCCTTTGTAGATAACGCCACCGCTAACATTGCATTGCTGCGGCGGCGTGATACCTAAATTCTCTGCTTTTATTGTTTGGTCACTAACTTCAAATCAACCGGGATGATGGCCTGTACTTTTTCGCCTTTCAGCACTTTATCCGCAGTTTGAACCCCGATAGCGCCGATTTGGTCAGGGCGTTGAGCGATAGTTGCACCCAACTTGCCGCCTTCAACCGCTTTGATGCCGTCGTCAGTGCCGTCAAAACCAACCACTAATACATCGGTTTTACCTGCAGTTTGCAATGCACGCAGCGCACCCAGCGCCATTTCATCGTTCTGAGCGAAAACAGCCTGTACCGCTGGATGTGCGGTCAGCAGATTCTGCATCACGTTCAGGCCTTTGGTGCGGTCAAAATCTGCTGGCTGGCTGGCTAACAGTTGGAATTTATGTTGTTCCATCGATTGTTTAAAGCCTTCGCCACGTTCACGAGCAGCGGAAGCACCGGCGATACCTTCCAGTTGAATCACTTTGGCATCGTTACCCAGTTTTTTGGCGATGAAGTCACCGGCCATTTTACCGCCAAAGCGGTTATCGGAAGCGACGTGGCTAACGACTTCGCCTTTAGAAGCCAGACGGTCCAGCGTGATTACCGGAATTTTGGCCTGATTTGCCATTTTAATCGCATTACCCACTGCATCTGAGTCAGTTGGGTTAATCAGTAACAGCTTGGTGCCACGAACCGTCAGATCCTGTACGTTGGCCAACTCTTTCGCCGGGTTGTTCTGTGAATCCAGCACCACCAGGTTATAGCCCAGTTTGTCCGCTTCTTTTTGTGCGCCATCCTTCATTGAAACAAAGAACGGATTATTCAGGGTGGAAACTACCAGCGCGATCGTGTCTTTTGCCAGCGCATTGGCACTCACCGTGGCGCTCAGGGCAACAACAGAGATCAAAGTAGCCAGTTTTTTCATTTTCATGGTCGCAGTTCCTGTAGGGAGAGAGCATCGTTAATTTTGCAGGCGTTATTGTTGCAACGTCGCCTACTGCTTTTTGTTATCTACCAATACCGCCAGCAGGATGACTACTGCTTTAACGATCATTTGGTAATAGGAGGAGACACCCAATAAATTCAAACCGTTATTCAAGAAGCCAAGAATCAGGGCACCGATCAGCGTCCCAACAATGCGTCCTTTGCCTCCCGCCAGACTTGTGCCGCCCAATACCACCGCAGCAATCGCATCCAGTTCATAGCCGGTACCGGCAGTTGGCTGGGCTGAAGATAGACGCGCAACTTCGATAATGCCAGCCAGTGCAGCTAATAAACCACACAGTGAGTAAACAATAATCTTAACTTTATCAACGCTGATACCGGACAAACGGGTGGCAGACTCGTTGCCGCCCAGAGCATAAATGTAACGGCCTAAACGGGTATGGTGCAGCATGTACCAGGCACCGGCAAAAACGATAGCCATCAACCAGATAGGCGTTGGTATCCCTAACGGGCGGCCAATACCGAACCAGCCAAAGGCGTCGGCGGCATCGGTAAATCCGGTATTCACCGGGCTACCGTTGGTATACACCATGGTCACGCCGCGCAATAGCAGCATCATCACCAAAGTGGCGATAAAGGCCTGCACCTTGCCTTTTGCCACGATGACGCCCGTACAGGCACCAACAAAGGCTCCTACCGCCAACGCGGCACCCACGGCCACCAGCGCGTTCATTTCCAATCCGACAATCGATGCCGCGACTGCGCCGGTCAGCGCCAGTAAGGAACCCACGGAAAGATCGATGCCTGACGTCAGGATAACCAACGTCATCCCTACCGCCATAATGGCGTTCACCGAGGTCTGTTGCAGAATATTAAATAGGTTATTTAGCGTGAAGAAATTCGGGCTGAGGGACGAAACCACGGCAATCAGCACCAGCAGCGCAATCAGCGATTTTTGTTCTAGTAGCCACTCTTTGCTGAACCAGCGTTTGGTCTGGATAGTCTGGGAACTCATATCTGATTACTCCTGCTTTGCGCGCTACTACTCATAAATAAATCACGCTTGCCGACGGCGGCTGCCATCAACACTTCTTGAGTGGCCTGTTCAATAGAGAACTCACCGCTTAAATGACCTTCATGCATCACCAGAATTCTGTCGCTCATGCCTATCACCTCTGGCATTTCTGAAGAAACCAGAATGATGCTGAGCCCTTCTTGCTTGAACTGGTTGATTAACTGATAGATCTCTTTTTTCGCCCCTACGTCTACACCGCGGGTAGGTTCATCCAGAATCAAGACTTTAGGTCGAGTCATTAATCCTCGGGCTATCGCCACTTTCTGCTGATTGCCGCCGGACAACAAACCTATAGGCTGTTCCATTGATGGCGTTTTAATATTGAATAAACGAATAAAGTCAGCCACGGCCTGCTGTTCTTCACCATGTTTCAGCGATCCGCCGCTGCGGCTAAAATAACGTAATGCCGTCAGAGACATATTTTCTTTGACCGACATTCCCAACACCAAACCATCACGCTTACGGTCTTCGGAAATATAAACAATGCCGTTAGCCAAACCGTCCTGCGGGGTATGGGTCACCACTTCACGACCATCCAGCATCACATAACCAGATTTACGCGGCAGCGCGCCGTAAATGATTTTCATCAGTTCAGTACGCCCTGCGCCCATTAACCCGGCCACACCGAGGATTTCACCGGCGTGCAGCGTAAAGCTGACGTCGTTCACCCCTGGGCCGCAAAGTTCCTTCACTTGCAAGCGCACATCGCCCAAAGGCAAATTCAGGCGTGGATATTGTTCTTCCAGCTTCCGGCCAACCATCATTTCAATCAATGTGTCTTCTTCCAGCTCGCTTACCGGCTTTTCACCGATAAACTGGCCGTCGCGGAAAACCGTCACATCGTCGCAGATCTCAAAAATCTCTTTCAGACGGTGAGAGATATAGACAATGCCGCGCCCTTCAGCTTTTAACTCGTTGATTACGTTAAATAGCGATGCGGTTTCTGTGTCTGTCAGCGCATCCGTTGGCTCATCCATAATGATGACTTTGGATTCGAAGCTCAGCACCTTGGCAATTTCGACCATTTGCTGATCGCCGATGGAAAGCTCACCGACCAAACGATGGCTGCTATAGCGAATATTCAGGCGGGATAACAGGCGATCCGCTTCGGCATACATCTTTTTCCAATCGATGCCGCCAAAACGGTTAACGAATTCACGACCAAGAAAGATATTCTCGGCAATGGTCAGCTGTGGAATCAGGTTAAGTTCCTGATGAATAATCCCAATACCCGCTTCCTGCGAGGCCTTGGGACCATTGAATACCACTTCCTGACCGAGAAAATGCTGGCTACCGGCATCTTTGGTATAAATGCCCGTCAGCACTTTCATCATCGTCGATTTCCCTGCGCCGTTTTCACCCACCAGCGCCATTACCCGTCCGGGGTAAACACTGAGTGCAGCGCCAGAGAGCGCTTTGACGCCGGGAAAGGCTTTATCAATCCCTTTCAATTGCAGCAAAGGTTGCATAAATGCCTCAGAAAGTTACGCCAGCGCAGAGAATCACGTTCGCAAAAGGTGAACATTCCCCGCTACGGATGACCGCATGGCTATGTTTTGTTTGCTCTTTGAAAGCCTCATGGCTGACATAGTGCAAAGCAATGGAGTTTCCCTGGTGTTGCTCAAGTTGTTTAAGTTGTGTCAGCAAAGCTTCATGGAGCTGCGGATTATTCTTCGCGATCTCTTCCGCCAAAATAGCGCTTTCTACCTGCATTTCCTGCGTCACCACCGACAGCACCTGGAGGAAGCCAGGTACACCCTGTGTTAGCGCCAAATCGATGCGGGTGGTACTGGCCGGAATCGGCAGCCCAGCATCCGCTATGACGATTTGATCCGTATGACCTAATCGGGAGATAACCGCGGAAATATCAGAATTCAGTAATACGCCTTTTTTCATTTTTTGCTCCGACAGCGAAACGTTTCGCTGATGGATAAGTTTAAAAAAAAGACAGCAGAAGGCAAACCTAATGTGGTGAATTTGTGATCGCCATCGAAACGTTTCGCTGCACTATTAAACAAGGATGAATAAACTGGCTAAATACTTCGGGAAAATAAGTGGTAGGGAAAATCTGCGGATAAAAAGTCAGTGCGTATCAGTACAAGAAGTAAAAAGGCCGTCGGAATGACGGCCTTAGTAACTAGATTTCTACCTGAGTTCCCAGTTCAATCACCCTATTAGGCGGGATTTCGAACTGATCCGGCGCGCGCAGAGCGTTGCGGCTCAGAGCCATAAACAGTTTACCGCGCAGGAACAAATACCAAGGCCGTTTCGACAATATTAACGACTCGTGGGACATAAAGAAGGAGGTTTCCATCATCTGGCAAGGCAGCCCTTCCAGACCGCAGCGGTGGAAGATTTCCTCCACGTTCGGCGTTTCTCGCCAGCCGTAGCTGGCCACCACACGCCAGAAGGTCGGTGAGAGCTGCTCAATTGTCACACGGCGAACGTTGTGTACATAAGGCGCGTCTTCAGTGCGCAGAGTCAGCAATACCACGCGATCATGCAGCACTTTATTGTGTTTGAGGTTATGTAATAGCGCGAAAGGAATCACATTCACGGCACGCGACATATATACCGCCGTACCTGAAACCCGCACCGGTGGCGATTTCTCTAGTGAGGCGATCATCGCTTCCAGAGAATTACCGTGCTCATGCATCCGACGTAGTAAGCTGAAACGCTCGCTTTTCCAGGTGGTCATGATGATGAACATCACCAGACCCAGCGTCAGAGGTAACCAACCGCCGGAGAACAGCTTCAAGGCGTTGGCGGAGAACATCGGGATATCGATGATCAGTAATATCATCAATAAGCAGGCTACGAATACCCGATTCCAGTGCCAGTTTTTCAGCGCCACGGTGCAGAACAGAATACTGGTCAATACCATGGTGCCGGTAACGGCAATACCGTAGGCCGCGGCCAGATTACTGGAACGTTCGAAGCCGATAATCACCAATACTACGGCGATATATAGCGTCCAGTTAATTACGGGAATATAGATCTGGCCAGACTCCATTTCTGAAGTATGGATAATGCGCATTGGTGGTAAATAGCCTAAACGCACCGCCTGACGAGTCAGGGAGAATACGCCAGAAATCACGGCCTGCGAGGCAATAACCGTCGCTAACGTTGCCAGAACCAACAATGGAATCAGCGCCCAATCGGGAGCTAGCAGGAAGAAGGGGTTTTTTATCGCTTCCGGATTTTTCAGCAACAGTGCGCCCTGACCAAAGTAGTTCAGCACCAACGAAGGCAGCACCACGGTGAACCAGGCTAGACGAATAGGGAATTTACCGAAATGCCCCATATCCGCATACAGTGCCTCTACGCCGGTAATTGCCAGCACTACCGCACCTAAGGCAAAGAAAGAAACCGTTTTGTATTCCGCAAAGAAGGCCAGCGCCCACTTAGGATTCATCGCATTGAGCACTTCCGGGTTATCCATAATGCCCCGAATACCCAGCACCGCTAACGTCAGGAACCAAACTAACATGACCGGCGCAAAGAGTTTGCCCACGCTACCGGTACCGTGTTTTTGAATGACAAACAATAAAGTCAGAACGGCAATTGAACAGGGAACGATATAAGGATCGAGGGCGGGGGCGGCTATTTCCAAACCTTCTATCGCCGACATCACCGAGATCGCGGGAGTGATCACGACCTCGCCATAGAAAAAACTGCCGCCTATCAGGCCAAGTATGACCAATATCGACGTTGCGCGGGAGGACGTGTTTCTGCCGGCCAGAGACATCAGGGTTAAAATCCCGCCTTCACCGGCGTTATCGGCTCGCATCACATAGGTAAGATACTTTAGCGAGACAATCAGGATTAACATCCAGAATATCAGAGAGAGAAAACCAAATACGACGTCAGGACGCACGTCAAAACCATAATGACCAGAAAAACATTCTCTTAAGGTATAAAGAGGACTGGTACCAATATCACCGTACACTACCCCTATTGCTGCCAGGGTTACTGCCGATAAAGATCGTTTATGTTCTGTGCTCATAATTTGTTTCTTTTTGCTAGAACATCCATAAGCTGATGCGTGCGTTTAAGAACCCAACCGACGGTTCTCTGTCCCTTGACGCTCACCAAAAGGCGCACAGTATGCACGATTTAAACTGATTGCCTACCCTTAAATCGGGAGATAAAGAAGGCAATAAATGATGAGGTAAGCATCATCAATAACATAAAAATTTTACTAATCAAGAAGCTATAACATTAAAAAAAGTGGTTTAATCTCTACCTCTTGGGTAAAAATCAGTTCACGCATCGACCGTTTAGGATAATTATGGCGCAATCAACGCAATTAGCAGACAGAATATCCCGTTTAAGTAATGCGCTGGAAACCGGACTGTATGAAAGGCAGGAAGCGATACGCTTATGCCTGCTCGCCGCGTTGAGCGGAGAAAGCGTGTTTTTACTTGGCCCACCTGGAATTGCTAAAAGTCTGATTGCCCGTCGCCTGAAGTTTGCCTTCCGTAATGCCAGGGCTTTTGAATACCTGATGACGCGTTTTTCAACGCCGGAAGAGGTCTTTGGCCCGCTATCCATTCAGGCACTGAAAGAAGAGGGGCGTTACCAGCGAATGACCCACGGTTATTTGCCGGAAGCGGAAATCGTTTTTCTGGATGAAATCTGGAAAGCTGGCCCGGCGATTCTGAATACTTTGCTGACAGCGATTAACGAACGGCGTTTTCGCAACGGTGACAAAGAAGAAAGCATTCCAATGCGTCTGTTGGTTACGGCATCCAACGAACTGCCCGATGCCGATAGCAGTTTGGAGGCTCTTTATGACCGTATGCTAATTCGCCTGTGGTTAGATCGAGTGCAGGAAAAACAAAACTTCCGCTCATTGCTATTAACGCGTCAAAACGAAAACCATAATCCGGTGGCGGAAAATCTTAGTATCACCGATGAAGAGTTTCATCAGTGGCAGCCACAGATAGATAAAATTACGCTGCCAGATAATTGTTTCGAACTTATTTTTCAATTACGTCAACGCTTAGGTGCCTTAGAGCAGGCGCCTTATGTTTCTGATCGACGTTGGAAAAAAGCCCTGCGCTTGCTGCAAGCCAGCGCCTTTTTCAGCGGTCGCGATGCCATTGCGCCTATCGATATGATTTTACTGAAAGATTGCCTGTGGCATGACCTTAACTCTCTCAAACTACTCCAGCAGCAGTTGGAACAACTGTTATGTGAGCAAAGCTATCAGCAACAGCTGCTTATCACTCAGCTCCAACATATTCAGGCTCAATGGCTGCAACATCAGCAACAGCAAAGCGATCGGCAAGCGCTCACGTTGATAAAGCAAAGCGGCATATTCAGCCGTAAGCCCCAATATTCTTTGCCAGAAAATCTGACCGATGCAACTTTGACATTTTTCCTACAAAAACCGCTGAATTTGCACGATATTCAAGTCAATCATCTGCAAATCGAGCGGGACGCTCTGGTGCAATGGCTAAACAAAGGCGGCGTGCTGCGTGCCAAACTGAATGGCGTCGGTTTCGCACAGAGCATTGATGCCGAAATTGACGACCGCCAGCACCTGGTTATTTTGGACGTTAGTCGTCAGGGCGCGGTTGTTTCTCTGCCGGGTGAATCCGCCGGAGCTGTACCAGAATCGTTATTAACTCAAATGAGTGAGTTGGAAATTCGTCTCTCAGAACAACGCAGACAGTTTAGCCAGCACCAACCCTGCCTGTTCACACCTTCAAGCTGGCTGGCGAAAATTGAAGCCAGCTTGCTACAAGTTGCTGAGCAGGTGAAACAGCAACACCAAAAAATGCGTGGGCAATAGCCGTGCTCAGCTTGGCAACGTTGGATATGCTGCTGTCTATCAGTGAAAACCAACTGATAGATGAACTGGTGATCGGTCTGTTGGCCGCGCCACAGCTGGCTATTTTCTTTGAGAAGTTCCCTCGAATGAAACGCGCCCTGATGAAAGATATTCCCGGCTGGAAACTCAAACTGCAGCAACGAATTCAGGAAGCAAAGGTGCCACCGGCGCTGGCGAACGAATTTACGCTCTATCAGCGCTGCCAACTTCAGGACAGCGTGACCTTTTATCAGCAGGTTTGGGAAGTGGCGGAAAATATGGAGAAGATCCATTCTCCTTTCGCGACTCAGGCGCGATCCATGCTGGAAGCCGCCGATCTGGCCAATAATCCTCCCCACGGCGATAGCCTGCAAACGCTGTTTTTACAACGCTGGCGCATTAGTTTAACGGTACAAACCGTTACGCTGCACCACCAGCTGTTAGAACAGGAACGTGAGCAGCTACTGGCCGAATTGCAGCAGCGGCTGGCGCTGACCGGCGCCTTGGAGCCGATACTGGCAGATAACGACACCGCCGCAGGCAGACTGTGGGATATGAGTCAGGGACAATTACAGCGCGGGGATTATCAGTTATTACTGCAGTACGGTGATTTTTTGCAGCAACAGCCGGAATTACAAAAACTGGCCGAACAGTTGGGGCGTAGCCGTTCAGCTAAGGCATTACCGACGCCAGATGCTCGCTTCGAACCTTACTCAGTGATGGTGCGAATGCCAGACGCCGTGCCTGAGGAAGTCAGTGGTATTCATCAAAGTAATGACATTCTACGTTTACTGCCGACCGAACTGGTGATGCTAGGCATGAGCGAGCTGGAATTCGAGTTTTACCGTCGCCTGTTGGAACGCCGCTTGCTGACTTATCGGCTACAGGGCGATGCCTGGCAAGAACAGCAGTTACAGCGGCCGGTCAGTTTGAAAAATAGCGATCAACAGCCGCGCGGCCCTTTTATTGTCTGCGTAGATACTTCCGGATCGATGGGCGGATTCAATGAACAGTGCGCTAAAGCCTTTTGCCTGGCGTTGCTACGCATCGCGTTGGAAGACAACCGCCGTTGCTACATTATGTTATTCGCGACAGAAATCATTCACTACGAGCTCTCCGCGTCCAGCGGACTCGAACAGGCAATTCGCTTCCTCAGCCAGCGTTTTCGCGGTGGAACAGATCTGGCAGCCTGCTTATCCGCAACGCTGACCAAAATGGACGACAGAGAATGGTATGACGCCGACGCGGTGATTATTTCCGATTTTGTGGCGCAGCGATTGCCGGAAGAATTAATCCGACGCATCAAAATCCAACAGCAAGCACACCAACATCGTTTCCATGCGGTTGCGATGTCAGCCTATGGCAAGCCAGGAATCATGCGGATATTCGACCATATCTGGCGCTTTGATACCGGATTAAAAAGTCGCCTGATGCGCCGCTGGCAGCGTTAATCGACGTATATTCTTAATTCAGCAATCCGGCACCGACGTTTATCGACAGCCCCAGAATCGTCATATTAAAAATAAAAGATAAAACCGACTGAAGCAAAACGATACGGCGAACATCTGAGCTGCCGATAGACACATCGGCCGTTTGCGACGCCACGCTGATGGTAAAGGTGAAATAAAGGAAATCCCAATAAGTAGGTTTGGTGATATCCCCGGGGAAAATCAGCGGCAGCGTTTTTTCTGGTATTGGCCTTTCCAGATAAAAAAGATGGGCATAGTGCATGGTAAAAGCGGTTGGCAACAGCAACCAGGACACAAATAACGTAGTTCCCGTTAGCAACAGATTCAGCGCCTTCATCCCATCGGATAACGTATTGGCTTTGCTCAGAGCAAACAGAATCACCAGAATACTGACCAAACAGGCCATAGAGACAATAGCCAGCACGGCGCTGGCGCTTTGATCCTGAACTTTGGCTACCAGCCTGACCTGCGTCGACTCAGTGCGTAACATCAGCAACCACAGGCAAATCAGATATATCCACGCCCCTAGATTCCAGCTAGCCATCAAACGGAACAGAACGCTCAAATCAGACGGCAATACTAAAAAGCTGACTACGCCAGCGCCGACGGAAAGCAAAAAACGCGGACGAGCATGTAAATAGTGGCGAATAGCGTGTGATAGAGCCATAGCGAGCATTTAACCTTCCATGTTGTTTATATGGTTTTTAAATCTCTAACTATGATGAGGATAGGCGATAAATAAGAAAGCAGACTGAAACTGCCTCCAACCAGATAACAAACAGCCCGGAAATGACGCTGGTGGTAATAACCGGGCTGATTTTCTCTATATATTGATATTGGTTTTCACTATAGAGAAGTAATGATGATGAAACAGAGCAGACTATTTTTTCCTGCAATAGCCTGAACCTGCGGCTTACTCATTAAATGTCAGATTATATCCGCGTTGATCCATCAGTTTTTTATCTTTGCCGAACCCCATTTTGGCGCGAACGCCGCCCAACAACTCTTTATAGCGGAATATTTCGGTAGCGCGGTCAGCTAGATAGCTATCATCGGGATCGATTTCCAACCCGCGTTCCAGCCAGACTTTCGCCAGATAGCTGTTACGATTACATCCTGCGCCCAAATGAAATGCCAGCGCATAATAACCGGCAGCAAAGACGCGGTTTGGCTCTTCTTCATCACTCCACAGCGCAGGCAGCACAACGTCGAGACAGAGTTCCATATCATATTGAATATCGCTAAACATCAATAATGTCGCTAATCGACGCGCCGAACGTTCCCATACGTCTCGGCGCACATTCGGCGTATTCATGGCATTTAGCAGTAATGCTCTAGCCTGCTGATACTGCTCTGGGCTGAGTTGCTCATTATCTTCAATAATTTCATAGGCCAAATTGTACTGACAGGTCGCGTCGCCGCCGTCTGCGGCTCGTTCCATCCAGTACGTCCTTAATTCGCTATTTTTATAGGCTTCCATATCACGGCCATTCTGGCGGGATAACACACCGGCGTAGACGTCTGATAACGTCGCCATTGCCGAAGTGTCGCCCCACTCGCAGGCCTGTTGTAGCAGATATATTCCAGCCTCTTCAGATACCGAACCAAACAGGTTCGCAGCGGCTTGCCCGACATCCACATCTTCAGAGTCCAGATGTGCTGCTCGAGCCAATAACCTCTGATGATTAAACTGGCCTTTCTTTATGCCGTACAGACCGAATTTACTGGCGATCCCCGCCAACATCACCGCGTATTTATCGTTTCCCCATAGTTGTAACCGTTCCAACCATTGCGGTAATAAATTATGGCTATCATTGATATTCGCGAAATTAATGCAGCTCATCAATGTATCCAGCCCCGTTTGCGGATTGGCTATAGCTGGGTTGATTTGCCAGGCTTGCACTAACAGATCGTAACAACGCTGCATTTTTTCCGGCTGCCAGACACCGTCCTGATTACCATAATAAGCGAGGAAATTAGCATATTGATACAACAGTCTCGCACGCTGATCTTCTTCAAGATCCAACGCTAACAGTTGCTCAAACGCATCACAGCAGTAAGCAATATCGTCGGTTTGCTCTTTATCAGGGAAATAAATGGAATAACCGAGGAAATCCCAAGCCTTGGTGACCCAAAGAAGATTGAGGTTTTGCTCGCTGAGTTCGGCACAAACCGGCCCTTCGATAAATTCAGCCATTTGCTCATGGCTCCCGCCCCAACGCGGATAAAGGAAGTAAAGATATTCATTGCGAACGCCGACGTCCTGAGGACGAATAGCCAAGGTCGCGTTGAGCCAATAGGTTTTAACATTCTCAGACCGACGGGCAGGAAGACTCCCAGGCAATGCCTGTGGAATAGACGCCAAATCGCCGCCTTCAGCCAACAGACGACGTAGACCCGCTTCCCATACCTCCGACTCGGTTTCAGCCTGGAGTTGCACGTAATTTGTTGGTTCATGCCCATGAGCCAAATCGTATAACCACTGCGGCTCGCCCAGATACGCGGTTAAACGTAACATCCGACGCAATGCGTAAGCCGGGCGCTCATGCAGCGAAATAGCCCGCAGATAGGAGATCAGCCCTAAATCACGCGCGAGTTGAGCGCCAACCCAGCGATCGTTAGAGACGTATTCTCCGCCGTTGGAGGTACGAATCCGCGCCGCCGCTGCCTCCCAATAACAGCCATGCAGCAAACGCCCGTGATAAGACATGGGCTTGTGTTTAATCCAGGCATTCAGGTTTGAAAGCGTGTCTGTAGCAACCTCAGCCGGATCGAAAAAAGTGCTAATGATCCAATCATAATCAAAGGGTTGAGAAGAACTATCCAGCCAACGCTGAGCTGAGGCATCCAGCAGAGAATCAAGCTCATCAAATTGATGGGAAGCCAGTAATAAGCGTAAATGTTCACGTTGTTCTATATATGGAGCAAGGGAGCGGAAGGTGGATGCCATCTTCGTCAATTTCCTTATTTGCCTTAGCGCAGGAAAGGGCATCTGAGCGTCAGGTCGACTGTATATAAGATATAAGTTCCAGAATCGCAGAAACTATCGGCATAGCCGAACTATTCTTTATTGCCTCGGCGAATAAGTGATTAAAAAGGCAAGAGATTGAAGTAGCAATAGACAGTTAGAAGATAAAAAAGAGGAAACTATAATAGGGACGAAGAACACCCTGACAGGAAACAAAATAGATAACCCGGCGATAACGCCGGGCTGCCTGATAATTCTATCGGTTAAAGCTACGCCTAATTACAGCAGGCCTTCTACTTTGTCGCAGATTTCCGGGCCCCAGACGCCGCACTGAACCTGACCGATATGGTGCTGTTGCAGCAGTAACATCACTAAACGGGATTGACCAATACCGCCGCCGATAGTCTGAGGCATTTCACCGCGCAGCAGTGACTGATGCCATTCCAGTTTCAGGCGATCTTCATCTGCGGTCAGCGCCAGCTGGCGTTTCAGCGTTTCGGCATCCACACGGATACCCATGGAAGAAATCTCAAACGCATCTTCCAGAACGGGGTTCCAGACAATAATGTCACCGTTCAGACCAGCAAAGCCTTCAGCGCTCGGCGACGTCCAGTCATCATAATCCGGTGCACGAACGTCGTGAGATTGACCGTCTGCCAACTTGCCACCGATACCAATCAGGAATACGGCACCTAACTCTTTAGCAATCGCACGTTCACGGCCTTTAGCATCCAGATCCGGGAAGCGAGCGCGTAGGGATTCGCTGTGTACGAAATGAATCTGCTCAGGCAAGAAAGGCTTGATACCAAACTCTTCGCTCACTGCGGCTTCTGTTTCTTTAATAGCAGTGTAAATCTTGTTAACCGTGGATTTCAGGTAAGCCAGGTTGCGCTCGCCGTCACCCATCACGCGTTCCCAATCCCACTGATCCACATAAACGGAGTGAATAGCGCTAAGACGATCTTCATCAGGACGCAAAGCTTTCATGTGAGTGTACAGACCCTGATCGGCACCGAAATCGAAACGACCTAAGGTTTTACGTTTCCATTTAGCCAAAGAGTGAACCACTTCAAAAGTCGCATCAGGCAGGCTTTTCACTTTTACCTGAACCGCTTTCTCAGAACCAGACAAGTTATCCTGAGTACCATCACCCACGCGGCTAAGAATAGGAGCCTGTACTTCAATCAGACCCAGTTGTTGTTCCAACTGACGAGAAAAGAAGGATTTTACGAAGCTGATTTGTTGCTGTTTCTGGATAAATTGTTTTTTCATGGCTGTTTTCTCAATGCTTGATTATCAGGATGCCGTTTGGCTTGACATCGATTAAGCAACAGAACAGACCTATAATTCAATATCCAATAACTAATATTGCCTTTTCACTTTTAATCATTCATTTTTTATCGGTTAAATACGCATTATCGATAAAAACAGGGGGTAAATATGAGCGAAATATATCAGATCGATAATCTCGATCGCGGCATCCTGAACGCATTAATGGAAAATGCACGGACACCTTATGCCGAATTAGCCAAAAACTTTGCCGTTAGCCCAGGCACTATTCATGTTCGGGTCGAGAAAATGAAGCAGGCGGGCATCATTACCGCGGCTTGCGTTCACGTTGACCCAAAACGGTTGGGATATGATGTGTGTTGTTTTATCGGCATTATTTTAAAAAGTGCCAAAGACTACCCCTCAGCGCTGAAAAAACTGGAGAGCCTGGAAGAGGTCGTAGAAGCCTATTACACCACTGGGCACTACAGCGTGTTTATTAAAGTCATGTGTCGATCCATTGATGCGCTGCAACAGGTACTTATCAACAAGATCCAGACTATTGATGAGATCCAGTCTACCGAGACGTTAATTTCACTACAGAACCCCATTATGCGTACCATCGTGCCATAATGAAGAAATAACTATACCCATATTGTCCACAGGTAGATCCCAGCTGATTCACAGAGTACAATACCGCCTCTTTACTTTGGTTGGGTTGTTTATGGCTGATATTACGTTGATCAGTGGCAGCACTCTTGGCAGCGCAGAGTATGTCGCTGAGCATTTGGCTGAGAAGCTGGAAGAAGCGGGTTTCTCCACTGAAACTTTGCATGGCCCGGAATTAGATGAATTAACGCCGCAAGGCCTGTGGCTGGTGGTGACCTCGACTCATGGAGCGGGTGATCTACCAGACAATCTTCAGCCTTTGCTTGAACAAATCGAGCAACAACAACCCGACTTATCTCAGGTTCGCTTTGGAGCCGTTGGTCTTGGCAGTTCCGAGTACGACACTTTTTGCGGTGCGATCCGCTCTCTTGATCAACAGTTGATCGCAAAAGGGGCTAAACGGATCGGTGAAATACTCGAGATCGACGTCACTCAACATGAGATTCCTGAGGATCCAGCTGAGGAATGGGTTAAAAAGTGGATTAATTTACTCTAATTCGCTCAAAGATCACGCGAACGATTGTGGATAACTATGCTTATAAGCAGGGTAAAACCGGTAGTTATCCCTATAACAACCTTCGTACGTATTGTGACCTGTGCATAACATGGCATTTAGATCCCAGCTTATACGCAATAGGATCACCGATCATGCACAGCAAACGATCCTCCTTAATCCCATGATCTTATTTGTGAATAATCACTTATCCACAGATGATCGCGATCCTAATAGAAGATCTAATAAAGAGATCTTTAAATAAAAAGATCTTCTTTTAATTAAGGGCGATCCCAAGGCACTTGGTCGATCGTCTAAACTTGAGTAGAATCCCCCACCCCAGGGCAAACCAACGATCATTCGCATAACGGCGAGGTGCAGTACCATGTTTTATCCAGATCAATTTGACGTCATCATCATCGGTGGTGGTCATGCAGGCACAGAGGCTGCAATGGCAGCGGCACGCATGGGACGTCAGACCCTCTTGCTGACGCACAATATCGACACACTGGGGCAAATGTCTTGCAACCCAGCGATCGGCGGTATTGGAAAGGGGCATCTGGTAAAAGAAATCGATGCCCTCGGCGGGTTGATGGCGATGGCAACAGACCAGGCGGGCATTCAGTTTAGGATACTAAACGCGAGCAAAGGCCCCGCAGTCAGGGCAACTCGTGCGCAGGCCGATCGGGTACTTTACCGTCAGGCGGTGCGTACCGCATTGGAAAATCAGCCAAATTTGATGATCTTCCAGCAACCTGTCGAAGATCTAATTGTGGAAAACGATCGGGTTGTCGGTGCTGTCACCCAGATGGGGCTTAAATTCCGCGCCAAAGCCGTTGTGCTGACCGTAGGGACCTTCCTGGATGGTAAGATTCACATCGGGCTGGAAAACTACAGCGGTGGCCGTGCAGGCGATCCTCCATCGATCTCGCTATCACAGCGTCTGCGTGAACTGCCGTTGAGAGTGAATCGCCTGAAAACCGGTACACCACCGCGAATTGACGCCAGAACTATCGATTTCAGCCAATTGACACCGCAGCTAGGTGACGATCCGGTGCCGGTATTTTCATTCCTCGGGAATGCCTCACAGCATCCTGAGCAAATGGCTTGCCATATCACCTACACCAATGAAAAAACCCATGAGGTTATCCGTAATAACCTCGATCGTAGCCCAATGTATGCTGGGATCATTGAAGGGATCGGCCCACGCTATTGCCCCTCGATCGAAGACAAAGTCATGCGCTTCGCCGATCGTAATGCGCACCAGATTTTCCTTGAGCCAGAAGGCTTAACCAGTAACGAAATTTACCCAAATGGGATTTCCACCAGTTTGCCATTTGATGTGCAGATGCAAATCGTTCGTTCGATGAAAGGTATGGAAAACGCAAGAATCATTCGTCCTGGTTACGCTATTGAGTATGATTTCTTCGATCCACGTGATTTGAAGCCGACTCTGGAAAGTAAATATATTCAGGGGCTGTTCTTTGCAGGACAAATCAACGGCACCACCGGTTACGAAGAAGCGGCGGCTCAAGGCTTGCTTGCTGGCCTCAACGCAGGTCGCTTTGCCAACGAAGACGAAGGCTGGTCACCGCGCCGTGATGAAGCCTACCTCGGTGTGCTGGTAGACGATTTGAGCACTTTGGGCACCAAAGAACCCTATCGCATGTTTACCTCTCGGGCTGAATACCGCTTGATGTTACGTGAAGACAATGCCGATCTGCGTCTGACTGAAACTGGACGTAAGCTTGGTTTAGTCGATGACGTTCGCTGGGCTCATTACAGCCAGAAAATCGAGCAAATCGAGAGAGAACGCCAGCGTCTGCGCGATATCATGGTGCATCCGAACTCAGAGAACATCGAGCAAATCAACGCGTTGCTCAAAGCGCCTTTGTCCAAAGAAGCCAATGGCGAAGAGTTGTTACGACGCCCTGAAATCGATTACCGCATGCTGACTTCACTGGACAAATTCGGCCCAGCATTGAGCGATCCTCAGTCTGCGGATCAGGTTGAAATTCAAGTAAAATACGAGGGTTATATTGCCCGTCAGCAGGAAGAAATCGAACGCCAGCTGCGCAATGAGAACACGTTGCTGCCTGCGGATCTGGATTACAGTCAGGTTTCAGGTTTGTCGAATGAAGTCACGGCAAAACTGAACGATCATAAACCAAACTCGATCGGCCAGGCATCGCGTATTTCTGGCGTTACGCCAGCTGCAATCTCTATCTTGCTGGTCTGGTTGAAAAAACAGGGCTTACTTCGTCGTAGTGCCTGAATGTATTCTGCGGTGCGCTAGACTTAGCGCACCAGCGACCGCCTGCTAACGCAGGCAAATCTCTTTTTCGATGACTTATTAACGCTGGCTACGCCGCTTATGGCCAGAGGAAATTGTGGTGCAAAAAAAATTAGAATCCTTGCTTAAAAGCGCGGGAATTTCGTTACCCGATCAACAAAAACAGCAGCTTATTGGCTATGTTGAGCTATTGCACAAGTGGAACAAGGCTTATAACCTGACTTCTGTCCGCGACCCTGAACAAATGCTGGTTCGCCATATCCTGGATAGCATTGTGGTTAACCCTCATTTGCAAGGTCAGCGGTTTATCGATGTCGGAACCGGGCCGGGCTTACCTGGCATTCCTCTGGCTATCGTGCGCCCTGATTCACATTTCACTCTGCTAGACAGCCTCGGAAAGCGTGTGCGCTTTTTGCGTCAGGTACAACATGAGTTGGGGTTGACTAATATCGAGCCTGTGCAGAGCCGTGTGGAAGACTTTAGCGGCCAACCTGGGTTTGATGGCGTGATAAGCCGTGCGTTTGCTTCTTTGGACGATATGCTGTCTTGGTGCCATCACCTGCCAGCCAGGCCTGAAGGGCGTTTTTACGCGCTGAAAGGCGTACGCCCTGATGATGAATTATCGACTTTGCCACAAGGTATTGAATTGGAGTCTGTGATTCGACTACAGGTTCCTGAGTTAGATGGCGAACGGCATTTGGTTATCCTTAAACCAAACTAAGTTTGTTATTTATCAAAAAAAAGCAATAAAGTTTTTCGGAATTAGGTATTTCACCCGGGTTAATTGTCTGAGTTAATTAATTCGGTGGATGTGTAAATATTCACCTGATTATTACAAGAATGTATCCGGGAATTGACATATCAGGTTGGACGCAGGGATATAATCACGAATGAAACTACTTTGATTCATTATTCTTCGTTTTTATGTGTTTAACTTGTTGCAATATTATTATCGAAAATGTCAACAGAAGGTTTTGGTTCGGTAGATAAGATGTTTACGGTGTGTTTAAATTCAATTCTTTGATTTATATATGTATTTAATGGCTCTTTTGGTTAAAGACAAAGAAAAGCGTTCTCGATATAAATAGATAATATTAAGTTCTGTGAGCAACAGCACGCTTTATTGAGAGCCAGTGGAATAGTCAGACAAAATAATGTGAGATTTATTCCGAGGGATTTCTTGTGAAAAGAGTCCGAAAGAAGAAAATTTAAATAATTGTTCACCTTTTCGCTACTTATCGATTGAATTCGTTGGTGTGCACCGTATAATTTGCTCGTTTTTTGCTGCTTGACTCTCTGGGGCAAAGGCAGTTTTATACGTCACTCAGTATACCCATCGAGGGGTAGGGAGAGAACAAACGTCATGCCTGTATCCCTTTACAACGGGAAAATTGCGCGAAAGTTGCTGTTTTTGCAGTTAATGACTTTTGTTGTTCTCAGCGCTGCTTTCGGTTTGAAAGGCTTGGAATGGAGTGCTTCTGCATTCGCAGGGGGTTTGGCGGCCTGGTTGCCAAATGCCATGTTCATGCTGTTTGCTTGCCGCCATCAGGCAAAAACAGCGGCTCCGGGTCGTGTTGCTTGGACGTTTGCCATTGGCGAAGGGTTAAAAGTTATCATTACGATAATTTTACTGATTGTGGCTTTGGGGCTGTTTAAAGCGGCGTTTGTCCCACTCGGTTTAACCTATTTATCGGTGCTGATTGTGCAGATATTGGCACCGGCCGTAATTAGCGGTTACCGTACTTAAAACAGTTATCGTATTTAACTAAAAAAGGGTAAGAGGCATCATGTCTGCATCAGGAGAAATCTCTACTCCAAGGGACTACATAGGCCACCATCTGAATAACCTTCAGTTGGACCTGCGTACCTTCGAGTTGGTCAATCCCCACTCTACTGGCCCTGCATCGTTCTGGACGTTGAACATTGACTCATTGTTCTTCTCTGTCGTGCTGGGGTTAGCTTTTCTGCTTTTGTTCCGCAAAGTTGCTGCAGGTGCCACCAGTGGCGTCCCGGGTAAACTGCAGACCGCCGTTGAATTGATTATCGGTTTTGTCGATAGCAGCGTGAAGGACATGTATCACGGCAAGAGCAAAGTGATCGCTCCTCTGGCGTTGACCGTGTTTGTCTGGGTCTTCCTGATGAATATGATGGACTTGCTACCAATCGATTTACTGCCATTCATCGGTGAACACGTCTTTGGATTACCGGCTCTGCGTGTGGTACCTACTGCCGATGTAAGCATTACCTTGTCTATGGCTTTGGGTGTTTTCATCCTTATCCTGTTCTACAGCATCAAAATGAAAGGTGTAGGCGGCTTCGTAAAAGAATTAACGATGCAGCCGTTCAATCACCCGGTATTCATTCCAGTCAACTTGATCCTGGAAGGTGTCAGCCTGCTGTCCAAACCGGTTTCACTCGGTCTGCGACTGTTCGGCAACATGTATGCGGGTGAGTTGATCTTCATCCTGATTGCTGGCCTGCTGCCGTGGTGGTCTCAGTGGTTGTTAAGTGTGCCTTGGGCCATTTTCCATATACTGATTATTACGTTGCAAGCCTTTATCTTCATGGTTCTGACGATTGTCTATCTCTCGATGGCATCCGAAGAGCACTGATTTTCTTATAACACTACTGCGTTTTAACTGAAATAACTGGAGACTGTCATGGAAAACCTGAATATGGATCTGCTGTACATGGCTGCCGCTGTGATGATGGGTTTAGCGGCAATCGGTGCTGCGATCGGTATCGGCATCCTGGGTGGTAAATTTTTGGAAGGCGCTGCACGTCAGCCTGACCTGATTCCTCTGCTGCGTACACAGTTCTTTATCGTCATGGGTCTGGTTGACGCCATCCCAATGATCGCTGTTGGTCTGGGTCTGTACGTGATGTTTGCTGTCGCGTAAGTAGAGATTTTCTCTACTGTGAAACTACACCAAACTATTAACTTTGAAAGAGGCATTGTGCTGTGAATCTTAACGCAACAATCCTCGGCCAGGCCATCGCGTTTGTCCTGTTTGTCATCTTTTGTATGAAGTACGTATGGCCGCCAATTATGGCTGCCATCGAGAAGCGTCAAAAAGAAATTGCTGACGGTCTCTCTTCTGCAGAGCGTGCCAAAAAAGATTTGGACTTAGCGCAAGCCAATGCGACCGACCAACTGAAGAAAGCGAAAGCAGAAGCTCAGGTGATCATCGAGCAGGCGTCTAAACGCAAAGCTCAGATCCTTGATGAAGCTAAAACTGAAGCTGAACAGGAACGTAACAAAATCGTGGCGCAAGCGCAGGCAGAGATCGACGCCGAACGTAAGCGCGCTCGTGAAGAGTTGCGTAAGCAAGTCGCGATGTTGGCAATAGCTGGCGCCGAGAAGATCATCGAACGTTCCGTGGATGAAGCTGCTAACAGCGACATCGTTGATAAACTGGTCGCTGAACTGTAAGGAGGGAGGGGCTGATGTCTGAATTTGTAACTGTAGCTCGCCCCTACGCCAAAGCAGCTTTTGACTTTGCTGTTGAGCACCAGGCGGTTGAACATTGGCAGGAAATGCTGGCGTTTACCGCTCAGGTAACGCGCAATGAACAGATTGCCGAATTGCTTTCAGGTGCAGTTGCACCTGAATCAATGTCGAAAACGTTTATTGCCGTTTGTGGTGATCAACTCGATGTGCCCGCACAGAACTTTATCCGAGTTATGGCGGAGAATGGCCGTTTACTGGTTCTTCCTGAGGTGCTGCAGCAGTTTATTCAACTGCGTGCCTCGTTAGAGTCTACCGTCGACGTTGAAGTGTCCTCTGCGAGTGCACTGAGTGACGAACAGCAGGCTAAGATTGCCGCTGCGATGGAAAAACGTCTGTCACGCAAAGTTAAGCTGAATTGCAAAATTGATAAGTCTGTAATGGCCGGCGTCGTAATACGCGCAGGCGATATGGTGATAGATGGCAGCGTTCGCGGTCGTCTTGAACGCCTGGCAGACGTCTTGCAGTCTTAAGGGGACTGGAGCATATGCAACTGAATTCCACCGAAATCAGCGAACTGATCAAGCAGCGCATTGCTCAGTTCAATGTGGTGAGCGAAGCTCACAATGAAGGTACTATTGTTTCCGTCAGCGACGGGATCATCCGCGTGCACGGTTTGGCTGAAGTTATGCAAGGCGAGATGATCGCATTGCCAGGCAACCGTTACGCTATCGCACTGAACCTGGAGCGAGACTCCGTTGGTGCAGTCGTTATGGGTCCGTACGCCGATCTTGCTGAAGGCATGAAGGTTAAATGTACTGGCCGTATCCTGGAAGTTCCTGTCGGTCGTGGCCTGTTGGGTCGCGTTGTCAATACTCTGGGTGAACCTATTGATGGTAAAGGTCCGGTAGAAAACGACGGCTTCTCAGCCGTTGAAGCTATTGCACCTGGCGTTATCGAACGTCAATCCGTTGATGAACCCGTTCAGACTGGTTATAAATCCGTTGATGCCATGATTCCAATTGGTCGTGGTCAGCGTGAATTGATCATCGGTGACCGTCAAACCGGTAAAACTGCTCTGGCGATTGATGCGATCATTAACCAGCGCGATTCCGGCATCAAATGTGTGTATGTTGCTATCGGCCAGAAAGCCTCTACTGTTGCAAACGTAGTGCGCAAACTGGAAGAACACGGCGCTTTGGCTAACACCATTGTGGTTGTTGCTACCGCGTCTGAATCTGCAGCATTGCAATACCTGGCACCTTACTCCGGTTGTGCCATGGGTGAATATTTCCGCGATCGCGGTGAAGATGCGCTGATTATTTATGATGACCTGTCCAAACAGGCCGTTGCATATCGTCAAATCTCCTTGCTGCTTCGTCGTCCACCAGGCCGTGAAGCTTATCCTGGCGACGTATTCTACCTCCACTCCCGTTTGCTGGAACGTGCTGCGCGTGTCAACGCGGACTACGTTGAAGCATTCACCAAGGGTGAAGTGAAAGGTAAAACCGGTTCTTTGACCGCTCTGCCGATCATCGAAACGCAAGCAGGTGACGTTTCCGCGTTCGTTCCGACCAACGTAATTTCGATTACCGATGGTCAGATCTTCCTGGAATCCAGCCTGTTTAACGCCGGTATTCGTCCTGCGGTAAACCCAGGTATCTCCGTATCTCGTGTGGGTGGTGCAGCGCAGACCAAGATCATGAAAAAACTGTCCGGTGGTATCCGTACCGCTCTGGCACAGTATCGTGAACTTGCCGCGTTCTCCCAGTTCGCATCCGATCTGGATGATGCAACACGTAAACAGCTGAGCCACGGTCAGAAAGTGACCGAGCTTCTGAAACAGAAACAGTATGCGCCGATGTCTGTCGCACAGCAGTCTCTGGTTCTGTTCGCAGCTGAACGTGGTTATCTGGGTGATATCGAGCTGGCGAAGGTGGGTAGCTTTGAAGCTGCGCTGTTAGCTTTTGCTGACCGTGAGCACGCTGAGCTTCTGCAACAAATCAACCAAACTGGCGCGTATAACGATGAGATCGAGGCCAAGCTGAAAGGCATCCTCGACACATTCAAGGCAACCCAGTCCTGGTAACGCTATTCGGTCCTGCTTTTCGTTAGGAAAGCAGGCCGTCTGGCAATGAGGAGAAGCAGAAATGGCCGGCGCAAAAGAGATACGTTCCAAGATCGCCAGCGTGCAAAACACGCAAAAGATCACCAAAGCCATGGAGATGGTCGCCGCCTCCAAAATGCGTAAATCGCAGGAACGCATGGCGGCCAGCCGTCCTTATGCAGAAACGATGCGCAGTGTGATTGGTCACCTCGCGTTAGGTAATCTGGAATACAAACACCCCTACCTGGACGAACGTGAAGTGAAACGCGTCGGGTATCTGGTGGTTTCTACAGACCGTGGTCTATGTGGTGGTTTGAACATTAACCTGTTCAAAAAACTGTTGGCTGAGATGAAAGCTTGGTCCGAGAAAGGCGTTGAGTGCGATCTTGCCCTGATTGGTTCCAAAGCGGCATCTTTCTTCGGTTCCGTGGGCGGCAATATTGTTGCTCAGGTTACTGGCATGGGGGATAACCCTTCTCTGTCAGAACTGATCGGGCCGGTGAAAGTGATGCTACAAGCCTACGATGAAGGCCGCCTGGACAAACTGTATGTAGTAAATAACAAGTTTATCAACACAATGTCTCAGGAACCACGGATCATGCAGCTGTTACCTCTTCCGCCTGCGGAAGACGGCGAGCTGAAGAAGAAATCCTGGGATTACCTGTATGAACCCGATCCTAAAGCGTTGCTGGATACCCTCCTGCGTCGCTATGTGGAATCACAGGTTTATCAGGGCGTCGTTGAAAACCTGGCCAGCGAACAGGCCGCGCGAATGGTAGCGATGAAAGCCGCCACCGATAACGGCGGTAGCCTGATCAAAGAGCTGCAGTTGGTTTACAACAAGGCTCGTCAGGCCAGCATCACTCAGGAACTCACCGAGATCGTCGGGGGAGCCTCCGCGGTTTAACCAGGCTATTACCCCAAATAGTTCATATTGCGGGAAGGCGGCAACTGAGCGAGCCTCCGGGTGTTTACTTGAAGTAAGCAGCGGGAGTGAAAGAAGACAGCCAACGCGTCAGCAATGTGAAGTATGACGGGTAAATGTATTACGTAGAGGATTCAAGATGGCTACTGGAAAGATTATCCAGGTAATCGGCGCCGTAGTGGACGTCGAATTCCCCCAAGACGCTGTACCAAAAGTGTACAACGCCCTTGAGGTCGAAGGCACGGCTTCCAAGCTAGTGCTAGAAGTTCAGCAACAGCTGGGCGGCGGTGTTGTTCGTTGTATCGCAATGGGCTCTTCCGATGGTCTGAGCCGTGGGTTGAAAGTAATCAACCTGGAACACCCAATTGAAGTGCCAGTAGGTAAAGCTACTCTGGGCCGTATCATGAACGTATTGGGTGACCCAATCGACATGAAAGGTGCCATCGGTGAAGAAGAGCGTTGGGCAATCCACCGCGAAGCGCCTTCTTACGAAGAGCTTGCCAGCTCGCAGGATCTGTTGGAAACCGGTATCAAGGTAATGGATCTGATTTGTCCGTTCGCTAAGGGCGGTAAAGTCGGTCTGTTCGGTGGTGCGGGTGTAGGTAAAACAGTAAACATGATGGAGCTGATCCGTAACATCGCGATCGAGCACTCAGGTTATTCTGTCTTTGCCGGCGTGGGTGAACGTACTCGTGAGGGTAACGACTTCTACCACGAAATGACTGACTCCAACGTTCTGGACAAAGTATCACTGGTTTATGGCCAGATGAATGAGCCACCGGGTAACCGTCTGCGCGTAGCATTGACCGGCCTGACCATGGCGGAGAAATTCCGTGATGAAGGTCGTGACGTACTGCTGTTCATCGATAACATTTACCGTTATACCTTGGCCGGTACAGAAGTATCTGCACTGCTGGGTCGTATGCCATCTGCGGTAGGCTACCAGCCAACGCTGGCAGAAGAGATGGGCGTGTTGCAGGAACGTATTACTTCCACCAAGACGGGTTCAATCACCTCCGTACAGGCCGTTTACGTACCTGCGGATGACTTGACTGACCCATCACCAGCAACCACCTTTGCTCACTTGGATGCAACAGTGGTATTGAGCCGTCAAATCGCCTCTCTGGGTATCTACCCGGCGGTTGACCCGCTTGATTCCACCAGCCGTCAGCTTGATCCATTGGTTGTTGGTCAGGAACACTACGATGTAGCGCGTGGCGTGCAGTCTATTCTGCAACGTTACCAGGAGCTGAAAGATATCATCGCGATTCTGGGTATGGACGAGTTGTCAGAAGATGACAAACTGGTTGTATCCCGTGCGCGTAAAATCCAGCGCTTCCTGTCTCAACCGTTCTTCGTGGCAGAAGTCTTCACCGGTTCTCCGGGTAAATTCGTGTCGCTGAAAGATACCATCCGTGGTTTCAAAGGCATCATGAATGGCGACTATGACCACCTGCCGGAGCAGGCGTTCTACATGGTTGGCACCATTGAAGAAGCAGTGGAAAAAGCCAAGAAACTGTAACGCTGTTGACTGGAGGGTGACATGGCTGCAATGACTTACCATCTGGACGTTGTGAGCGCCGAGAAGAAAATGTTCTCAGGCGTAGTGCAAAAGATTCAGGTGACGGGTAGTGAAGGTGAGCTGGGTATTTTCCCTGGCCATGCCCCGCTGCTCACTGCCATTAAGCCTGGCATGATACGTATTGTTAAACAGTTCGGTGAGGAAGAGTTTATCTATCTTTCTGGCGGCATCCTTGAGGTGCAACCGAGCGTTGTGATCGTATTGGCTGACACTGCTATTCGCGGAACCGATCTGGACGAAGCTAAGGCGCTGGAATCTAAGCGCAAAGCCGAAGCCCATATCAACAATTCCCACGGTGATGTCGACTATGCTCAGGCATCCGCTGAACTGGCGAAGGCGATTGCGAAATTACGCGTAATCGAACTGACCCGTAAAGCGATGTAACTTTATCGAGTCAGGTTGCCTAAAGCGGCCTGACTGATAGAGTAATAAGGTGCCAGTTAGCGCAAGCTGACTGGCATTTTTCTTTTCTGCGAATCCCATGATTCTCTTTATTCTTCGATCTCGCCTCTCGGTTTTTCCTATTCAATCGGTCATTTCATTGTGTTTTTAAGATTGTTAAACCTTACTTAATAAGGTGCGATCCGTATAACTATTATCGGATATATAAAGTCGGTAATGATGTTTCGATGCAAAAGCATCGTTAGCCTTTGGGGGGATGTCTTATTTCGGCGAGAGTTGATTATGAGGAAGGCGTTTTCTTTCTGAATTATCTTGTTTCTTGCCGTAAAATAAGTGTTTTATTGCGCGATAGAGTTAGGTTTTCTCAGCCGATAAAAGTGGTAAAACGTCGTCGATCGCAGACAGTATCTCTCGCTTTTTTTTGGATTTTCGCTAAGTGAAACAATCCTTTAACGGTGCGGGTTTGCGGCGTTTTTCGCTGAGAAATATGTAGTAATTTTATCGGTAAACGGGTTTACTTCCGTCAATTCAATTGGAGTTATCAGGTTGCTTATGTCTAACAGCACAATGAGCGTAGTTATTCTTGCCGCAGGCAAGGGAACGCGCATGTATTCCGACCTTCCCAAGGTATTACATCCATTGGCCGGCAAGCCTATGGTTCAGCATGTTATTGATGCTGCGATGAAGCTGGGTTCCAGCAATGTTCATCTGGTTTATGGTCACGGTGGCGATTTACTGAAAAAGACGCTGAGCGATCCGGCATTAAACTGGGTGTTACAGGCTGAGCAACTGGGTACGGGCCATGCGATGCAGCAGGCTGCGCCTCATTTCTCTGATGATGAAGATATTTTGATGCTGTATGGCGATGTACCACTGATCTCTGTGGATACCTTGCAGCGTTTGGTTGCGGCTAAACCAGAAGGCGGTATCGGGCTACTGACGGTTAAGTTGGACGATCCAACCGGTTATGGCCGTATCGTGCGTGAAAACGGCGAAGTGGTCGGTATCGTTGAGCATAAAGATGCCAGCGAAGCCCAGCGTGATATTAACGAAGTTAACACGGGTATTCTGGTGGCTAACGGGCGCGATCTGAAGCGCTGGTTGTCTATGCTGGATAACAACAACGCGCAGGGTGAGTTTTACATCACCGATATTATCGCTCTGGCACATGCTGACGGTAAAAAGATTGAAGCCGTACATCCTTCCCGCCTAAGTGAAGTTGAAGGCGTTAATAACCGTCTGCAATTGGCTGCTTTGGAACGTGATTTCCAGTCTGAACAAGCGGAAAAACTGCTGCTGGCGGGCGTAATGCTGTTAGATCCTGCTCGCTTTGATCTGCGCGGTGAGTTAACTCATGGCCGTGATATCACCATCGACACCAACGTTATCATCGAAGGCAAAGTGACGTTAGGCAATCGGGTTCGCATCGGCAGCGGCTGTGTGTTGAAAAATTGCGTGATTGGCGATGATTGCGAAATCAGTCCTTACAGCGTGCTGGAAGATGCTCGTTTGGATAACGCCTGTACCGTTGGGCCGTTTGCCCGTCTTCGTCCTGGCGCTGAGCTGGCTGAGGGGGCTCACGTGGGCAACTTCGTCGAACTGAAGAAAACGCGTTTGGGTAAAGGCTCTAAAGCTGGCCACCTGTCTTATTTAGGCGATGCTGAAATCGGCGCAGATGTGAATATCGGCGCAGGAACCATCACCTGCAACTATGATGGTAAGAACAAGTTTAAAACCATTATTGGCGATGATGTCTTCGTTGGTTCTGATACCCAACTGGTAGCCCCTGTTACCGTCGAAAAAGGTGCCACTATCGGCGCTGGTACTACTGTCACCCGTAACGTGGCTGAAAATGAGCTGGTATTGAGCCGCGTTAAGCAGGTCAATATCCAAGGCTGGAAGCGTCCGGTCAAAAAAAGCTGATTAATATCCTTTCATGGTGTCATGCCATGAAAGGAATGTTTTGCTCGATTTTTTTAGCGACTAACGGCTGAGAATATCGAGCAAAACATAATAATCCCCAAACTCTACAGGCTCGGGGAACCCGGAAAATCCGGAAAATCAGGTCACTGGCATCGAATGGGTTCTTTTCAAAGAACCTTAAATAGGAATTAAACTGATGTGTGGAATTGTTGGCGCAGTAGCGCAACGTGATATTGCTGAGATTCTGATCGAAGGCTTGCGCCGTTTGGAATACCGTGGCTATGACTCTGCCGGTCTGTCGGTAGTTGATGCCAAAGGTAATATGACCCGTTTGCGTCGCGTGGGGAAAGTTCAGGCTTTGTCCGATGCGGCAGAAAGCACGGAACTGCACGGTGGCACAGGTATTGCACACACGCGTTGGGCGACTCACGGCGAACCTTCAGAATCGAATGCTCACCCGCATGTTTCTGAATATATATCCGTCGTTCATAACGGCATTATCGAAAACCACGAACCATTACGTGAATTGCTGATTAGCCGCGGCTATAAGTTCAATTCTGAGACCGATACCGAAGTTATTGCTCATCTGGTGCACTGGGAGCAGCAACAGGGCGGTTCTTTGCTGGATGTGGTGAAACGCGTTATTCCTCAGCTGCGTGGTGCCTACGGTACCGTAGTGATGGATAGCCGTGACCCAAGTACGCTGGTAGCAGCGCGATCCGGTAGCCCGCTGGTGATCGGCTGTGGCGTAGGCGAAAACTTTATCGCCTCTGACCAGCTGGCCTTGCTGCCGGTAACTCGTCGCTTTATCTTCCTGGAAGAAGGTGATGTGGTTGAAGTGACTCGCCGCAGCGTGAAAATCTTCGATAAAAGCGGTAACGCCGTCGAACGTGCGGAAATTGAATCTCAGGTTCAATATGATGCAGGCGACAAAGGTGTTTATCGCCATTACATGCAGAAAGAAATCTACGAACAGCCGATGGCGATTAAAAACACGCTGGAAGGCCGTTTGAACCACGGTTTGATCGATCTGTCTGAACTTGGCCCGAACGCAGATAAGCTGCTCTCTGATGTCCAGCATATCCAAATTATCGCTTGTGGCACTTCTTACAACTCAGGCATGGTTTCTCGCTATTGGTTCGAAGCCTTGGCTGGTGTGCCTTGCGACGTGGAAATTGCCTCTGAATTCCGTTACCGCAAATCAGCGGTTCGTCCAAACAGTCTGTTGATTACGCTTTCTCAGTCTGGTGAAACGGCGGATACGCTGGCAGCCCTGCGTTTGTCTAAAGAACTGGGCTATCTGGGTTCTTTGGCTATTTGTAACGTAGCAGGCTCTTCGTTGGTTCGTGAATCTGATTTGGCACTCATGACCAAAGCTGGGACTGAAATCGGCGTAGCTTCGACCAAAGCTTTTACCACTCAGTTGACCGTTTTGCTGATGCTGGTGGCTAAAATTGGCCGCCTGAAGGGTAAACCGGAAAGCCTGGAACACGATGTGGTTCATGCGTTACAGGCTCTGCCTGCGCGTATTGAGCAGATGCTGTCTCTGGATAAAACTATCGAAGCGCTGGCGGAAGGTTTCTCTGATAAGCATCATGCTCTGTTCCTGGGACGTGGCGATCAATACCCGATTGCAATGGAAGGCGCGTTGAAGCTGAAAGAAATCTCCTATATTCATGCGGAAGCTTACGCAGCTGGTGAATTGAAACACGGCCCTCTGGCGCTGATTGATGCTGATATGCCGGTTATTGTGGTTGCGCCAAACAACGATCTGTTGGAAAAACTGAAATCTAACATCGAAGAAGTACGTGCTCGCGGCGGTTTGCTGTACGTCTTTGCCGATCAGGACGCGGGTTTCACCGACAGTGAAGGGATGAAAATTATCCAACTGCCACACGTAGAAGACATTATTGCTCCAATCTTCTATACCGTGCCGCTACAGCTGCTGTCTTACCACGTTGCTCTGATCAAGGGCACTGATGTGGATCAGCCGCGTAACCTGGCAAAATCGGTTACCGTTGAGTAATTTCGGGCTATAAATCTAATGAATATGCTGTTCAGCGAGATCTCGATCTGCTGAACAGCATTTTTTTACCCAACTTATTATCTACTAATGAAAATTCATTGCGTATCGCTTCGTTGATTATCAAAAAAATTTTTAGCCTCTAAGAGCTGACTGTAAATATCGCTATATCTTATTTATATATTAATTTTTGCTTTTAATATATGTATTTTATTATTTTTAACAATCTGTATAAAGTGTTATTTATTACTTGATGCAGGGGTTTTATTAGGTGTTGGGGGGGCGTATTCCTGGTGGCGTTCTGATGAAAATAATATCATCAGCAATTTCCGCCAATTCGTCTATGTATTTCTCAATATTATTTAATTCATTTATTGGTAACGAGTTGCTGTATTTTTGTTTATCATAAAATGGCTTTTGATATATATTGTCACTATAGTTATCAAATGGTTTTGAATATGTACCTTTTTCGGTATTTGTTATTACTGCTTTCATTGATTTGTAGATGGATTCTGGTGAACTATTAACGTCATGATACATTGATTCGTAGGTAGGTTCTGCTGGGCCATTAACATCATCATTTATTGATTCGTAGATAGGTTCTGCTGGGCCATTAACATCATCATTTATTGATTCGTAGATAGGTTCTGCTGGGCCATTAATATCATCACTTATTGATTCATAGATATGTTCTTGTGAAGCATATAATTCATTATTTATTGGTACGTATGATGATTTTCCAACGCTATAAATACTATTATTTATTATGTTTTCTTCTACTTTTGCTGTATTTATTTTCTTCAGTAATGCATTTATTCCTTTGCTTTTTTTATTAACCAACTTTGAATTCTGTTCAGTGAGTATTTTATTTAAATTATTTAAATCATTGATTGCGTTTGTTTTACACCCTTGACTACAGCTAAGAGGTGAGTTTTTTATTTCTTTCATTAAGTTATATAACTTTTTGGCACTTTGGGATGTTACCTTTTTCTGGTCCACTGCAGTGCTATGAATGGTTCTAATTTCATGTTGTACTCTTTCCATAGATATACTCATGGTTTTATCCTCTAATATTCTGAATTTTAGGCGTTGACTATACTATGAGAGTATCTGGTCACATTCTGTAATAAATAGCGTTTTATCGGTTAGTTAAATAGTGTTTGTCATCGTCGATTTCTAAATCACGCTTTGTGCTTTTGTTCATTTCTGGCTGGTAGGCAAAATGTCTTGATGAAACCTATGACTGTCGGTGGTTTTGCCGCTGCTTTTCTGATTTGTCATAAAACTGTCATATTTCATACATTTTTCTGTCACTAAACTGTCCTATTTTCCCTCCTGCACCATACTTAATCTGATGAAAACAATTTTGAGTTTGATACCTATATCCCATTAGGAGGGATTATGAGACTGATGCGTACCACCGTAGCCAGCATTGTGGCAGCGACTTTATCTATGACAACTGTGTCCGCGTTCGCTGCTGCAAGCCTGACGGGTGCAGGTGCGACATTCCCCGCGCCGGTGTATGCCAAGTGGGCAGATTCTTATCAGAAAGAAACAGGTAACAAAGTGAACTATCAGGGGATTGGTTCTTCGGGTGGCGTAAAGCAAATCATCGCCAATACCGTTGATTTCGGTGCCTCTGATGCGCCGCTGTCTGACGACAAGCTAGCGGCAGACGGTTTGTTCCAGTTCCCTACCGTTATTGGTGGTGTGGTGCTGGCAGTCAACCTGCCGGGCGTGAAATCCGGTGAATTGACGTTAGACGGCAAAACGCTGGGCGATATTTATCTGGGCAATGTGAAAAAGTGGAATGACCCAGCTATTGTTAAATTGAACCCAGGCGTAAAACTGCCGGATCAAAATATTGCAGTGGTTCGTCGTGCCGATGGTTCAGGTACTTCATTCGTTTTCACCAGCTATCTGGCTAAAGTGAATGCGGAATGGAAAGAAAAAATCGGTGCTGGCTCTACGGTTAACTGGCCAACCGGTTTAGGCGGTAAAGGTAACGACGGCATTGCTGCTTTCGTTCAGCGTTTACCGGGTTCTATTGGTTATGTGGAATACGCTTACGCCAAACAGAACAATCTGGCTTACACCAAACTCATTGGTGCTGATGGTAAAGCCGTTAGCCCAACGGAAGAAAACTTCAGTGCAGCGGCGAAAGGCGTTGATTGGAGCAAAACATTCGCTCAGGACCTGACTAACCAGAATGCTGAAGGCGCGTGGCCAATTACTTCTACTACCTTCATTTTGTTACACAAAAACCAGAAAAATGCTGAAAAAGGCACTGAAGTCCTGAAATTCTTCGACTGGGCTTACACCCACGGCGCAAAACAGGCCAGCGAACTGGATTATGCAACCTTGCCAGCCGAAGTGGTTGAGCAGGTACGTGCAGCCTGGAAAACGCAGATAAAAGACAGTTCAGGCAAAGCATTGTTCTAAGCTCGATAGAAACGAATAAAGCAGTAAAAAACTGTAATTGGTTCCATTAATTGTCCCTCCCCGTGTGGGGAGGGAAATAACACCCGGATGAGAAGAGAGTCTATGGCTGGTTATAAGCCGACTATCAAAGCACCGAGCAAGCACGGTGACATCATATTTGGCGCGCTGGTAAAACTGGCTGCGTTAATAACCCTATTCCTGCTGGGCGGGATCATTATTTCCCTCATTGTTGCCTCCTGGCCGAGTATCGAAAAATTCGGTTTTGCCTTTCTGTGGACCAAAGAGTGGGACGCTCCGGCCGAGCAATTCGGGGCGCTGGTACCGATTTACGGTACGGTGGTCACTTCGTTAATTGCGTTAATTATTGCCGTTCCCGTTAGTTTTGGTATTGCGTTATTCCTGACAGAGTTGGCACCAAACTGGCTGAAACGCCCGCTGGGCGTCGCTATTGAGCTGCTGGCGGCTATCCCAAGTATCGTTTACGGCATGTGGGGCCTGTTTGTCTTTGCGCCGCTGTTTGCCAAGTATTTTCAGGAACCTGTCGGTAATGTCCTTTCAGGTATTCCGATCGTTGGCGTGCTGTTCTCTGGCCCGGCGTTCGGCATCGGCATTTTGGCTGCCGGTGTGATATTGGCCATTATGATTATTCCTTACATTGCTTCCGTTATGCGTGATGTCTTTGAACAAACGCCGGTGATGATGAAAGAGTCTGCCTACGGCATTGGCTGCACCACTTGGGAAGTGATTTGGCGTATTGTGCTGCCCTTCACCAAGAATGGGGTGATCGGCGGCGTTATGTTGGGGCTGGGGCGCGCGCTGGGGGAAACCATGGCAGTGACCTTTATCATCGGTAATACCTACCAACTCGACAGCTTCTCACTGTTTATGCCGGGCAACAGTATTACCTCTGCGCTGGCCAATGAGTTTGCCGAAGCTGAATCTGGCCTGCATACCGCAGCCTTGATGGAGCTAGGGTTAATCCTGTTCGTCATCACCTTTATTGTTCTGGCATTGTCGAAGCTGATGATTCTGCGTCTGGCTAAGAAAGAGGGGCGCTAATATGACCACTATGGATATGCAAACTAACGCAGCCTTGCTGGAAACTCGTCGCAAGAAACAGGCGTGGCGCCGTCAAAAGAACCGCCTCGCGCTGATTTTATCCCTGGCGACCATGGCTTTTGGCCTGTTCTGGCTGGTGTGGATTCTATTTTCCACAATTACCAAAGGCGTAGACGGTATGTCTTTGGCGCTGTTTACCGAAATGACGCCGCCGCCGAATACCGCTGGTGGTGGGCTGGCTAACGCCATTGCCGGTAGTGGACTCCTGATTCTATGGGCCACGGTTATCGGTACTCCGCTGGGCATTATGGCCGGTATCTATCTGGCTGAATATGGGCGCAAATCGTGGTTGGCGGAGATCATTCGTTTTATCAATGACATTTTGCTATCTGCGCCGTCGATTGTGGTTGGTCTGTTCGTTTACACCATTGTGGTGGCGAGAATGGAGCACTTTTCCGGCTGGGCAGGGGTTATTGCGCTGGCGCTGTTACAGGTGCCTATTGTGATACGAACCACGGAAAACATGCTGAAGCTAGTACCGGATAGCCTACGTGAAGCGGCCTACGCCTTGGGAACACCTAAATGGCGCATGATTTCTGCAATTACATTGAAGGCGTCAATCTCCGGCATCCTTACCGGCGTACTGTTGGCTATAGCCCGTATCGCCGGCGAAACGGCACCGCTGCTGTTCACTTCGCTCTCCAATCAGTTCTGGAGTACCGATATGAGCCAGCCGATAGCCAACTTACCGGTTACCATATTTAAGTTTGCCATGAGTCCTTTTGCCGAATGGCAACAGTTGGCCTGGGCCGGTGTGCTGCTGATTACCCTGTGCGTTCTGCTATTGAATATTCTGGCGCGGGTTATTTTCGCGAAGAAAAAATACTGATACGTCACCCAAATTCAAAAGCGTAGCTTAGGCTGCGTTAGCTAAAAGAGAGAAGTCTTGATGAGTATGGCTACTGAGACCACCAACAGCAAAATTCAGGTTCGCGATTTGAACTTCTATTACGGTAAATTCCATGCGTTGAAGAATATTTCGTTGGATATTGCTAAAAATCAGGTCACGGCTTTTATCGGCCCATCAGGCTGCGGCAAATCAACCTTGCTGCGCACCTTTAACAAGATGTATCAGCTGTATCCGGATCAGCGTGCAGAAGGTGACATTCTGCTGGATGGCGAAAATATCCTGACGGATAAGCAAGATATCGCTCTGCTGCGCGCCAAGGTCGGTATGGTATTTCAGAAACCGACGCCGTTCCCGATGTCGATTTACGATAACATCGCTTTTGGCGTGAAACTGTTTGAAAATCTGTCCCGCGCCGATATGGATGAGCGGGTGCAGTGGGCGCTGACCAAAGCGGCGCTGTGGAATGAAACCAAAGATAAGCTGCATCAGAGCGGTTACAGTCTGTCCGGCGGCCAGCAGCAGCGTCTTTGCATCGCGCGCGGTATCGCTATTCGCCCTGATGTATTACTGCTGGATGAGCCTTGCTCGGCGCTAGATCCTATCTCTACCGGGCGTATTGAGGAGCTGATCAGCGAGCTGAAGTCTGACTATACCGTGGTGATTGTGACCCATAATATGCAGCAGGCGGCGCGTTGCTCAGACCATACGGCATTTATGTATCTGGGTGAGCTTATTGAGTTCAGTGATACAGACACCCTGTTTACTGCGCCACAGATGAAGCAGACGGAAGATTACATCACCGGCCGCTATGGTTGATTGCCTGACTGATTAGGCTATTACACTGACCCTGCGGGTTAATTTGGTCGAAGATTGACTTTCGGCCAGAGCGCCCGCAACGGGATCGCGTTCATTACGCCTATTGGGATAGGCTTATACGTACGGGAAGTATTATGGATAACCTGAATCTGAATAAACATATCTCTGGCCAGTTCAACGCTGAGTTGGAGCATATCCGTACCCAGGTGTTAACCATGGGCGGCATGGTCGAGCAGCAATTGACCGATGCTATCACCGCGATGCATAACCAGGATGGTGAACTGGCAAAGCGAGTGATTGAAGGCGATAAAAAGGTCAATATGATGGAAGTGGCGATTGATGAAGCCTGCGTGCGCATCATCGCTAAACGTCAGCCTACCGCCAGCGATTTACGTTTAGTTATGGCGATCATCAAAACTATTTCCGAACTGGAACGAATTGGCGACGTAGCGGACAAAATTTGCCGCACGGCGTTGGAGAAATTCTCCCACCAGCATCAGCCGCTGTTGGTTAGCCTGGAATCTCTGGGGCGCCACACGGTGCAAATGCTACATGACGTACTGGATGCCTTTGCGCGTATGGATCTGGACGAAGCCATCCGAATTTATCGTGAAGATCGAAAGGTAGATCAGGAATACGAAGGCATCGTTCGTCAGCTAATGACCTATATGATGGAAGATTCTCGCACTATTCCCAGCGTGCTAACCGCTCTGTTCTGCGCTCGTTCCATTGAGCGTATTGGCGATCGCTGCCAGAATATCTGTGAGTTTATTTTTTACTTCGTCAAAGGTCATGATTTCCGTCATTTGGGCGGGGACGATCTGGAAAAATTGCTTTCCGAAGGTAAAAAGTAACGCTATCGGCCCGGTTCTCCGGGCTTTTTATTGCCCCACACGCTGACTCCCCGCCCAATATACTCAAAATTCCTCGTTTGGTTAAAATGGTTATAAATATAGCGTTTTATATTATTTCCTGACCTAAGAACAAATTGATAGCTTATAGCCAATGCAGCACATCAATCACTTAGGAGCTATCCATGAAACACCAGGCGATCACATTAACGCTGTTGGCCAGTTTGGCTACGCTTTCCGGCATGGCTCACGCCGATAAACTGGATGATATTAAACAGGCTGGTGTGGTGCGAATTGCGGTTTTTGATAGCAATCCTCCGTTTGGCTATATCGATGAGCAAAGTAAAAAGCTGGTGGGCTACGATGTGGATGTGGCGAATGCGATAGCGAAAGATTTAGGCGTAAAGCTAGAGCTAAAGGCAACAAACCCAGCTAACCGCATTCCGCTATTAGCATCGAAAAAAGTTGATTTGATCGCTGCCAACTTCACCATTACCGATGAACGTGCTAAGCAAGTGAACTTTAGCCTGCCTTATTTTGCCACGGGACAGAAATTCATAGCCCGCAAAGGGGTACTAAAAACGCCGGAAGACATCGGAAAACTGCGTATCGGCGCGGATAAAGGTACGGTACAAGAAATTACCCTGCGGGAGCGTTATCCCACAGCTAAAGTGATTTCCTACGATGATACGCCGCTGGCTTTCACCGCTTTGCGTAATGGTAACGTTCAGGCTATTACTCAGGATGATGCCAAATTAGTTGGGTTATTGGGTAACGTCCCCGCCGCGCAAAAAGCTGATTTTGAAATATCTCCTTTCAGTATTACCAAAGAATACCAAGGCATCGGGATTCCTAAAGGTGAGGATCGTCTGACTGCAGTGGTAAATCAAACGTTGGAAAAACTGGAGAAAGACGGTGACGCGGTGAAGATTTATAACCACTGGTTCGGGCCGGAAACCAAATCTGCCCAGCCGCGCGGTGATTTTAAGTTTGCACCTTTGGATCAACAGCCTAAAGCCTGATTTTTTGCGATGATGCACTGAGCCTGGATGCCCCGTATTGATAGCCAATGCGGGGTTATTTGTTTTACGCAAGGGCGTTATTTGCAGGACAGGGAGAGTCGCGCCAAATGGATTTGAACGATAACCCGACGGGTACGGAAGTATATGAATTTTCATCGGTTAACTGATTGGTTGCTGGTTTCACCCTATATTGGCTGGCTATGGGACGGCTTTTTACTGACCCTATGGATCTCCGCCTGTACGGTCGTCGCTGCGACTTTGCTGGGTTTTGTACTGGCTGCAGCCAGAGACAGCCACCTAAAACTGCTTCTGTGGTTGGCAATCGCCTACAGTACGCTATTTCGCAATACTCCTTTGTTAATACAGCTTTTTTTCTGGTATTTCGCCGCCGGTCAGTTACTGCCTGCATCATGGATGCAGTGGTTAAATACACCCCATGAATTATCCTTGCCCGGATGGGGACTGCCCTGGCCTTCATTTGAGTTTCTGGCCGGATTTATTGGCCTGACTTTGTATTCCACGGCTTTTATTGCGGAAGAATTACGTGCGGGAATTAGCGGCGTCGCTAAAGGGCAAAAAAATGCTGCTCACGCTCTTGGGTTAACGGGTTGGCAATCCATGCGTTACGTCGTTTTGCCACAGGCGCTAAAAATAGCTATGCCGCCGTTATTGGGGCAATACATGAATATAATCAAGAACTCATCTTTAGCGATGGCGATCGGCGTCGCGGAACTTTCTTATGCATCTCGTCAGGTTGAAACTGAAACTTTACGCACCTTTCAGGCCTTCGGTGTCGCGACTCTGTTGTATATCTCGGTTATTGCGTTGATTGAGGCTTGGGGAATGTGGCGTCAACAGCGATTGATTGCGCGAGGGCATTAAGATGGATTTTACGATTATTGCGGATAACTGGCGCTATTTGTTGTGGGGAACGTTCCCCGATGGCCCATTAGGCGGCGCGGCGCTGACGCTGGCGATTAGCCTGATGGCGGGAGCGGCGTCGGCAGCTCTGGGGATTATTCTTGGTGTAGCGCTGGCGATGTCGCGGGGCGTATGGGGCGGAATACTGGCGGCGGTTTTAGGGTTTTTCCGTGCTATCCCCGTTATTATGCTGATTTTTTGGACCTATTTTTTACTACCGATCGTTTTTGGCGTAGATATTCCGGAAATTACCACCGTGGTGTGTGCGCTGGCGCTGATTGCCTCGGCCTATCTGGCTCACGCGGTAAAAGCGGGCATTCTGGCGATAGGAGAAGGCCAATGGCAAGCGGGGTTATCCCTCGGATTTAACCGTTGGCAGGTATTGGCTTACGTGGTTTTACCGCAGGCGCTGCGCATGATGGTGCCGTCGTTTATCAATCAATGGATCTCATTGATAAAAGATACTTCGCTGGCCTATATAGTTGGCGTGAATGAACTGACATTTCTGGCTACTCAGGTTAATAATCGCAGCATGGTGTACCCGATGGAGGTATTCCTGTTCGTTGCCCTGATTTACTTTGTTTTTTGTCTGACTTTGGATGTATCGGCCAACGTTATCAATCGCCGTTTCAGCCCGCAAACGCGGGCAATTAAACGAACATGGCGCTGGTGGAGGAATAAACCGGCGCTGTCTGCCAGCTAATTTTTCGTCAGTTTCCAGCCTTTTAGCTGCCATAACTCAGGAAGTTGCTGCATATAGTAAAAAGTGGTGACTAATGGATGATCGATTGGCTGGTTATGGGGATCGGCGCAATAGTAAAAAACCGGTATGCCCGCCGCGATGCCGGCCTGAGCGCCTGCCAGCGAGTCCTCGACTAAAATACAGGCTTCAACGGGAACCTGCATTTTATTGGCCGCGTGGTGAATCAAGGCGGGATCGGGTTTCCAGCGCTGAATGTCGTAGCCACTATATAAATGATTAGCGAAGAAATGGCGTAAATCTGTCAGTCCCAGTGAGTGCTCCATCTTACTGACCGGTCCGTTAGATACCACACAGACTGGCACATTTATTTTTTTTAACAGTGAGTTAGCGCCGGGAATAGGTTGCAATTCACTGTCAAACAGCCGCGCGACTTCCTGTCGATATATTTTCTCCATTTCAGTAACTGGCTGATTTAAATTATATTCATCGCTGACACACTCAATAATTTCATAGAGTTTTATGCCCTTGAAGCGCTTAATGACGCTTTCCAGAGAAAGGTGAATACCATAATGGGCAAAAAGTAGCACATAGGCTCGGCAACATAGCACTTCGCTGTCTACTAATGTTCCGTCGCAATCAAACATGACGCATTGAATCTGAGACATAGCACCAATCCTTGCTGTAAAAATCGCTTAAACCCACTTTAACGTCACGGATTAATATTGCGACGTTTATTGTCATGATTAGCGTAGTAATTAATAACAAATTTAATAAATACAGTCGATTGAGTAAGAAAATCGTCAAAATCAGCGGTTTTTTTTAAGTGGAGTAGCCGTAAAAACGGGGCTATTTGATACAAACCTCTGCGAAAAATAGCTAAAAAAGAGTGTGATCCGGCTCAACATTGACGCGTTTTGTTATAGGATAGCAGCCGACTATTCACCCCCTATTGTGGACTCTGATAATGAGTAAACCAAACCTTGATGTTGAGCAGGGGATGCTCGAACGCGTATTTAAGCTAAAACAACATGGAACAACGGCGCGCACTGAGCTGATCGCCGGTATGACGACTTTCCTGACCATGGTCTATATCGTTTTTGTTAACCCCCAAATCCTTGGGGTTGCCGGTATGGATGTGCAGGCTGTTTTTGTCACTACCTGCTTGATCGCCGCTTTTGGCAGTATTTTAATGGGATTATTGGCGAACTTACCTGTTGCTTTGGCTCCCGCTATGGGGCTGAACGCCTTCTTCGCTTTTGTCGTCGTTGGCGCTATGGGTATTTCATGGCAGGTGGCGATGGGCGCTATTTTCTGGGGCGCAATCGGTTTCCTGCTATTGACCATTTTCCGCATCCGCTATTGGATGATTGCCAACATTCCATTGAGCCTTCGTGTCGGTATTACCAGTGGTATTGGTCTATTTATCGCGATGATGGGTCTGAAAAATGCCGGTATCGTGGTAGCAAATCCGGACACACTAGTCGCCGTGGGCGATCTGAGCTCCCACAGCGTCCTATTGGGAGCGCTAGGCTTCTTTATCATTGCGGTATTGGCTTCGCGTAATATCCATGCGGCAGTGCTGGTATCCATCGTCGTAACTACGCTGATCGGCTGGGCGTTGGGCGATGTGCAGTATCACGGTATTTTCTCCATGCCACCCAGCGTCACCAGCGTTGTTGGCCAAGTGGATATCGCCGGTGCGTTGAATCTGGGTCTGGCAGGCGTCATTTTCTCCTTTATGCTGGTTAATCTTTTCGATTCATCTGGCACGCTGATTGGTGTAACAGATAAAGCGGGTCTGACGGATGAAAACGGCAAGTTCCCTCGAATGAAACAGGCGCTTTACGTCGACAGTATCAGCTCTGTAGCAGGGGCGCTGGTAGGAACCTCTTCGGTAACCGCTTATATCGAAAGCTCCTCTGGTGTTTCCGTCGGCGGCCGCACGGGTTTAACCGCTGTTGTGGTGGGTATCCTATTCTTGCTGGTGATCTTTATCTCACCGCTTGCCGGGATGGTGCCTGCTTATGCGGCCGCTGGCGCGCTGATTTATGTTGGGGTTCTGATGACATCCAGCCTGGCTCGAGTGAAATGGGATGATTTAACCGAAGCGGTTCCGGCCTTTGTGACTGCCGCCATGATGCCATTCAGCTTCTCAATCACTGAAGGTATCGCTTTAGGCTTTATCGCATATTGCGTAATGAAGCTGGGCACCGGGCGTTGGCGTGAAATCAGCCCTTGCGTCGTCGTTGTGGCGTTACTCTTTGTGCTAAAAATTGCCTTTGTCGATCATTAATTATTTGATCGAGTAATAAAAATGGCCCCGAATCTGCAGAGATCGGGGCTTTTTTTATCCGGGTCTGATGCAAAATGGGGCTTACTTCACTCTAACTCGCTCAATATAAGCGCTGAACGCGGCGAGTTGTTTAGTCAGAAAATCCAAGGTTCCCTGATCGGTTAATTCTCTGCGCTCTTCATCGACTTTGCTCTGAATTACGCCGCCCATAAATTCTGGTTTATTCATCACCATAGCGTCGAGGAAGACCAAAATCTGGCGCAGGTGATATTGGCAGCGTGCGCCGCCGATAGGGCCCATTGAACTCGTTTGAATTAACACGGGTTTGCCAGCCAAGGGCTGGTTTTGTAGGCGAGAAAGCCAATCGATAGCGTTTTTCAAACCGCCGGGAACCGAATAGTTATATTCTGGTGTCACAATGATCACGCCATCGGCCTGGCGGATTTGCTCTGCAATGGCTTCTACGCTAGCTGGAATGCCATCTTCCTGTTGAACATCAGCATCATAAAGAGGAATATCGCGGATAGAAGGCAGGGCCTCGATAGTCACTCCAGCGGGAGCTAATTGCGGCAAGGCTTTGGCAACCATAGCGTTATAGGAACCGGAACGCAGACTACCCAGTAAGGTAACAAGTTTAAGCGGCTGCTGTGACATGACTCACTCCTGTTAATTGGTGAAATAATATTGTCTTGAACTAGATTAGGCTTGCTTACTCGAATTAAACAATAGGTATTTGTCTGCTTATCTTGCTGAATATCAATAAAAATATCGCTACCTAAGAGTGACTTGGTGTAAGGCTTGGGTTTGATAATAAAAAGGGTCATGCTGTTTCTATCGTACTAATAATAATCTAAAAAAACGTTAATTGGCTTGCAACAGTAGAGCTGTATTCTTTGAGCAAAATGGATGTCTATAACTTAGTAACTTAGTAACTTAGTAACTTAGTAACTTAGTAACTTAGTGCAGCCATCAATAACTTCAATCAGGAAAGGTTGGATTGAGAGAGTTTACTCATTGATATTGCCATCAAAACAAGGCTCCTCGGTGGATGTAACTGAAGAATACTCAGTTATCCCGGCTATTAGATCCAGTGGGAGAAATGAAGAAAAACAAGGTTTTCTTAGCATGAGTAGATGAGACATTATCTAATGTTACACATATAAATAATGTGGTTATCTGGTTTTTTTAAGGATAATACCTCGGTTTAAACAGGTTAATAGCTCGAAATAAATATACTAATAAAGTAGGTTATTTCATTTTATATCGGAATAGATAACAAAGATGATTAAGTTTTGGGAGATTATTAATTAAATAAAGCAGAAAATTCCCACAGGCCAGACCAGATGAAGGTAGAGATAATTAACTTCTAAGTGTAAAGAATTATTTACTTTAAACTTTAACTTATTGTAAAAAAACAATTTAACTTAAGTCATTTTCTTGTTTTACTGTAAATAGATTAAAGTTTGATCTGAGTCATAAAATCCCATATAATTTTCTCCTTAAAAGATATTAATTAAAAGGCTAAGGATGGAATCTTAATTAAGAAAGTAAATGGATTTTACAAATCGCTAATGGTTATTTAAAAGTAAAAACATAGGAGCTATTTAAAGCTCTTATTTCTTGTTTTTATCGAAAATTTTATTCTGGTTTTTTAAGTTATTTGTCATTGTTATCTCAGTACAGATTTATATCTGTACTGGAAAGTTGTTTTTGTCATAAATTATTTACGCTTTTATTTTGAAGTTTAAAAAATGGATATTTATTTTATTTGTCAAGGAGATGTAAATGAAAAGAAGGGTGGTTTTATCATTAATTACTGGGACGTTGATGTCTTTAAGTAGCACGACTTATGGGGTAACAAACGGAACGGTAAAATTTACCGGTAAAATTATGGAAACAACCTGTACCATTTCTGGCGGATCAGCACTTTCTGTCCCAATGGGCGCATTTTTAAAAAGCGAGATAAAAAATAAAGGCGATAAAGTTAGCGGAAGTGAGAGAGATTTCGATATTAAATTAACGGGTTGCCCGGTTGTTACTGGAGCTCCGGTTCTTATGTCTATCGCTTTTACCGGTACGGCAGATCTCGAGGACGACAAGTTGTTAAAATTAGATGCAACAGGCGCTGAAGGGATCGGTATAGGTCTTTACGACAAAGATGGAAATCAAATATCTTTAAATTCAGCTAGCTATGAATACCCGGATGCTATTAATAGCGCTAATGTAAACATTCCTTTTAAAGTCGCTTATGTCGCTAATGGTCAATCTGGCGTAGCAGGAAAGGCAGAGGCTACTCTAAACTTCGACATTTCTTATAAATAAAAATATAAATTAATTTTCATAAAAATTTATTCCCTGGCAGCAGGCGAATTGTGATGGCTATTTGCCAGGGATAATTAACACCATGGACAGTTGTTATGAAATCTAAAATAAATGATTTATTTAATTTGTGTCTTTTTATTAGGAAAATAACGTTGATATTATCAATGTTATTCATATATCCGGCTTGGGCAGGTGTCACCGTTGGAGGAACACGAGTTATCTATGATGGAAATAAAAAAGAGGCGTCAATCTCGGTAATTAATTCCGATGAAACAAAGCCTTATTTAATTCAATCCTTTATCAATAGCAATACAAAAGGTGAGAAACCTCCCTTTGTCGTGACGCCTCCATTATTTCGTTTGGATGCAGGTAAAGAAAGTACGCTCAGAATTGTGCGCACCGGTGGTCACTTACCGGAAGATAGGGAATCGGTGTTTTACCTGAATGTGAAATCTATTCCTTCGGTGCAAGAAAATGAACAAAGTACTTTATTAATAGCGGTTAAAACGAGGATCAAACTGTTTTACCGGCCTAAAGGCATCATTGGAGATGCGGAAGAGGCTTATAAATCATTGATGTTTCGTCGTATTGGTAACCAGCTTGAGGTGAAAAACCCCAGCAATTATTACGTCACTCTAGGACAAATTAGGGTTAATGGTAAAGCTTTGGCAGGCGCGGACATGATAGCTCCGCAGGGTGTTTCCCACTTCTTACTTCCATCGGGCTTAGCGGGTTGTGCCGTAAAGTGGAGCAGCATTAATAGCTACGGTGGTGTCAGCCCGGAGATCACTCAAAAACTGCGGTAAAAGGAAGATGAACGATCAGCAGGAGGCTGAAAAGTATTATGTTAAATATAAATCCAGGTGCGCTAAAGTTATTATTTTGTACGCTCATTTCAGCCTTTTTTTTATGCTTATCATCTTCGGTTCTGGCGCAAGACCATTTTCGATTATCTGCGTTGGAGTTAAGTGATGCAGAGCAAGCTGTTATTGATTTAAGCGCTTTTTCAAACTCTGGTGGTCAATTACCCGGTGAGTATCAGGTGGTTATATTTCTTAACGGAAATGAGAAAGAAACCAGGCGGGTCAGATTTATTCAGACGGCGGATAAAGCATTATTACCACAGTTAACCGTGGATGACCTCCGCCGCTTTGGCGTAAAAATATCGTCAACTCCGACGCTGAGTGATCTTCCTTCAAAACATATTATTGATGACCTTAAAGAATATATTCCTCAGGCGTCTGTTGTTTTTGATTTTTATTCTCAACGTTTGGATATCAGCATCCCGCAGGCTGCGCTAGATGTTCAGGTCAGAGATGCCGTTTCATCGCATTTATGGCAACAGGGGCTGTCTTCATTTTTAGTGAACTATGATTTAACCGGCTCGGATAATCATAATGGAACAAGTAAAAACCAAAGCTATTTTTTAAATGTACGAAGTGGAATTAATATTGGTTCCTGGCGTATCAGAAACCAATCTACCTATAGTCATGACTCTGAAGAAAATAAGGGGGGGAGCCGTTTCTCATCTATTAACAGTTACGTTCAGCGAGATATTCATCGGTTAAAGAGCCAAATGATTCTCGGTGAAGCTTTCACTGACGGGGATGTATTTAACAGTATACAGTTCACGGGTGCATCCATTTCATCCGATAGTTTAATGCTGCCAGGAAGCCAGCGAGGTTTCGCACCCATTATTCGTGGTATCGCTCAAACCAACGCTCGGGTAACGGTTCGCCAAAATAATTATGTTATTTATGAAGGTTATGTGCCGCCTGGGCCGTTTGTTATATCCGATCTCTATTCAACTTCTGGTTCCGGAGATTTAGAGGTTACGATCACCGAAAAGAACGGGCAACAGCGTAAATTTGTCCAGCCATTCTCTTCAGTGCCGATGATGCAAAGAGAAGGGCAATTAAAATACCAGGTAACTTTTGGCCGTTACAGAAGTTCTGGGGCCAATATTTATCAGCCTTATTTTGGTGAAGGCTCCTTTATTTATGGGCTTTCTAATCGAGTCAGTTTACTTTCTGGTATACAGGCTGCTGATAATTATCGCGCGTTAAATACCGGATTTGGACTCGGCTTAGGTAATTTCGGTGCTATCTCTCTGGATACGACTCTGGCCGATGCCAGACTGAAAGATAATCAGCGTAAACAAGGGCAGTCTTATCGTATTCAATATGCAAAAAGTATTGAAACCACGGGAACTTCGCTGACGTTAGCTGGCTATCGCTATTCTACATCGGGCTACTACTCATTTGCGGAAGCAAACGAATATACAGCGAAAAAATCAGTTAACGCTGGGCTAAATAAACGTAGCCAAATACAGTTAACTCTAAATCAGGGAATGGGTGATTTGGGCAGTGTTTATTTGTCAGCCAACCAGCAGGACTACTGGGGAAAGCAGGGAAAAAACCAATCATTATCCGCCGGATATACTATTAATCGCGCGGGTATTGGATATGGATTAAACCTTTCTTATAGCGATAGTCGTGAAAATACCGCCGCCAGGGATAAACAGGTTTCTTTTAACGTTTCTATTCCTTTGGATAAATGGATATCAAATGGAACCCTAACCTACGGTATTAATAGAAACGATCGTGGACAGGGAACACAACAGGTAGCGTTTAATGGAAGTGCTTTGGAAGATCGTGCGCTGTTATACGGTATCCGCATGGATCAAAGTAATAATTATGCGACAACCAGCGCCGGCGCGTCGTTGGAATATGTTCATAATGCTGGACGCATGAATATGGCATATAGCCATAGCGATAATAGCAGAATGCTAAATTACGGATTATCGGGCGGTATTGTTGCTCACCGTGATGGTATTACTTTCTCTCAATCTTTAGGGGAGACGGTGGCATTGGTTAGAGCAGAAGGCGCTGCGGAAGCAAAAATATTAAATCAGAGAGGCATTAAAACTGATTCGAGAGGTTATGCAGTTATTCCGTCTATTGAACCTTATGCCTATAACCGCGTGGCTTTAGATACAGAAGGACTGGCTGACGGCCTCGATTTGGATGAGTCAGTGCAGCAAGTTGTACCAACCCGTGGCGCGGTGGTTGCCGCTGATTTTCGCGTCCGGCAGGGGCACCGAATACTGGTGACATTACTTAGTGATAATAAGCCTGTACCTTTTGGTTCCAGTGCCACGTTGGTAAACGGTGATAGCAGTGGAATTGTTGGTGATGAAGGTGAGTTGTACTTAAACGCCGTTCCAGAAAATGCGGAAATAAAGGTGCAATGGGGAAAAGAGCCTGCTCAGCACTGTTATGCAAAGTTAGATTTATCAAAGATGTCAGATAAATCAGGTGTTTTACGGCTTGTGGCCCAGTGTCGTTATTAAAAGGATTTTTTATGTTTGCTTCTATTAATTATATTTTTCTTAGCCGAAAATATAATAAAACAGGATTGATGTTAGTTATATCTATTATTTTTTGTAGTTATTTAAATGGAGCGAAAGCTGCAAAATCCCCTGTATGTAACGCTAACAGAGCTGTAGGGGTAGTTAATTTTGATGATATTTCTATTCGTCGAGATATGGCTCATTCACCGAAAATAATAGTTAAAACTGTAAGTGGAATTAACGTAAATTGTCCGGGGAAAACCCATCAGGGAATTTATGTTAAGTCTATGCTGGGTGTGTCTAGTATTGGCATAAATAATTATTTTGATACCAATCTGTTAGGAGTGAAAATAAAGTGGAGCCTCCAACCAAATAATTTAAGCCCTCAGGAAATGAATGTTGGTAGTATGAGAGGGATCGGTGTCAGAAAAAACTTCACCGGTAAATTTTATATATCAGTTGATAAGAATGCCGAATCTGGTGTGGTTAATCCAATAAAAATAATATTAGCTCGTCAGGATGAGAAGGGATTCAATACCGATGAGATTTTATTTAGCTACGAAATTCCCAGTTTTAAAGTAACGGCAAAAACCTGTGAAGTCAGGACGCCCCAAATTGATGTTCCAATGGGCGCTGTATTGAAAAATACCTTTAAAGGTGTCGGCAGCACTAGCGGTGAGCGAAGTTTTGATATTGAAGTGCAGTGTAGTGGAGGGGTTCAAGCGACTATTATCTGGCAGGGTGGAAGTAGCAACGGCGTCATCAAAGCGGATTCGACATCTACTTCAGCGGGGGTGGGCATTCAAATAGTTGAGCGGGATGCTCCTTTGGTTTTTGATACAGAACAACCGCTTGGGAGTCTCTCTACTTTAACCCAACTGCCCTATAAGGCCAGATTCTATCAAACCGAGAATAGAATTGCTGCTGGCAGTCTGATGACTACGGCTACTTTCACCGTCAATTATAAATAACCTTAATTTAAGGGCGCAATAGCAGCAGCGCGATAGGGAGTAGATGAGGTAAAAGTATGCTTTTGCCGATTGAGCGCCTTTATTAGCTAGAACTCTGTAAGGGGTGAGTGCTCACTCACCACTTATTGCAATGTTCTTTGATCTTTATGATGGCCTCTGAATAAAATGCCATCATAAATTATCGGGATAAGCACTGTATTTGGCTTAGCCCGATTCGGTTTTGATTATTTACCGATACAGAAACTTGAGAAAATTCGGCCCAGCAAATCATCAGAGCTGAATTCACCGGTTATTTCGCTAAGTGATTGTTGAGCAAGGCGTAACTCCTCAGCCAGAAGCTCGCCAGCCTGTGCGCCAACCAGTTGCTCATGACCTTGAACCAGATGCTGTGCAGCGGCTTCCAGCGCCTGTAAATGGCGGCGCCGAGCCAGGAAGCCCCCTTCGGTATTGCTGGTGAACCCCATGCTTTGTTTTAAGTGATCTCTCAGCAGGTCAATTCCGTCGCCGGTTCGGGCTGATAAACGAATAAGTGAGTAACCATTCACTTCGGTTAAACCAAGCGTCTCGCCTGTCACATCGGCTTTATTACGTACGACGGTAATCGGTAATGTTGCGGGCAAACGAGCCATAAACTCTGGCCAGATTGTCGCAGGTTCAGTAGCATCAGTGGTTGTGCCATCGACCATAAACAGCACTCTGTCAGCCTGTTCGATCTCGTTCCAAGCACGTTCGATACCAATTCGCTCTACTTCGTCGCTTGCTTCCCGTAAGCCAGCGGTATCAATAATATGTAGCGGCATACCGTCGATATGAATATGTTCCCGCAGCACGTCGCGGGTGGTACCGGCGATGTCTGTAACAATGGCGGCTTCATGTCCTGCTAATGCATTGAGAAGACTGGATTTTCCTGCATTTGGGCGACCAGCGATGACCACTTTCATCCCTTCTCGCAGCAGGCTGCCTTGACGAGCCTCGGCGCGTACGTTTTCCAGATCACGCATTACGCCGTTCAACTGGCCTTCTATTTTGCCATCAGAAAGAAAGTCGATTTCCTCATCAGGAAAATCAATCGCAGCTTCCACATAGATTCGCAAGTGAGTGAGTGCTTCCACCAGTTGATGAATTCGGACTGAAAAAGCGCCTTGTAGCGAGTTGACCGCCGAACGCGCGGCCTGCTCAGAACTGGCGTCGATCAGATCGGCGATAGCCTCCGCCTGTGCCAAATCCAGTTTGTCATTGAGAAACGCACGTTCGGAAAATTCCCCCGGGCGAGCAATACGCACGCCTGGCAGGGCCAAGACGCGTTTAAGCAATAAATCCAGTATTACAGGGCCACCATGCCCTTGTAATTCAAGCACGTCCTCGCCGGTGAAAGAATTCGGGCCGGGGAAGTAGAGAGCTATACCCTGATCCAGCGTGGTGCCGTCGGCATCGCGGAAAGGCAAATAGTCGGCATAACGCGGCTTGGGTAATTTACCCAAAACTGCCTCGGCGACGGCCGCCACGGCACGGCCTGAAACACGTAAAATGCCAACGCCACCGCGTCCCGGTGGGGTAGCTTGTGCGACGATCGTATCCGTTGCGCTCATGGTTATCTCTCTCTTGGACGGCGTAAAAGTGGTTTCTACTAAAAAAGAATAAGGCGGTCAATTGACCGCCTTAGGCTATTACTACAGATGATTACCGATACACATTATTTCTTTTTGTCGCGGCTGTGTAAGCCACGTTTTTCCAGGCCACGGTAAATCAACTGCTGCTGAAGGATGGTCACCAAGTTACTGACGATATAGTACAGTACCAGACCTGCTGGGAACCACAGGAAGAACACTGTGAAAATTACCGGCATAAAGGTCATGATCTTCTGCTGCATCGGGTCAGTCACGGTAGTCGGTGACATCTTCTGGATGAAGTACATGGTTATACCCATCAGAATCGGCAGGATGTAGTACGGGTCTTGCGCCGATAAATCATGGATCCACAGGATAAACGGCGCATGGCGCAGCTCAACGGAACTCATCAGCATGTAGTACAAGGCCAGGAAGATTGGCATCTGGATGATCAACGGTAAGCAGCCGCCCAGAGGATTCACTTTCTCAGCTTTGTACAGCGCCATCATTTCCTGGCTCATACGTTGCTTATCGTCGCCGATTCGCTCACGCATCGCGGCCAGTTTAGGCTGCAACATACGCATCTTCGCCATCGAAGTGTACTGCGCCTTCGTCAGCGGGTACATGATACCACGCACGATAAAGGTGATGACAATGATGGAGAAGCCCCAGTTACCGACAAAACCGTGAATGAACTTCAGCAGTTTGAACAGTGGCTGAGAGATAAACCATAGCCAGCCGTAGTCAACAGTCAGGTCAAGATGCGGCGCGATAGCGGCCATTTTGTCCTGAATTTCCGGGCCAACCCACAGGGTTGCTCCCAGCTGTTTCTGTTCACCCGGTTGTACGACAACAGGCGCACCTTTGAAACCGATAGCCGCCAGTCCATTGCCCAGATCGGCAGAATAGAAGGTGTTAGTTTCGTTAGCCGCTGGAATCCACGCGGTTGCAAAATACTGCTGCAACATCGCAACCCAGCCACCTTTGGTGGTGATATTCAGCGGTTCTTTTTCGATTTTATCGAAAGCATACTTCTGATAATTATCTTGATCAGAGGAGTACGCCGCGCCGCGATAAGTGTGCAGTGCGAAGTTATTGCTACCGGTATCACGGTGTTTAGGCAGGTTGATGCTTTGCTTCAATTGCCCAAATAACGTCAATTCCAGCGGTGCGGCAGAGGCGTTTTTAACGTGGTAATCCACGCCAATTGCGTAATCGTTACGTTTAACGATGAACGTTTTCGTAAAGACCGAGCCATCTTTGCCGGTAAAGGTCAGAGGGATACGCAGTTCATCCTGACCGTCAGCCAGCACAAAGCTGTTTTGCGCCACTTCAAACAGCGGACGTTCGCCGTTTGCCGGGTTGTCCGGGCCATTCTTGCCTGTCAGGCCACTTTGCGCCTGATAAACAAAGGCTGGCGTGGTTTCCAACAGCTCAAATGTTTTGTCTGAACCCAGAGAATCCGGGTAAGCCAGCAGGTTAGCCTGCTCAATGTCACCACCACGTGTATTAATGGTCAGAGACAGCACATCAGTTTTAACCGTGATCAATTGGCCTTGGCCACTGGCTGGCACGGCCTGGCTTGCGGTATCACCGTTAGCTGCGTTCGAAGTCTGTTGCGTGGTCTGGGCGGCGGTTTGTGGGTTGTTATCCACTTGCCATGCTTGCCAGATCATGAAAGACACGAACAGCAGCGCGATGAGGAGAAGATTGCGTTGCGAATCCATCGTTAGTGTTCTCTGTTATCGTCGGGTTTCGGCGGCACGGGATCATCGCCACCTGGGTTCAAAGGGTGGCATTTTAATACGCGTTTCAGCGTTAACCAACTGCCTTTTATCATGCCAAACCGGCGCAATGCCTCAATTCCGTAATGAGAGCACGTCGGATGGAAACGACAGCGTGGCCCCAACAGCGGACTGATTACGAGCTGATAGCCCCTAATCAGGCCGATCAGGATGCGGGAGCCTGGCGACAGTGGCGGCGCCATAATTTTTCCAAAGCTTCCGACAACGCACGGTTATCAAGGTCAGCCACACCTTTTTTAACCAACACCACAAAATCCATAGACGGTAACGTGTGCTGATGCAGCCGGAAGCTTTCGCGTGTTAAGCGTTTTATCCGGTTACGTTCGTGAGCACGTTTGACATGTTTTTTGGCGACGGTAAGACCGATGCGGGGATGCCCCAGCTCGTTCAGGCGGCCGAGGATGGTGATTTGCGGCGTGCCAGCCCGTTGTGGCTGCTGGAAGACGAAAGTGAAATGACTGGGAGTTAACAAACGTAACTCCCTAGGGAAAGCGAGCTTAACCACTCAGTCGGTTAGCTTTATTACTTAGAAACAGTCAGACGAGAACGGCTTTTCGCACGACGGCGAGCCAGAACTTGACGACCATTTTTGGTGGCCATACGAGCACGGAAACCGTGGCTACGGTTGCGCTTCAATACGGACGGTTGGAAAGTGCGTTTCATAGCGATTTCTACCTAAACTTAAAATTATTACTGATTCAGTAAACGCGTTTGGCTGCTCGGAGTGAAGACCACCGACGCCTCAATCGCAACATATAAAGAAGCGGGATTGTAATAATTGTACAGTCCTGAGTCAATTCACATTGCGCAAGCCAGTAAGGAAGTTTTCCAAACCGGGAGTTTACCAAGGAGCCTGCCCGTGTTTACCGAAGTATTCCGTTTGGCCAAAGCCATCTGGAAAACAGGCATCACACGTAGGGCTGAGGATTATACGGACTCCCTGATAAATCGCAAGGATCGCATCAAGATCCTTTGTTCTCATCAGGGGATCGGATTGTGGGCAGGCTGTGGGTTATTTCAGGAAAGTCTGAAATTTTTCTTGATTAATGCTGATGTGCTCAACCAAATGCGGCGCGGTGGGTTACACTTGTTTGTCAAGCCACACCTGTGGATAAAAAGGATCTAATCTGTGAGGAAGGGGAGGATCTATTGCTCCTTTTGCGCTATGATCCGCCATTCCGATCGCGATCTCTACTCTGGGATCGTGGGGGGATGTTAATCGTAAAAAAACAACCGTAAAAACGGTTCGCATGTCGCTTCGGCCTGCTACAGGCCAATTGGCGTGTGTCAAAAACGATGATTTACACAATATCCTGATTTCTTTCTTTTATTGATCTTGTTCGAGTGGAGTCCGCCGTGTCACTTTCGCTTTGGCAGCAGTGTCTTGCCCGATTGCAGGATGAGTTACCTGCCACAGAATTTAGTATGTGGATACGCCCCCTACAGGCGGAACTGAGTGACAATACTCTGGCGCTTTACGCACCTAATCGTTTTGTTTTGGACTGGGTACGTGATAAGTACTTAAACAATATCAATGGTTTGCTTAATGACTTCTGCGGTACAAACGTACCCTTGCTTCGCTTTGAAGTTGGCAGCAAACCCATGGTGCAAACACAGAATCAACCGGTTACCGCCGCCAGCGTCAGTGCGCCCGCCGCTCCGGTGATTCGCAGTGCGCCGATGCGTCCGAGTTGGGACAGCTCACCGGCGCAGCCAGAGCTTTCTTATCGCTCTAACGTCAACCCTAAGCACACTTTCGATAACTTTGTTGAAGGTAAATCTAACCAGCTGGCCCGCGCGGCAGCCCGTCAGGTTGCGGATAATCCGGGTGGTGCCTATAACCCGCTATTCCTCTACGGCGGCACCGGCTTGGGTAAAACTCACCTGTTACACGCGGTGGGGAATGGCATCATGGCGCGTAAAGCCAATGCCAAAGTGGTTTACATGCATTCCGAACGCTTTGTGCAGGACATGGTAAAAGCGTTGCAAAACAACGCAATTGAAGAATTTAAGCGTTATTATCGTTCAGTAGATGCGTTACTGATCGATGATATCCAGTTCTTTGCCAATAAAGAGCGTTCACAAGAAGAGTTCTTCCATACTTTCAACGCCTTGCTTGAAGGTAATCAACAAATCATTTTGACTTCGGATCGCTACCCGAAAGAGATAAATGGCGTGGAAGATCGTCTGAAATCACGCTTTGGTTGGGGTTTGACGGTCGCCATTGAGCCGCCGGAGCTGGAAACCCGCGTTGCGATCCTGATGAAAAAAGCGGATGAAAATGATATTCGTCTGCCAGGAGAAGTGGCGTTCTTTATTGCCAAACGCCTGCGTTCTAACGTTCGTGAGCTGGAAGGGGCGCTGAACCGCGTCATTGCCAACGCGAACTTTACCGGACGCGCCATTACCATTGATTTTGTGCGTGAAGCGCTGCGTGATTTGCTGGCGTTACAGGAAAAACTGGTCACTATCGATAATATTCAGAAGACAGTGGCCGAGTATTATAAAATCAAGGTCGCAGACCTGCTCTCCAAACGGCGTTCTCGTTCGGTGGCTCGCCCACGCCAAATGGCGATGGCATTGGCCAAAGAGCTAACCAACCACAGCCTGCCTGAAATCGGCGATGCGTTTGGTGGCCGCGACCACACCACGGTGTTGCACGCCTGCCGGAAAATTGAGCAGTTGCGTGAAGAAAGTCACGACATCAAAGAAGATTTCTCTAACTTAATCAGAACATTATCCTCCTAGCGCTATGAAATTTATCATTGAACGTGAGCATCTGCTAAAACCCCTGCAACAGGTCAGTAGCCCGCTGGGTGGACGTCCGACGTTGCCAATTCTGGGCAATCTGTTGCTGCAAGTCACGGAAGGCTCTTTGCTGCTGACCGGTACCGATCTGGAAATGGAAATGGTGGCGCGAGTCGCCTTGTCCCACTCCCATGAACAGGGCGCAACGACCGTGCCTGCGCGGAAGTTTTTTGATATCTGGCGTGGGTTGCCGGAAGGGGCTGAAATTACCGTGGCGCTGGATGGCGATCGCCTGCTGGTGCGTTCTGGTCGCAGCCGATTCTCGTTGTCTACGCTGCCTGCCGCTGATTTTCCGAATCTGGATGACTGGCAAAGTGAGGTAGAATTTATGCTGCCTCAGGCCACGATGAAGCGTCTGATTGAGTCAACCCAGTTTTCAATGGCCCATCAGGATGTGCGTTACTACTTGAACGGTATGCTGTTTGAAACCGAAGGTGAAGAACTGCGCACCGTAGCCACCGACGGCCATCGCTTGGCGGTGTGCTCAATGCCTATTGGCCAGACTTTGCCTTCACATTCGGTGATCGTGCCGCGTAAAGGGGTCATGGAACTGGTTCGATTGCTGGACGGCGGCGACACGCCACTGCGTCTGCAAATTGGCAGTAACAACATTCGTGCTCACGTGGGTGATTTTATTTTCACTTCCAAGCTGGTTGACGGCCGTTTCCCTGATTATCGCCGTGTATTGCCGAAGAATCCGGATAAAACGCTGGAAGCAGGCTGTGATTTGCTGAAGCAGGCCTTCGCCCGCGCCGCTATTTTATCGAATGAGAAATTCCGCGGTGTTCGCCTCTATGTTAGCCATAATCAGCTCAAGATCACGGCAAACAACCCTGAGCAGGAAGAAGCCGAAGAGATTCTGGACGTTAGCTATGAAGGCGAGGAAATGGAAATCGGTTTCAACGTCAGCTACGTACTGGATGTGCTTAACGCTTTGAAATGTGAAGATGTTCGCCTATTGCTAACGGATTCGACTTCAAGCGTACAGATTGAAGATAGCGCGAGTCAGGCGGCGGCTTACGTAGTCATGCCAATGCGTTTGTAGTATTTATCGGGCTGTCTATTTGCCTGCATGGATGAGGCTGAACTCTGCTCACATCCAGTCTGCCGGCGATAATGACGTCCTCGATCATAAGAATAAGAACCAGCTTCATGGCTTTGACGCGTTTACTGATAAAAGATTTTCGTAATATCGAATCTGCAGATCTGGCACCGGCCGCGGGATTTAATTTTCTCGTCGGCCCCAATGGCAGCGGCAAAACCAGCGTACTCGAAGCAGTATATACCCTTGGTCATGGTAGGGCTTTTCGTAGCCTACAGGCAGGAAGAGTGATTCGCCATGACTGTCCTGAGTTTGTATTACATGGGCGGGTAGACGGCGGTGAGCGTGAGTTGTCCGTTGGGTTAAGCAAGAGTCGCCAGGGCGACAGTAAAGTGCGGATTGATGGCAGTGACGGCCATAAAGTGGCTGAGCTGGCGCAAATGTTGCCAATGCAGCTGATCACGCCAGAAGGTTTTACCTTATTGAACGGCGGGCCGAAGTTTCGGCGCGCTTTTTTAGACTGGGGTTGCTTTCATAATGAACCCGGTTTCTTTACTGCCTGGAGCAACCTGAAAAGGTTACTTAAGCAGCGCAACGCCGCGCTGCGCCAGGTGAATCGCTATGCGCAAATACGGCCTTGGGATCAGGAAATTATCCCGCTGGCTGAGCGTATTAGCGAATGGCGAGCGGCATACAGTGACGCCATTGCCGCAGATATTGCTGCGACATGCGCCCTGTTCCTGCCAGAGTTCGCCCTGAGTTTCTCTTTCCAGCGTGGCTGGGACAAAGAGAGCGACTACGGTGAGTTGCTGGAACGCCAGTTTGAGCGTGACAGAGCGCTAACCTATACCGCCGTCGGCCCGCATAAAGCGGATTTCCGCATTCGGGCCGAGGGTACGCCGGTAGAAGATTTGCTATCGCGCGGTCAGCTAAAACTGCTGATGTGCGCGCTGCGGTTAGCGCAGGGTGAGTTTCTCACCCGACAGAGCGGGCGGCGTTGCCTGTATCTGCTTGACGATTTTGCTTCTGAACTGGACACCGGCCGACGCCGTTTATTGGCTGAGCGTTTGAAAGCCACCCAGGCACAGGTTTTTGTCAGTGCGGTTAGCGCTGAACAAGTAACCGACATGGTAGGTGAAAAGGGCAAGATGTTCCGAGTGGAACATGGCAAAATAGAGGTTCAACCACAGGATTAAAGATGAGCGAGAAACGTTGATGTCGAATACTTATGACTCCTCAAGTATCAAGGTATTAAAAGGGCTGGATGCGGTTCGTAAGCGTCCGGGCATGTATATCGGTGATACTGATGACGGTACCGGTCTGCACCACATGGTATTCGAGGTTGTGGACAACGCTATCGACGAAGCCCTCGCGGGTCACTGTAAAGAAATTCAGGTGACTATTCACGCCGATAACTCCGTATCCGTACAGGATGACGGCCGTGGTATTCCTACCGGTCTGCATGAAGAAGAAGGGGTTTCCGCGGCAGAGGTCATCATGACCGTGCTTCACGCCGGCGGTAAGTTTGATGATAACTCCTATAAAGTGTCTGGTGGTCTGCACGGCGTTGGGGTTTCGGTTGTCAACGCCCTTTCTGAAAAATTGGAATTGGTCATTCGTCGTGAAGGTAAAGTTCACGAGCAAACTTATAAAATGGGTGAGCCACAGGGGCCGCTGAAAGTTGTCGGTGAAACCGAACAAACCGGCACCATGGTACGTTTCTGGCCGAGTTTCCAGACCTTTACCAATAATACTGAATTCCAGTATGAAATTCTGGCGAAACGCCTGCGCGAGCTGTCATTCCTGAACTCAGGCGTTTCCATTAAGTTGAAAGATAAGCGTAACGATAAAGAAGACCACTTCCATTACGAAGGTGGGATCAAGGCGTTTGTCGAGTACCTGAACAAGAACAAAAACCCGATTCACCCAAAAGTCTTTTATTTCTCTACGGTAAAAGACGATATTGGCGTGGAAGTGGCGTTGCAGTGGAACGATGGTTTCCAGGAAAACATCTACTGCTTTACCAACAACATTCCTCAGCGGGATGGCGGTACCCATTTGGTTGGTTTCCGTACGGCGATGACCCGTACCCTGAACAGCTATATGGATAAAGAAGGCTACAGCAAAAAAGCGAAAATCAGCGCTACCGGCGACGATGCTCGTGAAGGCCTGATCGCCGTAGTTTCGGTAAAAGTTCCCGATCCTAAGTTCTCCTCTCAGACCAAAGACAAGCTGGTTTCTTCCGAAGTGAAAACCGCGGTTGAAACGCTGATGAATGAGAAGCTGGTCGAATATCTGTTGGAAAACCCAACCGACGCCAAAATCGTGGTCGGTAAAATCATTGATGCCGCTCGTGCTCGCGAAGCAGCGCGTAAAGCTCGTGAAATGACTCGCCGTAAAGGCGCGTTGGATTTGGCCGGTCTGCCGGGCAAATTGGCAGACTGTCAGGAACGCGATCCGGCGCTGTCCGAACTCTACTTAGTGGAAGGGGACTCAGCGGGCGGTTCGGCTAAACAAGGCCGTAACCGTAAGAATCAGGCGATTCTGCCGCTGAAAGGTAAGATTCTTAACGTTGAGAAAGCGCGTTTCGATAAGATGCTGTCTTCGCAGGAAGTCGCTACCTTGATTACTGCGCTGGGCTGCGGGATTGGCCGGGATGAATATAACCCGGACAAACTGCGCTATCACAGCATCATTATCATGACCGATGCCGACGTCGATGGTTCTCACATCCGTACGTTGCTATTGACCTTCTTCTATCGTCAGATGCCGGAAATTATTGAGCGTGGCCATGTGTTTATTGCTCAGCCGCCGCTGTATAAAGTGAAGAAAGGCAAGCAGGAGCAGTACATCAAAGATGATGATGCGATGGAGCAATATCAAATGTCTCTGGCATTGGATGGCGCGGCTCTGCATATCAACGCTAATGCACCAGCAATGTCTGGCGAACCATTGGAGAAACTGGTTGCTGAACACTACAGCGTGCAGAAAACCATTACTCGCATGGAGCGCCGTTATCCGCGTGCGCTGCTGAATAACCTGATTTATCAGCCAACGCTGTTGGAAGACGATTTAGACAATAAAGAAGCGGTACAGCAGTGGATCGATTCTCTGGTGAACTTGCTGAATGAAAATGAACAGCACGGTAGCAGCTACAGCTCGATCGTTCGTGAAAACCGTGAGCGTCAGATGTTTGAGCCGATTCTGCGCATTCGTACCCACGGGGTTGATACCGATTACGATCTGGACTTCGAATTCATTCACGGCGGTGAATATCGCAAGATTTGTACGCTGGGTGAGAAACTGCGTGGCCTGATCGAAGAAGGTGCGTACGTTGAGCGCGGCGAGCGTCGTTTCGCGGTCGATAGCTTCGAAGAAGCATTGGATTGGCTGGTGAAAGAATCCCGCCGTGGTCTGGCAATTCAGCGTTATAAAGGTCTGGGGGAAATGAACCCGGATCAACTTTGGGAAACCACTATGGACCCAGAAAGTCGCCGTATGCTACGCGTAATGGTGAAAGATGCCATTGCCGCAGACCAACTGTTTACCACTCTGATGGGTGATGCAGTGGAACCACGCCGTGCCTTTATCGAAGAAAACGCCTTAAAAGCAGCAAATATCGATATCTGATAAATTGCGGCAATAAGAAAACCGGAGCAGGCGACTGTCTCTGGTTTTTTTTTGCCTGAAAAGCCAGTTTAGGCGCGATTTGCAGCCAATATTGCTGCTTCGAGCCAGGTTTCATAGGCAAGCAGGCGGTTGAGTAAACCCTTGCTAGCATTCGTTCGCTGAATCGCGTTAGCATGATGCAAGACGATGTAAATATATGAGGGTGTCATGGCTATTGAATTGATTGCGATTGATATGGACGGTACGCTGCTTAACGGGCTTCACCAAATTACCCCTAGAGTAAAGCAGGCCATCGAGGCCGCACAGAAAAAAGGCGTGGTGGTGGTACTGGCTACCGGCCGGCCTTATATCGGTGTCACTCAATATCTGCGCGAACTGAATATGGAAAACAGCAACGATTATTGCATTAGCAATAACGGTGCATTAGTTCAAAAAGCCGCGACCGGTGAATGTGTGTTGCAGGAAACCTTAAGCTTTGATGATTATCTTTATTTCGAAGCTCTGGCGCGGCAGTTAGGCGTGCATTTCCACGCTTTTGATTACAATACGTTGTATACCGCTAACAAAGACATCAGTAAGTACACCATTCACGAAACTGTTCTGACGGGAATTTCGTTGAAATACCGTAGTGTCAGTGAAATGGACCCAACAATGCGTTTCCCTAAAGTGATGATGATCGATGAACCAGAGCTTTTGGATCGCGCCATCGCACAGATTCCTGCCGAAGTGTTCGAGAAGTTCACTATTATGAAAAGCTCGCCTTACTTCCTGGAAATTCTAAGTAAACGCGTTGATAAAGGTGCCGGTGTTAAAATGCTGGCGGAGCATCTAGGCATCGCACAGGAAAATGTGATGACTTTAGGCGATCAGAGTAATGATTACGCGATGATTGAATATGCTGGCCTGGGCGTGGCGATGGGGAATGCTATTCCCGAGCTAAAAGAGATTGCCCAGTACGTGACGGCAACTAATGAAGAAGATGGCGTAGCGCTAGCCATTGAAAAGTTTGTGCTGAATCAACGTTAATTTGCTGCTAAATAACGTAAAAAACGCTTTAGGGGCCATTAGTGGCCCCTTCCTGTTCTGAGGCTCAGGGGCAGGAAAGCAGAATGCTTTTTACGATCTGTACATCCTGAATGCCCAAGCCAGTTAAATCTGCCAGCGTGATTTGACGATCATTTTCTCTAACGGGTTTATTTAGCGCCAATACTTCACCGATCTCGCTAATGGGTGTTGCCTGAAGTAACTGCTGCTGAAAAGCATGGGAAATCTCACCGAATGCGCGGCATTGCGCCAATGAATCCACCAGAATCTTATCTGCTTTGGCCACAAGTTGGATTTCCAACTCTTGTTTGCCAGTAGCATCAGCGCCGACTGCGGTGATGTGAGTACCGGGTTGAATGTCTTTAGCCCGCAAAATAGGTTCGCGGCTCGGCGTAGTCGTCACGATAAATTGACACTTTTCCGCTAACTGGCTGGCATTTTGCGTGATCTGTACGCGAAAACCTTCTGATTCAGCAAATAACTGATAATCGTATAATGCTTCAGGATTTCGTCCCCAAACCCAGACATCCCGACAATTAATTACGGCCTTCAGGTGCACCAACTGTAAGCGAGCCTGTAAGCCGGTGCCCACAATGCCAATAGCTGTAATGTGTTTTGGGGCACAAAGTTCGGCAACAATTCGACCGGCTAATGCGGTGCGCAGAGCGGTTAGCCAGCCTTCATCCATTAATAGCGCCTGTGGCTCACCGGTTTTGGCCGAGAAGGCCATCATCAAACCTTGATTGCTGGATAATCCTAATGATGGATTGGTGTAAAATCCGCTGGAAACTTTCACGACAAAACTGTCGTCTCCTTCCAGATAGCCACTTTTGATACAGCAATCGCCATTAGCCTGTGTGAATAACAAATGCTGTACCGCCGGCATCTGAACCTGCTGCTGGCTGAACGCGATAAATCCTTGTTTTAGCAGTAAAGTGGTACGATCGGCGGCGAAACTGTCGAATATTTGCTGTTTATTGAGGATAAGCATCAGGAAACGGCCTTAAGGTACTTTTCCAGTACGATATTTTTACCACACAGTACAACCGCCACTTTTTTGCCTTGCCATTGTGGTGCCTGTTGCAATGCTGCCGCCAGCGCCACGCCCGCCGCCCCTTCAATCATCCAGCGGTCGCTGCGGGCAATTAACTGCATGGCTTGTCTGATCTCTTCTTCGGTAACCAGTACTTTATCGTCGATCAGTTTTTGACATAGCGGGAAAGTTATCGCGCCAGTTTCTACGCCGCCAGCGGTGCCGTCAGACAACGTTTCCTGCTCTTCCACTTCATAGATTTCGCCGGCTAGCAGATTGCTATACATGCTGGTGGCATTCGCTGGCCAACAGGCGATAATCCGCGTATTTGGCGACAACTTCTTCAATACGGTTGCGATTCCGGCGATATAGCCGCCACCGCCAACGGAAACAAAAACCGCGTCCAGATTCGGCTGCTGTTCGACGATTTCCATGCCGCAGGTGCCTTGTCCGGCGATAACTTGCTCGTCGTTGTAGGGGGAAATATAGACTTTCCCCTGTTCCTGAGCCGCCTTGGCTCCGGCCAGTTCTGCATTTAAGGCATCACCGGCTACCAGCTCGATTTTTCCGCCCAGCGCGCGAATGGCGTCTAATTTGATGGCTGCAGCCTGTTCTGGGGCATAAATAGTGGCTTCGACGCCCAGCAGTTTTGCGGCTAGCGCCACGCCCTGACCGTGATTGCCGGTAGAGGCGGCGATCACGCCGCGCTGGCGTTGTTCTTCGCTCAGTAGGCGCAGTTTGTTACTGGCACCACGAAATTTAAAGGAACCGGTGTGCTGAAGATGATCGCATTTGAGATAAACCTCACAACCAGTGTGCTGCGAGAGCAACGGACTGTAATCCAGTGGCGTAATGCGTACCTGCGGACGCAGAATCTGATGGGCTTCCTGAATGGCATCAAATAGCGAACTCATAGGGATTCCTTATTATTTTTTAGGTAGTTGTAAACCGTTGCTCTGCCAATTCCGAGGATTTTCGCTACATAGCCCGCGGCATTTTTGCCTTTAAATCCGCCGTGCTGATAAAGCGCTTCAACTAAGGCGCGGCGGCTAGGATTATTCAGCGTTGAGAGAGAAAGCTGCTGTTGCTGCAACCACTGGTGAATAAAAGTATTGATACGTTCCTGCCAGTCATCCTGAAATAAAACTGCAGGTTGAGGCTGTAACCCGCTGTTATTGAGGAATATATCCAACGCCATTTTGGCGTTTTCAAACACGGTAATATCCAGATTGATACACAGTAACCCGATAATTTTCCCGTCATCGTCCCGCAGCACCGAGCTAATTGAACGAAGCTGACGACCATCCCAATTGCGTTTTTGATAAGGTCCCAGCAGCTTTGCACTTTGGTCGAACGCCAGCTCGCTTAAATTGGAATCCTCTCCCAATTGACGATGTGAATAGTTATTGGCGATATAAACCAGAGTCTGACTGGCCATATCGTGAATAGCGACTTCGGCATAGGGGGCAAAAAGGATCGCGATAGCATCGGCAATGGTGTGATAGCGGCTCAGCATAGGTATCTCTATTTATACTCAATCTATTTGTACTTTAAATTCTATATTAGACATTAAATTCTAAATTGGAAGCGACGAAGGTGAATAAATCGCCCGTTGGGTCGCGCGGATGGTATATCGCGGATGACGGAGTGCGGCGAATGGGGCAGGATGAGCGCTATACGGGTTATCAGCGAGAAGCGATATGAGCCATCAGGAAAAACAGTTAACTTTCGATCCTCGAGGTCATCAGCTCACCAATATCAATGTCTGGACGGCGGACAGCCAGTGGCTGGTATATGACGTCCGGCCAAACGGGGCTTCTTTCACCGGTTTAACTATTGAAAGAGTCAATTGTAATACGGGAGTGATTGAGGTTATTTATCGTGCTCAGCACGGCGCTCACGTTGGTGTAGTGACCGCCAGCCCTGATAATCCCTCTCGCTACGTATTTATCCACGGCCCGGAACATCCGGATAGCCAATGGCATTATGATTTTCATCATCGGCGCGGTGTGATTGTCAGCGAGCCGGATCGGGAGTTGGCCATTACGTTGGACGCTATGGATATCACTGCGCCTTATACTCCCGGCGCTTTGCGTGGCGGGACTCATGTCCATGTTTTTAGCCCCGACGGCTCGCGTCTGAGTTTTACCTATAACGACCATGTGCTGCATGAACGCGATCCCGCGCTGGATTTACGTAACGTTGGTGTTGCCGTGCCGTTGCATGGGGTTAATCCGCCAAAGCATCATCCTCGTGAATATGATGGCAGCCATTTCTGCGTTCTGGTCAGCCGTACCACGTCAATGCCACGGCCAGGGAGTGATGAAATCAACCGCGCTTATGAAGAAGGCTGGATTGGCAAACAGGGCTACTTGAAAGCCGACGGCAGCCGACAACGCTGGGCGCTGGCGTTTATTGGCGATACGGTCGCGGCGGATGGTTCTAAACTGCCTGAAGTCTTTATTGTTGATTTACCGGAAAAAAACCGAGAATTCGCCCGAGCAGGTTCTAGCCCCTTGGAGGGAGATGAATACCGTCTTCCAGCGCCTCCGTTGGGGGTAAATCAACGGCGGTTGACTTATACGGAAAAACGCAGATATCCAGGGCTGGCGATCACGCCACGCCACTGGTTACGCTCCTCCCCGGACGGTAGCGCCATTGCCTGTTTGATGAGGGATGATGCGGGAATCGTACAGCTTTATCTGGTTTCTCCGCTGGGCGGCGAATCACGGCAATTGACTCATGGCGGGCACGGCGTGCAATCGGCTTTCAGTTGGAGTCCTAAGGGCGACAGAATTGCTTTTGTCAGAGATAACAGTGTGGTGTGTTGCGAAATTGGCAGCGGCCAGGTTCAGCGGCTAACTCAGCGAACCGCGGTCCCCCCATTGGGAGACGCGGTGGTCTTTTCCCCTGATGGGACGAAAGTTGCCTATATGCGGGAGGTCGACGGTTGGTCGCAGATTTTTGTGGTTGAAGCCGGCTAATTGAACATTAACCGGTAAGTCCTATATTAATCGATAAATAATAAATTCACTGAATGGGGTGAGCGCTGGCGGCCATATTTTGCGCTTCTTCCTGACGGATACGTTCTCGGGGCGAGCCGGGCGCAGGGTCGTTATCTGAACGCAGATAATCGTAAGGCAGAAATAGCGTGTCCATTACGGCAGAAAAGGGTAAATCAACGGCTAGCAGCGGGCGCAACGCCCAGCCGGTGTTGTCATCCTTGAGCATGGCGACGTTAGCCTGGGTGCCGGAATAGTAGCCCTGACTGCTACTGGTGTGAGTCATAATGCTGGAACAGCCGCTGGTAAACAGCAGGGTACAGCCAGTGACCATAGGAAGAACGGTAGCTCTTATCATATCGTTACATCTCATTTGGCAGTGTTCAGGTTGTCAGCCAACATAAAAGCGATCTCTCAGAGTTATAACATTTTGCTGTCGCTTTAATATAATAATTACACGCAGATGTGGCGGCGCTCCCAATTCAGTGTATGCGATAACTCTGTTTTTAGAGCAAAAATCTTTAGTTAAAAAAATTTTTTCATTTTGACAGTTGAAATGAAAAAATTCGATCCCATCTTATTATCAGGCCGAGAGAGAATATGCCGTCAGGGTATTCTGGCCAAGAGTCTGTCCATTAAGGAAGACCTATTTAACCTTGCTAATGAATTTAGGAGGCAGTTGTTATGCGTAATTCAGATCTTGCTCCATTATACCGCTCTGCTATTGGTTTTGATCGTCTGTTTAACTTATTAGAAACTGGTCAGAGCCAGAATAACGGCGGCTATCCTCCGTATAATGTCGAGCTGGTAGATGAAAATAACTACCGTATTGCTATCGCCGTTGCCGGTTTTGCCGAGCAGGAACTGGAGATAGTCACTCAGGACAACCTGTTGATTGTCCGTGGTTCTCACGTAGAAGCTCCAGCACAGCGCACTTATTTATATCAAGGGATCGCGGAACGAAACTTTGAACGCAAATTCCAATTGGCTGAACACATTAAAATTAAAGGCGCCAATTTAGAGAATGGCCTGCTGTATATCGATCTGGAACGAATTGTTCCTGAAAGTATGAAACCTCGTCGGATTGAGATTAAATAAAATTTAAATAATGTGCATTAGGCACATTATTAATCAAGAGTTTGGTCTGCCGTAATCGGGGGCCAACCTGTCACGGGTTAATAACACCTGTTTGTTATTTAACAGCAGACTTTGATTTGAAAAAAAAGTTATTAACGCGGCCGTGGCAGCCTATTACCTCGCTTCAAAGAAGGAGTTAACACTATGCGTAATTATGATTTGTCACCTCTGCTTCGTCAGTGGATTGGTTTTGATAAATTGGCGAGCACTATGCAGGGTTCTACCGAGGCACAGGGGTTCCCTCCATATAACATCGAAAAAAGTGATGATAACCACTACCGTATCTCTCTGGCGCTGGCTGGGTTCAAGCAAAGTGAACTGGAGATCGAAGTTGAAGGCCCTCGCTTGACGGTTCGTGGTAAGCCAGCACCCGTGGAGAAACAGGTGGAATATCTGCATCAGGGTCTGATTCGTAAAGAGTTTAATCTGACCTTCACTCTGGCAGAGCACCTGAACGTCGATAACGCGCAGTTTGAAAACGGCCTGCTGCATATCGACTTGCTGCGTCAGGTTCCTGAAGCACTCCAGCCACAGCGTATTACTATCGGTCGTCCGGTAGAAGATCGCCCGGCATTGGATAACGCAGAAACCGTTCAGCAGTAATTTGCAGTGACCCAACTCGCACCGGTCTCCCTTCCGGGAGCCGGTGCAGATAATAAAAAAAGTAAAACCCTCCTCCCTAGCTTTTGGCGCCGGAAACATTCCTGTTATCCGGCGCATTTTGTGGTGCATCCCACAGTCCCTTCGTTGCCCTTCTGCCAGAATCCCTACTAATTGTAAGAATTTAAGACCGAGGTCGGTTGACCGGATTTTAAACTTAGGCAAGGAAGTGATTTATGACTGATATCGCCCTTACCGTCAGTATGTTGGCGCTGGTCGCCGTATTGGGGTTATGGATCGGTAATTGGAAGATATATGGCGTTGGGTTAGGGATTGGTGGAGTATTATTTGGCGGAATTATTGTTGGTCATTTCGCCCAAACTTATCAGGTCAGTCTCAACGGTGACATGCTTCACTTTATTCAGGAGTTTGGCCTGATTCTGTTCGTTTATACCATTGGTATTCAGGTTGGGCCGGGGTTTTTCTCTTCTCTACGAGTTTCCGGACTGCGCCTGAATGCTTTCGCCATATTAATGGTAGTGATGGGTTGTCTGGTAACGGCGGTTATCCACAAACTTTTCAACGTGCCTCTACCGATCATTCTCGGTATTTTTTCCGGTGCAGTTACCAACACTCCGGCGCTGGGCGCGGCTCAGCAGGTATTGACGGATTTAGGATCTTCTCCTCAGTTGGTTGGGCAAATGGGGATGGGATATGCCATGGCCTATCCTTTTGGTATCTGCGGGATTCTGTTGGTTATGTGGCTGATCCGGCTAGGATTCAAGATAAATGTCGATCGTGAAGCTAAAGATTTTGATAGCAGGAGCGGACAAAACCGTGAACTGCTGCAAACCATGAACGTCGCGGTACGCAATCCTAATTTGGATGGCTTGGCGATGCAGGATATTCCGCTGTTAAATAGCGATGATGTGGTGTGCTCTCGCCTGAAACGCGGTGATTTATTGATGGTACCGCTGCCTGCTACCTTAATTGAGTTAGGCGATTACCTGCATTTAGTTGGACAGCGCGAATATCTGGAAAAAGTGCGTTTAGTGCTTGGTGAAGAGGTGGATGTGGCGCTTTCCACCGCCGGCAGCGCGCTGCAATCGGCACGGATGGTGGTGACCAACGAGGCTGTTTTAGGCAAAAAAATTCGCGATTTAAACCTGAAACAGAAATACGACGTCGCTATTACTCGGTTAAACCGAGCCGGTATCGAGCTAGTCGCCAGCAACAACGCCAGCCTGCAATTCGGTGATATTTTAAATCTGGTAGGGCGACCGGAATCCATTGAGGCGGTCGCTGCGGTTATAGGTAACGCTCAACAAAAACTGCAACAAGTACAAATGTTGCCGGTATTTATCGGCGTAGGATTAGGGGTGTTACTGGGGTCAATACCGCTGTTTGTTCCCGGTTTTCCTGCGGCTTTACGCTTGGGATTGGCAGGTGGCCCACTGGTTATCGCATTGATTTTAGGGCGTATCGGTAGCATCGGTAAACTGTACTGGTTTATGCCGCCTAGCGCTAATCTGGCGCTGCGTGAGCTAGGTATAGTCCTTTTCCTGTCGGTGGTTGGGTTGAAATCAGGCGGTGATTTTATTAATACGCTGCTTTATGGCGATGGGCTGGCGTGGATTGGCTATGGCGCGATGATTACCGCGATTCCCCTGCTAACCGTCGGGATTCTGGCGCGAATTCTCACTAAAATGAATTACCTGACGCTATGCGGCATGTTGGCGGGTTCTATGACCGATCCTCCGGCGCTGGCTTTCGCCAATGGCTTACACCCAACCAGTGGTGCTGCGGCGCTGTCTTATGCCACCGTGTATCCGCTAGCAATGTTCCTAAGGATTATGTCTCCGCAGATACTGGCCGTACTGTTCTGGACGTTGTAGCGCTTTTAGGTCGCTAAATACCCCAAAGGACAACCGAGGTTGTTCTTTGGGGTTTGAGAGAGCAGTTCAGTTATTCAGCCGCCTAGCGCAGTTTTGCTATGCCATTGTTTACTATATTGATTGCTGCTCACTATACCGATAGCGAACATCGCCTTATTTCTCTCCGCGCTTCATCGTTGTTAGCGCGCTTCCTGATAAGCCAATTCCACTTCTTCTGCCAGAATCGCGACACCTTTTTCGATCTGTTCTGGGTCTGGCACGTAGTTCATCCGCATACACTGATGAGTATGAGGCCAATCATGTTCCAAACCGGGGAAGAAGTAGTGGCCGGGTACCATCAATACGCCGCGTTTCTTCAGGCGTTGATAGAGTATTTCCGTGGTAATCGGCAGGTCTTTAAACCATAACCATAGGAAAATCGCGCCTTCCGGCTTATGAATCAGACAGCGTTCGGCGGGAAGATAACGCCGAATAATTTCAAGAGTATGCTGCACGCGTTGAGAATAGAACGGACGAATTACATTGTTGGATAAGTCTAGCAGATCGCCGCGTTGAATCATTTCTGCCGCTATCGCTGGCCCCATGCTGCCCGGAGACAGGCTGATAATGCCATTCATATTCGTAATGGCGGAAATCACTTTTTCATCGGCGACAACGATGCCACAGCGAGAACCCGGCAGGCCAAGCTTTGACAGACTCATGCACAGAATAATATTCGGGTTCCACAGGGGGGTTGCGTCGCTAAAAATAATACCGGGGAAAGGCACGCCGTAGGCGTTATCGATCAGTAGCGGCACATCATGCTGCTGTGCCAGAGCATCCAAACGAATTAATTCTTCATCTGTAATGACGTTTCCGGTCGGATTAGTCGGTCGAGAGACACAAATCAGCCCGATATCATCGGTAATCTTTAGGTGATCGAAGTCGACGTGATATTTGAACTGGCCTTCCGGCAGTAGCTCAATATTCGGTTTAGTCGAAACAAACAGCCCTTCATCCAAACCGGCATCGGCGTAGCCTAAATATTCAGGTGCCAGCGGGAATAATACCCGACGCAGCGATCCGTCGGCGTGGCGGCCAGCGAATAAATTGAATAAGTAGAAAAACGCGCTTTGGCTACCGTTTGTTAGTGCAATATTCTGTGGTTCGACCTGCCAACCTAACTCATCACTCAGCATTTTTGCCAGCGCGTTTAGCAGCAGATTCTTACCCTGCGGGCCATCGTAGTTACATAGCGCCTCTGTGAGCTGTCCTTTATCCAGCATCTCCTGACATAGCCGCCGGAAGTAGGCATCCATCTCAGGAATTTGAGCCGGATTGCCACCGCCAAGCATGATAGCGCCCGGCGTGCGTAATCCTTCATTCAGGTCATCCATCAACCGTGTAATGCCCGCGTAGCGGGTAAACTTATCGCCAAAAAGTGAAAACTTCATAAATGCTGACTAATTGTTATCGGAGGTAAAGGAGCACCATACAGCCAGATAATTGCGGGTGCAACGTACCCATAATTCTACCTTGTGCGCAGATATATCAATAAAACTCGATATGTCAGGATAATAGTCTGGTTTACTGTTTTTTATCCCCCGTCCAGACAATAAGGACTTTATCGTCTAAATGCTGACGGCTAAACGCATAATAATCAGCAGTTTGTTGTGACTGTTGTATCCCGGAACCAATCGCGGGATGACGCGCGCGGAACTGGCTGATTTTTTGCCAGTGAGCCAGCAGCGCTCCTTTCGAGCCGTTCAGTTCATTCCAGTTCATATCCGAGCGAGTGCCTTGCAGCGGGTCGGAGCCGGTTGGGCCAAATTCTCGGCCACTTTCATCACCATAGAAGATCTGAATCGCTCCCGGAGCCAGCAGCAGCAAATCTCCGGCGCGCCGCTGTTTTGCTAATGATTGAGCCGCATCATCGCGAAAGAAAAGGCGAGTATCGTGAGAGGAAAGGTAGCTCAGTACGTTAAAATTCTGCAATTTTTCAGCCATTTGGCTATATGTGCTGTCAATGGTTGAGAAACAGTCCAGCGCCTGTTTAGCCTGATCCTGAAAATCAAAATTAATCATGGCATCAAAACCATTCTGATAATAATCGCTTTTCATTACGCCATGCCCCCAAGCCTCGCCGGTCATCCAAAATGGAGCATCATCCAGCGCCCGATCGGGATGAGCAGTTTTCCATTCTGCTAATGCTGACGTAGCCTGTTGTTTGAGCTGCAGCCAAGCCGCTTTTTCTACGTGTTTGGCCGTGTCGACTCGAAATCCATCAATGCCATAATCTCGAACCCATGTGCTTAACCAATGAGTAAGGTAATCCCGAGGCGTAGCTGCGGGAATTTCTCTGGCTGCCGTATCGGATTTATGGCGATAAAACAGCGGCAAACCGCTGGCCTGTGTGGATTCGGTTTTGATGTCCGGGAGGAAAGCCAGTGACATCGTCAGATCGGTAAAACCGGGTGAGTCATAATCGCCGATATCGGTGCGAACCCAGTTTTTACCCCACCAGTTATCCCAACTGGATTTATCACTGAAATTAATAAAATCGTTGAAACTATGCCAATTTTGGCCGCTGCCTGGCTTCCAGTCGGTCCAGTGCTTGCCCAGCGTTTTCTCCGCCTGTTCTGCGGATAAATACAGTGAGCCAAATTGGCCGCTCTGCATATCTGCCAGAGTGGCGTAACCCACATGATTCATCACTACATCAAATATTATGCGGATGCCGCGCTGATGAGCTTGATCCACCAGTTGGCGTAAGTCCTGTTCATCACCCATATTGGCATCGAGCCGGGTCCAATCGAGCGCGTAATAGCCGTGGTAGGCGTAGTGCGGGAAATCTCCCTTGGTGCCGCCGCCAACCCAGCCGTGAATTTGCTCCAGCGGTGAGCTAATCCACAGCGCGTTTACGCCAAGCTGCTGTAAATAATCCAGCTTCTGAGTTAATCCGGCCAAATCGCCGCCGTGGAAAGTGCCGATCTCCTGCATGCCATCGTTTCTGCGGCCATAACTATGGTCATTGGCAGGATTGCCGTTGTTAAAACGATCGGTCAATGCAAAGTAAACCGTGGCGTTTTGCCAGCTAAATGGAGCAGGCCCTTGAGTTTGCGCGAGTTCTAGCAACAACAGGCCGCCGCTTTGCTCTGCCGGTTGCAGCGTGATTTTGCCGTTTGCGACGATAACGGTTTGGCCCGAATAGAAATCACGCAGTTTTTCCCCTTCGGCAAAGGTCTGGCTGACGTCTACGGTTACGGGTTGACCGTTCCAGCGCTGGCAAATATGGGTAACGGCTTGGGATTCATCAACAACGGGCTGTTTTAAGCTCAGCGTCAGCGTTGGCGTACCGCTGCGGGTATCTATACGTGCCTGATACTGACCATCTCGAAATAGTCGCCACATGATTTCAGGCTGATTATCACAAGCCTGTAGAGAAAAGGTTTGATTGAGTTTGACGGTATCAGTTGGCTGCCAGCATTGCTTATCCTGATAAAATTTAAGCGGATATTGGCCTTTAGTTAGCGAGGCCGCGCTGCTGAAAATACCGTTGCTTTGCTCGGAAAATGCAGGGAAGCCCTGCAACGTCCAGGTGGCTAGGGCTGCGGGAGAAAATACTAACAATAAGGGCAGTGTGAGACGTTTCATGACGCGCCTTCCTGATCGTTTGATTTTGTAGGGTTTGAGGCGAGTTAAGTGTGTCAGCCGGTGGAAAAATAGCCTCATCCTCATATTGTTTTTTCAGGGAGGAGAAGGCTGGATGAGGGGGCTTTCTTATCATCAGTCGTCAAAATAACCGACTGACCTATAAGCAATTATAGGCCATTTCGGTTGATTGACGTTATTTGGGTAGCGGCTATCTCTCTTGGCTATTTTTCAATAACCAGTGGGTTAACGCAGTTTTCAGTCACCGTGCCGGTTAACGCGGCGATCAAATTATCTACGGCGCAGGCGGCCATGGCGTAGCGAGTTTCGTGAGTAGCGGAGCCAATATGCGGTAGGGCAACAACGTTATTGAGCTTCAGCAGCGGCGAGTTTTGTGACAGCGGTTCTTGCTCAAAAACGTCCAGCCCTGCGGCGTGAATAGTACCGTTTTGCAGAGCGTCTATCAGTGCTTGTTCATCGACTACCGAACCGCGCCCCGCGTTAATCAGAATGGCGCTTGACTTCATTTTTGCCAATTGTTCCGGCCCAATCATATGGAACGTCTGTTCTGTTAAAGGCAGGGTGATGCACAAGAAATCTGATTCAGCGAGTAAAGTATCCAGATCGCAACGATGGGCGTTAAAGCGTGATTCGGCTTCTGCATGGGACCGACGGCTGGTATAGAGCACAGGCATACTAAAACCGAAATGAGCGCGCTGAGCAACTGCCAGACCAATACGACCCATGCCCAAGATACCTATGGTTTTATGGTGTACATCGACGCCAAACCAGCTGGAATCAATATTATCCTGCCATTCGCCGGCTTTAACCCGTTCAGCAACTTCCACTACCCGTCGAGCGGTAGCCAGAACCAGCGCCATGATGGTATCGGCAACGGTTTCGGTTAGCACGGTTGGAGTGTGCGTCAAGACGATGCCCCGCTGATTGAGTGCCTCGACGTCGAAATTGTCATAGCCAACAGAAATCGTGGAGGCGGCGCGTAGGCGTGGGGCTTTATCGAGAAAATCCGGGTCGATTTTGCCACCAGAACCAATAATGCCTTCGGCGTTTGCCAATGCTGAAAGGAATGGTTGCGAGTTTTCCGATGTCAGGCCGTCAAAGCAGTGTAGGGTAAAATGTTGCTCTAAACGTTGGCGCAGTTCGGCAGGGAGGGGCTTATACAACACGACAGAAGGCTTCATTACACACTCCGGCTAACTAAGAATAAGTAAGTTTCAAGCTCAGCCAGCATAACAGCCATTGCCCCCTAGAGATCAAGGAGTAATGGCTGTCTGGGTATGACCAGCGTCTACGGGCTATGAGTTAGTGCAGTTCGGATGTGGCAAGAGTCGCGGTCGGCTGACGAATGGCCGCACAGCGGATTGCGGTGAAAATCGCCAGTAGCGGCGCGATGGCAAATAGAGCGAATAGCCAATATGCGGTATTGGCTGCACCGGCAACGCCACCGGGATCGTTTAAACCAGAAATATTAGCTACCAAACCTGCCAGCGCGGCGCCCAGAGCGGTAGCAAACATCTGCACCATAGTAATAGAGGCACCGGCTATGTCTTTATCTTCATCCGCTGCGACCTGTAGAATGCGCGTAAGCAAATGCGGCCAGCCAAAGCCGGTGCCAAAACCGACCAACGTCAGAGCGAGAGCGATAGGGGCGAGGGTTAGCCAATCGCCGACAGATCTGTGTGGGAGCAAAATCGCCAGAGCGATCAACCCCAGTAAAACGATAATTGGCCCGCTAATAATTGCCAAGCTTATCCCGTTTTTCTTCCAGCCAGAGCTCAGTACTTCCGCCACTGTCCAGCCTGCGGCCATTGTGGCGGCCAGATAGCCGGAAACCAGCGGCGATTGGCCATGAAGAGTCTGTAAGAAGTAGGGCACAAAAATCTCACTGGTTATGGTAAGCGCCAGTAACGACATAGTGATGTACAAAGCCGCTAACGGCGAACCTAGACGCAGTGCGCCCTGCGGTAATAAACGAATGGTGGAGCTGCGCTCGATGCGGATCATCAATGTGAGTAGCAGGGCAGCGACGGTAATGCCTGCAGCGCTATAGCGCAAATCGGTGGCAATACTGCTGGCGGAAACGGTTAGTACAATAGTCGTCAACAGTATCAGTTGGATTATCGGTAGGGATGAGGACGGTTCGGTACGTTTTGTTCCCGCCGGTAGAATTCTCCAGGTGAATATTGCAAACAGCAGTGTAGCCGGCAGCAATAGCCAAAACGCTAAACGCCAGGCCCCCATTTCCGCAAACACGCCGCCTATTGCCGGGCCAATCAACGTAGCTACGCCCCACATTCCGGAAATTAGCGCCATCGCCCGTGGCCATAGAGATTGCGGGAAGACCAGATTGATCATGGCGTAGGAGAGAGCGAACAGAAAACCGCCGCCAAGTCCTTGAACTGCGCGGCCTACCAGCATCATCGGCATAGTTGGCGCAATAGCGCACAGCAGGCTGCCGAGCATAAAGGCCGAAGCGGCTAAGCTATAGGCCGCGCGTGGGCCATAGCGACTTAACAGGCGAGCGGAGAGCGCCGAGCCAAGAATCGACGTAGTAACAAAGAGCGTGGTATTCCAGGCATAGAGATTAAGCCCGCCAATATCCAGCACCACTGAAGGTAGAATGGTTGTCACGATATAAATATTAATGGCGTGTAACGCGACACCCGCCGACAGCGCAAAGGCAAAAACCGCATTTTCCCCGGAGAATAGATCGCTCCAGCGGCTCGCATCATTCATTAGCACAGTGGTTATCCTAACCAGTACGACTGGTTGTTGAGTAAGATTTGATGATAGACTGAGTTAAACAAGCGTTAACTTGGAATAACTGTGGCCGTGCAGGGTTAATAAGTCAAGTATATGCTTGGTAAATGCCAATGTGTTTTTAATATCGGGAGTAATATGAATACCACCGACCATGGGGTAATAAGCACGCAATCCGTCGCCGAGCGCTTGCTGATGCTGCTGAAAACCCGCGGCCCACTACAGGCAACGGATGCGGGCAAGATCCTTGGAACCACCGGGGAAGCGGCGCGTCAGCAGTTCGTCAAGCTGGCCAAAGAAGGTCTGGTGATTGCGGTCGCACAGGTTAAAGGCGTCGGACGGCCGATTCAACTATGGCAATTAACCGATGCGGGCCACGCGCGATTTCCCGATGCTCACGGCGAATTAACCGTGCAATTACTGCGTATGGTTCGCACTAAGTTAGGTGAAGATGCCCTTAATTTGCTGATTGATACCCGCGAACAGGAAACCCGCGATCAATACTTTCAGGCTATGAAAGGAGCCAGTAATATTGGTGAACGGGTGGAGCGGCTGGTGGCTATTCGTACGCGCGAAGGCTATATGGCCGAATGGGAAATGCAGGAAGATGGCTCTATCTTACTGATTGAAAACCATTGCCCGATTTGCGCCGCTGCGACCAGTTGTCAGGGCTTTTGTCGCGCGGAGTTAGAGGTTTTCCAGCAGGCTTTACAAGTACCGGTTGAGCGTACTGAGCATATTTTATCTGGCTCCCGCCGCTGTGTTTATCGAATTGTGACGAGCCAAAAGTGACGGACTAAAGCTGTGTCGAGCCGCGTATCACCAGTTCGCCAGAAAACATGATATCAGCCGGAGGTTCATCACTCCCCTGCATGCGTTTCACTAATTGTTCGAGTGCGGCGTAACCTATTTGATAAGTAGGCTGCTTAAGTGTGGTAATCCCTACGCCAGCCAGTTCCGCCCAAGGTAACTCATCAAATCCGAGCAGGCCAATATCGATGCCCCACTGAATATTATTGTGGCGTAAGGTGCGTGCCAGTTGCAGCGTTAGGCTGCCGTTGGCCACTAAAATGGCACGGCGTTTATCCCCATGTTTCTGGTTGAACTGGTCGACAATGTTATTGATTCGCTGACTATCTTCCAGCGTGACTTCAGCGTGTTCCGACGCTCGCTCAGGATGCACCGCCATCGCTGCTTTGAACGCCATCAGACGATCTCGGCGGGTATTGACCAGCCCCAAAGGCTCGCTAAGAAATAAAATAGACTGATAGTTTTGCTCGACTAAATGATTGGTAGCCATGATTGCCGCTTCGGCATTATTCAAGCCAATCATGTCGCAGGAGAAACCGGCGATCTTCCTATCGATCAACACCATCGGCAGGCGCGACTGTTGCAGCATCGACAGCGCCTCTTCCCGCATTCCAACGGCATTAACCACAATCCCTTCCACCTGATAACTGCCCAACAGTTGCAGATAATGCTGCTCTTGTTCGACCTGATTGTTGGTATTGCACATCAGCAGGGTAAAGCCATGAGCACGGCAAGCGGCTTCAATACCACGCATAACGTCAATAGAATAAGGGTTGGTGATATCCGCCAAAATCAGGCCGATCAATCGGGTTCGCCCCCTTTTCAGGCTGCGGGCAACCTGACTAGGTCGATAATTTAGTTTGGCGATAGCTTCTTCAATACGCAGTTTTAATCGATCGGACAGCAGGTTATGTTCGCCATTCAAATAGCGAGAGACGCTAGTCTTGCCAGTTTTAGCACTCTTAGCGACATCATTGATGGTTGCTCGCCCAGATGGGCGCGGTCCTTTCGTACTGCTCACGGTTTAGTCCTGGAAGGGTAACTGGCGGCAGATTATCACAAATACCCGTCATCTTTCACGCCGTGGCGGTGTTGGCTTCCCTCACTCGCCCGAGTCACTTGGTGGACTAAGCTCTTGGCGACTCTTTCGGTTGCCGCCTTGCCACAAAGTGAAATCCATAGGGTAGTGATATAGATTATCTTTGCGCGGTGGCGGTGTTTATTGGGGATGTTCTGGGGCGAGAAAGATTTGGGGGTGAAGGGGGGACGGCCAGAAAGTGATGAGCCGTCACCCTTTTTGTCATTTACAGCGGGCTAAGTGTGATCTCGACTCGACGGTTTTGTGCTTTACCCGCCGCAGTGCTATTGGTTGCCACTGGGTTATCCGGGCCTGCGCCAATGGTACGAATACGGTTAGCCGCTACGCCCTGAGTGATCAATGCGCTGCCTACGCTGTCGGCACGTTGCTGGGACAACTTCATATTGTGAGCGCGAGCGCCGGTACTATCGGTATAACCGATAACATTGACCGCCGTTTTTTCGTACTCCTTCAATACCATAGCCACGCCAGTCAGGGTATTGGCACCTGCTGGTTTCAAATTACTGCTATCAGTGTCGAAGGTAACGTTATTTGGCATATTCAGTACGATATTGTCACCCTGACGAGTGACACTTACGCCGGTTCCACGCATTTTGTCACGCAGTTTGGCTTCCTGAACATCCATGTAGTAACCGGCACCACCACCCAGTGCTGCGCCTGCCGCTGCGCCAATCAGTGCGCCTTTGCCGCGATCTTTTTTGGAGGAAGATAAAACCCCCACGCCAGCGCCCACTAAGGCTCCGATACCGGCACCGTAGCCAGACTTTCCAGCTTGAGATTCGCCGGTATAAGGGTTAGTGGTACAGGCCGAAAGAGTCAAAGTTGCGCAGAGTGCAGCAACAATGGCAAGTGTGCGTTTTTGCATGTGATGTCCTTAAATGTGTTTATCAACGTGGATTTCGTAAAGAAATTATCCACCGTCGCTAAAACCTGAAGCAAGCTCCCGCTAAGGGTTCGGAAGCTGAAAATGATGGGCATCGTTATCCGGTAAAACGTCGCAGAATACTATTGAGAAAACTCTGATAGTGCCGCGCAATGTGGTTTTTTGGCCGGTTTATCGTCAAAGAGCGCACGAAAAGTCTGTTGATCAAATATTGAAATGGTTGTCCGCCCAGAATAAGAAATTATCAGGGCGGAGAGCCGGTGGCTAAAGATCGCTATTAGGTGTTGGCGTGATGCTATGGGGTTTGTCAGGGATAAAACTGAAGCCAAGGCGCTTTTTCACAATAGCGGAAGGCGTTGAAATGACATGTGAACTAAGCGTTTGAACGCCATCGGCAATCAGTTGCTGAATGAGTTGATGCAGAGCAGCCGTGCCAGCGCGGCGAACGGTACCTTCATTATTGGGGGTTAAAACGTAGGCCGGGTGAGTCAACGTAGCAATAATATTCGCTTGTATGATGCTTGCGTCTTCATCGGGATCAGAAAAACGAGATACCGCGCTCACATTAATAATTTGGTTATTAAATCGGACTACTGCAATCAGGTTATTTTCGTCAAAGTACCGCAAGGTACTGCGCAGCAGAGTGCTGGTGGACTGCCCGGCGAAGCGTGCCGTATCTATTTGCGTGGGGAAATTCCCGTATTTATTGCAATACACTCTTTTTTCGATATAAGCATTTCGCCATAGCTGGATTGTTTCCATCAATTCATATCGTTGTTGGCGAGTCTCAGCAAAAGTACCTCGGATTATTTCGATATCAAAACCTTGCGCTGGCTCTACCCATAATCCATTTTGTAAAATCAGCGGTTGCGTATGTTGAGGAATATAGGCGGAGAGAGTTAACTGATAAGTACCGAGCGGCAATTCCTGAGCCGCTAATGGCGAATCTATATCGCAATCGGAACAACTACAGCTGCTATGACTTGAACTTGAATCGCTACAGGAAGGAGTACAGGGGCCGGAGGAAGGTTGAGTCATCACATAGTTGGCATAATTCTGTACCGCATGAGTAAATGCCCCGCTAACTTGCTCAATAACTTCGGCTCGGCCTTCTCTATCAGCAATATCTGCAATGGTTTGGATGAGTCGCACGCCAGCGGCAGGTTGGCGAATAAAAGCATCTTGGGCGTCGTTATCATTATCAATTGCCTGGCGATCCAAAATACCATTTAGCGTTTGGGTGAGATACTCTGCGGACCAGGTACGCAGGCTATTGCCGAATAGCAGGGTGAAATCCTGTAACACGACGGATAGCCAGTTGGCGCAAGTGTGTCTGATTTGTCGCGGATAGCGAGCACCTTTGATTTCATCTATCGATGTATGGCAGAAATCGGCTGCGGCAGGCAACGTTAGCGCTTGGTGATGCAGGTGGGTATTCAAAACGCTGAGTTCGAATGCATTCAGGTTATCAGTCTGCTCAGAGGGTGGGGTAACCGTCGGTTTTAGCGGAATGGGATTCCCTGCAATCACTATCATTTTGGTGCTGTCCTTTCCGGCAAAGAAGGACTTTATGCTCGACCATGCAGATTCAACCTGAGTGCAATGCCCTTGCACCACCAGATTGTAGAGTGCCAGCGGGCCAGACAGATAACAGCCTATTTTCCCGGCGATGCCGCGTTTAAAGCGGCTATGAGTGCTCTGGCTAGTTAATAGTATTTTCTTTACTAGTATAGGGTTGCCAGGATTGGGGTTGAATATCTCGATATCCGGCCAATAATTTATTTCTTTTGATTTTTTTATTTCCAGATTTATTGTTGGTGAAAGGTAGCGCTGTTGCGTGCTGTCGCTCTCCATATAACTCATAGAGAGTTGCTGGTCTTGAACGTGGAAAAGAAAAGTGAGCTGATTGGAGTGATGATTAAGAGGGGTTTCAATGCCTTTTGGCACAGCTCCGCCAAGCAGACGGACACTATTTTTATCAACGATGATATCCAGATATTGTCCAATGCTAAAATTGAACTCATTGGTTTCGGTTAGGGCAAAACTTAATAAAACTTGCTGGCTGGAATGGTTCGGATCAATAGCGGCTTGAGTAAAAATTTCGTTTAGTGGGATAATTTTTTTCTGTAATATTGTGCAGTCTGTATCGCAATCCAGATAGGGATTACTGACGGAGGTTTCTTTTCTTGATTGCCAGTGTTGTGAAAAAATATCATTGATGTCCAGATAAATTATCTCTTCCGGTTGAATTAACGTATAGCCACTTTCAATTCCTGGTTCATCATAATCATAAATTGGCCCAATATCATTTATCCTATTTGTGTACGGTAAGTCCTGAGATAAAACTATGCTTGGCGCTCCTGTTAATAAAAATGAAGACAGGATGATAATCAGTATATTCTTATACATATTAATCCCTTTTAATTGTTTTGTTATTTATGGTGTGGAAAATGGCTTTATTATTACTAGGTAAACAATTTAACTTGTCATCTTGATAGGGTGATAAGTTAAATATGATTTTAAATACATGATGAGTAGTTATTAACAGGGAATCACTAAAGGTGTCTTTATCAAAAAATAAAGATGCAGGTGATAGAGATATTAGGCTGGTAGAGTTGCTTTATTAATATTGTCGTTCATCACATTTGAATCCAATTTTCACTTTTTCTGATGGCTTGAAACTACCAGAGAAAATATTTTTTCCTTTCCTTTCCTTTCCTTTCCTTTCCTTTCCATCTCTTTGTTTTATATTTCATGTGGTTAGAGAATGAACTTGCGCCGTTCGTTTCACTTCTTCTTATAGTACCTTCGCGGGTAGATCCAATAAAAAAGTGGGTTCGTTAATGATAGGGCGAGTTCAATGCTGTTTCTATCTGCAATTTCGTTATTATCACAGTTATAGTCAGTCATACTCAGGCTAACAATTTCCCCGTTTATTGAGCAAAGTATATCTTTACCGGGAAAAATTTTTTATACCGCGCCAGGCGGTTCGACCTGATTATAACGCCCATGAATGACAACGTTGTAAAGCGTAACCTGGTCCCAGTATAGACTTTATGCCCAGATCAGCGGCGGGAGATTTCTGATCCAGTTTGCTATTAGGGAGTAGACATCATGGTTTCCAACTGAAGTAATCGTTTGAATAAAAGCATGTTTTATTCATTTTGCCTATTTGGGGTTTCATACACGCATCCATTTTGATATATACTATTCGAAATAGAACCCGTCTTCGGCTAAGGATGGAGTGGATGAAAGCAAGAAAAAAAATAACGGGGGCTTAGTTTTATCGACCATAGTCATAGCACCATTAAGTTGCTGTTCTGAATGAAATATGAATGTTTATATAAATAATATTCCATTATCATCTTGGGTTTTTCATCGACGCGGAAAGTGTAGGCCTATATAAAAATGATTTATTATATTGTGCCTTTTTATAAGGTGGAGGTTTGAATATTAACCTATCAAATAACATTTATTTTTTTATTTGCGGCGAGGCCAATTGTAGTCAGTAATTAAAATTTAATAGTCTTAGTAGGAAAATAGCCAATAATATTTATTTTTATCTTTGATGATTTACCCAATGCATGGTTAAAACATAATTTCCCGTTTCTTCATTATAAGATCGCTCTGAAACGTTAAACCCATGCTTACGGTAAAAGCGGTAGGCTCGCTGATTTTTTTGGTAAACCTCAAGGATTAACGCAGGATAACGAGTTTGCACATGTTGCATAAGAGCATGGCCAACGCCTTGACCGACGTAGTTTTGCTCAACAAACAGCGCCCCGATCAATTGTTCGTTCAGTACACTGATAAATCCAACGGTGCCATTCGGTGTTTCATATAGCCAATTGCTAGCCTGAGGAATATAGGTATTGCTTACCAAATCAAGGCTTTCGCGCCAGTAGCTCTCTGGCACGAAAGGGTGAGCAGCGATGGTGCTTGGTAACCATAACTCGATCAACGCATTATGATCTTCAGCATTCGCCTTACGGATCATTTATTGGCGTTATCCGGATGACAGAAACAGTTGCACATATGATCGTTCACCAAGCCTGTGGCTTGCATAAAGGCATAACAGATAGTTGAGCCAATAAATTTAAAGCCTTTCTTTTTCAGCGCCTTGGACATTGCATCTGAAACGGGTGTGGTTGCAGGGGCTTCTGCCAGGCTCCACCAGTGATTAACTTTCGGCGTATTATCGACAAAACTCCAAATAAATTCGGAGAAATCTTCGCCGTTAGCCTCCATAGCCAGATATGCCTGAGCATTGGTAATAATGGCCTGAATCTTTCCGCGATGGCGAATAATGCCACTGTCTTGCACTAATGCTTCCACCTGATTCGGCCCCATTTTGGCTACCAAATGAGGATCGAAATTATGGAAAGCTTTTCGGTAATTTTCACGCTTTTTTAAGACGGTAATCCAAGATAAGCCGGCTTGTTGTCCTTCCAGACAGATCATCTCAAACAGCGCCTGACTGTTTCGCTGAGGAATTCCCCATTCCTTGTCGTGATAGGCAAGATATAACGGATCGGCAGTGACCCAACCACAGCGTTCTAAAGCCATCTTACTGTTTCCTCTATGAGATGCTCGGCAGGAGGATAATCGCCGTTCGGTGCCTGATAAGCAACCTACTCATTTTATATTTGGGCAGAAACTTGACGCAGATAACCATTGGTTAATAATTGATCAATTGCAGCATTAAACACCATTATTGTTGCAATGTGTAATTATATAGGAGTGTATATTATGTCATCTAAGCGAAATATTCTAAGGATGTCGTCAGTGTGTACCTTTGGGCTGGGGTTGCTCCTCGGTTGCTCTCATACTCTTGCCGCTTATCCCTTAGGCGGAGGGGCATTTTCATGTGATACCTACCCATCTCTGTGCGATGACCAAAAATCAGATCATTGTTTTATCGAGTATGGCTCTAGGGAACCGATCCCTGCTGCTCCGATAGGGCGCCGCCGTGACCAGAATACCGATTCAGTCGCGTGGTCACCGTTGGCATGGCACTGCTGGATTGGTTATTAAAATAAGGGGCTGGCGGTGAAAGAGCTTGTCGTGATTAACAGTTTCAGACCGTATCTTACCGGTACTTCTTGTCGCTCGGTTTATATCAGTGGATACGGTTCTGACCGTGCTATTTCCGCAGGCGAGTCATAGATTGATTCCATTAGTTCATCGGAATTCTATTATTTTACCTAAGGTTCTCGCCGGTTATTTCCGCTTTACTACGTTATTTCACGTCCTTTAACTGGATATTTAATCAACAAACCCCCTCTGATTTACACATCTCGCCGGATTCTGGCTGTATATCTTACGGTCAGCGGGTATACTGATTCATTCCATTTTATCCACTTGTATCGCGTGCGAATCCAACATGCAAAAGTTTGATACCAAGACCTTTCAGGGCCTGATCCTGACGTTACAGGAATATTGGGCGCGCCAAGGCTGCACCATTGTTCAACCATTGGACATGGAAGTCGGCGCGGGTACCTCCCACCCAATGACCTGCCTGCGGGCGCTTGGCCCAGAGCCAATCGCTGCTGCTTATGTACAGCCTTCCCGCCGTCCGACCGATGGTCGCTACGGTGAGAACCCTAACCGCCTGCAACATTATTACCAGTTCCAGGTGATCATTAAGCCTTCACCAGACAACATTCAGGAACTGTATTTGGGTTCTTTGAAAGAGTTGGGTCTGGATCCGACCATTCACGATATTCGCTTCGTCGAAGATAACTGGGAAAACCCAACGCTGGGTGCCTGGGGGCTGGGCTGGGAAGTGTGGCTGAATGGTATGGAAGTCACCCAGTTTACCTACTTCCAGCAAGTGGGCGGGCTGGAGTGCAAGCCAGTTACGGGTGAAATCACTTACGGTCTGGAACGTCTGGCGATGTATATCCAGGGCGTGGACAGCGTATACGATCTGGTCTGGTGCGATGGCCCATTGGGTAAAACCACCTACGGCGATATTTATCATCAGAATGAAGTTGAGCAATCAACCTATAACTTCGAATACGCCGATGTGGATTTCTTGTTCTCCTGCTTCGAGCAGTATGAGAAAGAAGCCCAGTCATTGCTGGCGCTGGAAAATCCGCTGCCGTTGCCGGCCTACGAGCGCATTTTGAAAGCAGGCCACACTTTTAACCTGCTGGACGCACGTAAAGCGATCTCCGTGACCGAGCGTCAACGCTATATTCTGCGCATCCGTACGCTGACCAAAGCTGTCGCCGAGGCGTACTACGCTTCCCGCGAAGCCCTTGGCTTCCCTATGTGCAAAAAGAATCAGAACTAAGAGGCTGTCATGACTCAACAGACTTTCCTGGTGGAAATCGGCACGGAAGAATTGCCGCCGAAGGCTCTTCGTTCCCTGGCGGAATCTTTTGCTGCCAACCTGACCGCCGAGCTGGATAACGCCAATTTATCTCACGGTGACGTCAGCTGGTTTGCCGCTCCTCGCCGTTTAGCGGTTAAAGTAGCCAATCTGAGCGCGGCTCAGGCCGATCGTGAAGTTGAAAAACGTGGCCCTGCCATTTCTCAGGCGTTCGATGCCGAAGGCAAGCCAACCAAGGCTGCCGAAGGTTGGGCGCGCGGTTGCGGTATTACCGTGGATCAGGCCGAGCGTCTGGCTACGGATAAAGGTGAATGGCTGCTGTATCGTGCCCACGTTAAAGGCCAGTCGGCGCAGCTGTTACTGGCCGGTATGGTCAATACCGCGCTGAGCAAACTGCCGATTCCTAAATTGATGCGCTGGGGTGATAAAGAAACCCAATTCGTTCGTCCCGTGCATACCGTGACGCTGTTGCTGGGGAATGAGCTGATTGCTGGCACCGTGTTAGGCATTGATTCTGATCGCGTGATTCGCGGCCACCGCTTTATGGGTGAAGCCGAATTCACCATCGATAATGCCGATCAGTATCCGCAGATCCTGCTGGAACGCGGCAAAGTTATCGCTGACTATGAATTGCGTAAATCCATTATCAAACGTGATGCCGAGCTGGCTGCGCAGAAGATTGGCGGCGTTGCCGATCTGAGTGAAAGCCTGCTGGAAGAAGTGGCTTCGCTGGTTGAATGGCCGGTAGTGCTGACGGCGAAGTTTGAAGAGAAATTCCTCGCTGTTCCTGCGGAAGCGCTGGTTTACACCATGAAAGGGGATCAGAAATATTTCCCGGTGTATGACGCCGCGGGCAAATTGCTGCCTAACTTCATCTTCGTTGCCAATATCGAATCTAAAGATCCGCAGCAAATCATTTCCGGTAATGAGAAGGTGGTTCGCCCGCGTTTGGCTGACGCCGAATTCTTCTTCAAGACTGACCGTAAACAGCGTCTGGAAGATAATCTGCCGCGTCTGGAAACCGTGCTGTTCCAACAGCAGTTGGGGACGCTGCGTGATAAAACCGACCGTATTCAGGCTCTGGCCGGTTGGGTAGCAGAACAAATTGGTGCGGATGTTAACCATGCTACGCGCGCTGGCTTGCTTTCCAAGTGTGATTTGATGACCAACATGGTATTCGAATTCACTGATACCCAAGGCGTGATGGGAATGCACTATGCCCGCCACGATGGCGAAGCTGAAGACGTTGCCGTTGCGTTAAACGAACAGTATCAACCGCGCTTTGCCGGTGACGATCTGCCGTCTAACCCGGTCGCTTGTGCACTGGCGATAGCCGACAAGATGGACACGCTGGCAGGTATCTTTGGTATTGGTCAGCATCCAAAAGGCGATAAAGATCCGTTTGCGCTGCGTCGTGCTTCACTGGGCGTACTGCGTATTATCGTTGAGAAGAACTTGCCGTTGGATCTGCAAACCCTGACCGAAGAAGCGGTGCGCCTGTATGGCAGCAAGCTGACTAACGGCAAGGTTGTGGATGAAGTGGTTGAATTCATGCTGGGTCGTTTCCGCGCCTGGTATCAGGAAGAAGGCCACAGCGTTGATACCATTCAGGCGGTGTTGGCTCGTCGTCCGACCAAACCGGCAGATTTTGATGCGCGTGTGAAAGCGGTTAGCCATTTCCGTACTCTGGAAGCGGCAGCGGCGCTGGCTGCGGCCAATAAACGCGTATCGAATATTCTGGCGAAATCTAGCGATACGCTGAACGATCGCGTGAACGCTGCGGTACTGAAAGAAACCGCAGAGTTGCAGCTGGCAACGCATCTGGTGGTGCTGCGCGATCAGCTGGAGCCGCTGTTTGCCGAAGGGCGTTATCAGGAAGCATTGGTTGAACTGGCTGCGTTACGTGAAAACGTCGATGCCTTCTTCGATAACGTGATGGTCATGGCCGAAGACGATGCCGTACGTATCAACCGTCTGACATTGTTAAGTAAATTGCGTGAGCTGTTCTTGCAGGTAGCGGATATCTCGCTGCTACAGTAACGGTCCTGCGGTCAAAGCAAAGGGGGAGAAAACCTCTCCCTTTGCGCTATTCTTATTGATTCAGGGATGGGTAATAAGAACGGACACTAGTGAAAATAAACGCTTATTACAGGAGTAATTCCACATGGCTTTTGCACTGAATACGACAAGGTATTCTCGTTGGTTAACGTCAATTTTGGCGCTGTTTATGGTGTTCCAGCTCACTGCATGTGGCGATAAAGAGCCTGAGCAACGCAAGGCTTTCATCGACTATCTGCAAAATACCGTCATGCGCAGCGGGATGAAACTGCCAACGCTGAGCGAAGATCAAAAGCAGAAATTCGGTAACTATGCTGGTGATTACGCGATTTTAGTGACCTTTACGCAGCAGTTAAATAAATCAATCGAAGCGGGCTTTACTCCAGCCGTCACTCAGATTGATGAAATTCGCGTGGCGCAGGATTACGTGAATAAACGTGCGGCGCTACAGCAAGCGGCAGGCACGCTCAATTTATTGACTCAACAAATTCAAACTGCCAAGCATCAGGCCGATAGCGCCCATGCGGCGTTGAAACAGCCGGATGATCTGAAGGCGGTTTACAATCAGGTTTACGACAAGTTGGTGACTCAGCCATCTGCCACACTGATTCCCGCTATTCCGACCGTTGCTGCCTTCGTGCAGGATTTGGTGCAAGTGGGTGATTTCCTGCAACAGCAGGGCGCACAGGTGACCTTTAATAACGGTGGCGTGCAGTTCCCGACTCAGGCTCAGGCCGTGCAGTACAACACCATGATGACCAATCTGGTGGCTAAGTATCCGGCGATGGCTGCCGCGAAGAAAAGCGTTCAGGCTGCTCTAGAATAATCAGTTTAGTGAATGTCAGGCCATAATGATGGTGGCCTGACAGAATTTACTCCGTTTGGTATAACGCCTTTCCCTTTGTTCTTTTTCGCTTTCCCTTCTTCTCGTTCCTCGACTCTTTGCACCAGTTCTCGACTTCCCTTATATGCAGCTAAAAAGACAATGAAACCATAATGGTATCGGTATACGTACCGGCTGGCGGTGTGGTTTGGCCTGGTAAGATCGTTGCCGTATAGGCAAAAGTGCGCGTCAGTAAATCGGTGCTAATACTGGTGGAGGTGCTGCTGGACCAACTTTGACCAGCCGCCAGACTGCCCCAACGGTTGCTGGTTGCACCCTGATAAATGTCGTAAGCGATAGAAGAGGTTCCGTTCGACATATAGCGCACATTGCTCACCGCGTGCTGCCCATTATCCAGACTGACAGTATAAATGCTGCCCTTGGTACAGATTACGTTGATAGCCTGGTTACTGACGGAGGCAAAGCTGCTGAGCAAGGGTTGAGTGCCAAAACTGACGGGCGGCGCGGTGATCGTCGTGCAGTCGTTAGTGACGATGATGGTCACAGTGACCGGTACTATTGGTTGCCCGTTGGTATTTCCTGCGGTACCCAGACAGACTAGTGCGGTGCAGATTGAGTAGCTGGTTTTGATTCCCAACGTGGTTGTATAAGTTCCCGCCGCTACGTTTGAGCCGATCACCGTTTGTATATAAATTGGTAGAGTGAATTGTTTTTGAGTCAAAGAGAGATTGATCAGGCTGGCACCGGCAAAAGTGACGCTAGCGCCATTTAACGGCAGCGGAGAAGCGCAGGTTGTCGCTGTAGGAACGGCCGCGCAGACCGTTACCGGGATCGTATCGGTTCCACCGGCGGTCATGGCAGCATAGGTGCCGTTGACGGCGGTGGAGCTAACCAGCGATAAGGTGATGGAGTCTTGAGTGAGCAAGCCTATGCTCAGAGCCGCGCAGGTTACTGTAACGGAACCCGAGGTATTGCTAGCCGTGGTATTGACGGCAAAAGAGGTGGCGCTACCGAAGGAACCGTTGGTTGACGCAGTGCTACAGGCCGCCTGAGCGCTTTGGATTCCGCCCACCAGTGAGCCGATAGTAAGAACCGCGAGACCAATGATTTTTTTCATTTAATTCACCTGAGCCGGATTAAGTGTACAGACTATCGGGCTTTTGAGTATGACCGGCTGAGGCGCCGAAGCGTCAAAAGGCACAGTGATTTGGCACTGACGACCGTCTGGGGTGATGATTTTCAAACTATTGCTAGCTTCGAGATCTTCCAGATACACAATGCCATCCCAGCCGACATAAGTGCGCGTTTGATTATTTTTCAACACGCGACTGGAAACGGGCAGATTTTTCCCCTGTTGGTCAATGGCGACGAAACTGAGCGAGTTTGACTTTTTAATGTCGAAATTAATCATATAGCCGCTGTTTCGCTGCACCGAAAACCGTTTTTCTGTATTGGAAATTTGGATACCCGCCGGGAGGTCGGTGGTATCAATCTCGTATTTAGCCGGATAATAAGACGTGACTCTGGGTACCAAAAGATGGCCGCCGCTATCGGTCACGCCAATCAGTTGGTTTTCATATCGCACTCTCACATTGGGATAATTGTTGGTGTTGACCAATACAAAAGCGTCGCTGATACGGTTGGTCGCAAACAGCGATTTATCCATTAATACTAACGAGCCGCTCAAATCTGCCCATTGAGTGTAGTCTCCGGTATTTCCATAGGCGCCGATGCTGGATTCAAAGCTGGCGTTGCGCCAGTTCAAGCTGGCCTGCTGATAATTTTTCTGATCGGATTGATGAGCGTAGGCCAGATCCCAGCTCAGGCCGCCATCGCTAGGCATTCCGCGGCTGTAGCTCACCTGCTGACGAGCCTGTCCGTCAATACTACGTTGGCTGGAAATACTGGTATTGGATAATGCGCCAAATGGAATGACCAACGAAACTGCGCCGGACCAACCGTTAGCACCAATATCTCGCGTGGCTGAAATATATAGATTGCTACCGGAGAAAAGCGTGCGGCTCCATGAGAGATTCAACAATCGCGTCCGCTCGTCATTTCTTCCGCTGACGTCAATGTAGGCGGCACCCAGATTGCCGAATTCATTCAGCATAATACTGGCGGAGTATTGTGCGCTGCGGCGGCTAAGGGAATAAATCGCACCGTTATTATTGCTGCCGCTGTTGGTACTGTTGGCGTCCTGATTATCGTAAATTGCCAAATTACCGAAAGTATCGCTGCGGTATGTCTGCTGAGTTCCTAAATTGAAAAGGCCGGTATTATATTGATAGCCCCAACTTATCTGATCGCCATTCTGGCCACGCATTTGGCTCTGGCTGTAAGACGCGTTAACTACGCCGAGATTCCCAAGTTTAAACACGCTGCCTACGCCACCCAAAGCGAGTGATTCCGCACCTTCGGCGTGGCTCTCCAGAGTAAGATAATTGGTTACGCCATAGCGATAAGAGCCACTCACGGCGGCAGAGCCATAATTAAAACTATCCACTCCATAACCACGACGTATGGCTCCGATAGAAAATGCGTAATCGGACAAACCCGGTTTGAGCAAGGTACTGGCGACATAAAATGGCAAAGAGACCGAAATCTGCCGCCCCAACGCGTCATTGGTGATGACCGTCGCTTCTCCCGCACCGTTGATAAAAGGCACGTTGGTCAGAGTAAAAGGGCCGGGGCGAACGTTATTGCTGCTGGTCATATTGCCGTTGATAAATAAATCAACGGATGTGGGGACGACCGCCTGACCGGAAAACTGCGGCAATGGGAAGGTAATGATATCGGGACGAATAGAAAAATCGCGGGAAACGCTGAGCCCACCTACGCGGATGCTGTTGCTCCAGGCCAGTGAATCTGTGATCAAATCCCCTGCCTGCCAGCGAACGGCATTGGTTTCGTCGAAGTGGGAAAACCGGGTGTCATAGCGGAGGTAGCCGCCGTTATTATCGATAGATTCACCGGCCAGCGTCTGCTTTATCACCCCAGAATTAGACAGGTAGCCTTGAGTACCGAACAGGCGTTGTTCACTCCATGCCGCCAACTGGCTATTACCTTGGTAGCGGGAGGCATAAATATCGTAATTGAATAACGCTCCGGTGCTGCTAACAGCCTGATATTTTGGGTTTCCCATGTTATTCGATAGCGCCTGATTAGGCAGCCAATGGGTAGGGACATCGAGCAGCAGGCGTTGGTTTTCGCTGTCATATTTTAGTTTAATATTCGGATTGGTACTGATATCAGTCGTTGGGAACGTCAGGTGCTCGGCGATAATGCCTGCCTGTTCTAGATCTTTTCCCTGTACCAAATAATGCCCACGCTGAAACTCAACCGGTACGACCTGCCCCGTTGCATATTGATTAATAACAAGTTCCAGCTGGTACTGAATCGCCCCATCGGCCGATAGCGCGCTCGGCGGTGGAGGCAGCTCGGACATCACCTCATCTGCCCGCGCTTCAGTATAAAAACCAGAAAAACCTGTCGTAATGATAACCAGCCCCCAAAAAGGAGAATTACGGTAGTTTTTCATCAGTATGCGGTCTGATCGTCCCTATTAAATTACTTCATGCTGAGTTTGACGTTTTTTTGATTATTGACTTGCATGGTCAGCGAGCTGGCGGAACTCACGCTGACAGGCCAGCGTTGGCTGGAATTCGCCAGAACATAGCCTAATAGTCCTTCTGCCACCTGATGATTTTGGCCGCCTTGCTGAAGTTTCACATCGCTCAGACGCGCGTGAATTGCACCGCTATTGGTGACTTCCAGCATTTTTTTTCCCTGTAGCTCCACCAATTGCCAGCTTAGCTGTGGTTGATGGGTATTCTTGTCTGCGGCCACATTGCCGTAATCCAATCCATCACCGTAGACGAAGAGTGGAATGGAGTAACGCATCTGAAAATTAACGCCTGCACCTTCCTGCGCTTTGGCAGAAAGCGTTGGAGTCGGAATTTCATCAATCAAAATGCGGTAGGCCTGCTCTTGCCCTGCAGTAGGATTCACCTGTTTAATTAAACGAATTAACTGTTTTTTACCGGCTTCAATACGAATAATTGGCGGGCTGGCAATAACGTTTTGTTGATTGAGATAACCTTCTTTGCCCGCCGTTTGCTGCCAGCCCAGAATACGAACCTGCATCATAGTGGCCTGATCGCCTTTATTTTCAACCCATAGGCTAGAGGACTTTTGATCGGCGGGAATGACCGGGTCAATAGGCCAAATCAACACATTATTGGTTGCGAAAATATTGAAGGAAAACCCGGTTAAAATTAATAAAATAAATGGCTTATAACATTTGTTAGCGAGAGTGTTTATTTTTTTCATTGTATTTATTACCAGGTTAAAGTCACTGTTAAGGTGTCCGTATAAAGCCCTGAATAGTTATTTCCATTCAGAGTTAACAGCCCATAAATTGGCAAAGTAATATTATTCGCATTGCTAAAGGTGACGGCGACGTTGCTATTGACCGGAATAGCCGCATTGGTTGTACTGTTATAAAGTGAATAGGGCACTAAATAGGATTGTCCGCTGATTTTAAGATTACGGGTCGAAGTGTAATTAGCTCCACCGTTAATACTCATATTGAGAAGGGTACCAGGCGTGCAGGCGAGAGTAATAGTCGAGCTTTGCGTATAAGTACCGTTGACCTGAGCGGTGGACGTGCCGGGGTAAGTTCCGAAATTAATCTGCCCAAATACGCCGGTATTAGTGCCGCTGATCAGGCAGCCATTGGAAATAATTGCCCCGACCTGAAAAGATTGTGTCGGCAATGCCAATACCGGAAAGACCAAAAATACTAATATTGCTGGGCTATGATAGATAAAAAATGCAAAACCCCATTTTCTATGGCACATAGCCTCTCCATTCTCCCAGACGTTAATAAGTTACCTGTACGCCGATAGTATCGGTGTAAATATCCGGGTAAATGTCAGTGCCGCCGGTTACGCCGGTTATGTTACCGAAGAAGGTATACAGGTTGCCGTAGGTGGCATCGCCGGTGGTGGTTGGCGTCACTGTAGTGGCGTTGACAATCGGTGTGGTAAAAGAATTCGAAGTATAAAGACCATAGGCAATCGCCTGAGTCGTGTTGGTTGTACCGACTAGATAGCGCGGGCCGGTAGACGGCACAGTGCCGTGTATGTTGGCCGGAGCTGCATTACTGCCGGTAATGGTTAGCACAGGGGTGATACCAGGGGAACATTTCACGCTGATGGCGCTGCTTCCCGTACCTGAAGCTCCCGAAAGAGTTGCCGAGCCACCGGTAAATCCGGTGGTGGTGAATGAACCAAAGCTTAAGACACCTAATGTCAGGCCGCTGGTTGCTGCACTGTTGTTAACCAAACAGCCGTTAGTCAACGTTAATGTGGCATTAATGCTGCCCGTTGTGGTCGCCGCCAGAGCAGAATTGAGAAGAATCATAGGTATACCGATGCCACAGATAAGATAATATTTTTTCATCATTTACCCTTAAATTAGCTGGCCAGATCTATTTTTATAAAAATGAAATCTTACTGCTTAATCGGTTGTTCTTTATGATTAAACCCTAGGTTAGCCTTGGGTAAATTTCAAGCTCACCAAATGTAAAAGTGACAGCCTTACTCATTAATTATCAATTTTAGATCCGTTGGCTCGAGATTGCTGAATTAAGAAATTCTTTAATTATATTTTTATTTATAAATTTCAATTGATTAATTAATATTATTTAACTCAACTGGCTATTTGACTAATTCACGTTTAAATACGTCCTCCCTGGTAAAGCGGCTTAATAAGTCTGGCTCCCCTCGAACATCGCCTCTAATTCCTTTTTTGATGAAAAATTTATTGTGATAAACATCACATTTCCAAAACAAAATAGACAGGACTAAAGGTGATCTTAATCACATTTATTCCATGTGGTGATTAATTGTTGCACTAATTTCACTTAACTGATTGGCATAAATGTGACTGATATCACTAATTAGCACGCTATTTTGGGGTGTTTGTGGTGATCTGCGTCACAAATATTTTGCGGATTACGCCCTCATTACAGCCCATGCTAGAGTTTAAATTGCATACAGCAATTCGGCGGATTTTGCAGTGCCGCCTTAATAATTATCTCGCGCTCTTATTGTTAGCGCGTACCAATAGGGGTGTTTTTATGCTTTCACCAGACATTAAGGTTAAAGTGCAAAACTTTGGCCGATTCCTAAGTAATATGGTCATGCCAAATATTGGCGCATTTATCGCTTGGGGTATTATTACCGCTTTATTTATTCCGACTGGCTGGCTGCCAAATGAAACTTTAGCCAAGCTTGTTGGCCCAATGATTACCTATTTATTGCCGTTATTAATCGGTTATACCGGTGGTCGCTTAGTTGGTGGCGAACGCGGTGGCGTCGTCGGTGCTATAACCACCATGGGCGTCATCGTCGGTGCGGATATGCCGATGTTCCTCGGCTCGATGATCGTGGGTCCGTTGGGCGGTTGGGCTATTAAGCGCTTTGACCGTTGGGTTGACGGTAAAATCAAAAGCGGCTTTGAGATGTTGGTTAACAACTTCTCTGCCGGTATTATCGGGATGCTACTGGCTATTCTGGCCTTTATGGCGATCGGCCCACTGGTCGAAATCCTGTCCAAAATGTTGGCTGCTGGCGTGCATGTTATGGTTAAAAATAACCTGCTGCCGTTGGCTTCTATCTTCGTCGAACCGGCGAAAATCCTGTTCCTAAACAACGCTATCAACCACGGTATCTTCTCTCCGCTGGGTATCCAGCAGGCGACGGAAACCGGCAAATCAATCTTCTTCCTGATTGAAGCCAACCCAGGCCCAGGTTTGGGTGTGCTGATGGCCTATATGTTCTTTGGTAAAGGCAATGCCAAGCAATCTGCTGGCGGCGCAGCCATCATCCATTTCTTCGGCGGTATTCACGAAATTTATTTCCCGTATGTACTGATGAATCCGCGCCTGTTGTTGGCGGTGATTTTGGGCGGTATGACCGGCGTGTTCACTTTGACTTTGCTGAACGGCGGTCTGGTTTCTCCTGCTTCTCCAGGCTCTATTCTGGCCGTATTGGCGATGACGCCTAAAGGAGCTTACTTCGCTAACATTGCTGCGGTTGCCGCTGCTTTCGCTGTCTCTTTCGTGGTCTCAGCCATCTTGCTGAAAAACACCAAAGTTAAAGATGATGAAGACAATTTGGAAGAAGCGACTCGCCGCATGCAGGACATGAAGCAACAGTCCAAAGGCGTTCAGGCGGCTAACGCTGCTGCCGCCGCGGGCGATCTGACTACCGTGCGTAAAATTATTGTGGCTTGTGACGCCGGTATGGGTTCGAGCGCGATGGGTGCCGGGGTTCTGCGTAAAAAAGTACAGGATGCCGGATTGAAGCATATCTCCGTGACTAACTGTGCAATCAATAACTTGCCGGAAGATGTCGATCTGGTTATTACCCACCGAGATCTGACTGAGCGGGCAATGCGTCACGCCCCGCAGGCACAGCACATTTCGTTGACCAACTTCCTCGATAGCCAGCTATATACCAATCTGACGACTCGCCTGCTGGAAGCCAGTAAAGAGGCGGAAAGCGCACCGCTAGTGCAGAAAGTGATCGAAACCCTGGATGACAGTTTTGAAGCTTCTGAAGAGCAACTATTCAAGCTGGGTAAAGCAAACATCTTCCTGAATCTGCATGCGGCGACCAAAGAAGAGGCCATTCGCTTCGCGGGTGAGCAGTTGGTTAAGGGGGGTTATGTTGAGCCGGAATACGTTGACGCCATGCTGGAACGCGAAAAACTGACTTCCACTTATTTAGGGGAATCTATCGCGGTACCGCACGGCACCATCGAAGCCAAAGACCGCGTATTACGTACCGGCGTAGTGTTCTGCCAATACCCGAATGGCGTACGTTTTGGCGATGAAGAAGATGAAATTGCGCGTCTGGTCATCGGTATTGCCGCACGTAATAACGAGCATATTCAGGTTATCACCAGCCTGACCAATGCGCTGGATGATGATTCCGTCATCGCGCGCCTGAGCAAAACAGAAAGTGTGCAGGAAGTTTTAGACCTGCTCTCCGGTAAGAAATCTGCCTGAGGGCGGTGAGTGTTGTCCGGCTGCGCAGCAAATTGCGCAGCCCGAATCGGGGCCGGAATTCTCCAATGGCCCCCGTTTTCCAACGGCAAATTCAAGGTAAAAAACTATGAAAGCATTACATTTTGGCGCAGGTAACATTGGCCGCGGTTTTATTGGCAAATTGTTGGCCGATGCCGGAGCTCAGGTGACCTTTGCTGACGTGAACCAGCCTTTGCTGGATGAACTGAATCGTCGTAAATCCTATCAGGTCACGGTTGTCGGTGAGCAGGCGCGCATTGAAGACGTGAAAAACGTCAGCGCGGTACATAGCGGTAGCCCGGAAGTTGTGGGGCTGATTGCCGAGGCCGATATTGTCACCACAGCCGTTGGGCCGCAGGTTTTGGCAAAAATTGCCGGTATCGTGGCGCAGGGGTTGGTTGCCCGCCATCAGGCCGGTAATAATCAGCCGCTGAATATTATCGCTTGTGAAAATATGGTGCGCGGCACCAGCCAGTTCAAGCAGCATGTTTGGGCCGCGTTGCCGGAAGATGAAAAGAACTGGGTGGAAGAACATGTCGGTTTTGTCGATTCAGCCGTAGACCGAATCGTGCCTCCTTCCGCAGAAGGCAGCACCGATCCGTTGGCGGTGACGGTAGAAACTTTCAGCGAGTGGATTGTCGATCAAACCCAGTTTAAAGGCCAACCACCGCAAATCGCCGGTATGGAACTGACTGATAACCTGATGGCGTTTGTGGAGCGCAAACTGTTCACTTTGAATACCGGCCACGCCATTACCGCTTATCTGGGGCAACTTTCTGGCATACAGACCATTCGCGATGCCATTCTTGACGCCGAAATTCGTCAGGTTGTGAAAGGGGCAATGGAAGAGAGCGGCGCAGTGCTGATCAAGCGCTATGGCTTCGACCCTGAAAAACACGCCGCCTATATCAATAAAATCCTATCACGCTTTGAAAACCCTTACCTGCATGATGACGTTGAACGAGTGGGCCGTCAGCCGTTACGTAAGCTGGGCGCGGGCGATCGTCTGATTAAACCGTTAGTGGGCACGCTGGAATATCATCTGCCTCACGATAATCTGGTGAAAGGTATTGCCGCCGCAATGAGCTATCGCAGTGAGCAGGACCCGCAGGCGCAGGAATGGAGCGAATTACTGGATAAAATAGGCGCAAAAGCTGCACTGGCGCAAGTTTCTGGCCTGCCTGCGAATAGCGAGGTTGTCGAACAGGCGGTGAATGTGTATAACGCCATGCAGGAAAACCTGGCGCGTTAAGCTGGCAAAAGCGGCTCACGACGGGATATGCCAACGGATTTGCCCTCCCGGCCTGAGTCGGGAGATAAATACCGCGTCAGTAACCACGGATGCTTGTTAATGATGATAAGAGCAGAGGGACGCGTCTTTCTGCTCTAAATATCGGCTTAACAACAGGGTATTTATCTCAGTGAGTGGGGTATAACCCAGTAGATTTTGCATTGTCGCGGGGCTGCGACCGTGTGAAATGCGTGGGGGAAAGTCCGCAGGATGGCCATTAACCAACCACTGTAGTAGATAACAGATGATTGAAAAAGCACAGGCATTTGAAAATAGGGTTCTGGAACAGCTTAACGCCGGTAAAACCGTCCGAAGTTTCCTTATCGCCGCCGTTGATCTACTGGCCGAAGCCTTAAACATTTTAGTGGTGCAGGTTTTCCGAAAGGACGACTATGCGGTGAAGTATGCCGTGGAACCGCTATTAATTGTTGACGGTCCCTTGGGCGAATTATCTGTGCGTTTGAAGCTGGTTTATGCCTTGGGCGTGATTTCACGTCATGAATATGAAGATGCCGAACTTTTAATGGCGCTGCGTGAAGAAATGAACCACGACGGCGCGGAATATCGTTTCACCGACGATGAGATTCTCGGCCCCTTTGGGGAGTTGCACTGTGTAACCGCGTTACCGCCCGTTCCCACATTTCTCACACCAGAAGAAGCCGAGCCTTCTCTTATTGCTATGCAACACCAACGCTATCAGCAGGTTTTGCGTTCAACGATGGTCTTGTCGATTACCGAGTTCATTTCCCGTATCAGCTTAAAGAAAGTGTCTAAACTGTCGCCGATTCTGCCTTCCTGAGTTTTTATTGGTAGACCGCCATCCATTCATCGACTAATAGCCACAGGGCGGTAGTTGCCATCATTCCTGCCATTAACCCGTTAAATAACCGCAATTTCCAGTTCACCGTGAGGGCATGACGCAACCTATCCCCCATGACTGCCCAGACGCCCACGCACGGCAAATTGAGTAAGGCAAACCCGCTCACCAGTAGCAGCGTGTGGCTGAGCATTTCTCCGGGACTAGGGGTAAATAGAATCGCGACATTGATGCTCATCAGCCAGGCTTTGGGATTGATGGCCTGAAATAGTGAGGCCTGAATAAAACTCATTGGCTGCTGTTTTTCCCGGCTTCCCGGTGCGCCAGACATATAAATCTTCCACGATAGCCAAAGTAAATAGGCACAACCGATTGTCACCAAAGGCAGGCGAATCACCGTGGCCCAGCTTAGTACCAATGCCAATAGCGTTGTGGTCAGCGCGCATTGAAAGGCGCTGCCGAAGGTCACGCCTAACATCATAGGTACGGTTTTTCGCAGGCCGAAATTGACGCCGGATGCAGCCAGCAGCAGATTATTCGGACCGGGCGTGATGGACATAACGGTGACATAACTGATAAATGCGCTATCCAGCATGGGGATTCCTCAGTGAAATAAAACAAAGGAATTAGCATAACCAGCAATGGACGGTGGCGGCAGAACCAGAAGTTCTCTATTCTGATGGGTACAGTAAAGCAAACTTTAAACTGTACCCATCGAAACAGTGGAGAATTGTCACTATGTCTACTATTACTAATAAAATCCGCTATTTACAACTTGCAGATGGGTTAACCAAAGCGATAGATAATGGCAGTTTATCTGCGGGAAGCCGCTTGCCGTCGGTGCGAAGCTGCGCCCAGAGCCATCAGGTCAGCATTAATACCGTGGTGGCCGCCTATCGTACGTTGGAAGATCGTGGCCTGATCGAGGCACGTCCGCAGTCCGGTTTTTATGTTTGCACTCCTTCCAGTGCGCTGGTGCCAACGGTTTCGGCTAGTAAACCGGTGGACGAGGTGCTGGATTTGATAGAAACGGTGTTTGCCGCTCAGTCCAACCCGGCTTTTACTAATATTTCATTGGCTTGCCCACAAACATCTGATTTTTATCCCAGCGCCAAGCTAGGGCGTGTGATGGCTTCTTTGCTACGCCGCCAGCCGGATTTAATCAGCAAATACGCATTACCACCTGGCAGTCAGCGTTTGCGCCAGCAAATTGCTCGTCGAGGGCTAACTTTGGGGATGGTGACAAATCCTGCAGAGATAACCATTACTCACGGTTGTATGGAGGCACTACAGCTGGCGTTGCGTGTCACCACTAAACCGGGAGACTGCGTTGGACTGGAATCGCCGACCTATTTCTATCTGATGCCATTGTTAGCCAGTTTAGGTTTGCGAACCATTGAAATTCCGACCGATCCGCTGCAAGGGTTATCGTTGGATGTGTTGGAATTGCTGCTTCAGGAAGGGCGGCTGAATGCGGTTATTGCAATGCCGACGGTGCAAAATCCGCTTGGTTACACAATGCCTTTGGCGGCCAAAAAACGGTTGGCCCGCCTGATGAACGATCATCAGGTGCCGCTTATTGAAGATGGTTTATACGCTGAAATTCAGTTTGGCAGCAGTTTGTCGCCAGCGGTGAAAGCTTTCGATCGGGATGGTTGGATACTATTTTGCTCTAGTTTTACAAAAACGCTGGCACCTGATTTTCGTATCGGCTGGATTGACGGTGGTCGTTTTTCCGAAGCGTTACACAAGCTAAAAGCCGTTTCTTCGATGGCAGAACCGGCGTTGTTATCGGAAACGCTAGCGCTGTTTTTGGAGTCCGGCGGTTATGATCACCACTTACGCGGATTGCGCCGCCGCTACGCTACTCAGGTGGAGCAGGCGCGTATCTTGATTAATCGACACTTTCCCCTGGGAACGAAAGCGACCCGACCTGCCGGCGGCTTCGTTTTTTGGGTAGAATTGCCTCCCTCGGTGGACACCGTTGCGTTGTATCATCAAATGCTGCAACAGCATATTTGCCTGACTCCGGGCACGCTATATTCACCCAGCGGGCGCTATCGTCACGCTTTCCGCCTGTCATGCTGCTATCCGTTTAACGATAGTTATACCCAGGCTTTGGCGGTGGTAGGAGCGGCAGCCTGTGAGATCAGTGGATTACCCGCAGGCGTTGGCTGGTGATCTGCTCAGGTGCGGGCTGTCGAAAGAAGCGCATCCTGATACACTATAGGTGATATCCTATTTCCAACTTTAGCGAATTTTCGTGCCCATCAGTGGCATGTACGGGCCAACTTTATGAAAGAACAAGCAGAAATCAAACGTCTGAGCGACATGCTGGATGCATTGAACCACAAAGATACCGCAGTCATTCAACAGGGTAACGTTGATTTGATCGCCCAGCATATGAAAGAAAAAGAAAAACTGGCTGCTGAAATTCAGCGTTTGAAAGAGGTTCGGGTAAAAAACCTGAGCGTTCAGGCGCAGGAATTGACCAAAATGCCATTCAGCCGAGCCATCACCAAAAAAGAACAGGCCGATATGGGTTCACTGAAAAAAGTGGCTCGTGGTTTGATCGTGGTGCACCCAATGACGGCGCTAGGCCGTGAAATGGGGCTGAAAGAAGTGACCGGTTACGCGAAAAAAGCGTTCTGATTTTTATCAGCGGTGTAATAGAAACCGAGTTGATGGCCATGCTATCAACCCGGTTTTTTCTAATGTATTAGTCAGATATCTAGATGTTTTTTGTGAAACACGCAGATCAAATCTTTAGGCTCTCGCCCGGCCCAACAGGCGGTGATTGAAATTCTCTATTTCGCCATGAATCAATCGCGTCACCATGGTTTTGCTCCAGCTAGCAGACAGCCCGGCGGCACCAAGTAAACGGCGATATTCTTCTTCATCAAACGGCATATGGAAAGCAATGGCAATCGCCTCTGCGACCGAAATATCGCAGCAACGGGTAACTAGCGCCATCGGCTGTTCGTCACTCACCTTTCCCGGTGATATCACGCGGTAAAGCCAGCCGCACAGACCGGTTTGCTGCATCAATACCGAAAGATCCTCAATAGCGAAGTGAAAATTGAGTTTGTAGCAAGGCGATCGCGGTTGCGTAACCTGAATCAGCGCTTCTCCCCACCGGAAAATATCACCGATATAAACATTCTGTTCGGTTAAGCCTTCCGTAGAGATATTCTCGCCAAAAGCGGGTGCATTGAAGTTATCCGCCTGTTCTGGAAATTGCTGGCGCCAATGAGCGTAATGTTCGCGGGGATAGTGGCACAGAGCGCGATCCGGGCCGCCGTGAAAGCGTGTTTCAGCCTGCTCATCACCTTCTAATCCTAACGGCTTCAGCATCAGGCTGCCGTCCGTTTGGCGCTTACCAATGGCGCTGGGGCTGCTGCCGGGGTAAGGCTCGATATTACCGATATAGACCTGCGGATAAACCATTAAGCTCTCCTTGTCTGCTTACGCGGGGTAAGATTCAGAATACCTTGCAATCAGTCTGGCTACCAATGGCAAAATTGTATGGATAACTTAGGGTTAATCGGTATGAGTGAATGGACGGGAGCCACGCGAAGCGGCTCCCGTAGTGCGAGGATTAGAAGGTTTCCCAGTTATCCTGCTGATTTGTTTTTACATTATCTGATGCCGGACGAGATGCGGCTGGCGATGTGTTAGTCGCAACCTGAGCCGAATCGTCGGCTTCCGTGTTTTCCGATAAACGGAATACGGCGACGGCCTGCGCCAATAGAATCGCCTGCTCGGCCAGCGAATCGGCAGCGGCAGCGGATTCTTCTACTAGTGCGGCGTTTTGCTGCGTGGTGCTATCCATTTCAGATATCGCCTGGCTGACCTGCGTAATTCCACGGCTTTGTTCATCGGAAGCAGAGGCAATTTCCGCCATAATATCGCGCACATGTGTCACCGAACGAACGATATTCTCCATGGTTTGACCGGCATTTTGCACCAAAGAAGTGCCGTTATTGACCTGTGAAACCGACTCGGCGATCAGCCCTTCGATTTCTTTTGCCGCCTGTGCGCTGCGCTGCGCCAGATTGCGTACTTCGCTAGCGACCACGGCAAAACCGCGCCCTTGTTCGCCTGCTCGCGCTGCTTCCACCGCCGCATTCAGTGCCAGTATGTTGGTTTGGAAAGCGATGCTATTGATTACCGAGGTAATTTCAGAGATGCGCTTAGAGCTGCTGGAAATATCGCTCATGGTTCGCACTACGTCATTTACCAGTTTTCCGCCTTTCTGCGCGGTATCAGAAGCTTCGGTGGCTAACTGATTGGCATGATGTGCGTTATCGGCGTTCTGTTTCACGGTGGCGTTTAGCTGCTCCATACTGGCGGCAGTTTCTTCTACCGCGGCGGCCTGTTGTTCGGTACGCGATGATAGATCGGTATTACCAGCAGCAATCTCGCCAGAGGCATGAGAAACCTGACTGACGCCAATGCGAATATCATCAATCATGCTGCGCAGATTTTCATTCATGCGCGCCACGGCGTTCATTAACAGACCCAGTTCATCGGAACGAGATGAGGTGGTGGCCGCGGTCAGATCGCCGGTGGCAATACGTTCTGCCATCGCCAGCGTGGTACGCAACGGCACGGTAATCTGGCGGGTAATACGCCAGGCGATTAACAAACCAACTAAAAGCGCCACCATTGCGACAACGGTCATCTGCGTCTGCGCATTGTCGATTTCATCGTGAGTGCCTTGTAACTCCTGAACAAACAGATTTTTAACCAGAGAATTCAGCTCGATAGCTTTAGTTTCTAACTGTTTTCCTGCGGCAATTTCCTGTTCGTAAGCCGGTAAGTAAGCCAGAATATTCGCTTTATAGGCTTTCAAACTGTCGATAACCGGTGCCATCATTTTCTGTTGTTCGGTAGACAGTACCGGCAGGAATGCGTTGGCGGCGTTTTGCGCCACATCAATCGCGGTAATCATCGAGTCTTCTGCCTCTTGATTACGATCCAGCAGCAGCCCACGGGCGTTATAGCGTACCGCCATCAGTTTCTGGTTCATTTCTGCCAGTAGGATGCGGGTGTTGGTATCTGCCCCTTCATTCAGGAAGTTCTGTTCAAGCTGATTCAGGTATTTCTGGGTTTCAGAAATGTTCCAGCTTTTGCGGACGTTATCTTTTCGTTCAACCGTAGCCAGAAACTCTCTCTGTTCCAGCTGATAGGCTTTAATCACTTCGATAATTCGATCGATGTTTTTGCGGTTTTCAGCGCTCCAGTTCATGTTCTCTTTTTGCGCCAACAGTGTAAGGATATTATTGATATGTTTGGCGTTAACCGTCATAAACGCGGGATCGTAAGATCGTTCGTACAGCGCCCGATTGTACTTTGCCTGGTTCACTTCATCGTTAATTTGATAGCTCAGGTCAACCTTATAGGCGCGCGCTTCGATCTCGGAAAAGTGGTAAGCCCCGGTACCTGCGATGATGCTAACCAGCAGCAGCATAATGAAAAAACTTAATCCCAGTTTTTTCCCTACTTTTACGTTCTCAAAGCTTCCAAATAAATTGCTCATTGCAGCCATACTATTCTCCGTTATGCGGTATTCCTAAGACAGATCAATCAGCGCTGGTGAATTCAGGGAAGGGTCTAGTTATTTGGGGAATGATTATTGCTGGTTTAACTATTGAGCAGTAACTAGCCTGTTTAACTCAGGCTTTGTTTCTCAATAGCGATGTGGGCAATAGTTCTTCTTGTACAATCTATCGGCAACTCATGGTTAAACTTTAGCAATAAAAAGCGCTGTTAATAGCCGTTCTGGTGCTATTCCCTGCGGTGAGATGGGGGAGATACTCGTGGAAATAGCGATGTGCTTAGGATGTATCTGCGCCATCAGCGGGAATTCTATAGGCAAAAAAATGCCGGCAATCAGCTGCCGGCATGGTCATTCGCGAGAAAGGGCGGAAACCCGCGCTGACTCTGGCTAATCGGGCTTATTTTTTCGCTTCAGCGAAACGTTTAGCCGCTTCGTTCCAGTTAACCACGTTCCAGAATGCTTTGATGTAGTCTGGGCGACGGTTTTGGAATTTCAGGTAGTAAGCATGTTCCCACACATCCAGACCCAGAATCGGGAAGCCAGATGCGCCAGAAACCGCTTCGCCCATCAGCGGGCTATCCTGGTTAGCGGTAGACACTACGGCCAGTTTGCCGTCGTCTTTCAACACCAGCCACGCCCAGCCAGAACCGAAACGCGTTGCCGCAGCTTTTTCGAATTCTTCTTTGAATTTGTCTACGCTACCGAAATCGCGCTCAATAGCGGCTTTCAGGTCGCCTTCCAGCGTGGTGTTCAGCGCCAGACCTTTCCAGAACAGGCTGTGGTTAGCGTGGCCACCGGCGTTGTTACGCATGAAGGTGCGCTTGTCAGCAGGAACTTTGCTCAGGTCTTTGATAACTTCTTCCACGCTCAGGCTAGCCAGCTCCGGGTAAGCTTCTAGCACGGTGTTCGCGTTGTTAACATAAGTCTGATGATGTTTGGTGTGATGGATTTCCATCGTCTGCTTATCGAAATGTGGTTCTAGTGCGTCGTAAGCATAAGGCAGTGATGGCAGTGAGTAACTCATATTCATCGTCTCCGTAGTGTAGAGCGGCGCAAAAAAAGTGAGCGCCACGTAAGCATTCGGATCATTATAGTTAAATAAATGATATTGAAAATGATTATCAATGCCGTAGTTTTTGTGTGGTTACTGCGTGTTCTCGATAAAATGAATGTGTGACGAAACTTTTAATATTCTTTTTAATTCAATCACTCTTCGATACGACGGGCACTTTTTTTTTGTGCTTCACACTCAAGAATGATGGCTTTCTCTGCTGCCCCTCTTCCCCGCACTAAAGCGAAATAAGGTCACCGCGTGGTTCGATCCTCTATGTGCAGCTTTAACTCAGTATTGAGCCAATAAAAGCCACCGCCTTTAGATTAACCGCTGCGGATGAGTGTATACCGTGGCTCTGCCGGGTTTGCTAAAACCGACCAGCGTGAGATTGCAACGCTCGGCGACCTCAACGGCTAGCGTGGTGGCGGCAGACACGGCAAATAGAATCTCGATGCCGCACATGGCGGATTTCTGCACCATTTCATAGCTGGCGCGGCTGGAAACCAATACCGCGCCTTGCTGCCACGGCTGTTTGGCTCGTAGTCCTAAAAGTTTATCCAAGGCGACGTGGCGACCGACATCTTCGCAGCCACCTAATAATTCGCCTTCTGGGTTAATCCAGGCCGCCGCATGGGTGCAACCGGTGAGCTGGCCCACGGTTTGTACCTGTTTTAGCTGCCCCAATGCTCTATCCAAATGGTTTAAATCAAAACGTTGGCTGAAGGGCAAAGGCGTTATTGGGCGGAAAATATCGGCCAGTTGCTCGATGCCACACACGCCGCAGCCAGTGCGGCCCGCCATGGCTCGGCGTCGTTCTTTCAAACCGGCAAACCGGCGGCTGGATAGCTCAATTGCGACCTCGATGCCGTTGCAGGTGGGATTAACGTCGATAGCGTAAATATCCTGCGGGCGACTGATAATCCCTTCTGATAAGGAAAAACCGAGGGCAAAAGCCTCCAGATCTTTCGGCGTTCCCATCATGACGACATGAGAAATCCCGTTATATACCAGAGCAATAGGCACTTCTTCCGCCAGCCAGTCGGGCTGAGTGGTGGTTAAGTCCTGCCGCTGCCACAGCTTGAGTTGTCTGGCACCGCAAATATCGGTCGAATTGGCTGTTTGTGCTGGTTTGATCTGGCTCACTGATGCGATCCTGAGTGTTATATCCCATAATGACAGTGTGGTAGTATTCCACGGTAAGGATAAGGCTGTGAACCTTATTCTCTATCGCGGCAAAGCGGTAGTGAGATAACGATTTTAGCGCTGACGCCTTTATCGGGGAAAGCGCCTGTTAAATACACTGTGACAATCGTGAATTGAGGAGAGACCCATGCAGGTCAGCAGAAGGCAGTTCTTTAAGATCTGCGCTGGCGGTATGGCAGGAACCACGGCGGCGGCACTCGGCTTTGCGCCGGCGGTGGCGTTGGCGGAAACGCGACAGTATAAATTGCTGCGAGCCCGCGAAACCCGTAATACCTGCACATATTGCTCCGTTGGTTGCGGGCTATTGATGTATAGCCTCGGCGACGGTGCAAAAAACGCCAAAGAGAGTATTTTCCACATTGAAGGCGATCCGGATCACCCGGTCAACCGTGGTGCACTTTGCCCGAAAGGTGCTGGCCTGATTGACTTTATCCACAGCGAAAGTCGTCTTAAATATCCAGAATACCGCGCGCCAGGCTCCGATAAATGGCAGCGAATCAGTTGGGATGATGCTTTTACTCGTATCGCCAAACTGATGAAAGAAGACCGAGATGCGAATTTCATTAAGACCAACGAAGCGGGCGTGACCGTTAACCGTTGGCTCAGCACCGGTATGCTGTGTGCCTCTGCATCCAGTAACGAAACGGGTTATCTGACTCAAAAATTCAGTCGCGCTCTCGGCATGCTTGCCGTAGACAACCAAGCACGTGTCTGACACGGACCAACGGTAGCAAGTCTTGCTCCAACATTTGGTCGCGGTGCGATGACCAACCACTGGGTTGACATTAAGAACGCGAATTTAGTTATCGTCATGGGCGGTAACGCGGCTGAAGCGCATCCAGTGGGATTCCGCTGGGCGATGGAAGCCAAGATCCACAACAATGCCAAGCTGATCGTGATAGATCCGCGCTTTACCCGTACTGCATCGGTGGCTGATTTCTATACGCCAATCCGTTCCGGTACCGATATTGCGTTCCTATCCGGCGTACTGTTGTATCTGATCACCAACGAAAAAATTAACCGCGAATACGTCGAGGCTTACACCAACGCCAGCCTGCTGGTGCGGGAAGACTTTGCCTTTGAAGACGGCCTGTTCAGCGGCTACGACGCCGATAACCGTAAATATGATAAAACCAGCTGGAACTATCAGTTGGATGAAAACGGCTACGCCAAACGGGACGTCACCCTGCAAGATCCGCGCTGCGTTTGGAACCTGCTGAAAGAACATATCAGCCGCTACACGCCGGAAGTGGTTAGCAATATCTGCGGTACGCCGCAGGAAGATTTTATCAAAGTTTGTGAATACATTGCCGAAACCAGTGCTGCGGATAAAACCGCGTCCTTCCTGTATGCACTGGGCTGGACTCAGCATTCCGTCGGCGCGCAAAACATCCGTACCATGGCAATGATCCAACTGCTGCTCGGCAATATGGGCATGGCCGGTGGCGGGGTTAACGCCTTGCGCGGTCACTCCAATATTCAAGGTCTGACTGACCTTGGCCTGTTGTCGCAAAGCCTGCCGGGTTACATGAACCTGCCGTCCGAAAAACAGCCGGATCTGGAAACCTATCTTGCTGCCAATACGCCGAAAACCCTGTTGCCGGGTCAGGTGAACTACTGGAGTAACTATCCGAAATTCTTCGTCAGCATGATGAAAAGTTTCTACGGGGATAAAGCGCAGAAGGAAAATAGCTGGGGCTACGATTGGCTACCTAAATGGGATAAAGGCTACGACGTACTACAGTACTTCGAGATGATGTCGCAGGGTAAGGTCAACGGCTATCTGTGCCAAGGTTTTAACCCGGTTGCTTCGTTCCCGAATAAAAACAAAGTAATAGCTTCACTGTCCAAACTGAAGTTCCTGGTCACTATCGATCCACTGAATACGGAAACCTCGAATTTCTGGCAGAACCACGGCGAGTTTAACGACGTCGATCCGTCAAAAATTCAGACCGAAGTGTTCCGTCTGCCATCTACCTGTTTTGCTGAAGAAAACGGCTCTATCGTGAACTCCGGCCGCTGGTTGCAATGGCACTGGAAAGGCGCAGACGCCCCCGGCGAAGCCATGAACGACGGTGGCATTCTGGCGGGTATTCTGATGCGCTTGCGCGAGATGTATCAGCGTGAAGGCGGTGCGGTGCCGGAACAGGTGCTCAATATGACCTGGGACTACCTGACGCCAGACAATCCAGAGCCGGAAGAAGTGGCGATGGAAAGCAACGGTCGCGCATTGGCAGATATTACCGATGCCGACGGCAAAGTGCTGGTGAAAAAAGGCGAGCAATTGAGTACCTTTGCTCATCTGCGCGATGACGGTACTACCGCCAGCGGTTGTTGGATCTTTGCCGGTAGCTGGACGCCAGCGGGTAACCAAATGGCACGCCGTGATAACGCCGATCCGTCTGGCCTCGGTAATACGCTGGGTTGGGCATGGGCATGGCCGTTGAACCGCCGTATTTTGTACAACCGCGCCTCGGCTGACCCACAGGGTAAACCTTGGGATCCGAAACGCCAGCTGCTGGAATGGGACGGAGCGAAATGGACTGGAGTCGATGTTGCTGACTACAGCGCCGCCGCGCCAGGCAGTGATGTCGGGCCGTTTATCATGCAGCCGGAAGGGATGGGGCGTCTGTTCGCCATCGACAAAATGGCGGAAGGGCCGTTCCCGGAACACTACGAGCCGTTTGAAACGCCACTGGGTACCAACCCGCTGCATCCGAACGTGATTTCCAATCCGGCCGCTCGCGTATTTAAAGACGATTTGGAAAGTATGGGCTCCCATGAGCAATTCCCTTATGTGGGCACCACTTATCGTCTGACCGAGCATTTCCACTACTGGACTAAGCATGCGTTATTGAACGCTATTGCCCAGCCGGAGCAATTTGTGGAAATCGGTGAAAAACTGGCCGAGAAGAAAGGCATTAAGCACGGGGATACGGTGAAAGTCAGCTCTAACCGAGGCTATATCAAAGCTAAGGCGGTAGTGACCAAACGTATTCGCACGCTGAGGGTTCACGGACAGGAAGTGGATACCATTGGTATTCCTATTCACTGGGGTTATGAAGGGGTAGCGAAAAAAGGCTTTATTGCTAATACCCTGACGCCGTTCGTTGGCGATGCCAATACGCAAACGCCAGAGTTCAAGGCGTTCCTGGTTAACGTGGAAAAGGTGTAACGGAGAACAACTATGTCACTGCAATCTCAAGACATTATTCGGCGCTCCGGTACTCATTCCCTGACGCCACCGCCGCAGGATCGTAACTATCAGGCTGAAGTGGCGAAGCTTATCGACGTCACCACCTGTATCGGTTGTAAAGCCTGTCAGGTCGCCTGCTCGGAATGGAATGATATCCGTGATGAAGTCGGTCATAACGTCGGGGTGTACGATAACCCCGCCGATTTAACCGCTAAATCATGGACGGTAATGCGTTTCTCCGAAGTGGAGGAAAACGGCAAGCTGGAATGGCTGATCCGTAAGGATGGCTGTATGCACTGTGCCGATCCGGGCTGCCTGAAGGCATGTCCGTCGGAAGGGGCTATTATTCAGTACGCCAATGGCATCGTGGATTTCCAATCGGAGCATTGTATTGGTTGTGGTTACTGCATTGCCGGCTGTCCTTTCGATGTACCGCGCATGAACAAGGACGACAATCGGGTGTACAAATGTACCCTATGCGTTGACCGCGTTAATGTGGGTCAGGAACCGGCCTGTGTGAAAACCTGTCCGACAGGCGCTATTCACTTTGGTACTAAAGAGTCGATGAAGGAAGTGGCGGCTGGGCGCGTGGCAGAATTGAAAACCCGTGGGTTTGATAACGCAGGTTTATACGATCCGGCTGGCGTTGGCGGTACTCACGTTATGTACGTGTTGCACCATGCGGATAAACCGCAGCTTTACCACGGTTTACCTGAAAATCCGACCATTAGCCCGACGGTTACCTTCTGGAAAGGCATTTGGAAACCATTGGCTGCGGTGGGCTTTGCTGCCACCTTTGCCGCCAGTATTTTCCACTATGTTGGCGTTGGCCCGAACCGGGTGGAAGAAGATGAGGATGAAGAGGATAAATCCGTCCCTGCATCGTCAGATTCATCGTCATCTACTCAGCCATCTTCCGAACAGCAAGACGGGGAGACGCGGAAATGAAAAAAGAAAAGCCGATCCAGCGCTACAGCGCACCGGAGCGAATCAACCATTGGATAGTGGCCTTCTGCTTTATGCTGGCGGCCATTAGTGGGCTGGGATTCTTCTTCCCTTCCTTTAACTGGCTGATGAACATCTTCGGTACGCCGCAGCTGGCGCGAATTCTTCATCCCTTTGCCGGGGTGATTATGTTCGCTGCGTTTATGATCATGTTTTTCCGTTACTGGAAACACAACCTGATCAACCGCGAAGACCTGGTCTGGGCGAAAAATATCCACAAAATTGCCATGAATGAGGAAGTGGGCGACACGGGACGCTATAATTTTGGTCAGAAATGCGTATTCTGGGCAGCAATTATAAGTCTGGTGCTGTTAGTGGCCAGTGGTGTGGTTATCTGGCGGCCTTACTTCGCCGAGTATTTCCCGATTCCATTGATTCGCCTGGCGTTACTGGTGCACTCATTGGCAGCGGTGGGGCTGATCATCGTCATCATGGTTCACATTTATGCGGCCATTTGGGTGAAAGGCACGATAACGGCGATGGTGGAAGGCTGGGTACCTGCGGCATGGGCGAAAAAGCACCATCCGCGCTGGTATCGGGAAATCCGTCAGAAAAAACAGGAAGAGAAACCCTGAAATGAGTATTCGCATTGTCCCTAAGGACCAACTTAGTCAACAAAGCGAAAGAGCATCAACGGCGGGGACAATCCCGCCGTTACTTTTCGCGAATTTAAAAAGCCTGTATACCCGCCGAACCGAACGTTTACGGCAACTGGCGCTAGATAATCCGTTGTCTGATTATCTGGATTTTGCCGCCAGAATTACCGAAGCGCAGCAAAAAGCGCTGCACGATCACCCGCTGACGTTGGATATGCGGGCGGAGCTGGAGCACTCGGCCGCTAGCGGCAAGCCGCCGTTGGATGCGAGCGTATTTCCTCGTACTGAGCACTGGCGTTTGTTGCTGTCGGCGCTGATTGCCGAACTGCGTCCAGATGCGCCTGAGCATATTCAGGTCGTGCTGGATAATCTGGAAAAATCATCGGTACATGAGCTGGAGCTCTACGCTGACGCATTGTTGAATCGCGAATTCGGCAAGATCGGCAGTGAGAAATCCCCGTTTATCTGGGCGGCGCTATCGCTGTATTGGGCGCAAATGGCCAGCCAGATTCCCGGTAAAGCTCGTGCGGAATATGGTGAACACCGTCAGTTCTGCCCGGTCTGCGGCAGTATTCCGGTTTCCAGCGTGGTGCATATCGGTACGGTGAACGGCCTGCGTTACCTGCACTGCAATCTGTGTGAAAGCGAATGGCACGTCGTGCGGATAAAATGCAGTAACTGCGAGCAAAGCCGCGATCTGAATTATTGGTCACTGGATAGCGAACTGGCAGCGGTAAAAGCAGAAAGTTGTGGTGATTGCGGCACTTATCTAAAAATTCTGTATCAGGAAAAAGATCCGCAGGTTGAAGCGGTGGCTGATGATTTGGCCTCGCTGATTCTGGATGCCAAAATGGAAGGAGAAGGTTTCGCCCGCAGTAGCGTTAATCCGTTCCTGTTCCCCGGCGAATAACTTTCCGTTATCTCCCTGATTTGAGTGACTATGAGCGCAGAACCTCAGCAACTTTATAGCCAATTACCTGCCATAGACCGTCTGTTGCGGGAGCCAGAAATGGCTCCTTTGCTGGATGAATATGGCGCGACGCTACTCACTGATATCCTGCGGAAAATGCAAACGCAGGCCCGCGAGATTATCCGCCAGACTCAGACGCTGCCGCACTGGCATAGCTGCTGGATTACCGAACTACGTCAACGGATTAACCAACGCCAACCCGCCCTGAAACCCGTATTCAACCTGACCGGTACGGTATTGCATACCAATCTTGGCCGCGCGCCTTTGGCTGAATCTGCTATTAACGCAGTGACGGCGGCGATGCGCGGCGCGGTGACGCTGGAATATGACCTCGGTGACGCTGGACGCGGGCATCGGGATCGGGCGGTAGCGGATTTGCTCTGTGAACTGACCGGCGCAGAAGACGCCTGTATTGTTAACAATAATGCGGCGGCGGTACTGCTGATGCTGGCGGCGGTCTCGGCGGGCAAAGAAGTCGTGGTTTCACGTGGTGAGCTGGTGGAAATCGGCGGCGCTTTCCGTATTCCTGACGTCATGCGTCAGGCGGGTTGCCAATTGGTTGAGGTTGGCGCAACCAACCGCACTCATTTGAAGGATTATCGGCAGGCAATCGGCGAAAATACCGGTCTGCTGATGAAAGTTCATACCAGTAATTATAGTATTCAAGGCTTTACCGCCGCGGTAACGGAATCTCAGCTAACAGCCTTGGGGCAGGAATTTTCTGTGCCGACGGCAACGGATTTGGGCAGCGGTTCGCTAATCGATATGACCCAATACGGATTACCTGCCGAGCCAATGCCGCAGCAACTGATTGCCGCTGGCGTCGATTTGATCACTTTTTCCGGAGATAAATTGTTGGGAGGGCCGCAGGCGGGGATTATTCTGGGCAAAAAGCACTGGATCGCCAAACTTCAGCAGCACCCGCTCAAACGCGCTCTGCGGGTCGATAAAATGACCCTATCAGCATTAGAAGCTACACTACGTCTTTATCAACAACCGGATCGGTTGGCAGATTTACTGCCATCGCTGCGCATACTCACTCGTCCGCAGCAAGAGATGCGTGACAGCGCCGAGCGCCTATTAGTGCAGCTTAGCGCGCATTATCCGGATTTTGACCTTGCCAGCGAAGAATGCTGGTCGCAGATTGGCAGTGGTTCCTTGCCGGTCGATCGTTTGCCCAGTTGGGCGATAACTTTCACACCTAAAGACGGGCGGGGTAGTACGCTGCTGTCGCTGGCTAACCGCTGGCGCCGTCTGAATCAGCCGGTGATCGGTCATCTTCGGGATGGGCGCATGTGGCTAGATTTACGTTGTTTAAATGATGAAGATGCTTTGCTCAGGGAGCTTGTTTGATGATTATTGCCACCGCCGGTCACGTTGACCACGGTAAAACCACGCTATTACAGGCTATAACCGGCGTAAATGCCGATCGTTTGCCGGAAGAAAAACAGCGTGGTATGACTATCGATCTGGGCTACGCCTATTGGCCACAGCCCGACGGCAGTAGTCTCGGTTTTATTGATGTTCCCGGTCATGAGAAGTTTCTGTCCAATATGCTGGCAGGAATGGGCGGTATCGATCACGCTCTGCTGGTAGTGGCCTGTGACGATGGCGTAATGGCGCAAACACATGAACATTTGGCCATTTTACGCCTCAGTGGCCATCCAAAACTGACAGTGGCGTTAACCAAAGCCGATCGTGCCGATGAGCAACAGATTGAGCAGGTTCGCCAGCAGGTTTTGACCGAACTGGCACAGCAAGGCTGGGCTGCCGATCAGATTTCCCTGTTTATCACCGCTGCTAACCGCGGAGTCGGTATTGACGAACTGCGCGCTCATCTGACGCAGCTTAGCCAGCAGGCTAGCGATGCTCAACGTATTCAACGGCGGTTCCGTCTGGCAATCGATCGGGCTTTTAGCCTGAAAGGTTCGGGATTAGTAGTGACGGGAACGCTGCTAGCGGGGCAAGTAGCCGTTGGCGATACTCTGTGGTTAACCGGCAGCGATTGTCCGGTTCGGGTACGAAGTATTCATTCGCAGAATGAGCCAGCCACTCATGCACAGGCTGGCCAAAGGATTGCGCTGAATATCACTGGCGATACCAGCAAACAGCAAATTTCTCGCGGCGATTGGCTATTGGAGCGACAGCCGCCGGAAGCGCAGGATCGGGTGCTGGTGGAAGTCACAACGGATACACCGATGCATCATTGGCAATCTCTGCATTTACATCAAGGTGCTAGCCATATTACCGGTCGAGTTTCCATGCTGAATGGCGCAGAAACCCCGATGTTGGCCGAATTATTGCTGGATACACCGCTGTATCTGGCAGAAAACGATCGCTTTATCCTGCGTGACATTGCGGCAAAGCACACCCTGGGTGGCGCTCGAGTCATCGCTCTGTCTTCCCCGAAAAGAGGTAAGCGGCAGCCGGCGTTTTTGGCGTGGCTGACTGCGCTAGCTCAGGCCACGACAGATGCGGAAGTCCTTAACCTTCAATTGGATAAAGGGCCGGTATCGATTCAACAGTTTGCCTGGGCACGTCAATTATCCGATGGACAACTCGATAAACTATTGGCAGACAGCCAACAGTTAGTGGCTGGCGATAGCGTACTTTCCTCTGCGATGGCTGAAAATGCCCGGCAAAACCTGCTGCAAGTGCTCGCCAGTTACCATCAGCAGCACAGCGATCAGTTGGGCTTGGGCCGCGCCCGCCTGCGCCGCATGGCTTTACCGACGCTTGATGAGGCTTTGGTTAATCGGGTTATCGATCAATTAGTTGCCGACGGCGAATTAGCGAATACGCGCGGCTGGCTGCATTTACCTGAACACAGTTTGGCGTTTACAGCTGAAGAGGAAAAACAGTGGCTGCGTGCGCGGGTTTATTTTGAAAGTGACCCTTGGTGGGTGCGGGATCTGGCCGTAGCGCTGGAAATGGATGAAGAGTCGATGCGTGGATTATTGCGTAAAGCCGCGCGTTTGGGCCATATCACCGCGATTGTGCCGGATCGCTACTATCTGAATCGCAGAATCTATCAGTTTGCCGATTTGATTCGTACTCTGGATGCCAGCAAAGGTAGCGCCAGCGCAGCGGATTTCCGCGACAGCCTTGGCGTCGGCCGTAAGTTAGCGATTCAAATTCTGGAATTTTTCGATCGCAGCGGCTTTACCCGCCGCCGTGGCAACGACCATATTCTGCGCGACCGAGGTATGTTTTGTTAGTGCATCGGTGCTGATGTAACTACCAGATTACACATCAATAGTGATGTATTTTGTGATGAATACATTCCTACCGATGCTTTATAGATTCCATGACCATTAAAAATGGGTTCAGCATTAGCCGAACCCATCTGTTCACATCATCAGTGCCAGGTTTATTATTCCGCAGCTACAGCTTCAGGCTGTTTACGAATAAATATTGCTACCAGCGACAGCCACAGCAGGCCGCTGATTAAATTGAAAAGATTGAAGATACCGCTGTTTCCCCACAGATAGGCGACTTTCGCCAACTCTATGCCCAAAGTGAAGACAAACATACTGATCATCCCCATTGCGGCAGAAACCGTACCTTTACTGATATCGCTGGCAAACAGGGTCAAACGCACCAAACCGGCATTTGCTACACCAATACCAAAAGCATACAAACTGAGACCCGCCGTCATCCACAAATAGGCGTGAGATGAATAAAGCGTTGAAACAGCGGCCAATATCAACCCACCGATCATCGGGCCTGCGCCGAGTTTAATCAGTTTAGGAATGCTGGTTTTACCACTCAAACGCGCCAGCGTCAGGTTACCAATGATTAATGCGCCGAAAATAGGCACTTGCAATAAACCATAGTCAAAGGTCGATAGCTGCTCGCCACTGATCAAAATAACCGGCGATTGTGCAATCCAAGCCAACAATGGCAGGCTAGCAAAGCCTAATGCCAATGCTCCGCACAGAAAGCGACGGTTAGCCAGCACTTGCTTATAATCATGCCACATGGCCGAAAGCGAGAGCTTTTCACCTTTCAACACCGCAGTTTCTGGCATTGCTCGCCATAAGCCAATGAACGAAATTGCCCCCAGAACCGCAAAAAGCACAAACATACTTTGCCACGGCGCAACGTGAATCAAGGCTGCACCGGCTAAAGGGCCAAGTAGCGGAGCGATCAGAGCCACGTTTGCCATCAGCGCGGTGATCTTAATACATACTGCTTCTTCGAATGATTCCTGAATGGTGGCGTAACCTACGGCGCCGATAAAGCACAGGCCAATGCCTTGCAGGAAGCGCATAGCAATAAATTGTTCTATGGTATTGACCAAAAGAATAGCCAGACAGGTAATGACAAAGAAAGCCACGCCTGCCAGCATTACCGGACGACGGCCACGGCGATCGGAAAGCGGCCCCAACAGCCATTGTAGGAACATACCGCCGGCTAAATAGGCGGTCATGGATGTGGGAACCCATTCTATGCTGGCGTTGAAATCAGCGACGACTGCCAGCATACCGGGCTGAATCATATCGTTGGCAATATAGGCTGCGAATTCAAATAGGACTAAACACAGGGGAAACAACAGCGCCCGGCGGCCTAAAGGTTTCGCGGGTGTTAACGTAGTTTGCATAGATTAAGTTATTAATAATTAATAAGAAAAGTGGAACTGCCTCAGCGAGAAAAGCTGTCGAGACGAGTTAGGACGGCTATTTTGCCGCCAATAATGAATAATGGCAACGATTTACATGCAGGTAGATTCTTAATTACCTTGGGCGAGTATTTCTTTTTGAGTTACTTTTAGCGCCCTTAGTATATAACTTATCGTTAACTTTTTTGGCCCAAATGCATGAGCAACAGAGAATAGGCATGACCAATAAAATTGGATGGATTGATAATTTGCGGGCAGTGGCTTGCATTATGGTGGTTATGATTCACGCCACCACTTACTATCTCACCAGCGGAGCAGCGGTCGGTGAATTCAGCTGGGATTTATCTAACTTACTGAATTCCATGTCTCGGGTTGGCGTCCCTTTGTTCTTTATGATTTCGGGTTATCTGTTTTTGGGTGAAAAAAGTGCCGGTAAGAAGCATTTTATACGCATCGGTCTATGCCTGACTTTTTATAGTGCTATTGCTCTAATTTATATATCCACACTGACGCCGATAGGCGGCTGGGCTTCATTAAAGAATATTTTGCAAAAGCCGGTGTTTTATCACCTGTGGTTTTTCTACGCCATAATCGTGGTGTATCTGGTTTCTCCGCTGATTAACGTCAAGCCTGTATCCGGCCGTTACGTTGCCGTAGTCATACTGTTGCTGGCGGTGGTTGCCAATCCTTATACCGGTAAGTTCTCTCTCGATGGTTTCCATTTACTGCCTGTAAACCTGTATATCTCCGGAGATACTTTCTATTACCTGCTATACGCAATGCTAGGCCGGGCGATTGGTATGCTGAATACGGAAGGAAAATCGATAAGTTGGGCAGCAGCGTTCGCTTTTATCGTGAGCGTAGGATTGATCGTCATTTCGACAAAAAAACAAAGTATTATCAATGGAAATTTTGCAGATACCTTCTACATGTACTGTAGTCCGCTGGTCTTTATTGCGGCGGTGTCTCTGCTAATCTGGTTTAAAAACTGCCTTTCCCAGCCACGAGCCTGGTTAACCTGGCTTTCGGGTCATTCTCTTGCGATTTATGGTTTCCACGCGCTTATTATTCACTTTGTGCGCACCCACCACTTTGATTTTACCGCCTATCCGGCGCTGGATATTTTCTATGTTTTCGCTTTCGCGTTGGGTGGTAGCATGTTGTTATCTATAGGATTACAGCGTATTGATAAAAGAAGATTAGTCAGTTGATCAAGCTATGCCCGTAGATAACTGCGGGCTAAAGAGTTTGGGGGGGTCACCGCATTATGAAATCGCCATCTGAATGAGTTGATGTAGGTAATTTGTTGTTTTAAATATTTTTTTCTGCCTAATTTCTGTTTTTTAGACATGTCACAGGCCCGTTCCGGTCATCAAAAATAATTAGCTTTCGTTAACTTATTCGCCTCTTTCTACTTATTTATATCAGGTTATTTCGAGGCTAATGACAATAACCATGCATTAACTGATATAAGCTGCAATTAGTATGCTGAACGGCGGATTAGTTACTGATGATATGAGGAATGATATAGCGTCCTGTTATGTATGATTTGAAGCAAGGATGGGCTCGCTATGAAAAAAATACAATTAATGGCGCTATTGACCTGTTTGATGGTCGTTGGTTACAAGGCGAATGCCGCTATCGTACTGGATCGTACAAGAGTTATTTATACGGCTGATGTCGGATTCGTTAACCTGAGTATTCGGAATGAGAATAAAACTCTGCCTTATCTGGCTCAATCGTGGATCGAAAATGTAGCTCCGCAGAGCACCTCTGTGCCGTTGGCGGTTTCACCGGAAATACAGAGGGTGAATTCGGGTGAAAAAAATATCGTCCGCATTTATGCCACACTGGATGCGAAAACATTGCCTCAGGATCGCGAATCGCTGTTTTATTACACGTTGCGAGAAATACCGCCGCGTAGCGATATTCCCGATGCGATACAGGTAGCGCTACAAACCAAAATAAAGCTGTTTTACCGCCCGTTGAGTATTGTGCCGCAGCCCGATGAAATCTGGCAGCAGCGCGTCATATTGCACAAAACTGCTCAGGGATATCGGCTCGAGAATCCGACGCCCTATTATCTGACGGTAATCGGCTTGGCGGCCAGAAGCGGAGCGGCGGCAAAAGAGGATTTTCCTGCAATCATGGTCGCACCTATGTCCAGCAGCGAACTGGTTGCAGAAAATTACCCCTCGCCGGTTATCACTTATATCAATGATTACGGTGCTCATCCAGAATTGAGCTTTAGCTGCCACGGGGCAATTTGCCGTGCGATTATCTCTGGTTCATAAGGTTGCAGCGAATTTGGGGAATATTTGGGGAATATTTGGGCAGACTGTCGCCATGGTTTACGGGCAAAGGCTGCCAACAGTAGGTTTTTGTATGGTTGCCATACGGAGAAAAACTCACTTTTACCAAGGGTTACGCAGATTTCTGCTCAACTTAACAATGTTGAAAATGCCTGACTGATTTCTAATACCTTGTTGAATAAACGCGTTATAATCGCTAGCTTACATAAAGATTATCTATGGAAGATCATCGCTCCCGGTGGGGCGGCTGGACTTCAAATCCAGATGGGGCCGCCAGCGGTCCCTGGCAGGTTCGACTCCTGTGATCTTCCGCCAAAGGTCCTCTTTTTACGTCAACCCATGTCAATAAAATATCATATAAACCAATGGTTACCTTGTTTTCATTCTCTCTTGATGTCAATCAGTGTCTACTGAAATCTACCCCCATATTGGGGTATTTTTGGGGGTGCTTTTTCCCCCTAAATAATTGATACCCCCAGAAGGAGAAATAATGCCCCTAACGGATGTTAAGGTGCGTACGGCTAAAGCGCAGGATAAGCCCTATAAGCTAGCTGATGGAGGTGGCCTCTATCTATCTATTGGTCAAAACTAATGGGTCTCGTTATTGGCGGCTGAAGTACCGAGTACTCGGCCGTGAAAAGCTGCTCTCCATAGGTGTTTATCCAGATGTATCGCTTGCCTTGGCCCGTCAAAAGCGGGATGCGGCTAGACGAGTCATTGCTGAAGGTGGTGATCCAAGAGAAACCAAAAAGGCAGAAAAGCAGGCTTTAAAAATTGCCACCTCAAATACTTTTGAAGCTATAGCTTGTGAATGGCATAAGGCCAGAGCTGATAGATGGTCAATGCGCTATCGAGAAGAAATTTTAAGTACGTTTGAAAAAGATATATTCCCTTATATCGGTAAGCGACCTATAGCTGAAATTAAACCTCTAGAGTTATTAGATGTACTTAAAAAAATGGAACGGCGCGGAGCATTGGAAAAAATGCGTAAAGTCCGTCAACGCTGTAGTGAAGTATATCGCTATGCCATTATTGCAGGTCGGACAGAATACAATCCAGCTCAAGACCTCGCAGGGGCTTTAACTCCACCAACAAAACACCATTTCCCATTTCTTAAAGCAACAGAATTACCCGATTTTCTCTATGATTTGGGTGGCTATACTGGCAGCGTTATTACTAAGTCTGCCACTTATTTTATTATGTACACGGCCGTTAGAACGCAGGAGCTGCGTTTCGCAAGGTTGTAAGTATCCCGCTTAAACGGCCCATTCATTTTTATCGATTTTCCTGATTTTTCCATCGCTTATCCCATCGCAGTATGATAAATATACATGACATTG
>NZ_JBOBDP010000011.1:0-117636 GCF_050586585.1 Yersinia sp. J1
TATTTACTCATAGCCAATCATTTTAATCAAGCCTTATTTATAAATAAATTAAATACCCATTTAGACGTCTGGCTGTTTAGCCATAAATATATCCAATAAGATTCCGCCAGCATAAACCAAATAAAGCACGCTGTTTTACGCTGACGAAACATTACATTAAATATATCGATAAAGATTTATTTTCACCCTTAGCGATTTATTAACAGTTTTATTGAAAATCCTTTTAGGTTCCCTGAAAAATTAAAATATCCAGAAATCAATTTACAATAACCCTACCGTGTAACTCCTGTACCGGTCGATTATTATCGCGATGAATGACCGACTTAAACTGCGTAATCTGGTTTTCAGAAATGCTTAAAGGCTGTTTAAACACCAGCCAGCGTACCCCTTCTGAACAAGGCGGTGTGGTTAGCGAGCCGCTGAAGCGATAATAATATTTGCTGTCCGGAATCAGGCCATTGAGATCCAACGCTGGATTGATCTTCTGTTCCTGATTCAATCCTTTTGGCATTTGCTGCCACACTTTTTCCAGCGCCATATTTTCTTTGCCTAGATTGTACATCACGGCAACAACCAGCAATTCTCCCTGCTCATTTTTATGTACGAAGTGCGCCTCCATCGGATATTGCTTACCCTTTATGGTATTTTCACTGGGAGCATGGAAATGCAGCTGTTTCAGCATAAAAGTTTCGCCATCTAACTGCACTTTATTCCCTTTGGGTACGTTCAACTGAATCGTATAACCATTATTTACGATATTCAGCGTCGTGGTAAAATATTGCATGGTCAGCGGTGCCAGGTTACTTCTTAACTCCCCACGGATATCTATCGGTGACTGGTTTTGTCCATCCTGACAAAGATGAAATTCGGGTTTCTGCATCTCCAAATGCTCAGGAGACGGTTGACCTTCATCAGTCCAAGAGCTGGTTTCATCAGCCTGAAGCGAAAAGCTCGCGCTCAGTAATATCGCTAATAGCAACTTACCTTTCATTGGTATGTACTCCATTACGTTAGTGTTTTAAGCTCAAACCCTTATCTTATTAATGGTTTTCAGACATATCTCCAACTAGTGAGAATCCTTTTCACTCTTTTTACCACCACAGACACGCGCGCTCACTCCGCTCTAAGGCCAACTAAAGTTTTAAAGAATATATACGCGATGATTTACCCATAGGTGATATCCCATAGCGGTGAAGATGAAAATGAAACGCTTACAATAGCCAATATGGTGACGGCATAAATACAAAGCAGAAAATCCTAATAGACGATGGACCCTCAATAGCAGACAGAGTGATCCTTCCACTGCCGTCTCGCGCTAATGGCTGCCAATATGATTATTCATAACATCCCCCAAGAGCGGGTTACGCCATGTGGAATTCGCCGTGCGCGGCATATTGTGGAAATCTTTGTTAGTAAGGCATTTTTTATGATTAAAGCGAGCGCTATGCCACAACAAAACCTCTATACTCGCAAGATAAGCGCGCTATACTTTGAAGAATAAGGGGGATATATGCTTATAGGATTTGTTCTACTGGTCAGCACATGCGGAATAGATGCTTGTGACGCGCTTCCCGTGTCTGAAGATATATATCCTACCCGTCAGGAATGCCTTGCCGTGGCGGCTAAAATCCATCAGCGCCGCCCGGATGTGGTGCTGCTTTGTGGGGAAGTTCATCGGTAATAATCTGATAAATGTCAGGAATACGCTCATTTATCCACGGTGAGATCGCTGTTTGCCGTTTCTGACGGACAGCAACTGACCGCCATGCTCAACCCTTGCTGATACCAATGATAAATTTCGCTGCCGGCAATGCCCAATGTTTCGGGCTTTAACGCTATTGAACGCATTTGCCAAACACTCAGCCCGCGTTGTTTTAATCGTGCCTCGCGCGCGGTCCACAAGCGCCAAAACGCCATCATGACATTTTCGGCAGGCTGCGCCGCCAACCACAGATATTCAGCCTCACAGAAATAGTGTTGTGCAATCTCTATCGCACCGGTTCGCGGCCTGATCACTTCAATATCGCAGCCAATCGGCCCTTTATCACTCACGGCGACAAAAACAAAATCGCCGCTGTGACTGATATTGAAATGTGGCAATTGATCGCACCGAAACGCAGGTTTTCCCGATGCTTCAATGATCATTTCCCTGAGAGGTCGCTGACCCACCCGCTGCGCCAGCAACACTCTTCCCGCCAGCCACGCCTCCCGCCGTTTGCCGCTGGGAGCCTGAACCAGTAACTCCGGCGACAACCAATCGGTGATGACAGCAGGTTGGCTGAGATCGCTGATTCGAGCCAGAGCGATGCGCATCATCGATTAACGCCAGCGCCGGAAAACCAGTGAAGTGTTGATACCGCCAAAGGCAAAGTTGTTGCTTTGGAGAAACTCGGTATCAATATGGCGTGGCTTCCCCATGATGTAATCAAGTTCGCCACAGGCCGGATCGGGCTGAGTCAGATTGAGCGTCGGCGCAAACCAGCCTTCATTCATCATTTCCAGACTCATCCAGGCCTCCAGCGCTCCGCAGGCACCTAACGTATGGCCGAAATAACTTTTCAGCGATGAAATCGGCGTATTATTGCCAAACACCGCGGCGGTAGCCTGACTTTCAGCCAGATCGCCACGGTCGGTCGCCGTACCGTGAGCGCTGATATAACCGATATCCGCCGCCTGTAACTGCGCCATCCGCAGCCCCTGTTCGATACAAATTTGCATAGTTTCACGCTGTGGCTGAGTAATGTGAGCCGCATCGCAGTTAGTGGCAAACCCCACGACTTCGCCGTAGATCTTCGCATCTCGCGCTTTGGCATGCTCCAATTCTTCCAACACCAGCGTGCCCGCGCCCTCGCCAATTACCAGCCCGTCTCGATTGATATCGAAAGGCGACGGCGTGGTGTGTGGCGAATCATTGCGCTGACTGGTGGCAAATAAGGTATCAAACACCGCGGCTTCGGACGGGCAAAGTTCTTCCGCTCCGCCGGCAACCATCACCGTTTGATAACCATGGCGAATGGCCTCCCACGCGTAACCTATTGCCTGGCTGCCGGAAGTACAGGCGCTAGAAGTTGGAATCACTCGCCCACGCAGCCCGAAGAACAACCCGGTATTCACCGCCGCGGTATGCGGCATCATCTGAACATAAGTGGTGCCGGTGATATTATTGGTGTGTTTTTCCGTTAGCATGGTGGCAAATTCGCTGACCGGTTTGGTACTGCCGGTAGAAGAGCCGTAGGCGATGCCGGTTTCACCATTGGTTAGCACCGCTTCGCCGATCAAACCCGCCTGAATCAGCGCCAGTTCGGTCGCTCTGGTCGCTAGCAGGGAAACTCGCCCCATTGAGCGAATGCGTTTGCGGGTGTAATGCTCCGGTAAAGTGAAATCATCAATAGGCGCGCCGACCAAGGTATTCAATCCCGCGTATTCCCGCCATTCCGGCATGCTGCGTACCGCATTTTTACCAGACTTTAGCCCAGCGGCCACGCTCTGCCAGTCATTGCCAAAGGCAGTTACGCCGCCCATGCCGGTGATCACTACGCGGCGGGTCATAGCATGCCCCCATTAACGGAAATCACCTGACGCGTCACGTAACCGGCAATATCAGACATCAAATAGCTGGCGAGCCCGGCCACTTCCTCTGCGGCGCCCATCCGTTTCATCGGGATCATATTCATCGCTTCTTTTAACGATGCTTCTTCCATCTGAATCATACCGGTATCAATCAGCCCCGGCGCTATGCAGTTGACAGTGATTTTGCGCTTCGCCAGTTCTATTGCCAGCGCTTTGGTTGCGCCGATAATGCCCGCTTTCGCCGCGCTATAGTTGACCTGACCTCGATTCCCCATTAAACCGGAAACCGACGACAGCGTGATGATTCTGCCGCCTTGACGCAACCCGATCATCGGCATAATACAGGGATGGATGACGTTATAAAAACTGTCAAGATTGGTATGGATCACGCTGTCCCAGTCGTCTTCACTGAGCGCTGGGAACGCGCCGTCGCGAGCTATTCCGGCATTGTTCACCACGCCGTAGTAAGCACCATGAGTATCAATATCCTGCTCGATGGCCTGCCGCGTCGCATCACGATCGGCTACGTCAAAACCGATAATCCGCCCTTGTCCGCCTTGCGCAGTTAGCTGTTCTACCGTTTGCTGAGCCCCTGGAAGATCGCTGTGATAATGCACGGCCACGCTAAATCCATCGGCGGCAAGTTGGAGGGCTATCGCTCGCCCAATACCTTTACTGCCGCCCGTGACCAAAACTGAACGTGTCATTCCATTTCATCCTGTTGAAATAATTGTTTAAGTTCTTGTTGATCCGGTTGATAGGTATTCAACCGCGCGGTGGCCAAAACCTGCCCTGCACAGCTGATTTCACCTTCAAAGCTGCCAAATTTTTCGTCCTGCATTAGCAAGACCATAGTGATATCCAATAAATTTCCGTTTTCAATCAACCGAGTCTGGCTGCGTAGCGCACGCGCGCCGAGCAACATGCCCAAATTCGCCGCCCGCTCGCCCCGCTGGCGGCTATGCCAACCCGACCACACGCCGACGGTCTGTGCCATCAATTCCAACGCAAACCATCCAGGCAAATGCCCTTCGGCAGTGAGGAAAGGAGCTAAAACGCCCTGTTCTGTGACTTTAACCCGACAATGCACGCTTTCTGCTTCTACCGCGACAACCTCATCCAGCAGCATCATCGGCGCCGCGTGAGGCAAATAATCTCCCGCCGGTAAATATTCAGGCATGACGCTTCCCCAGAATCAGGCAGGTATTATTACCGCCAAAGGCAAATGAATTGGACATAACAATTGCCTTCATCAATGGCTCCTGCTTTAGCAGTAACCCACAAGACGGCAAGCTGTCATCCGGCGTTGAATGAGAGAAATCCTGTGCCGGCAAGGGTAAATCACGAGTCAATAACAGCCAGCACAGCGCGGCTTCGCACACGCCTGCCGCACCTAATGTGTGCCCGGTTAAATGCTTGGTTGAGCTACAGGGCGTGCCATTACCGAATATGCGATTGACCACTTTAGCCTCAATTTGATCGTTGAGCCGGGTAGCGGTGCCATGCAGATTGATATACCCCACATCCTGAGGTTGAATTGCCGCATCGTCCAACGCCTGTTCAATGGCGCGAATAGCACCTTCGCCTTCAGGGTGCGGCGCCGACATATGCCATGCGTCGCTAGATTCACCGACTCCGAGCAAGGCTATCTCGTGAGGCTCCCGCGTGAGCAGCATCAGAGCCGATGCTTCACCTATAGTAATACCGCAGCGTTCGGCGGCAAAAGGCTGGCAAAGCTGAGTGGAAAGCGATTCAAGACTGAGAAAACCGTTGACCGGCATCCGGCTAAGCGTATCTGCGCCGCCTACAATTGCCACATCCGCCAGCCCGGCTTCGATTAAACGCCGGCCGCTGATAATAGCTCTGGCGCTGGAAGAACAGGCGGTAGACAAGGTGAACGCGGGGCCCTCCAGTTCGAGATAGGCCGAAAGAAAACGTGCCGGATCGCCTAATTCCTGTTGATAATAATCATAGCCGTCACTTTCCTCGTCGTGACTGCGCTGGTTAACCTGTCGGTCGCCCTCATTTAATCCAGAAGTACTGGTGCCCAATACCACCGCCACACGATCGCGGCCAAAGCGCACTATCGCTTGATCGACCTGTGGACGAATTTGCTCCAACGCCGCCAATAACAATTGATTATTGCGGCTGCGATGCATAGCAAGCGCCGCCGGGATTTCCGGTAGTTCACCTTCAACGGCGCCTAACCAGCAGGGTTGTTCGGGCTGAACCCAGCCATCGCGCGGCTTCATGCCGGGAGCGATGCCCAAAGGAAGCTGGCTGGCAATCTGATCGGCATTGCTTCCTAACGCGTTCAGCATGCCTACCGCAGAAATATAAATCATGTTAGCTGTCCAGATGTTGAATCGCGATCTGATAACCAAAAACGTACTGGCGGATGCTAATCGGCTGACGCACGCCTTTGCTGGTCATATAAACAATTTCGGTTACCCGTTTTCCTTGCTTATCACGCAGTTCGCGGCGGGATCCGATGTCGACCAGCGTCCAGCCTGCGGGTAACTGCTCTTGCCAGGCAGAAATCGGCCAGTAGCTCAGCATAATATCGGCCAGAACTTGACTGGCCGGAGGCAACTCAGGTAGCACGATTGACTGCTCGCTTTCGATCCCCTGCGTATCGTAGGTCAGTTTGAACAGGCGAATACCCAGAGATGACAATCCCACCAGCGAAAGCTGTTGCCGATCTGCATTAAGCAATACCAGCAAAGACTGTTGCTTACCTTTCACCGTGGCGGTCAGCAACTGTTGTTCATTCACCGCCGGCGTGATACCCGGCGCAGGTAAGCTGACCTTCACGCCCGGTTTTAACCAGGCCTGAGGCCGATTATCCGCGGGTTTAGTGGCGCATGCCGTCAGCATCAAAGCCAAGGACATAGCCAAGATACAACGTAAAATCATCATGATTTCTTCCCTTTACGGCGTTGATGCATCGCCAATGGAGCCAGCAAAAATGCGGCAAATATACCGCTGCACAGCACAATACCGAAACTGCTGATAGCCTGAGTGCTGCTAAAGATCAGCATACCCAAGGTCAGCAATGAGGTACTCATCGCCACGGTTACGGCTAATAATGACGTCAGCGGTGTTCCTCGTGGGTTACTGAAAAATAAGGTGTAATTAATGCCAATCCCCAGCACCAGAACTAACGCCAGTAGCGAGAACAGGTTGAGGGAGTGGCCGCTAAACGCTAGCACTGCCAGCCCGCAGCCGAGAGAAAGTAACGAAGGCAATACGCACACCAGCCCACGCCGCACGCCCAGGCGCAACATGTAACTCAAGGCGATAACCACAATGGCTCCCAGCAACAGCCAACCCAGCATAGTGCGATAGAAAGAAAACATCTGGTCGAAGCTGGCTTTGCGATCAACCCAACTGACGCCAGCATGATTGGCCGCCAGCGCAGCCAAAGCGGCGCTGTTTTGCACGCCGTCGGTCGGCACCAATACTCCGCTACGCCCATCCGGTAACGTCATCCACATCAACGCCCAGCCCTCACTCACTACGCTATTGAGCCAGTTCTCCGGCGTGACCGGCATTGGAGTGAGATCGATCTTCAACCCGTCTATCCCAACGGTATCAAGCTGTGCCAGCACGTTGGGGGCAACCTGTTGCAGCAGCGTCAGATCCTGCTGTTGCTGCGCCTGAGAGGCCAATGGCAGCAAACGGTAGCCGCTGAGCCAGCCCTGTTTTTTCGCCTGTTGTAACTGCGGAGCAAATTGCTCTAACCGCCGTAGCGTCTGCTCGGGCGTATCGCCATAAACCACAAACCACTTCTGGTCGATGCCTTGCCCAGTCAAGGCCGTGATAGCCTGCTCCTCCCGATGAATATCCGGCGGCAGCGCCTGCAATTGGGCAATATCATCATTAATCTGCAAGCGTAGCAGTCCGGCTACGGAGAACAACGCCAATACCAGTGGCAAACCTAAATACAGCGTGCGTTGAGTGCGCCACGCGGAAAGCCAACGCATCAATGGCATCATGAATGGCACCGGCCGGACCGGTAATCCTCGACATAACCACGGATACCAGCACACCACGGTCAGACAAGAGGCAGTCAGACCCGCGGCGGCAAAAACCGCCAACTGGCGCAGGCCAGGGAACGGCGCCAACATCATAATCAGGTAGGCCAGAACCGTGGTCCCCAACGCCATCATTAACGCCGGAAAAACCTTGTGCAGACTTTGCCACGGCGAGGTTTCACGCCCATGCACCATGCGCTCGGTAAGATAATAAATGGTGTAATCAGCTGAAATACCGACAATGCTGATACTCATCACTAACGTCATTAAATGCAGTTCGCCGAAGAGCAATAAGGTCAGTGTACTGCCAGCCAACGCGCCGATACCGACGGACAACACGCACAACAGTAACGGACGCAGAGAGCGAAACACGCCCAGAATCAATAGCAAAACGCCGATGACCGTGGCGGAACCCAAGGTGGAAACATCATGTTTGGCCTGCTGGCTGGCATAATCGCTATAAAATAGCGTGCCGCGCGACATGACCTCGACGCCCGGAAAATGATGCTTAAGATCGGTCACGAGCGCCGCCAAATCTGTCACTACCTGATGCGCCTGCTGCATATTGTAGGAGGAGCCACTCAGCTCGCCGTGGATAAAATACCAGCTGCGCCCCGCCTCATCCTGAGCCACCAACCAGCCATTTTTCATCCTCAAACGGCTGGTATTTTGTTGTAGCGCCAGCTGGGAGCCCCGCACCAGCATCAACGGATCGTTCTTTATTTCGCTGCCGCTCACACCGGCAAAGGCCGAATAAAGCTGTGCCAGTATCCAGTTAGCCTGCTCATCACCACCGTTCATCAGGCGCTGTCGCGTCTGCGGGTCAATCATGCCATTACGATGCTGATAGAAGAATTTCCCCCATTTCTGCTGCTGATCAGCGTCGATAGGTCCTTGAACGGCGGTCAACGACGGCAGACCCTGCAAGCGTTCCAGCCAGCGCGCGGCCGCCGCTGGATCATCGCCTTCGGCGGGGCTGACCATCCAGACCACCTGACGGTCCAAACGCTGCATAAAACCGTCGTTCAGCGCCGGAGGAATCTGCCCCATACTTTGCGCAGGTAACAGCGCCAGCACGCTACTGGAAAGCTTGGATTGCGGTAACAATACCGTGAGCGTCGCCCCCAGCAACAGGCAAGCCGCCAGCCATAGCCAGGCCCATAAACTCGGCTTAGAAGACAAAACGTTGCTGCTCATCATGGGTCAACGTATCTGGTGTCAGGCGCTGATTGCTAAAGGTAATCTCGGTGCGATCCCCTTGACGATCGTTAAGCGAAATCTGATCGAGATACTGCTGCCCTTGCAGCGTGATAGTGTTAAACAGCTTATCTAGCGGCGACGTGGTCGGTTTCAGCTCCAACTGCCATTTCCCCTGTCCTAAGTCGCTGAAGGTCAGCGAGAAATTTTGTTCCAACACTTGACGCTCAGCCTGAAACAGTGCGCGCAGCAAGTGGTTAAACTGGAACATCTGCGGATTGGAATCAGCGGTAACAATCTGTGGCTCCTGCCCATTAATTACCTGAACCAGACGCTTATCATCCAACACCAGCGTCAATGGAAAAGGTTTTTGCTGTTGCCACCACAGGCCGTTTTTCTGTGCGATCAGTAACTCACCGCTGGAACGCAGCGGCTGCGGCATATCCTTGATCTGGCGCTCCTGACTAAACTGCGCTCGTACCACCGGCTGCTGCGCCAAACGCTGCTGTAACTCATCCAGCGTCACTGCCTGTGCGCCAGCGGCGATCGCCAGCGACAACATTAAAATCCATTTTTTCATGGTTTGATTCCCATTCTTTCAAACAAAATATCAGGGCTGACAAAACACATTTCTCGCGTACTTTCTTCGACGGCAACCTGAATGGTATAGCCGGTGGTAGTCCGCTTGCCGCTTTGAGCATCGAAAATCTGATACACAATTTTCAGCCGATTTTCGAACTCTTCAACGTGGGCTCTGACCCGAATTCGCTGTTCGAACTCCAGCACGTCACGGTATTTCACCCGCGTATCAACAACCGGCCAAACATAACCAGACTCACGCATTTGCCGGTAACCATAATTAAACTGATTCAGTAGCGCCTCTCGCACCACTTCGAAATAACGGAAGTAATTACCGTGCCATACCACGCCCATCGGGTCGGTATCGTGGAAAGGCACGGTAATCTCTACTTCGGCGGTAAAACGGGCATCGGTCAGCACTTGTTACTCCTTGCCAGACGGCGAATCAGGCAGCCGCCAGAAATCAAAAAAGTTAAACCAGTCGAGCGGCGATTGCAGCGCGTAGTACTCCAGACGTGACGCATAGCGATCCACCGCCTGTTGCAATGCGGTCTCACGCTGCTGACGTGGCAACAGCAACGGATCGGCAAAAGGTTCGCAATGGATATGGAGTTTGCCCTGCTGGTGCAAGGCAAACATCAGTAACACCGGGCAGCGCAATACCGATGCCAGAACAAATGGTCCTTGCGGAAACGGCGCGGGCGCACCGAGAAATTCGCTCCACACCACGCGGCGGTCTCCACCGCGCTGGGTAGTCACCGAGGTACGATCGCCGACAATCGCCACCCATTCACCGGCGTCCAGCTTCTCTTTCAGCAAAATAGCGGTTTCTGGCCCCATGCGGGTCACGGGAATCAGATTAATCCCCGCCTGCGGCGCGATTTCTTCCAATACCTGCTTAAACCTTTGGGCATGTTCGCTAAATACCAGAGCGTGAATTACCCTATGACCATCCTGCTGTGCTAATGCGCGGCACACCTCGATATCTCCGAGGTGAGAAGCCAGAATCAGCTTCCCACCGTCAGACTCGGCATTAATGGTTTCTTGCGCTCCGGGAGCAAATACAATTTGCTGCCCCAGTCGCAAATCCCCGCGCCAACTGGCGACTTTGTCCAGCATCGCGCGACTAAACCGCAGGAAATGTCGATAACTGGTTAGATTGCCCGGCAAAGCCAATGACTTTTTCTGGGCAGTTTGCTGCAAACGTACCAGATATTGCTGCGAGGCCTGCCGCTGAGTTCGGCCGGTTAGCCAGAAATATCCCACTACCGGACGTAGTAATATCTCGAAAGTTTTCCGCCCTAATAGACGATAAACCGCGAGCATAAAGCGCATGCCGTTCAGACCTTTACGCTCTTTGACTCCAGCCCAGTGACGCGGACGACGTCGCGTTAACAATTGCGGGAGACGTCTCAACATGCCCAAAAATAACCGGGTATGCATCCACGAAATCCGCAGGTTATCCCGCAGTGCATCAAAATGGGAAAGCCCGTCGGCGGGGTAAGTCACTCGCGTAGGAACAAAACGACTATCAATGCCTTGCCAGTACAGGCGCACCATGATTTCCGTATCAAAATCCATACGTTTCCCCAATGGATATTGCGCCATCAGGGCTATTACCGGAGCCAGCGGATAGACCCGAAACCCGCACATACTGTCTTTCAGGGAGAGCGACAGAGTTTCTATCCATACCCACACATGGGTAATATAGCGACCATACAGACGAGATTTTGGCACCGACTGGTCGTAAATCGGGCGGCCGGAGATCAGCATATCCGGATAGCGCTGCGACTGTTTCAGCATCTCGGGAATATCTTCAATACAGTGTTGCCCATCGGCATCCACCTGTAACACGTGGCTATATCCCGCCTCGGCAGCCACGGTAAAACCTGTTAATACCGCCACACCTTTGCCCTGATTACAAGGCAATCTAACCAACGTGATGCCAGAGTGCGTTCCGGCCAACTGCTGTAAAATCTGTTGCGTGGCAGGTTCGCTGCCATCGTCAATGATAAAACAGTGCAGGCCAAAGGGAGCCAGCCGCGCCAACACATCATTCATCATTGCGCCGTGGTTATAGCAAGGAATAACCACGCACGGCGCGAAGGCGTGAACGGTTAACGACATAATTTTATGGCTCCGCTACTGGCCGTGCGCGCAGCGACGCCTTCATCCAGCGTATAGCTAAAACTGAGCAAGCCACGGGATTCATTCCAATCGAGGCGGAGTAACACCTGATTGCCCGGCAACAGCGGCAACTGGAATTTGACTTTATCGATACCGGAAAACTGCCAGGCTGCGCCCGCGATATCTGCCGCGTACCCCATCACCCAATCGATCTGCGCCACGCCCGGCAGCAGCGGTTGTACGTCAAAATGTCCGGTAAACCAGCTTAATTTGGGGTCCAGATACAGTCTAACCTCCATCTGATGCCGTTCCGACTGTTGACGGGATAGCTCAACGGGTTTCATTAAATAACTCCTGTAACTGAGGCCAAGAACGTTTGCTTTGCTGATTAAGCGGAATAACCGATAATTTGCGCCAATAGCGCGGTAATGCCACCGGTTCCAGCCAACCGCCAAGCTGCTGTCGCCAGCGGCGGGTCAGCCGCAGCCAACCGATTTGCTCTAATTCGTCCAATCCTGCCTGATTCAGCACCACCGCCGCGCCGATACATTGCCGCGCACCGCGTTTAACCACCAGCACCGCAACGTCTTCGATGCCAGACAAAGTCTGCAATCGCCGCTCAATCTCACTGAGAGACAGACGCTTTTCTTCAATTTTGACTACCCGATCGCGACGACCGGCCAGTGTAAATAGCCCTTGATCGTCGACAATAATTCGATCATCCAACGCCATTCCCAACGGATCGGGAATCAAAGGGGAAACCACGCGCCAGTTATCCTGCTCATCGCGACTCAGCTGCACGCCGCTAAAAGGCTGCCACGGTGTCTGCGGATGATGCCGGCTACGCCATGCCATCACTCCGGTTTCAGTGCTGCCATAAATTTCATCGGGCGTGATTCCGAGCCAGTTCTGCGCTCGTTGAGCATCGTCAAAATGTAGCTGCCCACCGGCGGAAACCACCCATTCGCAACGCGGCGGCGGCAACTGGCTATCCAGCCGCTGTAAAAACGCCGGGCTGGTAATAAAGGCGCAGCGCGGACTGTTCGCCAGTTGCTCAGGGAACTCCACCGTTTCGCTGGCGAAAGGCAGCCCTAGCGCTAAAGGTAGCCAGATGCGGAACGTCAGACCGTACAGATGTTGATGGCTTACGGATGCCCGAACCACACAGTGACTCAGCCGATCGCCCCATAAATCAGCCAGCCAGACGGCCTCTCTATCCATCACGGCAACCGGTTTATCCACCCGACGGGGTTCGCCGGAGGAACCCGAGGTAAATAACCGCAGACTAGCGTCAGCGGCAATCGACGGTAACGGCACGCTCGCAGGGGCGGTGTCCGATAGCGACCACACAGGGCAGTCTAGTTTCAGCGGCAGATCGCTTAATACCCCCTCGAAATGCTGGCTTTGCTCAACGAGCTGCGCTCGCCGATTATGCCCTGGCAGTACCGGAATTTTGCCCGCGTACAGAGTGGCCAGCAGCGCGACACAAAACTGATAGCTATCGTTAAAACACAGCGCCCAACAGGTTTCTGAACTGCTTATCAGGCGCGCATAAAGCTGGGTCACATCCTGTCGAAACGTCTTCAGGTGGATATCTTTATCACCGCGGCGGGCAATCAAAGTGCTACCCGCCCGTTCTTCAGACAGCCATTGAGTCAACGGTAATGTATTCATCGGTTTTTTATCCGTCGGCGTACCAGCCATTCCACGCCCATCACGCCGCCAATAAAGATATAGCTCAGCATGCCATTCCATAACGCCCAGATTTTCATGTCGTTATACAAACAGGTCGCCAGTGCAGTCGAGCCGTTGATGATAAAAAACAAACACCAAACCTGAGTGACACGCCGGGTATAGCGCACACCCTGCGGCGGTAAATCCGGCTCACGCCAACGGGCGATTTGCTCCACGATTGGCATGCCATAAAACAGAGAGCTGCCGAACAGAATCAACAGCACCAGATTAACCGCCACCGGGTAATACATCAGCACATGATGATCGCGCATCAGCACGCTCGCAGCGCAAAGAGCAATACCGGTTAACGCCAGCGCTTTCCCCGCATACATTTGGCCGTCCGTTTGACCTTGCAGCCCCCCATGATCTTTCAGTAACCACAGGCGTAGCAGGAAAAAGGCAATAAACAGCGGAATTAACCAGAAGGACAGACCCTGTGTCACGCCCGCCCAAATAATGAACGGCCATAACAACATAATTAGCCCATTGGCGATGCGCAGGAAATTTTGCATAAACGGCGTGGTTTTCCGAAACAACCGATCAGCCTGGTTGCTGTAATAATTGTTCTACCGCATCCACGACGTCTTGCACGGTACGCACAGACTTAAAGGATTCAGGCTTGATCCGACGGCCGGTCTTTTTCTGTAAATGAACCACCATATCCACGGCGTCAATACTGTCTAATTCCAGATCTTCATACAGACGCGCCTGCGGCGTGATCTGCGACCGGTCGATTTCGAAAAGTTTGACCAAGAGATCCGACACTTCCTGGTAAATATCTTGTTTATCCATAAGTTATCCGACTATTTAGCGCGTTGAGATTGAATGAATGACGCCAGCGTGGCGATGGAGTAAAAATGCTGACGCATTTCTTCGCTTTCGGCAGATAACATCACGCCATAGCGATTTTTGACCGCCAGACCTAACTCCAGCGCGTCAATGGAATCCAGTCCCAAACCGTCGCCAAACAGCGCGGCGTCTGCGTCTATCTCATCGGGAGTCATATCTTCGAGATTCAGGGTATCAATAATTAGTTTTTTTAATTCAAGAGAGCGTTCTTGCATCATCCGTATCCATGGGTTGGCCATTCTCAGGCGTCAATAACTGGGCTAATTGTCGATTCAGCTGGCGAGCGGCAAGCGCTTGCGCATCCTCTTCGACAGCCACAAAATATTCGTTAGCAATACGTTCGCCCACCACAACGCTGAACACCGGTTTTTCTGGCGGTATCTGATACCAGCGGCTCTGTTTATTCAGCGTTTGTTGGCTACAGTGAATATGCACAATACGCAAATCACATTCGCAACGGACGGCAACGTTGGCCGCACCCCGCTGTAATTTCAGCGGTTTTCCCGGACTGGTGCGCGTACCTTCGGGAAAAATCAAAATATTATCGCCGCGGTTTAAACGTTGGCGACAGGCCAGCAGCAGGGTTTGTCCCTGACTATTGACCAGATAATCGGCGGCTTTAATCACGCCGTTTACAAAGGGATTACGCAAGAGTTCAGCCTTAACCAGACAATCGACGTCCGGCAAGGCCGAAGCCAAAATAACGTAATCCAACAGCGTGGGATGATTCGCGACGATCAGGCAACCTTTATCAGCGCGAATCTTTTCGATGCCCTGCAAGCGGTAATCCAGCACACCCAGCCTGCGGGCCAAAGCGAGGAACAGGCGAAAACTGGCGGAAATGCTGCGTCTGGCCAGAATGCGCCGCTGCTGACCATCACGCTGAGTCAGCAGGAGAAAATTGAACCACAGCAACGATAATAACAGCCCGCCCAGCCCGAACAGGGCAAAACATAGCCCCGTCATGATCAGCCGCCACAGCCCATTAATTTGTCGCCCCAGCTTCAACGCTTTCATCCTAACGGCTCCACTGCCAATCAAATCGACCGCCGGTTACGACAAAGGAAGCGTGCGAACCCAGCCAATGATGCAAAAATTGCAGACTCTGGGGCACCTCCGGCTCGGGCGACAGCCCCTTGCGGGTAGCGCAGCGCAAGATATCACCCGGTTCAATCAGTAAAGCTACGGCAAACGGATATTTTGGCATATGCGATGTCATATATGGATGGTAAAAATCTGGAATTACGCCATCGAAATCCACTATTAATACACGGGAATAGCCGGCCTGATGTAACGCCATAACTTCGAGCAAACCTTGCTGAAAAGTTTCCGCGCCGGCGGATAAAGACGATGAAACCAGCGGTTTTCTGGCGGCGATAGTAAGATTACCCACCGCAGAATTATGCACCGACATAGCAAAATCCGTGGGTGACAGGCTTTGTTCCGTCGCCAGCGCCTGCAAAATGCGGTAGTTACGCTCCAGCTCACCGTGACGGCTGGTATATACAATCGCATCCACCGGTTGGCGGCGCAAAATCGCTAACCCGCATTCCACGGCCAGACGACTTCCTGAACTCAGGCGACGAGCCGTCATCATCGGCAACAGGCTACATTTAGCCAGCGGCTGGGTGTGATCTATCCTGGCAGGCGATTGATTAGCCCATCTGCGCCATTCATCTGCCAAGGCTAATCCAGGCGCGATAGCCTGCCAATCGGTGATGTTCAGAGTAAACTGCATGAATTCGTGATCTCTGGCGGAGAAAATGAGAAAAATACCGAGGCAATAATTGACTGATGCCCAATTGCCCCTTATTTCTTATAATTTTTCGGTTAGTGCCTCGATTCGGCTTTTTTCAGTCAGCCGCTATCGTTTTTTACAAATCAATAAAGTATGGCCAACGCCAAGATTATCTATTTGCTTTTCCAACTCAAGGTCGGCTTTCTGTAAATAACCCAGGAAATCAGTGACGCTATAAAAACGACTGTTACCATTAGCCATGCAGGTAAAATACAGCGAAGAAGCATTTAAACTAAATGCTCCAGCCTCGTAGGGCTGGCAATCCCAGAAGAGCTCCATAATACACACTCTGGCGTCGGGCTTCATCGCCGCTGCGATTTTTTTGAGAATAGCAATAATCTGAGCTTCCGAGAAACAGTCTAGGAACTGGCTCATCCACCAAACGTCAGCCTCCTGCGGTAACTGCACATCGGTCAATATATCTGCCTCATGGACAGAAATACGCTCAGACAGCCCATGCTTCGCGATGTTTTTCTCAGCTAGCAGAATTTGCTGCGGTAAATCGATGATGGTCATCTCGACCTGCGCATGATATTTGCAGCAGCGTAAAGCCCATTTTCCGGTATTGCCGCCCACGTCGTAAATTTTTGCCGGCTCAAGGGCAAAGACGTGAGGCAAAGCAGCGCTGAAAGCGCCATCGGAATAGAAATGATCGAAAGCAAACCAACTTTGTTTCGCAGGCTCAGGCAACTGGCTCAGCGCCGGATAAATCGTCGGCCAGGAACCGAAAACCTGAAGTCCAGCCGGTTTACCCTGCTGTAATGATTCTTTCAGATGATATAAGCCTTGATAGCAAACGTCCTGCGTAAAATCCATATTAACGCGGGTCATAGCGTCATGCAGTAAATAGTGGCCAATTTTGCCGATAAAATAGCGGCCTTCGGTTTGGTAAACAATATTCCCGCTCATGCCCATATCTAACAACACGCCTACGGCATAATCGTTCAGCTCGCAGCCGCAGGTAATTTCCTGCCGGGTCGCGCCCTGCTTTCTGCAATTATCCAACAGCGATAGAATGCCTGAATCCCTGAGATTTACCGCCGCTTGAAATAACATGGGCGCAAAAGCAATTCTCTGTGCCTCGGTAATTGCGTCAAGCGCACTAATATTATCTTTATCGTAGTTATAGCGCACGGCCATGGTTTGATGTCCAATATCAAATCGCCAAAGCCAGATTACGGTTAATCCGGCCCCGACTTAACTCAAATTTCCGTATTATTTATTAGCATTAGCCATTAAACGTTTTTGAATATCTTTATCGAGGTTATTAACCCAACGATTATAATTACGATGGATTTTTCCATTAGCAGATTTTAAGTTTGTGCTGCTGACATATTTAATGGTGTAGTTGGTCGGGGTGTAGTTAATACGGATGTTCACGCTGTGATCGCGGTTCATTAAGCGCCCATCAATCACACCTGGCGCCACCGGAGTCATGATCCAGTCACGATTCTGACCTGCATCCAGGATGGCCGTTTTGATCTGTTCGGTAGAATTATGGGTCGTGATATTGGTGTAAGGCGTTAATACAGGAACGGTACGTGCACAGCCGGAAAGCGCAGCGACACAAATGAAGCTGATGAGTAACTTATGAGAGGTTTTCATATATCCCTATTTCTCTAGATTGTATTAATTTTCCAATTAGGCGTGCTAAAAACCAGATAAAGACTAAATACGCGCAACAATGTACTAAATAAAATTAACGCCTGCAATCATGGAGTTAATTAACTTATTTGTTACATTTCATCCTAACTCACACTTAATCGCTACCGATTGATTTTAAAACCCCATTCAGCAAATTAAAGCGGGTTATCTGTAGTCAATCAAATATGTTTTTGGAATGACTCAGATATATTATTTTGCTGCTGTAGCCAAGCGAATGCCGCCATGACTTGAGGCGATCGCGCCTCTCCTGCCACGCGGGAAATCCAGAACGTTTGCCCCGGCAACGGCGCATAGTCGTCAACCACAGCCAGCGTTCCATCCTGTAATCCGCTATCTGCCGCCAAACGGGACAGCAACGCCATTCCCCTTCCCCGCCGCACTGCATCCATCACGCCAGATTGATCATCATAAATGGCGGACAGCCGGAAGCGCTGTAACAAGGTCGCCAGCAGCGCGCCGGTTTTCTCACCGGTGAGATGCTCCTCCAGACAAATCAGGCTGGTGATGTCACTGTGGTGATTCGCCGGGTGAAGAATCAATTTTTCCGCTACGGCAGCGCTCGCCACCATCACCCACTCATCCTGCAAAAAGGAAGCTGTAGCAATCCTTCCTGATCGAGAGGTCGACTCCCAATGGCAATATCCACATCAATTTCGTCAATAAAACGGGCGGTTTCATCGGAGGATAACAGCGGACAAAGATCGGGAATCTGCTGTTGTAGCGCATCTAAACGCGGCTGTAACCAACCCTGTAATATCGGCGAGGGACAAACCATCGCCACCAGCCCAGGATCAAGATAAGTCGCAATCCGGCTCATTCCGCTACGCAAAGTTTCCAGCGTGCGCAGTACCGTTCGCTGTAACACTTCTCCCGCTACGGTTAATTCTACACCTCGGCCAACCCGTCGAAACAGCGGCTGCCCAGTCTGAGCTTCTATCTGCGAAATCTGATGACTAATGGCGGATTGCGATAGGCAAAGCTCATCGGCGGCTCGCGCAAAACTGCCTAATCGCGCTGCGGCTTCGAACCCCATTAATAGTTTGAGAGAGGGAATACGGTTCACTTTTCACTCACACATTAATTTTATTGGGGTATTAATGCAATAAACATCAATTTTTATCAAGAAACAGAAGGCAGATAATAAAGCCACTCACCCGCTATGCAGGAAATGAACGGTGCCAGCGCGAGATAAGCTGCCGCACCAGCGATACTTATCTACAGTAAACATAAACCCGAAGGACGAAAATATGGCAACCCGTAGACGATTTATTCAGGCCGCCACGCTGATGGCGGGCGGCTTATTATTACAACCAAATAAGGTGTTCTCAATGATTGATCAGGATGATAAACAGCGCTGGATGATGCCCGACGAAAGCGCGCCCCATCGTCGCACCTGGATGGCATTTGGTGCCAGCAAAGCCATCTGGGGCGGTCGTTTATTACCGGAAGTGCAGCGTAATCTTGCCACCATTGCGTTAGCTATCGCCGACTATGAGCCGGTCACCATGCTCGTCAGAGAGGATGATTACCAAATCGCCTATCAATTAATCGGGTCGGCGGTAGAACTGTTGATTTGCCCATTAGATGACCTGTGGCTACGCGATACCGGCCCGGTGTTTGTCCATAACGCTCAGGGTAAAAAAGCCGGTATTGATTTTAACTTTAACGGCTGGGGAAATAAGCAACTGCATCGACAGGATGCGCACGTAGCCAGTTTTGTCACTGAACAGGCGGGCGTAGAACGGATGACCACAAACCTGGTTCTTGAGGGAGGAGGAATTGAGGTTGACGGCGAAGGCACCGCCATTATCACCGAAAGCTGCGTGCTGAACCAAAATCGTAACCCAAGTCTGAGCAAAGCAGATTGTGAAACCGAACTCAAGCGGCTGTTAGGTTTAGAAAAAATCATCTGGTTGCCCGGTATCAAAGGTAAAGATATTACCGATGGTCATACCGATTTCTATGCCCGTTTCACCACGCCGGGAACGGTGGTGGCTGGTTACGATCCCGATCCGCAGTCTTTCGATCACGAAGTCACTAAAAAGCATTTGGCTATTTTACGCAATGCGCGGGACGCCAAAGGCCGTAAGCTCAACGTCGTGGTATTAGAAAATCCTTCTGATAGCCGAGGGGAATATGCAAACCACGATTTTGCCGCCGGTTATATCAATTTCTATGTCTGTAATAATGCGGTTATTGCACCGGAGTTTGGCGACAAAATCACTGATACAGCGGCCAAAGCGCAGCTTAAACACCTTTATCCAAATAGAGATATCGTGATGATTAACATTGACGGGATCGCAGCAGGCGGTGGCGGTATTCACTGCACAACACAACAAGAGCCGCTATAACCGCATAGATGACTTTCCGGTTGCTATTCTCCTATTAATTAAGCCAATTGATTAAACCGATTGAATTGACAACGTTGACGCCAAAAAGGGTGATAGCCCGCCGGTATTTCCCCTCCCCTTTAGCTAATTTAGCTCGCAGGGCACAATTCAGTTTTTACAATGAGTTATGCATGGGAACGCTTCAAGATTAATAAAAAAATGGAGGCTTATATTGTCCGATTATACTTAGTCATATCGTGATCCAGAAAAAGGGACAATAGATGCCTTATGCCATACGCAGCACGCTTTGGATTCTAACCTATCTGTTCTTTATTCTGGCTCCGCTATTTGCCATGTTGCTTGGCACCATGCCGCCTGCGCGAGATTTCTGGACCGAGTTTTCTGTGGCTCTAGGCTATGCCGGTTTGGCGATGATGGGGCTACAATTCGGCCTGACCGCTCGCTTTCGCTATGTAACTGAACCTTGGGGGGAGGACGTAATTTATCACTTCCACCGTCGCATTTCTCTGATTGCCGTTGCGCTGGTTATCGCTCACCCGATAATTCTGTTTGTTATTCGCCCCGAACTCCTGGCTCTGCTGAATTTTATCGAAGCACCTTGGCGCGCCCGCTTCGCCGCTATTTCAACTTATTCATTAATAGCATTGGTTGTGACGGCTTTATGGCGTGTGCAGTTAAAAATTCGCTACGAAATTTGGCATCTAACCCACATTATTCTCGCATTACTGGCGGTGATCGCCGGTATTCTGCATATGATTGGCTGGAGTTTCTATTTGCAAGACCCGTGGAAACGCGGGCTATGGGTGGCGCTGATCGCTTTCTGGTTTTCCTTGCTGCTCTACATTCGCCTGGTTAAGCCGTTATTTATGCTACGAAAACCTTATAGAGTGAGTGAAGTGCGCCGGGAGCGCGGCGATACCGTGACTTTGGTGATGCATCCGGATGGGCATAAGGGCTTTCGTTTTACTCCGGGTCAGTTTGGCTGGTTAACGCTTTGGGGCAGCCCGTTTAAGATTACCGGTCATCCATTTTCATTTTCGTCGAGCGCCGAGGCTCAGGATGGGCGAGTTGAGATGTCAATTCGCAATCTTGGGGACTTTACTCAGAGAATTCCAGAGGTCACTCCCGGACAACGGCTTTACCTTGATGGGCCTTACGGCGCTTTTACTTTGGGTCATCCGGCCGATATGCATATCTTGATTGCGGGCGGCGTAGGCATTACCCCCATGATGAGCATGATTCGCACGCTGGCCGATCGCGGGGATAAACGCCCTGTCATTCTGCTTTATGGCAGTAAAAGCTGGGAATCCATTACTTTTCGCGAAGAGTTAGAGTCGTTGCAATTAAAACTGGATCTGAAGGTGGTACATGTACTTACCCAGCCACCGCCGGATTGGCCGGGTGAACGTGGTTTTATTACCGGTGAACTGCTAAAACGTCATCTGCCGCCCGAATATGCAGACCATGAATACTTTATCTGCGGCCCAGATATCATGATGGATGCCATAGAAAAAGCGTTGGATGAATTGAACGTGCCGCTATCCAAATACCACTCCGAACGTTATCACTTTGCCTAAGGATATTCCTAATGCGTCGTCTATTTTCTGAAAGGCTTGCTGTAGCCACGGGGGTAATCGTTATCCTACTGGCACTATTATTTGCATTTATCCGCGTTATGCCCTGAATCACTGCTTGGAACCGGCGTTTGTGAACGATGGGAAATTAAATTGGCCACCCCTAATTTACAAACGCCATTGGCATGAAGAGATTGAAAATGGAAAGACAAAAGCGGCTGGCCAATATCAATCCGACCATTTAATCTATCGGACAATGTAGATAATTCTGCAATGCTCCATCCCAACGTGGCAACGCCGAAAAATCAGGCATCATCTTACCCTCACCTCCAGCCATATAATCCGGCTGGTATGCTGGCGGGCCGATCAGGCGAACCATTTGGCAAACGGTATCCAGCTGTTGGCGATCTCCTAGCACCGATTGAATATTGCGCCACAGGTATTCTCTTCGCTCTGGCGCTAATCGTCCGAGAGCCTCTCCCAGTAATTGTGCATGTTTATTGCGCGCCGAATCCGTATCTATTCGACTGGCGTCGTACCAGGTGTAGGTTCCCGCTAATGAAAATAACAACGTAGCCGAGCGGTAATTTCCCTGTTCAGCACATTGATTCATTTGCTGGTAAAGCGCCACCGGTAACAATGAGTCAGCCGTATTATCTTTAGCATCATTGCACTGCAACTGCTTTATTATTTCAGCTCGCGTTAAGGATTCCTGCGATTTAAACAAAGGGGTTATTTGTTTATGGTAACTACAGCCACTCAGAACAATTACTAGCCCCAAAGGGAGAAAATATAGCGGTGATGTTGTTCTTTTAAATATCATCGGTTTCACCATTCAACCTTATCTTCAGGGCGAAGTCCGTCTGATAATAATGTTTCCTGCATCCACTCGTTATAAAGCATTTTGAAAGCAAACTCTTCAGGCGTCATGGGTATATCTGTTTTTTGATTCATCATGACATCCAGCGATTCTACCTTTGTGTTATCAGCCACATCCCCTGCAAGGTTCCCACCGCTAATCTTATTAATATCACCGATCATCACATTCATCCTTAGTTAATTACGCCTCGTTTACCGGTAAATTCTGTGGCGCGTTATCCAAATGTCGAGTCAGTACAGTTCTCAGCCGCTGTAAGCCACTCTCAGACAGTTTCCCACATGATTCCCGTAGTGATTTTGTCCCTAACAGTTTGGGCATTTCGCTATCAATAAACTCATCTGGAATAAACTCAGCGAGCTGATCTTTATATTTCATGACAAAACGCCGATCGGCGTGGTAATCAATCACCACCGGCCCTTTCCAAATTCGCTCCAGCAATCCAGCCAATTCTTTCGAGCCTTGATTCATCGTCGCAGGAAGTAATAGATGCAGAGATTGTGGCGTATCTTCAACACGCAATTCATGTAACCAATTATCCAGCAGGGCAAGAAAAACTTCGTCTTGATGTAATATCCCCGATAACATGTTTTTAACCTCGAGCTGTAACTCTTGGTATAATTGGTGGCTGAGAGACTGATAATCTTCCATATAACCGACTACGGCTTCTGCCGCGCTCACTATCCCTTTTTCATAACCTTGGGTATAAGCCTGATGATGTAAAATTTCAGCGTCTGCCTGCGCCTGTTTAATTATTTTTCTGGCGCGAATCTGAGCCTCTACCAGAATATTTTTAGCCATCTTGCGTCGTAAAATAGCCGACTTAGTTAACAAGATACCTTCTAGCGCATTTAGCGGATGGCTAGTCTCTATATCGTTTTGCATGTTGGATAGCTAACCTTAATAACAATACATCAGCAGTCGGATTTATCTGCCGCTCAAGGCTGATTGCTCCACCGCCAGGAAAGAGTAATGGAATACGTTGCCTGATTGCGTCAGGTAAATCCTGACTGAAGCACAATAATTCATTTATTGCCTGAGCCCGCAGCCACTGAACATCCGGCGAGATATCTGACGGGCAACGACTGGTTTCTATTAATTCTAATTGGGCGAACTGACGTGCCATAGCAGAAAGCATTTCCAGCTTTCCACCATATGCCAGACAGGCACGATAACGCTGGCAGCTCATTAAAAAAGCCACCTTGGGAAGAATGAACCAGTTATCAATAAAAAGGCGCGTTAGCCCATTAGATATCCTGTGGTCGTATTGTGTCGAAATATTCAACGCGTCAAGCAAGACTTGATTGATTACGCTGCGGCATAGGCCGCGGTTAAATTGGTCGGGAATTCGAACGCGCTCAGGATGTATCCAGGACAAAGGATCAAATAATATCCGGTCAAGCTGGCTAACACCCATTCCCTTCTTCAAGCTCATTCACTTTCCGCCGCTGGATGAATTTCAGTGCGTTTTTTCCGATACAGGTACATAGCGATACTGGAAAAAATAAAGAGAATTACCGCGGCAATCATAAACCACAGCGTCCCACCTAAACCTTTTTTCACCGTGAAAGGAGCCTGATGTTGCATTTGCGGTATTTTGGAAAGAACCACCGAAATATCGTTATAGGCAACGTCATCAAAGCTATTCTTCAGGAAGCGTTTCACATCGCTGATCATCACTGTGGCATCAATATTTTCAGCATCGTATTTCACCAGCGCCGAAAGGTGAACCGGAATACTATTCTTTTGGCCTTCACTCGAGCTTAAATCGTAGCTGACATGAACCCGCGCTGAAACAACCCCTTGCAAGGTTTGTAACGACTGTTCGAGACGTTGCTCGATTCCCGAATAAAGTCGTGCCTTCTCCGCTCGTGGAGAAGAAATCAAAGAATCGCTGGGGAACATTTCGGCAATTTCTATTCGAGGTCTGGTGGGTAAATCATAGGTATTCATCAGATCAACCGCCGCGGCGAAATCGATCTTATTGACCGATACCACATAGCCTTCTTTGGTAATTTCCTTCTTACTGGCATCAATATTATTACGCTGTAATAACGCGATAATTTCGTTGGCCTGCGTTTGATCGAGCTTTTTAAGCAGCTCCTGCTCTTTACAGCCGACCAATAACAACAACAACAGAGGAACAAGTATTTTAAATTTAAGCATTGTTATGCACGCACAACGGTTTCAACTGCCCCGATAGCTTTTCGGGTCAGCGTGGCGAATAAGGACATTTTCAAATTATATTCAGCGGTTCTTTGCTGCAACTCGAATAGCTGTGCCGGATCTGACGTTGTTTGCGGGTCCTGTATTTTATTCAGCACATGGCTTTTTTCAGCATCAGATGTCACCACGCCTTTAGCCAGAGCCTGCATAACCAGACTATCTAGCGACATAACATCATCAGATGCCATCACCGCATCATGAGAAAACGCCGTGACGGACATAACTCCAGTAATAGATTCGGACATAGTGATCTCAATTAATTAATGACAAAGGGCAGTCATACCCTTTGTGTAATAACTCATACGTAATAACTAGCGGAAGTTGGTAATAATCGCCGAACCAACGTCTTTATAGACTTTAACCACGTTGGACTGTGCATTTCGGTACAACGTATATTCGGAAAGTCGTGATTGATATTGTGCTAACAGCATCGGGTCAGATGGATCCCCTTTCAACGAGGCCAATGCTTTCTCAAGTTCCTCGTTCAAACTGGTTACGCCAGTATCAAAAGAGGCTGATTTCTCGGAAAGAAAACCTTCCCATGGAGGTGTCGCATAAATTGGAGGATTAGCCATATTTATTTCTCATTTAAAGATAAAGGTTTAGGAAAATACCAGTGAGAAGGAGAAACCTTTACATACCCCTGATCACCATATTTAAAGGATTTGCCCTTGAGCCAGTCATTATTTAGCTCTATGGAAAATTGCACATACTGGCCCCCCCAAAGCTGATAATAACTTTGGACAAAGGTCTTTATTCTTTGTAATTCGCTGTCATCCATTTCTCCCCGGATAACAAAAGTGACGCTATCAACGTTCTTATTCTCACTAAAAACAATCGACATTTTACTCAAGCCTTGCTCAGCTTCTTTCGCCACTAACGAATCTTTCATCTGATTAAAAACAATTGAATCAGCATAAGGTATTTCTTTTTTCAGCAATTCAGACAATCTGTTTTTCTGAGTATTGTCCAGACGCCCTCTTTCATAACTCAACAGAACAACCGGCTCTGTGGGATTGCTGAGATAAATGCGATGAAATTTTAACGCTGGCCAATGTTCATTCAGCCAAAGGCTAATACGCGACTCCTCTGCCGGGATATTGACCACTTTAACTGAAGATGAAGGTGGATTTCTTACCAAGGCTTGTTGTGCCCAATACATTGATTTTTCATCATTGGCCAGAATATAAGTTATCTTGTCTCTTCCCTGAAGATACTGATACTGATTCTTTTTATATCCAAGCAGAGACGAAATTTCTAAAATCTTGCGCTGCTGGCTATTAAAATAGGTATAGCCCCAAACCGTTATGCACAGCGTGAGCAACAGGAGTATCAGCCCAGTCCAAAACCAACCTTTTTTCTTCTCCATCGGCTTTGACGTATTTTTGATTCCCGTTTCAGGATGGTTGAGGATATCCTGGCTCCACGTATCATGTTCAAAACGCGCGGCGAGATCTAAAGTACCGATATGAATCACTTCGTTAAGATTAACTGTATTTTCTATGTTACCGTCAGGTTTTAACTCTCGTAGTGTTAGAGTGGTTTTTTCATTTTGATTATTCTCCACCACGGCTTCAAAGCTAACACCGCCTTGTTCCATAGGAACAAATATCATATTTTCTGGAAGTACCGTTCCTGAATTTTGAGCGTGAATATTCTCCCGTTCAGACACGATAAATAAAGTTGTACCCGAGTCTAAAACAAACTCGCACCCTCGCAAGACACTGTTAAGTAGACGCACAACAATGCGTGGTGATGTGCCGCCATGTTCAGTTTCATTAACCATAATTGAGAGTTCTAGCCCCAAGCGCGCGTTATTAATTTATTGAAATATTCAAATTACTGGCGCTATTAGAAACATTTTTTAGAGTGAGATCTTGATTAAAAAATGATGAGAGATTGATGCAGGTTTACAGTCCGAAAGGAACAGGCTAAGTAGAAGAGTTAGCATGAAAAAGCGAGAGAGCCATATAAAATACGCCCTCTCAAAACACGAAGTAAAGCTCAATAAAAATCATTATAAAACCATATAGTTAACCGTCAAGTTAACATTAATTTAGTAATGGATAGATGAATCGATCCGGCCGTTGAAAGAAGCTATTACTGCGGGAGAAAAACAGCGTTGAAGCTTCTTTTTCCTTCGCAGGAGGAACAAAGCGATAACCTCGTCCATATACGGTAACAATATAATCTTTATTCCCACCTAATAATCGCCTTAGGCCATAAACACAGCGGGTTAAAGACTCATCGGAAATCTGCACACCATGCCAGATTTTTTCAATAATCGTATCTTTAGAGAGCAGTTGCTCTCGTGAATCAAGAAACAATCTTAAGAGCGCCAATTCTTTCGGTGGAATAAGAATACGTTCGTTAAGATGCATAAGGTCGCCATCATAGCTTAATGAGTAATTACCAAATCGATGCTGAATCACTTTGCGGCCCTCATAGTTTACTCTTTCCTATGTTCACCCTTTAAAAAATCAAAAGGGAATATTAATTTTACAAGGTGTAATGTAAATCATTCTTATTATGCAACATATCTAACGAGTCGCAGCCATGCTGAAAAATAGACTAATCGGCCTGCAAATATAAACTCACAAGATATCTACATGCTTATATAATTAACCAGATCACTAAGTGATTACTTTAAAAAAACGATCATTATAATTATTATGATTTAGATTAAATTGATTTTTTTGAGGTCGTAACCTAAGGCCTTTTGATAAAGAAAGATTCTGCGCAATATCTTACTCACTGCCGATGATAAATATATACATATATTTACAAAACTATGATGGCTGATGCATTAACTCAAAGTGATTTGTGAGTCATTGATTTATCCTTGAGATAAGAAAATAATGATTTTCATTGAACATTAAGATACTACTAAAGAGTTACCGTATTTCTCATGACAATTTCGTAAAGGTCGCCAACGGTTTCAAACTGCTCGATATCCTGTTTATTGAAATCAAATCCGAATCGTTCTTCCAAAGCCATCGTAATATCAAGCAAAGCAACGGAGTCAGCATAAAGATCGTTAACAATGTGCTTATCTGGTGAAATATCAACCTGCTCACAAAATAGGCAGGACACCAAAACTTCATCAATAATCGCTTTCATATCTAATCTGTCCTTTAATTTCACCCTTCCTTATCTACAATAAGGAAAGGTGAAATTAGCTCAGTTAAATTTATTTGTTTGCGCTGCGAGGAGGCTGATACCCAGATAATGCCGAGGAAGAACCTGGACTCATCACTATTCGATCAGAATCAACCGCCGCTGGTGCAGGGTTTTTAGGTTTTAATCGTGACGCATCACGCCCTTTACTCTCATCTTCGAAGCGTTGGCGTTTGGCGGTAAATGATTCTGGATGCTCTTCGGGTACTGCATTTAAATTAGTATGTGCTGCATTTGGTGTCGAAATAGAATCTGTTTCAGTAATATTTAACGCTGTTTCAACCTGAGTCTGCACCGTAGGATTATTCAATGGCCGATTTGGCGGCATTATCACGCGGGTACGATTGACATTATGACTCTCTCGTTCTGGTGAGGAGGTTTTCTCCGCAGTCATCTTAGGCAAAAACTGGCCGCTATTACGAACCGCTTCACTACTTCTCCGGTTTAATTGATCAATTCGGTTTGGCGATTCCATTCCTCCGATAAACGCAGGCCCTACAGTACGCGTATTAGGCGGATTGACATGATTTTGCTTCGGCAAATACGGAGTAACTGAATCCCACGTCGTAGCGGAACCATTAAACCGTGGCGGCACTACCCTATTATTTACCTGCGCGTTCGTCTCTGGCGCATTTATCTCAGCCTTAATCGGATTAGCTGTAATAGTCGCGGAACGAGTAGAGACTCCCGTTTCATGATTAGAATTCTTGCTACGCAGTACCACATCTGAATCAAGCTGTGAAATGCTATCTGTTACTACACGGGTTGACCGAGTTATCTCTGACTGATGAGAAACTTTTTTCTGGACCACCAATTCGTCGTGGGTATCTGTTTCAGTCGCAGGTACATGATCCCCCTGCGCTGACCTGTCGCGGGTCAGAATCGATTTATGATTCATCAAAGGCGCGGGGCTAATGGGTTCAAGAACTTCCGTTGAATCCATTCCCGGCGTATTACCATCAACAAAAGTTGTGAATGGCGTTGGCTTGCTGTCATTACTAACACCAATGACCGACTTACCCATTGCCTCTCTTTGCGCGATGTCTTTCTGCCCATCGTTTTCCAGAGTTTTATCTGCAACATTAACGCGTTTAGTCTCCGTCGCATGAGCCGATGCTGGTCTGTCACCTGCCGGATAACCATTAATAGATGGGCTAAATACCGGATTAAATAAAGGGCTGATAGTCGGATTTACCGTAACAGTCGTTGGATTAGCCGGCTGAGTTGGCGATGAGGAACTAGCACCAAAGTAATAGTTGTAAGTATTGTAGGTTACTCCAGGCGCGTTTGCTGTTGGCGTTGGCGTGGCCGGTGCTGCCGGAGCGGCAGGCGTTTCTCTGTTCGGTGCCGCGGGCGGATTTGGGCCGTCGATGGTGTCTCCCTGCGGAGCGTTAATTCTCGATTGCAGAAGATTTAATACCACCGCAATCAGCTTGAAATCCTGAGTAAGATTCTCAAACCGCGACTTGGCACTGTCCGCTATATTTTGATCCCTTTGCCCATCGAGCAATGACAGTGATTCACGAAATATTTCGTGAGGATCGGCATTATCGCTAAAATAAGCAGACACCAGCGGCCACACCTGATTAACCAATATTTGTTCACCAAGTTTTTTCGGTTCCGCTGATCCCATACTAATTAGCTTCTGCTGCAATTCAGCAAATTTTTCGTGATTCTTTTTTGTACTATTATCGCCTAGCGCAGAATTATTACGCAATTTATCCTGTGTCAGCAGTTTGACTAAAGAATTAGCGATATCAGAAAACGCCTTGTCTTTACTCTCCCCTGTAAGCTGATTTTCGCAGCAATAGTTTTTGGTCTCGCTAAATAACTGCATAAATCTCAGGACATTATCTTTCCCCTTTGCATCAATGGCATTGTCTAATATTCCTTTGACCTCAGCCTTTTTGTCTGCCGGTAGCTCGGAGAGAAAGGCTTCTTTAGCCTGTTCCATATGCTGACCGTAAAAAATCTCGCCGGTTGGAATATCAGCGGGAGCATTTAAGGTCGCAGCACGAGCCTGCGGCTCAGGGGAGTTTGAACCCTGCAACTGCGACTGCGTTTGGGTATGTAACTGGGCACAAACGCTACGCACATTAGAACACTTGCTGCTGGGATTATTGCATGCAGGTTCTGTTGAGGGTTTAACAGGCACATTCTGTATGTGACTAATATTCGCAGCCACAGAAGACTGGCTATGGGTATTAGCGTTCTGCGTGATACGGCTGAAATCAAGTTGAGGAGTGACAGCCAGTTGTATAGAAGATGGCATATTCTTTCCTTATCGCTAATTACTGAAAAAGCTTTTGTCTGTCTCAAGCAAACTGGAGATAGTGCTACTGAGAACTTTAATTAAATTATCGAACGTGGAGCTGGCGGTACTGTATTTCTGTAAGTGGCTTTGCATAGCTGTTTGTAGTTTTTCTGCCTGCGCGTCAAAACCTGCCATCCAAGCCTGGAATTTGGCAGAGTTCATATCTTCAACATCGTTATGCGGCAGATCGCTTTTCATTTTTGTTAGCGGGCTGGTGTCTATGGTACAAACCCAAGAACCATCAGGCAGTTGTTTAACGCAGGTATCTGGATCAACACCTAATTCACTGGCCCATGCCTTTGCATCGTCCTTAGATGCCCCTTTAATCCCACCGGTCTCACTTTGTTTAGGAAATAAAACGGCGGCTTTAGTGACAGGGTTTACAGAATATTTTTTCAGTAATGCATCTAATTCCTTTCTGATCTCACCTGACTTCAGAATGATATTTCCGTCTTTACCGGAACTAATAAATTCCTGTAATTTAGATTTCAGATCGGAGAAATCACTGAAAAAATCAGAATATTGTTTCACTGCGTACTCATGGACGGATAAATAACTGTCATCCATTTCGCCAATGGCGTCGGCCAAGTCCTTATAAATATCCCAACTGGAGATCGGACCTTTATTTTCCGTCGGTTCTGTCGCAGGAGCGAACCGAACAGACCGAGCGGCAGCCTGTAATTCAGCCGCTTGTTCGTCCGTTAAGTCATAGTTCTCAGGATTTGCCTGCGCCAATTGTGCAATGGTTTGCAATTGCTTACTGGTGCTGTCAATTAACAATGTGCGGCGAGCAAGGCTGCTTTTATCCGAAGCCGCAGCACGTAATGCATCTAACTGCGTGCGAGCAAGAGCGTCACTTTTATCGGGTGTTAGCAATATCTCTAGCTGTTTATCACAATCCTGCTGACTTTTTCCCTCAGTAGAAAATGCGGCTAATCGCGCAGCTCGCTCAGGCTGACGCTGCTCAATATCGCGTAATGTGCCTAACAGCGCGTTGGCGCCCTGAGCGATTTTATCTGAATTATGCAAGGTATCTAACTGAGTTTTTGTTTTCGTCAAAACCTGTTGCCGGATGGTCATGCGAGCAGCTTTTGCCTCTTCATTAACCGCAGCGGCGGGAGCCTGCGACGTTTCATTAGAATTAACCGCTAAATGCTCGGAAAAACGCACAGTGTTGTGATTATTAGTAATTCCATCCATAACTGACTCACTTATCGCTCAGACATATGAAAAATCGCCCCCAAAACTCCGGGGGCTTAGCAACTACACTTTGTTATTGATCATGCTGCTGATCGTTTCATTTTTTGCCGTTACCGTTTGGAACAGCATATTCATCAGCAAATTCAGCAATTGCTTATCACGGTCGCTACGTTTGACTGATTCAGCATGGGTTTCCTGCTTGACGGATTTCTCATTTTCCTGAATCGCCGCGCCGGCTTTCTCTTCAGCCTCATTCACCTGGAACTGGGACGCCGCTACCGCCCCCATAGGGTTGCCCATCTGGCTGGCCGCGTTACCTTGACCAATGACTTTTTGCGCATTATTCATTTGGCGACTGCTTTCGATCCCCTTCAGCGTTGCACTGTATTGTTTATCGTGGATCGCGCCGCCTTCGATAATTGATTTATCATTCTGTAGTACGGCAGAGCCAGGTTTTTGCCCTGGCCCCACTTTGTTCAGAGCGCTGATACTTTTGTTCGCCTGATTCTGGAAATTAGCCTGTTGTTTGGACACATCAAGCGATTTATTCGACATTTTGGTGCCCTTCATCGCCCGAGCTTGCCCACCCACGGTGGTGGCCAAACCAACGACACCTTGAGTAATCGCTTGATTTCGTGCTTCTTTACCACTTTGGATAGTATGTGCGGCAGAGGCTTGCGCCGCTTTAGCCGAAAGCTCTAGCTGATGGCCGCCCAGCTTATTTTCCGCCACTCGCATTTCAGTCAATACTTTCACTGCAAGCATCACGACATTAGATAATCTGGCACCAAATGAATTATTAAGATTGGTGATGGCAAAGCCCTGTTTAGGCTGTGCTGCATCGGTAGCCTTGGTTTGTTCAGCAGCGAAATTGCTGACGCCGGTAATATGTTTCAGCTGCTCTTGCAACAGCGTTGGCTGGGTTTCAACCGTCGGTGCGGCAATCGCCGGTTTTGGCGTGTCGTCCGCAGGGCTCACCGCAGCGGTGGTTCTCTTCTCAGCCAAATCCACCATCATCAATTTACTCGCCGTTGGTTGAATCTCACCTTGAGGTTCTCGCAGCGCCGCCGCCTGAGGGCTAATTTTCCCCTCTGTTTTTACATTTTTATTTTCAGCCGTTGATTTATTCGATTCAGTCGGCTGATTCGTATTATTTGCATTTTTTTTAATTGACTCTTTATCGCCATTTAATTCTTTTTTTGTAATATCTAGATTCGGATAATTCAGAATAAGGTTGTGACTATTACTGCCAATGGATGATGACATATTATTTACCTATTAGGTTATGGAGTGATATTAAACGTGCATATTGCGAAGAATAGTACGTCCTGTGTCTTGTTGTTTAAGGAGTACCGAGGACATATTCTTCATCAACTCCTGCATTAGCGTTTGCTCTTGTTTAAAATACGCAAGAATCTGCTCTGAGAATTTTTTCAGTATTTCCATATCTGCGCTACCGAGTTTAAATGCCGCTAACGCCTCCATAGCATCAGCCTGTAAATTCCCTGCCACTATATTGCCGGTGGTTTGAGTCACGCCAGAGCCAACGGTGGTTACGCTACGTAACATCTCCATATTATTCAATTGCTTTTTCAATGCTACCGGATCTTTTGATAGTGACTTGGACAGGCTTTTGCTCGCTTGTTTGAAAACCTGATTCACTTGCTTACCGGCACTTTTAACTACTTTCGGCACCAGTTTTTTCAGCGCTTGCTCGATGGTTTTCTTAATCGTTTCCATAATCATATTTGTCATCGCCTTACCCATTTTTTCGATGACAAACTTAGCCGCTGACTTAGCAAAATAAGCTACGGCAATAATAACCGCAACGGTCACTGCGGCAGAAACTACGCTATGAATGGTATCCATCATATTTGCCCCGGTGGCTTTATCTATTGCTTTAAGCAATAAACCAATCGGAGTTTTATCAAATATCTCTTCCACTACTTTAGAAATTAATGACATTAATGGCATAAAGATATGTTCCATAAATGGATTTAAAATCATGCCAGTCAAAGATTGTCCCGTCGCCGCCTCCATAATAGGGTCGGCAACCATTAAACCTATACCTATTGCCATTAATGCTACTCCGGCGCCGCCAAATACCGATGTAATAGCACCAATGGCAATGGCTAGTCCGCCCAGAATATCAGCAATGCAGCCGGTCATCTTGCGCGTTTCTTCCGCCTTACGCAGTTGCTCATCGTATTCAGCGGCTTTTTTGGTCATATCCTTTTGACGCGCTTCCTGGAGTTTTTGCGTCATGGCTAAATCATTCTTTAATTTATTGATCGAGTTCTCACCTACGATTTCAATAAATTTCCCCATCAGCATGGTCATGGTGGCCATGCTGCTGAGCTGTTTTTCTTTCTGCTGATCGATTTGCCCAGCGATAGCTGCGTTGCCAGGTAAAGCGGCGCTGTATTTAACGTCCGCCGCCTTTATTAACCCTTCAAGTTTCGTTTGCAGACTCATGGCCGCTTGTTGCTTTTGATCCGCCACGGCCTGAGCTTTACTGGTTGCCGCCTCTGCCGTATTGAGATCGGACTGCGCGCCAGCGACTTTCTTTTCCGCGGCAATATAACGAGGATCGTCTTTTTCTACGCCTTCTCTCTTTAGCTTGTCCAGATCTGATTTGGCCTGATCGAGAAGCTCTTTTTTCTGCGATTGATTTTTATTAGCCGAGCCTAATTGGCTTACCGCATTTTCAAACTCAGATAAAGCCTGCTCGGTCTCGCCCATTGCTTTATCAATCTCGGCATTTGCCTTTTCTCCCTCTTTCTTACGCGCGTCCAGGGTAGACATTAATATGGAAAGGTTAGACGAGAGTTTACTCAATGCCATTTCACTGCTTAAATTCAGCATTTGAGTTAATAACAGCAACAGAGCTCCGTCTTTAGTCAGATTACTGTTCGCTTTTCTCAGGACTGGAGCTTCCTGTAAAAGCGCATTATTCAGCTCAACTTCAACATCACCACTGAGCGTTGGGTCAATGCCGGCGGAAATGATATTGCGTGCAGATTCTTGCGCTGCCTGCAATTTTTGATTGGCCGCCGCCATAATTGAACCACCCTGCTGCGGCAGCATTCGAGTTTTTTGCTTTAATGCCGCCATATTTTCATTGCTGGCGTCATTTAACAAATAGCCAGCAAGCTGGATAGGGGTATTATTAACACTCGTCGTAGCCATAATTTCTCCAATTACGTAACGATCTTCGGCTTAATCTGCCTCTTCGTTCGTTTCTTTCCTGTTTTGTCGAATAGTTTGTAAATAAACTTTCGCTTTTTTAATTAAATTTTCATCGTCACTACGCTTACACACCAAATCAAAACACTGCATGGCCTTAACAAAATTACCCATTAATAATTGACATTGACCGCTGAAGAATACCGGGCTGAAATTATCTTTCCCCATCACATAAGCAAGAGAATAGAGATCGCATGCCTTCTGATAGTTTTTCTTCAGCTGATTCACTGCGCCTAATCCAATAAAGTAATCGGTATTATTTAAGTCATACATACAGAGAAAACTGAAGAAATTTTCAGCCTCGTCTAAATGCCCCTTGTGATAAAACTGGTAGGCATGAGCATATATATGCTCCATCATTTCATCAGATACACCGTGAATGTCTTTTAGCATGGCACCCTGATTGAGAGCAGCCCACAGCATGTTTTCAATTTCATCATCGCTAATAATCGTATTTTCCTGGGTCATACCTTGTTATCTCCTAGGTTGTTCGTTACCGCGTGAATGCTGCTGCCGATAACGATATTTAATCATGGGTAAATAAAAACTACATTTAAGGAACGCTCATCCCCTTTCAAACACAGGCAATTCTTAAATAATGAGCGAAAAATATCTTTGTAAAACGATGTTTATTCTTTAGGGACCTCGCTGCTCCAGGCATTTTCAACCTGTTCAAGCCAGGCCAGTAAACGGAGTACTTCATCTAATTCCTCCATACTGACAAAGGAATAGCGTCGGTGAGTTTTGAAGATTTGTCGGGCTAATTTCACATCTTCGATTACTGGTATGCCGACCTTTTTCGCATAAGTACGAACGGCAATGGCTCGCTGATTGGTTTCCAGCACTGAAATGAAGGGGATTGGAATAACATCTACATTTAGATAAATTCCCACGGCGATGTGAGTTGGGTTAGCCACGATCACCTTGGAATTTTCAATGTCAGACTTCACCTGTTCCGACAACATTTCCATATGTATTTCTTTACGTTTAGATTTCATTTCCGGATTGCCATCCTGCTCTTTGGCTTCCCGTTTAACCTCTTGCTTATCCATTTTGTTGTCTTTGATGTGCAGGAAGAACTCAGCTAATGCATCCAGAATAATGACCATAAGCAGACAAGAGAGACATATCAGGATCAGCGAGTGAAACAGCACCCCCCAAACTAATATAATCTGCTGAGGCGCCCCGTTAACCTGCGAATAAAGGAGCTCTTTATTTTTTTCCCAAAAAATATTTGCGGCAACGATAAAACTAACCAAATACAAACATGATTTGATCACATCTTTAACTGACCGTAAGCTAAATAGCTTTTTCACACCGCTCGCAGGATTAAGCGCTGCAAAATTAATCTTTAGTGCTTTAGTGGCGATGAGAAATCCCGTTTGTAACAACGTCGGGAATACGGACGCAAATATGCATAGCAGTAAAAAGGGAAGCAATAACTTTAATCCCGTCCATGCCACCATTCGCGCATACTCATGGAAGGTACTGGAAAAACCATTTGCGATGGCTTCGGTAACGATTTTCCCCATTTCTAAAAAGCTCGATATATTAATAATGTACTCGGCACCAATTAAGATAAGACATGAGATAACCAAGTCCTTACTTTTAAAAGATTGGCCCTTTTTAGCCGCATCCTTCAGTTTTTTCTGCGTGGGTTTCTCTGTTTTATTTGATGACATAAAACGTCCATTTTACCGTATTATTTCAACCAGCCAAATAATGAATCCGCATGAAAGCGCATATTAATGACCTCGACTGGAATAATCGGGGTGAAATACAAAATAAGAATAAAGAACGCTATGCTGCTTTTAATCGTCAACGCCAGCGAAAATGCGTTCATTTGCGGGGCAAAACGGGATAATAAACCTAACAGCGCTTCAGCCAATAGAAAGCCGACCAAAACCGGACTGGCGAGAATAAATGCTTTCGCCATCATAATACTCAGGAAAGTTAGCGCTGGATAAAGGGAAGGCAAAGTAAAAGACAGTGGGTCCCAAAGTTGATAACTTGCTTGAAATACCTGAGAAATGAGCAAAAGCCCGCCGCTTTCTAATATAATCACGGCAGCAAACAAATTAAATAAATTGGCAAGTTCTGATGTATCGACACCACTTAATGGATCGATGCTACTACTTAGCGTCGCACCCCGCTGGTTATCAATCATGCTACCGACGGCATGTAATACCCATAATGGCCAGCAAAAAAAACAGGCCATTAATAGTCCAATGATAACTTCTTTTGCAACCAGCCCGAAATAAAACAACGTATCAAAATCAGGTAGTTCCTGGAGTGGATAAGGCCACAATGACACCCCCACAATCATGGCAACCGGCATACGGATCATACCCGTTAGAGTATTATTATTAAGGAACGGCAGTAGGATAAAAGAAGGCATCAACCTGGCCGAAGCCAATATCATTGCGTAGAGCCAGTCGTGAATATTAAAAAACAGTCCGATTTGCATAGGTTATTTCAACGCTATTGTTAATACTTCTTGAGCAAAGCCCAACAATACATCACCATACCAACCTGAAACTAAAAAAAGGCATAACGCGACGCTAAGTAATTTAATACCAAAGGGTAAAGTTTGTTCTTGTAGCTGCGTGACTGTTTGGATCAGGCCTACAATTAATCCGACGATGGTTGCCACGGCAATTGGCCCAGCGGAAAGCATTAGAATCAGATATAAGGCTTTATTACCGGCAAAGACGAGTTCATTCATTGTTCCAGCCCTCCGAGCTATAGAGCCAGATCCAGATACTGCGTGATTAGGCCTTTAGACAATAGCGACCAACCGTCCAGCACAATAAACAGCACCAATTTTATCGGCACAGAAATGGTCACCGGGCTCATCATCATCATTCCCAAAGCCAGCAAAATACTGGAAATTAGCAAATCAACTACCACGAAAGGTAGATATAAATAAAAGCCAATTTTAAAGGCACTTTTGATTTCACTTAGAGCGTAGGCTGGTAACAGGGATAAAATAGAAACCCTTTCGGTATCCTCTGCACTACCACTTTTAACACCGTCCCTTTTTAGCTGCGCATCAGAGAAGAAGCGCGCTAACTCCGGATCTGAATATTTTTCTAAATAGCGATGGTAACCTTCGAAGCCATTCTCTACGAAATAAGTCACCGACTCTACGCTGCTAATATCGACATTATTCTCGCGATAACTGTGGTAGCCCTCTTGCACCACAGGCATCATGACAAACATCGATAACAACAGCGCGATACCGTTAAGCGTCATATTTGAAGGGATTTGCTGCAATCCCAGCGCGTTTCTGACCATAACAAAGACAATGGAGAATTTGATATAGCAGGTGCCGCAGGCAATAATAAAAGGTAGTAAAGTGGCAAACGCTAATAGCCCAACAAGGGAAACATCATTTTCCATTGCCAGCCTCGTGGTATATCTCGGTTATTTCAACGCCTAAGCGATCTTCTATCCAAACTAATTCGCCGCGAGCCAGTGCCAGGCCATTACCGCTAATGATGATTTTCTTTTCCGCATCAGGATCACAGGTGAAAATATGTCCTTTATATAGTAATTCCAGTTCTTCAACCGTTACCTGAGTTTGTTGCAAGGTAAATGTTAAGCGAACAGGCATTTGAGAGCGAGGGGACAAACCCATAGATATTTCTTGGTCATGGCTACCATCACTCTGGTTATCCTGAGATTTGTTTTCTACAGGCATATCTGACATCGCTTCCTCTAGCATTATTTCATCTCCATTACGCTGGTAATATCTAATATGTTTGCCATGAATTGTTACTTGCTGCCTGACATCAGTAATAAGTAAAACATCACCGCAGATTAATTTATTAAGTAACCTTAAACTCCCCTTGCTACTTCCTATTTCAAAACATATCGGCAAAGGAAGATGGGATAAATCTGTCCGTTGATTTTTTGCTGGAATATTGACAGATTCGTGAACAAATTTAGTCAACCATACTCGACCGCGATCCGTATCTATGGCGTACAACGGAGTATTAAATAGCTTGTTATCTTCAACCATCTCAATATCCTGCATTGATTGATAGCTAAATTCCGGCAACGCCATATTTATCGGCTGCGAGCATCCGATAAATAAATTTTTAATTTGTTCATTGGTAAAAGCGCTGGTCGCTAACCCTGCCTGTTCTGGCATCATTTGCATAAACCAGTTACGTAAATCAAGAAGGCCTTCCCAACCGGCATCAGTAGCAAATGACACCAGGCAAACATTTTGCGGAGGAATCGTAAAACTCACGTCGATACCTTGCCGTTCCCAATGTTCAGCAACACGTGACCAGACAAGTTGTTCCTGACTTATTTGACGAAAATACCGGCCAATCACTGAGCTTCCTCCTCGTCCTGAGTCGGTTGTTCCTGATGCTGTTTCTGCTGCTGTTGCGATTCCCCGTCACGCAATAAGCTCCAATGCTGGGGCATTTCTCCAGTGCCTAAACGCTGTTGAACCGTGGCGTCCGAGGGTTGAAAGACCACCTGAGCTGAGTGATTTTGGGTTTGCGTTGAAATATTGACATGATGTCCTTCACCCCATTGTTTAAAACGGTAAGTGAGTTTCCCTGGCCCTTCTATTTCATTATTTCCTGATTGCGGCTGTGGAAACTTATCGGTTTTTCCCATAGGCAATGCAGCCTTGGTTGCTATATCCACCACCGAATGGGTTGATTTATTCGGTACCGGATATAACCATTCAGGGCGCCCTTTATCTGAGGCTAGAGAATCCACTTTTACCTCTTTTTTAAACTGAGGAAATAAAGCTTCACTCTCTCCAGTAGCTGTCATATCAGTCGATGTCGGTTTGCCGCCAATCTGTTGCACAATATTTAACTTTTCATGATTCGGCGCAGTTAAATTTTGACGATCTCCATTGGCAGAAAACTCGCTGGTTTTATCTTTAGGGAACCGGGCAAGAGAAGCAACGGGTATGGCATCTGTGACATGGCTATTTTTCTGCAACGGCTGCGGATTTCTTATTACTTCAATATTTTTTGTTTCTTTTCCCGTCGGTAGAGCAGCCAGTAGGGATTTATCTGTCATATCTTTCGTTGTTAGACGCTCAGGAATCCTTTGCTGAAGCTGTGCGATCGGCTTAGCAGGAATTTCCTGAGTTAAATAATCCAAACGCGGATGAGTTGCCTGAAGCTTAGATCCTTTCAGCGCGCTTATTTCAGCCTTTTTGGTTGTAGAGTCAGCGTTATGACCAATTCCAAGCTGCAAGGCCAATAGCGGCGATAATAGGGTTGGCATAGACGGAACGGTTTTATCGGCGATCTCGGTAAAACGCTCGCCCTTTTCTTCCTGCTGTTTCTTTCTGACAATATCGGAAATAGGTTGCGCAACTTCGGAGATATTTTCCGTTCGCCCCGTATTGGCTCCTGAAACGCTATTTACTTGTTCCATGCAATAATCTCCTCAATTTCGGTTTCTTCCATTCGGTCGGCCATCTGGCGGTGAGCTTTCCGCTCAAGCATTTGCAAATGCTTGTATTTATCAGACTGATGAATGAGTCTCAGACGCTGCACCTGCGCCTTTTGCCTGTCCTCTTCACAGCTTTTCAGATCCGTTAGCTGCTGTACTTTTTCCAGGTCAATATTGGCAATTCGGCGACGAAGCGCGGACTGTTTCCGCTGTACTGCATACAGCATGGCGCGATTTAGTCCCTGCCCCTGCGGGCGCAAACTGTGCAACAGGCCGGTTGCCGCTTTGCGTTGAGCGTCTAGAGCCTGAACAGATTTTTGGCACTCACGTATCCGGCTATCAAGCTGCGTTAATATCCGCTCCTGACGCTGAGTTTTGCTTTCACTGCGCAGTAGTAGTGCAGTGAATTTACGAAGCAAATTCATGCAATTGACTCAATGTATTTTCAAATACAGCGTGTTCTTCAACGGGCTGACACAGCCAACGGAATAAATCATCACGTCGCTGAATAGCGCGATCGTTTTCCGCATTTTCTCCGGCGCTGTATTCCCCTAGGTCCACAAAAATCTGTAATTCTTCGATTTTCGCCAATATCCGTCGGACTTCGGCTGCGCTGTGTAAATGCGACGGTTGGCAAACCTGACCGGTTACACGACTCACACTGCGTAAAATATCAATTGCCGGATAATGATTTTTGGCCGCCAGTTTGCGGCTAAGGTAAAAATGTCCGTCCAAAATAGAGCGAATCTCTTCCGCAATTGGATCTGGTTCATCATCACTTTCCAGTAAAATGGTATAAAACGCGGTGATACTTCCACTATGAGTACAGCCGGGACGCTCGAGTAATTTTGGCAAAGCCTCAAATACCGAAGCCGGATAGCCTCGCCGGGCTGGTGCTTCGCCTGCGGCTAATGCCACATCCCGCAAAGCGCGGGCATAACGCGTAACTGAATCCAGAAACAGCACCACTTTTTTGCCTGAATCACGAAAATATTCAGCAACCGTGGTAGCCACTAAAGCCGCATTACAGCGATCCAAAGAAGAAAAATCCGAGGTGGCATAAATCAACACGCACTGCTGTTGCCGCCCAGACCTTCGTAAAATATCAGTAAATTCAGTCACTTCTCGGCCGCGCTCACCTATGAGTGCGATAACAAACACATCTGCATCTGCCTGCTCGATCAACATATGCATTAGCGTAGTTTTTCCGCAGCCTGCCGCAGCAAAAATACCGAGCCGTTGACCGATCCCGCAGGTAATCAAGCCGTCAATGGCTCGCACGCCAGTAATAAACGATTGACGAATACCTACGCGCTGCAAATATGATGGTGGCGGTGCATCAATGGGGCGAATTTCATGCCCCAATATGGCGGCGGAATCGGAGAATCGTTCGACGACTTGCCCTGAGGGATCTAATACACAACCTAATAATGAATGGGTCAGTGCGACCGTCAATGCGCTACCGGTTGGGCTAATCACGGCATCTCTGGATAAACCATTGGCGTTACCAATCAGGCTAAGTACCGCCAGATCGCGATTAAATCCCAGCACTTGGGCACGAGCAACCACCTCGGTACTTTGCCAATGCTGACGTATTTCACAGATTTCACCGATCTTTACCCCTGGCAGAACCGATTCAAGAATCGGCCCGCTCAGGCGCAAAGGATGAGCCTGATAACGGATCAATGGTATTTCACTCATTATTGAAGAATTTCCACAAACTTTTCTTGCAGCGCAAAGAACTCATCTAATGCTTCAGCAAATCGAGTACTGGTCTCGGTATAGCTTGAATTAACTAGCCCCTTTAATTCGATATACCCGTCATTGGTGGCTAACTGTAATTGCCCTGACGGAGTGAAAGCGCAGCCTTCCATTAAAGTTTTTAAAAGGTCATCAGCTTTTTGACTTAATACGTGAGTATTTTCCTCACCAATACGCGACCATAACCAGACCTGATCGTCAATCAGGCTAATTAACATGCTGGCACGATCTGAAAAATCTAGCGATATAGTCGAGTGGCCGTCGAAATCATTTAATAACGATTCATCGCAGCCTGTTTCCAATAGTGTGTCACGAATTAAAGTTACAATATCTAGATTCATTATTATCTCCTTGTTGATTAGACAGTTCTTAAAACATCAATAGATACGCTATCCGTGATTTCGCCAAAAGACATTACCTCCAAGTCTTTAAACTGAGAATCTATAAAGCGCTTAACAAATCGCCTTATATCTACCGAAGATAAAATAACCATGTCTTTATTAGATATTGTCAATTTATCTGTGGCTAACGTCAGCGCATCAATGAGTTCCTCCGCTACCGCAGGTTCCAGATTCAAAAATGAACCACCGGAGGTATTTCTTATTCCCTGCCGTAATTTCTCTTCAAACTCCGCAGAGAGATTAATAACGCGTAGCGTCTCTCCCTGTGAAAATTTATGGCATATATAACGCGATAATGAAGTACGTACGTGTTCAACTAACGCAATCACGTCTTTTTCTCTGGGCGCCCATAAAGCCAGCGACTCCATAATCATCTTCATATTACGGATAGATATTTTTTCGCTCAGCAAGCGTTGAAATACCTCGGCAATACGCTGAACCGTCGCGTGACGCAGGACTTCTTTCATCAGGTCAGGATATTTATTATCTAACTTATCTAATAAATCTTTGGTTTCCTGTACGCCAAAATACTCATTAACGTGGCGAACCAGAGAAACTGACAGACAGTAATAGAGCTCATCAATTGCCGGTCTAAGCTGATAGCCTAGCTGTGTAAGCGATGCCTGATTAGTGCTATCGGTCCAACTTTCTTTATTATGGGTAACGCATTCAACACCTAACTGCTTTAGCTCATCGGTACTGTTGACGATACGCAGCAGGCCAAAGTAAATATTAAATTCGTCCGCTTTTATTTCATTTATTAAGATGGCGACGGTATTAGCACTAAGATTATCCGATGCCTTCAACATCATTTCAGGCAAATGAATGCCGTAATCGATAAAGAATTGACTCCGATAACGCTCCACCACGCTGGCTTTCTGTAATGCGGCCAGTTGCGCTGTCGGAACCAATAGGATTAAAGGCACTGTTTCTGCCGCCACGCTATCCAGATCACCAATTAGCCCCAGAGATGTCCCTTCGGCATCGATATTCTTTTCTCCTGAAGCTATTTCTGCCGGAGCATTCTTTTTAGCTGCATGGCGCTTTTTCTCACTCCATTTGAAATAGAATAATCCACTGAGTCCTGCGGCGAGAATAGCAAAAATAAAGAACGGGAAACCCGGTAAACTGCCAATTCCTAGCGCCAGCATGGCAGCAATCAGCAACACAAATGGGTTGCCTAATAACTGGTCCATCATGGTCTGGCCCATATTATCGCCATCGCCGTTGACTCTGGTGACAATAAAACCGGCGCTGATAGCAATCAGCAGAGATGGAATTTGAGCCACTAATCCATCACCAATAGTCAGCATGGTGTATGTCGCCAGCGCTGTGGACATATCCATGCCATGCTGGCTAATGCCCACGCCCATACCGCCAATAAAGTTGATGAAAATGACGATAATGCCAGCGATAGCATCACCTTTAATAAATTTCATCGCGCCATCAAAAGAACCGTAGAGCTGGCTTTCTCTTTCAACCACGCTGCGGCGCTCTTTTGCTGCATCTGCATCAATAGAACCCGCCCGGAGATCGGCATCAATCCCCATCTGTTTACCAGGCATTCCATCCAGAGAAAAACGAGCGGCAACTTCCGCAACGCGTTCTGCGCCTTTGGTAATGACCATAAACTGCACTATGGTCACAATAGAGAAAATAACAAAGCCAACGATCAGATTATCGCCAATAACGAACTGGCCGAATGTCGCAATAATATCGCCTGCATCAGCATCATTAAGTATCAATCGACTGGTGCTAATAGATAGAGCCAACCTAAACAGCGTGGTTATCAGCAGTACGGCTGGAAAGGTCGAAAAACTCAATATTCTGTCAATATAAAAAGACGACAGGAAAACCAATGCAGAAATAACAATATTCAGGCCAATGAGAAAATCGACCAGATAAGTCGGCAGTGGTATAACCAACATGGCAATAATGACAATAACCAGCAGTAGAATAAATAACTCTGGATGCCGTCTAGTTTTAATAAGAAATTCAGTAATCAAAATCAGGTTCCATTATTGATGCCAACAGAGTTATAAATCATATACGCAATAAGAAATTAACAGTAAAAGGTCTACTGCAATTTCAGGCACAACCCGACATGCTCGAATTCATAATAACGGGCGGTGGTTTAACAATAGAGTCAGTGTGCGAGCCGGGTAATTTTTTCGTTTACTCTAAATTGCCCCGACGAAGCTCAATTAACTCGTAGCGATAGGCTATTGTTGCCAATCTCTCGAATTCCCGCGCTAATACATCGGCATCTTCAGGTTCATAAAATAATTCTCTGGGTAAATTTTTACAGGCTTGCGAGATAATATGTAGTAACGAGGAACGTTCCGCGTGTTTACTTAATTTTATTCTCTCACCAATCGCTTCTTGTAAATAATCTTTTATATGTTCCGGATGCTGTAATACGCATAGCATAAATAACAACCAAGCTTGTTCCGAATCGTTATGCGCCCGTATTAAGGCATTTTTCAATACGTTATCTATAAAGGCACTGTCGCTTGAACGAATCAGTTTTACCTGTCCTAACCGCCCTAATAAATTACCAAATTCAATATGAGAACAACTTGGATCCTGGGCATCCATATCGCTAAGCAGCGAACTTTCCATAAAATCGACCACCGCGGCACGATGCTTAGCGCCATATGTCGAAATCCAATCTTGATAAACTTCGACCTCATGGGCATCACTCTCTAAAAAATCACGGTAACTCTCGCGCATGAGTGCCGGATCAAGCTGCAGTGCCTTCCCAAATAAGCGGGCCTTAAACGCCACATTTATTCCAGCTTTAAGCCGGCGCGGATTAGCCTGCTTTTCAACCTGCTGCAACATGATTTTAAGGCGGCGTCTAACTACCTCATCAATATTGCGGCGACGTAGCAGTTCGCGCAGCACCAAAACCAGATCGCTGTCATCAGGAAATAATGAGCGCACCTGTTGCAATAGATTCTTTATATTTGAACCATCGACACTCGACGTGACTTTTAATAATGCATAGACTTTAGGCAGTACGTCCTCGTCCAAAATTTGTTCAAAGCTGCTTTCACTCGCACTACCAATCTTTTTTTCATAATCTCGACGATTGCGAAATTGCGATAATAGAATTGACATTTCATCAATAGAGTCGCCAAAACGCTGCACCGCGGCGGCTGGTGAATCATCTGCAATATTCTGCGTTTCGTCACTATTCACAGCCCCTTCTTGGGCAGCTTTTTGCGTATTAGCACTTTTTTCACTGCTCACCTTATCCCGACGTAACTGGTACAAATCGAGTGATGAAGAGGAAAACTTGCCAATATCTATAGCCATTTCTGGCTATCCACATAATTTCGCATCCAGTCTTGCAACGCAGGATTGGCCAGATTTTTTTGCATATCGGCAATAAGATTACTGGCATCCGGTTGTAACGGAGATTCAATCTCTCGCGGCTGAATCAGGAAAACCCGTACCGTATTAGAGTTGCGCGATTTTTTATATCTAAATAACCCGCCTATTAGAGGAATATCTCCCAATAGTGGAACTTTGGCCTCCCCATCGGTACTTTCATCTCGCGTATAACCGCCAATTAACAAGCTTTTCCCTCTGGGCACCCTGGCAATAGTACTGATATTGGTGCGTCCAACTTCCGGTAAACCATTTGGAGTGTCTGAAGAGACAGGAACCTGCGACCCATCTTCTACGTTCAGCATCATTTCAATTTCGTTACCATCGGTAAAACGCGGTAATACGTTAACCGAAGTACCATAGGTAATATGCTGTAATTCAACGCTACGCTCACCGATCAATTGAGTATAAAACGTCCGGCTGTTATCAAAAATGGCAGGAATATTCTCCTGTGTTAATACCATCGGACGGGAAACTATATTCGCCTGGTTCTTTTGGCTTAATGCCAGCACTGAGGCCATAAATGTTGCGCCATCTACAGTACTGGATGCTCCACCGTTAAAAGAAATCCCTAGTTTCCCCCCAACATTCACGCCACCATTCCATTCAACGCCCATTTGTTCCAGCGCATCTTTTTGCAAATCGACAATCCACACCGATAGCTCAATATGGCGCTTGGGCAAATCCAGAACACTGACAATATTTTGCACGTATGAGACTTGCTCAGCGCTTCCTTTAACCAATAGACTATTGGTTCCCGGATTAGCCACAATCTGAAAACCCGAGGCTGAAGGACGCCCCCTTATTGCCGTAGTCAAATCTGCAAAAGGTAATTTGGGTTTTGCCTGACTGACACCGGGAAATTCATCCAGCCGAGGAGGTAAATCCGTGGCAATAGTATCTGTCGCCGGTGCTGGCACCATAACATCCCCACCGGATTCATTACCGTTAAGTAATTGCTGAACAATGCTAGCGGCTCCCGGAATAATGATCCTATCGTCACGATATTTAAAATCACGATCCTGAACAAACGTATTAAACAACGGGATAGACGCAACTTTTGAGCGTCCATCCAAATCGTTGTTCTTTTCATCTAAGAATTTGGCTGTATTTGTCACCAATTCAACATAGATCGGGGGCCCAGATACATAAAACGTGGAACTCACGCTATCTGAGCGCAATGGGTAACGCTGATCATATAGACCAGATTTACGCAAAAAATTGCTCACCGCTGAAAAAGAGGTGTTTCTTAATACCACCACGGCATTGCGCATCTCTGATGCATCGTAAATATAAATAGCCTGCCCATCGTGATACCAAATCAGCCCTAACTGCGCCGAAATGTTGTCAATTAAACGCTGAGGATTATTAAGATCAAACTCCCCGCTAATCTTCTTTCGCGCCACGGCTTTGCTGATAATAATTGGCTTATTCATTCTTGATGACAAAGCGTCAATCAGCCCTTTTATATCATTTTGCCGTGCTACATAGCCCGAAAGACTTGATGAATCTTCCTCAGAAAATGCCTTTTCAGGCATGCCTGCTAGTACAACCACCCCTAAAATACAGACGCAGGTTCTTTTAAAACCAATAACATAATTCATTTTTTAGCATCGCTGATAATGACATCTTTCAGGCTACGTGGAGAAACACCTAATGATATTTTGACGTCGTTAGAAAAATGAGAAAGAGACGAATAACCATGCTTCATCGCCAACGTAGTCAAACTTTTCTGTTCTCCCATCAGATCTAATAACGCCCGAACTAGCCGCCAATCGCACATTTCTACTTTGGTTGTATTACCCAAAGCCTTACGCGTCAGGCGGCGAAAATGAGACACAGAAACGCCATAGCGTGCGCCCAAATCCTGCAAACGTTCGGTGCTATCCGCTTCCTGTAGTAAAAATCTGACTAAGCGATACCATTCGGTAGAACGTAAGATGCTGGCGATATTCCCCGTTCCGGAGTCTGCCCGTAACGATTGACGGATTAACCAATACTCAATATGTTTAAAAGTCACATTCTCTTGAAACCCTAGGGGTTCAAACCCCCAGCAAATATCATTGTTACGTTCAAAACCTACGCGATTAAGCGAAGTATCTATAAATGCCTGTAGCTTGCACAGGGCAATGAGATCCAATGACCGATAGCGCATACTCCCTTCGATAATATGCAATGACATTGGTAAAAAAGCCGCGATACCCGTTTCACCCGGCTTAAACTGGCAGGTAACATCGCTGCCGTTCTCACCGATCAATTTAAAATCAACACCGGTGCTTTTATGAGGTTCAGTCAGCAACAGCTGCGGCTTTTGAAACTCTAACCGATCATTTTGTTGTAGATATAGATGAGTACTAAGCCTATCCATAAGTTAGTTACCATTCGTTTCAGAAACATTCCGACATATTCGATTAAAGATATATCTATTATATTCTTTATAGGGAGCGTCATGATCTCTTGGCTCAATATATGTCTTTGATTCAGTAAAAACATGATGAGAAAATGACGAGACACTGCGTAAGAGTATATCGATAACGTTAGTATTAACGAGAGGAAATTTAATTATCTAGGAAAGAGTGTTACCGTTCCCCATCAATTCCTGATGTAGAACAGATTGTACCAGTGACAAACAATCACCCATTGATTTAGCGTTATTTAATAAATATCCTAACCCTATCTGATAAGATTAAAAATCAAGCATTATAAATAAAAACCAATAAATACAATGAATTACAAATGAAATCAAAAAACAAAAATGGAAGATCAATACAAATTATGATTATGTTTAATATTAATATTACTAATCCACCGGATGTCACTTTTGTTCCAAAAAACCAGCTTGTTATACATAACCAGTTATTATCATTTCATGATGATATATTTACTGATAAAATTCTTACAACCCCACTTATCACAAGAATCGTTCCATTCCACCAGGGAAAATAAATTAATGAATAGCGTGACTTTATCGAGGATAATTATTTTTATCCTGAGCTTTTTTTTCCCTTATCAAGGTTACGCCAACTGCTGGACCTATTCAGAACAATTTTTCGGCATTGAGGCCAAGCTGCTCTATTCTATCGCTCAGGTAGAATCTGGATTGAAACCAGAAGCCGTAGGAAAAAATAATAACGGAAGTTACGATTTAGGATTAATGCAAATAAACAGCAGCCATATTCCCCGACTGCGCAAAATAGGCGTAGATGATGCAATGTTGACCTCAGATCCCTGTGTTTCCATATTGGTCGGTGCCTCAATACTATCCGATATGATGAAGATCTATGGTTATAGCTGGGAAGCCGTCGGGGCATATAATTCAGGAACAGGAAAAGATCGTCATGAAATGCGGATGAAATATGCGAAAAAAGTTTGGGACGTTTACCGAAAAGGAAACCCGCCCTTCTAGTCTTCGTACCCGTTAGATAATCTGCATGACCTGATAAAAAATCCCATATCGCTGCAAATGACGCCCCCTCCAAAAACTATTGAATGTGCCCCCCAAAGAGGGCACATTGGTATTGACTAGCTATTATCACGCTTAAAGGTCAGTTCAAGAGGATTGAACAAAGATCTGAAGAAATTATCTATTGTTTTTACCGCCGCCTTATCATTTTCAGTCAAACTTTGGCTGCGGAATCTCTCTATCATGGCATCGTCCACATTCCTCATTGCCTCTAATAGAGGTTTATTCTGTTGGGCGAACTCTGAATGTTCACTACCCAATTTCGATTCCAATGTGCTAAAACATGCTTTAGCCGCAGAGAAAAAATCATCGGAATACAGCTCGGGTTTGGCAGGCAAATATGACGTGTTGAACAGATAATTAAGCGTTGTTGAAAACTCTCTGATTGTCGCTAGGCTATCGGCCAAAGTGTTATATTCACTTGGATTAAAGAATGGGAATGATTCTATATTGAAACTCTTTGTATTATCTAACTTCAGCTGTTGTCCGTAGGTAAGAGTCTGCCTGGGTACTGCAGCTGGCGTACCGCTGACCACGACGGTTGATACAGGTTTACCTGAATCAGCGACACGATCTAGAATATCTGCGACATTCGTAGCGTTTTGGCCACTGTTAGTAGAGAAAGGATCGACGGTTACCCGGCTAGCCGAAATCCCTTTCCCGACCAAAATTTCCTTGAAGCGATCGCCTTCGGTTTTGTTTATCGCAATATTGTGCCGATCCGTTGTTCCATGTCCGCCAAATCCACTGGTAATGAAATTGATATTCTTTGAATCCTTCAGCGTCTCAGCAATGAAATTGACGTAGGTTTCATCATTATTTCCATTTAAGATGATAAAGGTTTCACTATTATCATTCCTTGCCACCCACTCATTAACCGATTCTCTTTTAGCATTATTGAGTGAAATGCCCTGCTCTTTATCTATATGTAAGGAAATAGGTGCAGTGAGCGCTGATAAATTGTTTGCGGCTGCCTCGAACAAAGTGTTTTGTATCGCTTTAGCCAAGTCAATATTGGCATCAGGCATGTGCGACTTTTTGGCCGCAAGCATATTCCCCTCGGCAATTAAAGCCCTCATCGTGGCAGCCGTTTTAGCTCCGGATATATTAGCATCGGTATGTAATAAGGAGTGTACTTCCTTAGGATAAGGTTTAGAGGTGGTGAGTAACCCGCCTTCTTGAGTCACAGTAAACTTTGAACCATAAAACTCCTTTACACGCTGTTCTTTAGGTGTGAATGTCTTATTCGCTTCATCTCTTTGAGCTTTATATCTGTTTATTTTTGCTTTTAATGTAGATGTCGTATTACTGACTGCCGTGGTTGTTGCGACATTTTTTTTGAGACGAGAACTCTCACTTTCAGTCTGACTATTTTCATTTACCCTAGTAGGGTTGATCACCAACGTGCTTGAATTGTTAATCTTCATTATTGTTCCTTCTATATATCATAAAGCGAGAATTCACTTTTAGTTCACGTGAATTTAAAGTTCGATCATATATTGCATATTTTAATCACGCTTTATTTTTTCGGTCATTACCCAAGATATGGCTTTACTGGCAATATCACTTATATGTGGGTTGGTTGTTTACTTAGAATTTACACCCGCGGCGGCATGATTTTTTTAGCCTTAAACATCCCTGTTTCCTCAAGTGTTAATTGCAATGCAACTTTTCTTATCGCACTGACATCCTGTGAGAAATATTTTTTATAGATCTGGTCTGAGATGAAATTTGTTACTTCCGCACTGACTAAAGAATGCTCTTCTCTGATTTTTCTTTTCATATCTGGCTGGCTGGCATCTCTTCCCAATTCATTATTTTTAAATAAATTGTCTAGAGAATTATTCCGACTAAGATAGTTCCCTACCGTTTGTCCAATAGAAGTCTGAGCTGCGCTCTTTACGTTACTCACACCAGAAAACTCGGCAGACATATACCTATATTGGAATGTTCTATCAAAAACACGATCCTTCGTCTCCGTGCTTACCTTGGCACCTAAATATCCAGCAGCAGTGTCGATTGATTTATTAATGGCAGCAGGGATATATACGCTTCTCTCCTGCCGCCGCCATTCTTCCATATCTTTATTATTATTTTTTATTGTCTTCCAACAATTTTTAACTACCTTATTCAGATCTAATGACGTGGAATTTCCTTTCCAACTAATATTAACATTGGTATTGCTTACACCGAATAAACTAGCAAAACAACCAGAATTAACTCTCCCTATATTTATAGAAACTTCTGATGCCTTTTTAGTTACTTCTGCATTTTTAATATAATGACGACAAGAGGATCTGAATGAGTGATTTCTTAAATGCATATTTCATTCCTTTTTCTTGATTGATTTGCTGTTATTAACATAATGGGGAACATTATTCCCCCTGACTTTTACTACAAAATCCCCTGGCCTAATTTATCTTTACGCGCAGGAAAAGAATCATTGTTACAAAGGCTATATTTAATCTCCTGTTTATTATTAATGCCGACAGGATTTTCAGATAAGGCAGAGCGCTGATTCAACAAATAAAAACCTTCTTCATTACACTCGATTAAATAAATGGTTATTTTTTTTAATGTCTGTAATTTTACTCTACAGCTAGACTCTGCTTTAGTTTTACTTCCTGCCAATATTCTTTTATTCGACGCCGGATTTAAATCCAACACATCTTCGCTGTACATCACTCTGTCCTGAATAAAACTGTGTCCTATATTAGAAATACTCAGTAACTGACTCTCTCTCTGAGAAAAATGATCACCGCGGTCGGCCTGCGACATCACATCATGGTTAAAATAACTAATCGTAGGACATTTCTGATCTTTTGATATCATTTTTACTGTGAAAATCATTACCTGTTATTGTCAAAATAACCCTCACCGAAACTGAGTGTCGCGGTGAGGATTGTAAATAACGTCCCTGTCCTACTTATCTAAAATGACTACCCCATAGTCATATTTTTAGCATTAGTAATTATCCACACGCGGCGTATCGTTGCCGTCACCATTTCCCCCCCAGCCATGAGACCCGCCCCAGTAAGTTCTTGTCATCCCACCGAACTTGACAACTAATGATGGTGAGTAACCCCCAACGTGGCTTTTCCAGCACTCGCTGAAAATTTTGGTGCTTTTATTAACGGCAATATTCTCACTGGAGAAAATATTGGTTTTTGTATAAACATTCGAATTGGACTGACCGCCAAAGTCGACTCTTACCGTCACTTCCATCGGTGCGATTAATCTATCCCCTGAACTAAAGTTTAAGGCCAAATTATCGATGTTCGCGTTAACATGATGCTCCCGACCCAACCATGTCTCCCGACATGATGAATCTCTTGCCCCTGAGCTAGTGATATAAATAAGGCTACGCGATCTTAGAATAGCACTATTCCAAATAGCGGCCGGCTCTAAGGGGTACGCGTCAACCATATACTGGTAGCGATCCTGCAGATTATTAAACCCGTATGCCGTGGCAACAATCCTTAGCCTTTTTCCCCAATAGCTTTCTTTGGGTTGGAAGGTCGTTGTTTTCGACATAAAGCTGGAAGTTTCCGTTATTTCTTCAAGCTTAGCGTTGGTACTGTTATCAAATATCTGAATTACCACCTTCGTTGGCGCCGTGTATTTATTACTGCTCTCGGATGACCAGTTCACCGATATCGTATCGCGGGTAAACGTCGGATTCCATTTATTCGATTCAGATGACTGACCTTTACTCAGGTGAACTACCTTGCCGCTAATACTCGGTTTTCCGTAGATCTCCACATCGTAATAGCCGCTACTTTCCTCGTAGAATTCATTCGATGCCATGGTTAACGTCAACCGAGCCTTGCCGACAGCCTGACTATTTATCTCCCCAGTAGTAGGTTTAATATTAACGACGGAACTATCGCTGCTTCCCCAACTATATTTAGCATTAGCGGGTAGTGCCACAATAGGCTGCTCTACCGACAGATTCTCCTGATCCGTTACCTGGAAAGTCGGTTGGCTGAAGGTAATAGGATGCCGCCCTTTACTTAAGGTATAGCCAATCTTTAATTCACTCCCTTTGAATTGATCGGTTTCCGGCGTTGAAACGGTAATATCAGTCGCTCCGGGTCTGACTTGCGTCAGATTACCTTGAGCATTGATGGTCACTACTTTGCTATCGCTACTTCGATAAGTTGGGGTTAAGGCGGCAGCATCACTATTATTGAGTGAAACCTTCACCGATGGATTGTTACCTTCCGCCCAGTAATCGGCAATAATTGCCTGATCCGTCGTGAGCTGAGGATCGGCTTTATCTACCTGAAGTTCATAGCTGCCCTGAGCCGGGTTATATTGCCCATTACCGCTGGTTTGAATCGTGATAGTGACCTTGCCCGATTTATATAGGGTCACTTTGCCAACGTCATCTACCTGCGCCACATCAGGATCGCTACTGCTCCAAAATTGGCGCACGCCGACGGGAACATTTCTGGCCGGCTGCGATTGGTTAAAGGTTTTGACATAGGTCACTTGCTGCTGCGCATTATCAAAACGCAAATCCGGCGTTATTGCCCCGATGGTAATCGTAATATCTTTGCCAATTTGGGTGCTGCCCACTTTGGCACTGATCACCTGCTGACCTTTGGCGGTAGAGGTAGCAGCCGCGGTGTAATTACCGCTGCCTATATCCTTCATTGGCTGAGGCGTCACCTTAAAACCGGTCAATGTAGAAGATGAGGTAATATTAACCACCTCTTTAGGAATATTATTCCCGTAAATATCCTTCAGCTTAACCAGCAAATTGGCCGCTTCGGTTCCATCCGAGCCTATTGTGATTTTGTCACTGACAAAGGTCGACGCGTTTTGATCGATGGCGCCGGGTTTCACCGTTACCGGTATAGCATTCTTATATTGGTTACTGTTCAGATAAGCTGCAATAACCACGTCACCCGCTACGGTGCTGCTCAAGGTAGTTTGTGCTACTCCCATCCCATCCGTTCTGGATATTCGATCAAAGACCGCCGAACCTGAGATTAATTGCCAGGACACAATAGCGTCCTTCAGTAAATTACCCTCAGCATCGCTAATCACCGCGCGATAAACGACGCTGTCCTTCCCTGCAACAATGCTGGTGACGGCCGGCGTAATACTATCGACCTTTCCACTGGAAATATCAGCCTTAAGCGTTAGCGTCTGCGCAGTTTTGAACGGAGCGTCATTGACCTGAGTGGATAAACTGACGGTGGTCGCCTTTTTTCCCTGAACCAGGATCAGATATTCACCTGGTGAATTTTCCTTAGCCGCAGAGATCGTCACCGCGTCTTTCTGATCCGCCTCCGCCGATACTTTTTGCAGTGACAGCAAATTGCCTTGTTTATCACGCAGTATCACCTTCAGCGTCGCAATATCTACGCCATCGGCGGTAATGCTGCCCGGACTGAGAGACAACTCGGATTTACTTTCATCAACCGCGCCTGCGTGGAAAGGCACATTCGGCGCATCAAAGGTTCCACCGGTCAATATTAGGCTCAGTTGCGCCGTACCCACCTTGGTGCGACTGAGCGACACCTCGGTTATCCCTTGGGCATTAGTCAGGGTTTGCTGCTGGCTCAAGTAGCTGTCGGCGTTAGCACGCCAGGTCACCGGAATACCCGCCCCCAGCGGGTTATCATAGGCATCGACTAAAGTCGCCCGATAAATAACCGACTCGCCCACCATAGCGGACGCTGGGGTCGCCGTTGCGCTACCCAACATCTTCGCCGTAGCCGCATCCGCCCGTAGCGTTAATTGGCGCTGCTGCTTAAGGGTAACCCCTTTGATCGCAACGTTTAGGGTGGCAACCCCTGCTTTAGTCCCGCTGATTTTTCCTTCATAAATTCCGGTGGAAACCTCAGTAAATGCCGAGGTCTTTAAGGTGATGCCCTCCGGAGAAGAAAGCACGATCTCTTTCTGCAATCCAGTTAACAAATTCCCCTGAGCATCCCGCGCAGTCACCAGCAGCGTGGCGCTATCGTTACCATTGGCAGTAATGACCGTCGGTGACAACGAGAAGGTTGATTTGTCATCGGATACCATTCCGGTCACAAATGTAACCAGTTTGTCGGCATTTTCTTCCTGACCGTAACCTAATAGCCCGGCAATTTGCGCATTTCCGGCTTCGGTACTGGTCAGCGAAATCACTGCAACCCCTTGTTTATTAGTCTGGCTAACCGGCCGTATTAATTCTCCCAGATTGGTTTTCCAGCCTACCGCCACGTTTTCCAGCGCGGTATTTTGGTGGCTGTCTTCAACCTGAGCCGTTATTTCCACTGAATCGTTGCCGTCAGCATTGGCCTGCGAACGAGCAACGGTTACCGACTTAATCCGTACATCTGAAGCATTGGCAACCAGCCCCAGATCAATACTCTTGTTAAATGGATTTGCTCCATCGATATGAGCCGTTAAAGTATGCGTTCCCTGACGCGTTCCTATCACCTCGACCTGATAAACACCCTGACCTTTTTCGAGTTGATTGACGAAAGAAATATCGGAACCGTTTTCCGCGCTGAATCTCACACTTTGCCCCGATACCGGATTACCGTTGGTATCACGCAATATCAATGTGGCCAGCGACTTGGCAACGCCATCTGCAACGATAGTTTGTGGCGATGTGCTCAATTGGCTGTTCCCAATTTCTGCCGCTGTAGGGTCAAACCTGACGCTTTTATCCGCCTGTTCGCCATTGAACAGTAGCGCCGTTACCTGCGCATCTCCGGCCTGGTTGCCTTTTAGCGTCATCCGCGCAACACCCGTGATATCGGTGTTGGACACGGATTGATTTACTGAATTAATCGAACTGCGCCAGGTGACTGGCAAATCAATAATGGCGTTACCTTCGGCATCTTTAACCTCGGCAAGCAGCACAACAGAATCGACGTCATTCGCAATGGCCGAGTCTTTGTTATTTTCCGCCGTCAATAACACTTTTGCCGTGCGGTTATCGGCCACAGCATTCAGCGTAATATTGCGCGAATCACCATTATTCAGACTTACGCTCGCTTTTAATACGCCAGACTGACGGGTATTTAGAGAGGCGGTCGCCAGCCCTTGCGTATCGGTAACTGACTCAACGGGAATGATCGTGCCGCTGCCTTCAATAATCTGCCAGCTCACCGGTACACCAGTCAGAATATTGTCATTCTTGTCAGTGATGCCGACCGTCAAGGTGGCGGTTTCCGTATTATCTGCCACTAAGATATTTTTATCCGCGCTAAGCCGATCGATCTTGGCCTGAGTCATATCGGCGATAAAGGAAACCGAGGTTGCCGATTTACGAGAAAGCCGACTTTGAGCACTGACAATCACCTCCCCCGCTTTCAGACTGGAAGCCTCAATTTGCGCGATGCCCTGATCATCGGTTTCACTGCGAGCGGCACTCAACATAACCTGAGTATTGTCGCGCTCCCAATACACCGGTACGTTAGGTAGAGTATTCCCCTTTTCATCTTTTACCGTCGCTCGATATATCACCTTCGTGCTGCCATCAGCCACGGCCTGCGTCACCGATGGCGTAAGGTCGGTAATAAAAGAGGTCGATAGATCACCGACAAACTGGGTATCGACAGATTTCGATTGCCCGTTGACCGTCGCGGTGACAGGAATAGTCCCAGAGAGAGTGCTGGTCAGCAGCGTCGATGCCAATCCATTCACATCAGTTATGACATGCGGCGTAAGGATCTGCCCGTTACTGGTGCTAAACGTGACCTCGTGATTTGGTACTACATTACCCGATGCATCGGTAACTCTGACGCTAACACCATTGGTTTCAATATCATTTGCCAACGCGCCGTCGGAGGTCACCCACAAATTGCCATCGGTAATCTGCGCCGTTCCGTTATCGGCGGTAAGTGTGAGCAACGCCGCCAATCCACCGAGCGCCACACCGTTAATGACCGGTGTCAAACTGGCCGTGCCCGCTTCGGTTCCCTGCAATGTTGCGCGATAAACCCCGTGGCTCTCCGCCACTTTGCCTACCACCAGGCTGCTATTATCATTCAGCCCACTGATAGCAAAACTCACATCGGTTAAGCCGCTAACCAAATTGTCATGGCTATCTTTAGCGGTAAAGGTCAGCGTGCTGTGAGTAGAACCGTCAGCCACAATTGTTTCAGGTGATACCGTCAAAGTGGAATGTCCGATATCCGCATCCCCGGCCACCAGCGTAACCTTGGCCTCAGCCAATGTTATATTGCGCGTCGAAGGCGTTAAGATGACTCGCTCGGTTTGAGTTCCTGCCGTCACCGTTGCGCGATATTGCCCCACATCCACGCGAGTAAATGGCGTAACCTGAGTGCTGACTTTACTTCTCGCCTGACTGCTAATATCCAGATTGATCTCAGTATCTTGCACATCAACTGGCTGATTATCTTTATCGCGAATATTCAACACGAGATCGACAGTCTGCTGCCCATCGGCAGTTAGCTGACTTTCTGCTGGACTAAAGGTGCTGTTTAAGGTGCTGACGGCGGCTTCCGTCACCACAATCTCAGTTTGCGCGCGGGATGAAGCGTTTCCTTTTTTATCGTAAGCAACGGCGCTTAAATTATAGGTATTCGCGGCGCGTCCACCGGGTTGATAATTCGGTAATATCACGCTGAATCTATCGGCGGCCTCTTGAACAAGGCTGCCGCCGTTCATCACCAGCGCGGCGCTGTCCCATTCAATACGATCCAATCCGTATTTTGCATTCACGGATACGCCCAGTGATTTTTGTTCACCGGCATAGCCGCTGGCGTTATTAGTCAACGTGAGGAACACCACGTCTTTTTTGCGATATTCCAGAACAATATTATTGTTACGTTCAATAAGGTCATAGCGGCTTCCAGCCAGACTACGACGAACGGCCACTGCCGCGCCGTCCAATTGCTGACTCCAGGGTATTCCTGGCTGATAGGTTAGTTGGATTCCAAATCGGGTATCATTTTCGCCGGATTTACCCTGACGTTGTTCCGTGCTAAGGGTTAATAAAGGAAACGGCGTGTAATTAACGCCAGCGGTAATAGCATGAGGGTTGCTCTGGCGTTTATCTTTGCCAAATAATCCGACCTCATCGCCGTAATATTGTTCATAGGTTAATTTAGCGCCCAGCTGCGGGTAAGCAGGTAAATATCCTTCGGCGCGTATATCCCAACCGTTTGCCGGACGTTCTTCGTAATCGACAAAATCTTTAGAATCTTTCCAGTTAGTTAGGCGCCAATACGTATTGGCACCTAACTTTAGGAAATCGCGCCAATATTCCACCCCCCAGCCTAAGCGAGCATGATCGCGGGATAAGTCATAATCCAGAAAGCTATTTGTACCCACCATGTAGCTAGGCTGAAAATAGCGAATTCCCAGCCCCAAATTGGCCTGAGTCCGGCTATCAGTACGATGCAAACTACTCTGACTAAACCACAGCGTGTCTTTTCGATCTTTTAGTGGAATAAGCAAATCAATCTGTGAGTTTTGCAAAGAAAAACTTTTATCCAGATTTAGCTGTACGCGCGCGGTACCAAAACGACTTAACCATTGCTGCACTTCTTGGTTAGCTTTGCTGGTTGCTGCACCTAACGCAAGATTTGCCGCTGCATCGCCATTAGGATTATTTTGAAGAAAGCGGCCAGATTGCGAAGCCCAACTGGCAAATTTATTTTCCTTTTCAATCTGTTGTTTATTCAACTCTCCTATATTGGTTTCAGTTGTTTTTGCCGGAATTTTATTCGGCACATTCAACAATGTTCCTTCAGGCAATTTATCAAACTCCTGTAAAAAGAGTCGATGGCGGTTTAGCTGGCGTAACTCATCCAGGCTAATACCATACTTTTTTGCCACGCTTGATGGAGTTTCCCCCTTAGCTAACGTATATACCTTAGTTAAAGGTATTACATTTTTCTCCGAGGGCGGGGTTAGCATCGAGCGATTATCTGCTTTTGCAGCCATGACTGGCGTAAATGCACCCGCCAGAGGAAAAAGAATCTGTATGACAATATTTAACCAAGCAACCGGCATCGCAAAGCGCGATGTTAGTGGAATAAAAATTCCTTTAATATTATGTTTCATATTCGAGTGGACTTTCCTAAATAACTTAAGGATTTATAAAAGGTTTCTTGCTTTTCCCTATGAAAAATGAAGATTTATAATAAAACCCATGACAGCTCATAATAGCCGCACTCGAGAGATCAATAATGATTGAAAAGAAATGAGAACATAATTGAAATATGATGACTGACGATTGAAAAATTAAACTTATTTGAGCGATATTTGATATTTTTGTTTTACAGCAGAAAATAAAATAAATACAACCTTCAGAAAAATAATAATAAATATTATTGCCACATAGGATAGACTACGCATGGAATCCAGCGTCATTAATAATCACGCCACGAGAAACAATCGATTTTCTGGGAATAACTCCCTGACAATATTGATTATCGAGAAAGATAAGTACTATGCGGAAGGTTTACGTCAGGTGCTTATTGTTTTTTTCTCCCGATTAAATATACGTGTATTTTTTACTAACGACATTTACTACCGTTATCGTGCCAACATCATTTTTTGTGGAAGTTCACTATCAGAGTCAGGATTATTATCGGAGATTGCCGCTAACCCGGAGACCTCTAACACTCGGTTCTTTTTGATCCAAAATCCGGATAGCGTTAATCATCACTCACTCACTATCAATCAGGAAAATATTAGAGTCATTTCACGTAATTTATCAGTTGATAAATTAGTGAATTTGATAAAGCCAATGTTTTCCTCAATACAGTCCCGGAATGCTCTTATCGGCATTAAACCCATTACGGAAGCATTGACCCGCCGCGAGCGCGAAGTCTTAGAGTCATTAGCGCTGGGCATGACAAATTGCAGTATAGCCAATATGTTACGTATTAGTGTTAAAACCGTGAGCAATCATAAACGTACGGCAATGGCTAAGCTTAAATTTCGTAATAGCACCGAACTTCACTACTGGTTTTTACGCGGAGGATTAGCGGAACTCACGCAGCAAAATTCAGAAGCAGTTCATCCGGCAATCAATATCGCCAGAGAGCTATCGTCCAGACTTTCAGCCATGTTAAATACATCGCGGCTGATTACGGCCTACCCAGCGTTGCTGAAACAAGTTTATGCCGAAGGAAATATCACGTCTGAAATCGGTAGCGATAGACGCTGCGTCTATCAGGATAAGCTTATGCTTAGCAAGATTAATAGCGTTTCCAATTTAAAGATTCATCACCATGTATAGTATTTTTTTTGAACGATTCAAAATGGCTACGGCGAACATCAATATCCTGATGATTCTGCTATTTGCCATAGAAATATTCCTATTATCTGGCATCGGATACTTTATAGCACAATGCTTTTAGCGCTAGAGCATGTATCTGTGCCCGCGGAGAAAGTCACGTACTTGACTATATCTTATATTGTCAATAATTAAGCCGTTTCAGAGGAAAAATCTATAATTTATTACCCTCAGCTTAATCATATTTACCTTTACTCTCACTAATACAATCTTCAGAGAGTATGGTCTGAGACCCATGATTAAGAAACTCCGTAGGGAAGATCAATGTTGAGAAATTCAAAATTCATCATATTGCCTCTGCTGTGCGTCCTGAGTGTCAACACGGGAGCAACCATGTTAAGCAACCAGAATATACTTCCCTTTCAAGTTTCTTCCAGCAATGGCAATCATCCGAGTGGCTGTGATCTGGAGGAATTACGTAAAAGCTATGAAGATGCCACCACCGATGCTACCCATATCATTAAAATGGAAAAAAGCGGTTGCCATAAATTACTCAATAAAGTGAGTCGCAGCTGAAGCATAATGAATAAGAACATCTGAAGTACCAGGAAGCCTTTGAGAGTTATTTATTCTCAACTAAACGGCCCTGGTTGGGCCGTTTTACTAGGATGTTTATCAGATAAATAGGCGAACGTTAGCAATCCTGAAAAGAACCTAATCGGTAACCGCGCTGCGCAATGGCTTGTTTTAGTGTGGGAGAGGTTAATACTTCTAATTCAGTTAAACGCGGATAACAATAGCTACTGGTCATTAGGATTTTATCTATAAAGGCCGGATGACACATAAACTCAACGGAATTCACGCCTCTCTCATTGGCTTTATCCAACAATTGTAAAAATAGCTGTTCCGATATTTCCTCACCATAGAAACCGTCCTCAAACCACTGGCTGCTGCGAGAATCACCCAACGCGATTTTTTGCTGCTGCGCATAATGACGGTCAATACGCAGCGATAGATTTCGCTCGCGGGCAAAAGCGGCAACCCGTGGATAAATCTGCGGCAACATATGAACGTGATGATGGCTGTCGATATGGCTTGGCGGGCGGCCAAATAGAGCAACGAACTTATCAAATTGGCTAACTAGCTCTCCGGCAATTTCATCCAGATTCAACGTGCCGGCCTCCGCGTGCTGCCACAGAGATTTATTCAGTTCGCCCTTGGCATCAACTAAAGAAGGCATCTCAGTGAGTGGGCGGCCGTAAGTGAGGACAAAATGTAACCCCACCGGTAAATCAGGATTTTCCCGACTCAATTCCGCAGCGTGATCAATTGCTGTGCCGTTCACCATTGCCGTGGTAGAAGAAACGACTCCGTGGCGAAAAGCTTCGATAATACCGTAGCTCTGCCCTTTGCTTAGCCCGAAATCATCAGCATTAATAATAAGTAACTTCCCCATGAGTAATACCTTTCTGCGTAGCCCGCTGTCGCCAGCGTCAGCCAAAAATTAGTGGGATAAACTCTCAGCAACGCCATAGAATTTCTTACGATAGTTACCCGGCGTAAAAGAGGTGAGCTTCTTGAAGTTTTTGATAAATAATGTGGTGTCGCTGTAACCCGCTTCAAAAGCGATATCGGAAACCAAGTCATTAGTCACTTCAAGCTGGGTTTTGGCAAAATTGATTCTAATTTCATTGATAATTTGCATGGGCGTTTTTTGGTAATAACGTCGGGTCGCGCGAGTGAGATATTCCTGAGTTTTGCCAGAAAGTTCGACCATATTGATCAGCGCCCTTTCCCCAAACTGCGAATTATCATGCATCTTATCAACGGTATTTTTTAGCCACTGGGGAATATCATCGCTGGGAGCGGTCTCTTTATAATGGCTAATGCGGTTTGTGACATAGAATGTCAGTAATTCCAACAACTCCGTTATTTCATCTTCCTGTACGTGAGCCGCAGAAATCGCTGATTCGATATAGGAAAGAAAATCGCCTTTAATACGATAGGCCTGAGAAGCCACAAAACTGCGGGATAAAATATGTTTATAATGCTGCTCGAAAAACGCTTTGCTGATACCAACGTTGAGAATGCGAGTCACGCCAAACTCATAAAAACTTTGATGGTGAGACCCTACGGGGATAAAAACCACGTCTCCGCGCTCTAAAAACACCCGTTTACCGTTAATTTCCTGATAACACATTCCCGTCAATATCAGCGTATATTCATAATAATCATGCCGATGTAAACCTGTGGCACTTTCCGTTTTATTGTAAATAAATAGATGGAATTCCTTGTCGTTAAAAAGATCTTTTTCACGTACTAATCTTATATCCATTTTATTCACCGTCATTTTAATATTCAAAACGGACAAAGTGCCAACATCAACATCAACCAACTCGTTGGTGTAATTCGATCAATTCGGCAATTAACTCTCTGGCCAGCATAGCATTCATTAAATGATCCTGAGCGTGAACCAGTACGAGCGTGACTTTGGTTTTCCCTTCGCCCTGATCTGCTTCAATCAGTTGGGTCTGCACCAAATGCGCCTCATTAAGTGCCAATCGGGACTGAGCCATCATTTCTTCAGCCTGAGCAAAGTCACCGGTTTTAGCCAGCTTTAACGCTTTGTAAGCCAGGCTGCGCGCCTGACCCGCGTTGATAATCAGCCCCATAACGACGTCTTCCAACTCACTGCTGGTTTCTTCATTATCAACGATAGAATCTAAATCAAACATGATATTACTCCGTCAGTTAAAGCCGTTTTGCCTTGCGACATTTGCAAACCAATAACCACTTTTTTTCAGTTCACGGGTTTGGTCTGCCCTATTCAGCCGAACCAATCCATAACGATTCTTATAGGCATTAAGCCACGACCAACAGTCGATAAAGGTCCACAAATGGTAGCCTTTACAATTGCTACCTTCCTGTAGAGCTTTATGCAGCCAGGTTAAATGTTCGCGAATAAAATCAATTCGGTAGTCATCATTAATCATTCCGGTCGAGTCCATAAACTGCTCCTCGCCCTCCACGCCCATTCCATTCTCTGAAATATAGCAGGGAATATTGCCGTAATTTTCCTGTAGGTCTTTCAGAATGTCATACAGCCCTTTTTCATAAATTTCCCAGCCGCGATGGGGATTAATCTTACGACCCGGCATCGCATAAAAACTAAATAAATCTTCTGGGGTTTTTACCTGCCCGGCAGAAACCGGAACGTCTTTAGCCTGGATACGCCTCGGCTGGTAATAATTCACCCCAAGCACATCCACCGTTCCACAGGCAATCAGCTGAGCGTCTTCCGGCTCAGTGCGAGGCAATAAATCATGCTGGCGTAATAATTCCACCAAATCAGCAGGATAAGCGCCTTTCGTTACTGGATCGAGGAAACTGCGATTAAGCAACAGATCGGCATGATACGCCGCCGCACGATCTTCGGCGCTATCTGAACGCGGATAAGTCGGGCTCAGATTCAAAATGATGCCAATTGTCCCGTTTTGCTCCGCGCTGCGGTAGCGCCCCACCGCTTTGGCATGAGCCAATACGCTATGGTAAGCCACCGTCACCGCTCGCTTAAAATCCACCACGCAAGGGTAATGCAAGTCATTCAGATAACCGGCTTCAACCGGCACAATAGGCTCATTGAAGGTAAACCAGTGTTTAACTCTATCGCCAAACAACTTAAAACAGGCTTCGGCATAACGGGCATAAGCCTCCACTACGACTCGGTTTTCCCACCCCCCTCGCTCTTGCAGGCATAACGGCATGTCAAAGTGGTAGAGGTTAATAAAAGGCTTAATGCCGTTTGCCAGTAAAGTATCTATCACCCCGTTATAAAAGGCGACGGCCTGAGGATTCAGCTCGCCGTCACCGTCGGGGATCAATCGGGACCAGGAAATAGACGTTCTGAACGTGTTATGCCCCAGCGCCTTTAACAACAAAATATCCTGCTTATAGTTATCGTAAAATGTCGAAGTATTTTCTGGACCAACTAAGTCATGAAAACGCTCCGGGGAAATCTCATACCAGTAATCGAAGATATTCTTGCTTTTACCCTCCCGTAACGCCGCCCCTTCGGACTGCGTTGCCGAGGTGGCACTTCCCCACCAAAAATCATCGGAAAATTGATATTTCATTCCAGCTCCCAAACCTTTACGTCATAAACAGAGTGCAGCTCAAACAAAGTGTAATTATTAGAATTTCAGGCTGTTTGCGATTTCTTCTTCGCTTTCAACTTCACGGTCAATCTCGCCCTGCGCCTTGTTAGCAATAATCACGAACGGCAGATAAACCAATGTCGCTACCCCCAGGTTAAACAAACTGAGCAGTAACGCCGCAATGCTGCCGTTGGTATTGAAGAAGGCACCTAAACCGGCAGGCATTGTCCATGGCGCAATGTTGGTGATTGGCGGGATAAAACCGCTGTAATAAGCCACGGAAGTAATAATCGCCAATATCGGCTGAATCATGATGAACGGGATAAACAGCAGTGGGTTCATAATGACCGGCAGACCGAACAAGATTGGTTCATTGATCTGGAAAATACTTGCTGGAGCTGCCAGTTTCGCAACCTGGCGGTAATCTTCACGACGGGAAGCAATAAAAATGGCAATAATCAGACCCAGAGTCGCACCGGTTCCGCCGAGGAAAATGTAGGAATCGACGAAAGGTTTGGCCCACATATGGAACTCTTTACCCGCAGCCAGCGCGGCATCTACCGAACCGTATTGGGTATAGGTTGCAACGTTTTCCAGTGCGAACGGCATCATAATGCCGCTTTCCAGCGCGGACAGCGCCATGGCGCCGTGCACCCCGAAGAACCACAGCAGGGAGGAGAACATGACGTACACCCAGCCGACTACATTGCCCATTTTAGACAGCGGCGCCGAGATACTATCGATAATCACCTGATGGAAGTTGGTGCCATATTGGGCGAGGAAATATGCAATCACACCCATGATAGACAGGATGATAAAACCAGGAATAACTGCAGAGAATGAGCGCGAAACCGAGGTAGGCACGCTGTCTGGCAGGCTGATAACCCAGTTACGACGAATGATAAAGGTAAAGAGTTCAGCTACCACCAGCCCGATAATAATACCGGAAATGATATTGGCACCGCCCAGCCAGTTTGCGCCAACGGCATAGGCTTCACCCACGCTGTACGGCGTAACGGTCATAAAGGCTGCAACCGCCAGCAGCGCAGCGGCCAGAGGATCGACCTTTTTCTCTTCGGCCAGCGCCATACTGATAAAGAACGGCGTCATTAACGACATGATACCAAGGGTACCGTTATAAACGTTACCGCCAATGCCTTTCCAGCCATTCAGCATGGTTATGGTATCGGCGTCTAAACGCACCCCCATTGAGTAGAAGAACGAGCCGTCGCCGAAACTTAAGAATACGTTGTTGATCAGAACAAACATCGCCCCGGTCAGGGTTAACGGCATCAGCCTGATAAACCCATTCTTGATGGCGTTGATATGCTGTTGTCTGCCTATTCTAACGGCAAAGGGTAAGATGACTTTTTCCAGAGAAGCAATAAATTGGCTCACGACAATCCCCTATTATTGTTTTGCTTTTTTTATAGCGGCCACGGCAGCTTTTAATACCCCTAAACCATCGACTTTGCCGTAGAGCTGCGCGTCGATAACTTCAACGGGTTTGTGCGGGAACATTTTTTCGATTTCACCCAACATGTAGCTGATTTGTGGCCCTAACAAGATCACATCGGCCTCTGGGCCTTTTTCTGATGCCAGCGCTTCCGGATAGGCGTTAATCACCACCGGAACTTCATACTTCTCCGCTTGCGCCTTCATTTTGGATACCAGCAGCGAGGTGGACATACCGGCAGAACAAAACAGATAAATTTTTTTCTTTTCCATACCCAACACCTTTTGATGTTCAAAAGACACAAGTTATTGATATGCCAGTTGCAATGGTAAAATTCCCTTTATCTGTACGTCATCGCGAGCCTTAGCCCACATCCATTGTCTCTGGTTGTCGAAAGTATACGGAGTTGCCAGATAAGGCAGTAATCCACTATTTGGGGTAATCGTCTCTCATTGACCTTTCAGATTGACATTCTTCACACTTCTTCGGGTTCGCATTGTGATGAACCTCCCAAAACCATCATTTTTTAGCTTTGCGAAATAAGTTTAATTTATTGATTTATAAAAAATAAAATAGCAGCTACGAAAGGAATTGCGAAAAATCCGTACAAAATTATTGGGATAAGTAAAGAAATGGCTGATACCGCACATTAACCTGCAACGAGTCTGAAATACGAAATGCTGATTTTCATAGAAAAACTATAGGAATTTCATCAATAAAAAGAGAAAATAGTAGAATTCTTAACGCGGGGCGACCTGATTCAGACTCACCTTCGCTCACAAAAGATAATTTAGCGGGAAGCGGCCTGAATTCAGAAGAATGTATAATGTATGGATTCGGGGAAATAACGCTAAAGCCGCTCATAAAATAACAAAAAATAAACTCGCCTAACCAGCCACCGTTCGGCATTGGCGCATAGCGTCGCGGGCAAGTCCTGATGTCTACTTTCAAGAAAAATACGCATCGCTGGGCTAACGCATTTTCCAGCATGATGAGCGCACCGAGCAGTAATGGTTAACTGTGAAGTGGGAAAAGGCAGCGCCTGTCATGCACCGGATTGAAGCTCTCGTTCAACGGCAAAACGCGGCTACACTGCTTCCCGCTGCCCCCTTGTTACTTGGGTCGATAACCAAGATGGGTCTATCGGATTTATGCTATTTAACTAATTTCAGTTGGAAGTTTTATTTATCGATCCGAAATATCGGGGAGTCGGCGTTGGTCGTAAAATAATTGATTACGCCGTGGCGCTATATTCAATAATAACGACCGACGTGAATGCGCAGAATACGCGGGCAGAAGGTTTTATCCGCGTTTGGGTTTCCAAATCACCGGCCACTCTGAATTAGACAGTCAGGGGCGACCTTACCCGTTAATTCGTTTAGCACTCAGTAAATAAATGTCAGACACCCCATATAAAAAAGGCCGCGTATTCACACGGCCCGAATCAAATGATTAGCTCGCCCGTCACAAAGCAGCATAGGCTTTATTCAGCAACAGCAACGCTTGCTCAATATTATTGGTGTTGACGTAAACATCCTCAGAGATATCACCTGGGCGTTTTTTAAATCGATAAACTAATTTTGTGCCATTACGCAGAGCAGAAATAATTGTCCTCGACTGTTTTGCATCAAACTGGTCAGTATTAGTGAACAATGGATTTTCGGCGTCGAGCCTGAGTGTCAGGCCCCGAATTGCTATAGCCGGTTTTTCCACGGAAACCAAATAACCCAAGTCATTCTTATAAAGATATAAATCGTGGTTTTCGGCGCTGCACAACGCTGCACAATTTGTGCATCTGTCATTGCATCTTTTTCACACACCACCTGCCATTCAGCGTTATTCTGCCCAACGCTCCCTGAGGCATCAGAATGGAAAAGCGTATAGTCAATGCCGTTAATCACACCATTCTCGATCGCCATAACGCGTGCCAGCTGTTTTTCTGAAACATCCTTACCTAATTCGCAGGTAATTTCACTGCCGGAAATCAAGGGAGTTTGCCCGAATAAGCTTTTCTCTACGCTGTATTTTTGCGTGGCTGGCGCATCACCGTTTTCATCCGAATATTTATCGCAGTTTAATATTTGAACTCGGGTGTCATTCTTTATCGCATCAAGTAATAGGAGTTTCTTTTCTCACACCCGCCGATTAAGAAAAATACGCTAACGGCACAAAGTGCAACTAATAGCGTAAACGGTGACTTTTTCACTTGCCAGCTCCCATCGCTTTAACTGAATAAAGAGTAACATCTAAGCGCGATTGAAGTGTAAGGAAAATTGGTGCGTTCGCTAGTGAATCATCGTTATCGATAGGGGCGGTTTAATTAACTCAGGTATCCCTTATCGCATCTGCGTGCGCCCTTAACAAATTTCCCCTAAGCGCGTTTAAGTAAGGCCGCCCGATTTCCATTCATAAATCTAATGCAACCCTCTTTATCCTGTTTTAATCCCCCTAACTATCTAATAAGAGAATGTGGAAATTTAACACCTGTATATTGAATTCCAAGATAAAAATTGGTTATTTTAGCAATTGATTGTTGAATAAAAACATAAGAAAAGGATTTACGGATGAATGCCAAAAACGCTAAAGGTGCTCAGGTTTATACACCACTGTCACTGAAACTCTATGATTGGTGGGTACTAAACATATCGAATAAATACGCCTGGCGTTGCAGTACCAAAGATATTTTATTACCTCATTTACAGCAACACATGGGAAAAAAACACTTGGATATTGGCGTCGGAACCGGTTATTACCTGGCCAATACGCCCCGAGGCTCACAGAATATTACTCTGTTGGACCTCAACCCAAACAGTCTTGAAGCGTCTAAAAATCGCGTCGGACTGCATCGTATTTCAGAATGCGTGTTGCATGATGTTTTTCAATCGTTACCTGAGCATCTGAATAATCAGTTCGACTCGGTTTCTTTATTTTATCTGCTTCATTGCCTGCCCGGTAATATGTCAGAGAAAGCGCCCGCTATTGCACTCGCCGCGTCGGCAATAAAGGACGATGGTGTTGTTTGTGGTGCAACAATTCTTGGTGAAGGTGTGGAACATAATGCCTTTGCCCGCAAACTGATGTCGGTCTATAACCAAAAAGGAATTTTTAGTAATTATCAGGATTCGTTAGATAATTTACACTCGGTGCTCTCCACACATTTCAAACAGGTGGACGTGCAATTACATGGCACCGTAGCCGTGTTTTCCGCTAAAGGCAGAAAATGCGGGAATTAAAGAGACGTTAAAAGAGAACTCCCTGCCTTTCCTAACGAAAGGCAGATTTTACAAACCACCTGCATCTGACTCTTCGGATTATGCGTATCGGATTTCAATCAAAGGCTACGTTCAACTCAAAAGACACTGTGACGTGAAGTGCGTAGAGACTCATTCGTCGAACAGAATATAGGGGTATTGCATGGCCGATAATGAGTTTACTGAAAAAACCAAGGCAGTTTCAGGCTACTTCTCGATGTTCTTCTTGATGTTGGGTATCACCTGTATCCCTTTGTTCATCGCACACAGTCAGGAATTGCTGAGACAAGGGCTGCTGCTCCCTATAATGTACCTATTAGAGCTCAGCATTATCGTTCCTTCATATTAGTTTTTCTTTAGAAAACGTGACGGCTTTGGAAAAGGAAATCTTTTATCGCCTTTTTCTGATATTGCTGCTCGTCATACTTGCCATTCAGTTCGTTAGACCTTATCTGCTGGGAGTAACAAAATCAGAAAAGTGGATGACGGATCAAGTTTCACATCGTGGGTATATTTCAATCATAAATCCGTTATTACTGATATTTATTGTTCCGATATACGAAGAGATTATTTTCAGAGGCTGTTTATTTAGTGTTTTTTCCTATTGGTTTAAAGATAATATTTACTGGTCAGCGATTATCACCTCAATAAAACCAAATGCGCCATGCTATTAATCTCAAATTCTATACCCGATAAACGGGCCGCATTTCTACGGCCTGAATACTCATCTTACCGTTTAAACCAAACCTAGCTGTCTACTTAACTGCACAATTTCATGCTGCCACTGGCGCTGTAACTCTGGTTTTTGATGCTTGGGTTTACGCGCCAGATCGCCTTCAAGTTTGCTTTCCAGACCCAGCAACATCGCCAGTAAGTATTCTTCTTCAGTTTCCTGCTGCGCAATGCTTTCCAGTTTTGTCTCAACCGGAGCCGTAGCGGCTGGCGCAGGTTTGTCGGTCAAAATATCGTAAACCGGTGCTAGATCGTGCCATTCTTGCAAACGCTGTTTGGAACAGTACCGAAGCCTCAGCCGTCGGACGCACTCGCAATGCAGTAAGCCGGAGGGAAGTTTTCAGATTGTCAGTTAGCTTCGCTCAAGCTGGTTATCGCAGCACGATACCGGTAACGCTTGAGCGGTTGCGATGACTGAGGACGGGTGAAAAAAGAAACAATTCACGAGTCAACATAGCAATCCCCCTTAATATATTTATAGTGAATTAATTAAACGATTATATTGAGGTTTGTTCTACTTTGCCAGTTCCCCCCTTTATTATGCCTGCTTATATTTTCAGCGTAGCCAAAACCCAGTTCGTGGCAGCTTACTGACCATAATTCAATTTTGATTCATGGGCCTGCAGGCAGGAATATATCCGGTCGCCTTGACTAAATCAGGAAACCGACAATATTTAGGTAGCGATTGTTACATCCGGAACGACCATCAAGAGTTTCCTCTTTCATATTTAGGTTCAAGGGAGTTGATATATGCCTATCAAAATAATGTATCCGTATCGCATGGATGCACTGGCCATTGCTTTATTTTTTTGCGTCACTGGCCCTACATTCGCTTACGACAATGTTTATGTTTTCGGCGACAGTCTGAGTGATACCGGAAATAACGGCAGATTCACCTACGATAGCAACCAGCATTATTTATACGACGAGATTTTGGCGAAAAATGCAGGTATGACATTAGTCGCGTCGGATAAAGGCGGGTTTAACTACGCCGCTGGCGGCGCCGTTGCGGTGCCAGCACTCAACCCCGCCTACAATACGCAGAATCAAGTACAAAGTTACTTGCAGCGAGTGAACGGTCAGGCCGACAGTAACGGCCTGTATCTGCATTGGGTAGGCGGTAACGATTTGGCCGCTGCGGCGGCCTCAAACCCGGCCAGCGCACCCAGCGTGGCGTATAACAGCGCTGCCGCTGCCGCAACGCAGGTACAGGCTTTACTCAATGCCGGAGCCAATACGGTTATCGTTCCGACCGTGCCCAATATCGGCGCTACCCCAATGTTAATGGAACTGGTTATTCAACAGGGATTGGCTGCCGTACAGCCTTCAGCAATACCCGGCGCTCTACAGGCCGCTTTCAGCACGCTAAATGCCCTGACTACGCCTGATAACCCCTCCCGCAGACAGGCTATTCATCAGGCACTCACCGCCGCCTCTGAACGAATCAGCTCTATTCCGCAAGTACAGCAAGGGATTGCCGTTCAGCTCATAGCTGCCTTTGATGATCAAAGCGCTCTGGCCGGGCAACTCACAGATTTTTATAATAATAGTGAGGACGCTTTGCTCGCCCAAGGTAGCGGCAATATTGTCCGCGTCGATGTGAATAAACTATTCGGTGAAATTATTAGTAATCCGAATCTGTTCGGGTTTACCAATACGGCAGGAATGCCCTGCCCGATAGGCGTTTCTTCAGCGGTTTGTACTTCGGGTCAGGCTGGCTTTGCCCCGGGCCAATCCTACCTTTTCTCCGATCATTTTCACCCAAGCCCGCAGGCGCATCAGATGATAGCCGATTATATGCAAGCGGTACTTGATGCCCCCGCGCAAGCCGCTGCGCTGACACAAGCCACGGCGGCGATGGCTCGCGACACTCGAGCTACCCTGGACAGCCGTTTCCAGCAATTGCGCACTCATAAAAATCCGCAGGACTCATTTGGCGTATTTGGCGGTTATGCCGGGCAGCATTATGATTATTCAGCCAACATTGCCGCCGGAGATGGCAATGCCACTACTCATAATCTGACCTTGGGTATAGATTATCAGTTGACCGAAAATTGGCTGATTGGCGCATTAATTGCGGGATCGAATGATAATCAACGGCCTTCCAGCCGTTACGATTATAAGGCGCGTGGTTTGCTGCTTTCAGCCTTCAGCGCTCTGGAATTCGCGGATTATGCCTGGATGAATGCCGACGTACACTACGCCAGCATGAATTACGATGATATACGTCGCAGTATGCAGATCGGCACATTAACCCGAACTGAAACCGGTAATACCGATGGCAAACAGTGGGGAGCCAGATTCACTACCGGATATAATATTCCGATCACCACTTACCTGACCACTGGCCCGATGGCGCAATTTGCGCTGGATTACAGCAATGTGTCGGGATATAGCGAAAATGGTAACGACAGTACGGCCATGCGCTTCAGCGATCAAACTTATCATTCGCAAATTGGATCTTTGGGCTGGCGGCTGGATGGCAAATTTTCCTTATTTAACCCTTATGCCGAAGTGAATTACCAACATCAGTTTGGGGATGACGTTTATCGAAGCGGTGGGGGCCTGAAATCAACTCAAACTCATTTTGTCCGCGACAGCGCCAGACAGGATAAGAACTGGGTGAATCTCACTCTTGGTGCCAACGTGCCGCTCACGGATAACGTGGCCTCGTTTGCCTCCATATCGCAGACCACCGGCCTGAGCAGCGGCGAGCAATTTATGTATAACATTGGGTTAAGCGCCCGTTTTTAATCCATTTTCTTAACATGAAGTCTAAAAAAATGAAATGGAGCCCTCCCTCATTTCAGCATGAAGCTAAATTTAGGGAGGAATCCAGTACGTCACACAGGCACCGCAACCAATGCAACGTTCGGCATTACACCAAATTTTTACCACGCCAATAATGCCGATGTCCGTCATGGCCGCTTTGGCACAATCTTTTGGAGAATCGGCCAATACCACTTTCAGTTGAGAGCGGCGGGGATAAATGACTCTGCTTCGCTCGGCGAAAGGTGATAAGAAAGTAAAACAACCCACAGAGTATAAACCCTCGTATCCCTCATTGTTGCAACCCCTATAACCTATTGAATAAAAACACTAAATAATATTCTTCGTTAACTGACGATGACAAACCTTAAAGACCGATTGTCACAAGAATCACGGTGTATCGGGGTTTTTGTGACATCTCAGAACGTTAAAGATGCCGATAAGGATAAGACCTATCCCAACCATTTTTTCAGGGATGATGCGAAGAAAATAAGCGGCATCTGACAAATTTTCGATGATTTACTATTTATATTAAAACAATATAAACATTAAATTAAATAATGAATACAGCCAATTTGACTTAAGTATAATTATTAATCTTCAAATTAATGTATTGAATTTATTTAAGTTATCAATAAATGCGTGACATGAATCACATTAATATGATTCAATAGCCTTATAATCAATAAAATCATCTTAACTTTCCCTGGTGTTGGCCATTTGGCAACCCTTACCTCGTGTAAGGGTTTTTTGTTTTAAATCCCAGAGAGAAACAGGTTACAACGAGTGAGCTCAAGTCCCTTTGAATGCCTTGAACCTCATTGCTATACGCTGATGACTGTCACTTTTGCCTATCGATCTGGATTCTCAGTAAAACACATCAAATTTGCGAATATGTTAAGTTTCATCCAAGTTATTCCCGCTGGATTATCCCCTGGCTAGCGTTCGCCGGCAGCTATAATTGCGTAGATAATGGCTTGAAGCCCGCTGCTATCTGCCACTGAAGCGATAGAATTCCCCTTTCGGTTCTTGAGAAAATACACAGCGCCAAGACACTAAAATAAGACATGTTCAGAGAGCATCACAGAAGAAGGATATGTTTGTCGGAACCACCGTTGCTCAATCGTTATTGAGACTCAGGAAATCACAATATTTATCTTTTTCGAGTTTTCCGATAAAGCGAAAACCGCAAGAAAGATACAGTTTCCTCGCGACCAGATTGATCTCTTCTATCATTAAGGAAAGGTTGAAATTTACACCCTATTCGGAGTAGCTTCATCATGGCTATTTGGGAGAGTATATTGATTGGTAAGGGGAAGAAATTTTCACCAGAAAAGATAACCCGATTATTTACCCATACCTGACAGGTTTTCGAAAATAACTATCAGGGATCACTGATAAAATTAATAGAAAGAACGATGACCGCCTTTTCCCTTATACTTACTTGATTCCTGAAAATAGCCCAGTAAGCATCAATACCTAAAGCTGCCCCTCCTAACCTGAATAAATCAATAATTGAATATAAACGCACGACTTCAACAATGGCATTGACACAGACACAATTAAAAGCAGATTGATTTTATTTGGTAGACTAAGAGAGACACAGGTCTCTCTTTAATTAATTATTATCTGAACGCATTCATATTAATTGAATTTTGGATCGACAGAATGCGCGCAATCGCTATTGGCATCGCTGATATCATCCATGCAAGTTTGCGCATCCAAAGGCTCAGCGGGTGCCTTGCCCCATTCCGATCGATCATCGCCGGAACATCCAGAAAGTGCGCAGAGAAAAACACAAAAGATAAATTTATTCATTGGTATTTCCTTAAGCTAAAAGTACGATAAATAACCCGAGAAAAGATTTTCTGCTACGAGCGGCGATATTCAACACGGCTATTGCGAACCTCGTTCCCTCTGAAGTGATGGAAAGGTGCATCTCCGCGCTTAGGGAATGCGCCATGATAGCCATTGTGGGGATCAAACCGGTTATCTACGTGGCCGTGAAAATCACCAGGACCATGGAACCAAGGGGCTGCACCAATAAAACATTCACCCACAAGCCATTCCGAGCCGCAATATCCGTAAGGCGTGCAGCTGTAGACTCATAGTCATCATAGCCGTATGGCTATACAGGTTCAGACCTTCTTCGACAATAACTTCTGCTGAGGCCTGTGCTGAACATAAAAAGCCAATGGATAGCGATAACAAGAATGCCGAGTTCTTTATCATGCCAATCCTCACCCCACAATACGGATACGTTCTTCATTCGACATAATTCAAACCCTGTATCAGGTATGAATATGATGCAGAGCCAAGGAGAGCCTTAAACGTTATTTTTTGAAAATTTCGACATCAACATTTTCATGGTTTGATTCGTTGCCGGTTTTATCCAAAATGAAGTAATAGCAATTATCGGCTTTCACATTATCCATTTCCTCACATTTTTGATTAACCTTTTTTGAAAGCTCTTTATGACCTACGGTTGGTATACCTGACTGCTTAAAGGACAGCTCCCCTATTTTTGTATAACCAGCAGACTCTTGACGAGTGATCTGTTTGGCAGCATAGGATGAAGCAGAAAACAGGACGGTCACAGCCAAAACTAATGTCATGTATTTCATTTTTTACCTTTGATTTTGATATTCGTTTAAATAAGTGAGTTTACTTCATAAGCATCACTAAAGTGTTAACACCAGCCCGGGAAAAGTCAATGCGGTGTAAATAAAACGCTGAGGGTATTTTTCAACAAAAATCAGATTCCTATGTTGTGACAACTCTGGCGTGCATAAAAACCTCAGCAAATTCTGGTAACAAGCTCATCATTATGTTCATCGCATTCTTGATTGATGGCCGAAGGCATCTTGTTAACCACATGGAAAACATCAGAAAGCCGGGCAACTTTATCTGAATAAGCAGACCGAATAGGCGAACTGTAAATCACCGTTCTCTTTAAATAAAAAATCCCTATTTGGTTAACAGGCAAAAATTGAAATCGTTTATCTATCCATCATTAACGCCGGAACAAAAGCAGGCTGCTACGATTAAGTTCGAACTGTACACCGTTTCAAGCTTGGGCTTCGACAAACAAGCCATCGCGGAGCGTGACGACACGAACACATGTAGGTACAAATAATGAGAGCTGCTATCGCCACCGTTTTGATCGCTATTTCAGCCAGTGCTATCGCATCAAATGACAAACTTTACTCGGTGAATCCGGGGGCATTTATATTTCATGCATATGAACCCAAAACTGACTATACGCAATACTTTGATAATCAGTATATTGCCGTTGAGAGAAAGTTAAATGCCCAGTCAGATTACAGTTTATCTGTTGGAACGTTAGTCAATAGTTTTTCCAACAGATGTATGTTGCTAGGCGTGCGAAAAGACTGGTGGGAAAAGGATCATTGGACCTTCAAAGGCGGGTATGCATATGCAGGAGAGTTTTTCTTTTCTCAATTCAGTCATTGTGGCGATGAAGGGATTTATAAAAATATAAAGGACGCCGTTGGAGTAGGCTTTGCACCCTATATTTATCACGCCCTCCAATATGATTTTAATGACTCTTTTGGCGTAGAAGGCGGCGTTATTCTCCCCGGAATTGTCGTTCTTAGTATGCAGATCCACTTTTAATGACACTCCAACCAGGCTGAGATAATCATATTTATACCGCCCATAGCATTGCGCGCACATTGTACCAAACATCTGTCAGAGTCCATCACTACGGCCTGCGGGATAAAATCAGCCGCAACGGGCCGACGGTAAAATATGAACGCCGCCAGTTGCTAGGGCTAACCGACGGCGATGTAGAGTGGATTGGGGTCTGGCGTTGGGGCATATTGCGAAGTAGTTATTAATCTGGTCTTTGCGGGAATAAATACAATATAAAGTGGTAAACCGCAAAAATACCCACGCAAGCTAATATGGCGACATACCAATGTTCAAAATAGAAAAATGATGTAACCATCAATACTATTGCGATCATAGCAACGGTATTTGCCGCCATATAAGAAAGATAATATAGAAAACCGACTAAGATTTTTTTAACCGTTGAGTTGGTTGATGACATTATCTATTATCCTCCTGTATTCATCATCTCGTCCCTGCTCTTGCATACCGCTGGCCTCCACATAGCCAGACACTGAATCTTTAATTAAAAAATACAATATGTCCAGTTCGCCCATAGAACGTAAACGCCAATATAATCTTGGGTTTTGTTCTCTCAGCTCTCTGGAGGCATAAGCTGAGTGGCTTGCCAATGCACCTGCGGTCAATATGGAGTTTATCGCCGCACCCCGAAAAATGCCCAAAGACGCTTTTAATTTAGGGTGCATTGCTATTGATCTATTCATTCGTGAAGTTAACAAATACATGAGTGTAGTTGTTGTACCAAAGCGGAATAGTTAAAATAATTAAACGTAGGGAGGTTACAGGGTTTAGTCATTAGATGCACCTGATGTATTACCGAACCCCCATATTGTTCACATTTTGATTAACCTTTAATACACGCGTTTATTCTTTTTGCAGTTAATTCTTTGTGCCATCCCTCACACAACCCCTATCACATGCCAGTCGCGCCCGCACGCGGCACACTGGCTGAATGAAAACGCTTATTGCAGCACTTAAACGCGCCCTGGCGAATCTGATCCGCATCGGCATTGTATCCGAAGTGGATACGGTCAAAGGTTTATGTCGGGTAAAAATGGGCGAGCTAGAAACCGACTGGTTGAACTGGCTGACGCCCCGCGCCGGTCGGGTGCGCTTTTGGGCTGCGCCCTCGGTGGGGGAACAGGTGATTATCCTCAGTATCGGCGGCGAACTCACCACCGCTTTTGTGTTGCCCGCGGTGTTTTCCGATAGCAACCCTGCACCCTCGGCTTCAGCGGATGCCATCGTAGTGACATTTCCCGATGGGGCCAGATTTGAATATGAACCTACAACCCGTCATTTAGCCATTACCGGCATGAAAACCGCCAATATCGTGGCCGAAACCTCGATCACCCTCACCACGCCAGTGGTGAAATGTACTCAACACCTGATTACCCGAACCCTTCTGATTGAAGAAGGCGGTGAGGCGCGAGGCCACTTTAACCATTCCGGTGGCAATCTGACCTCAAACGGCATTGTGGTTCACACCCATCAACACGGCGGCGTCAAAGGTGGCGGTGATTCCTCCGGGGGGCCGCAATGACTTATCTCGGCATGAATGCGCAGACAGGTAAAGCCATTACCGATATGGCTCACATTCGCCAGTCTATCAGCGATATTTTAATCACGCCGCAAGGCTCCAGAGTGATGCGTCGGGAATACGGTTCGCTGCTGTCCACGCTGATTGATCAGCCGCAGAACCCCGCCTTACGGCTCAAAATGATGGCGGCGGTGTATGGCGCAGTCATGCGCTGGGAACCCCGCGTGACGCTGACGGTGATTGATCTCACGACTGAAAACAGCGGCGCTGCCTGTCGAGAGAATTCTGTAAGTGGCTCATAGTAATGATAAAAATGACAGTCTGGTTCTGCTGTAAACGTTGAAGACGGAGACCGTCACCAGCGTACTGGCGGATATGGCTACGCTGTCTAATGAGGTTTGGCGATATGGGTTGGGGCACCAAACAATCTGAATAAACACCAGATGAGCATGTGCTAGCACTGTAATAACGTTTATATTGTTTGGCACGGTTGCCAGAAATTCAATCGTTTCTGTGCGAATAAATGATTTAAATAAATGGTATAGAGACTGATGTCAGATCAAGAGCGGGAAGCCAGAAGGTTAGCACAAACCCAGGAGCAATATGCTTTGGTGGGCGAATTTACAGCCAAGTTTGAATTAGTTTGTTTTGCTATGAGAACAGGTATTGTAGCGCTATCCGGGCGCCACGGGTTGCAGAACCAACAAATCACCCATGCCCTTACGGCTGAGCTGACAGCTTATCCACTATCAAAGGCTTTTCATTCCGTTCTTATGGTTAGCGCAGAGCTAAATGAGGAACAGAAAAACATATTAGCTAAAATCAATAATCGGGTGACTAACCTGATTGAACGTAGAAACGAAATCATTCATGGAACTTGGTTTATTGGTTGGTCTTCTCCAGAAGATAATGACTTTTCAACGGGGACAGGCTTTAAACCTACCAACTCCAAGAAAGGCACAGGGATTAAACATCTGGAAGTAAGTACCGAAGTTTTCAGGCCATTGATTACTGAATGCGAATTGGTCAATGAGTTAGTCAGCCATGCTTGGGGCGGTGTTATGATTGGTGCTGCATTTGAAAAGCGATTTGTCATCGAAGATAAAACGATTCGGTTACTGAAAAATAGTCAATAAATTGACCTGATATTTTAATGCCGCAATAATATTTTTGCGGCGTTACTGCTTTCCCCCTCAGATGTTTGTGCCATCCTCCGCACAACGCCCATCACCTGTTCCGTGCTCAACAATCCGGCATCATAGCGCCTGAACGCTTAACCGGAGAAAAACCATGTGTTCCATAGGTTATATCTAATCACATGGCGCTTTTAAACCCTCACAATAAGTATCAATATGTGGGGATTACCCACTCTTTTTTAAGACGCAGATGCCCTTTTCAACTTACCTAATAATATTGTTAAGTTTATTTTCTCAATCAACTTTCTAAATTCATGCAATGCTTTTAATTGCCTAATGACCACATAAATAGCGTATACGGAAAATAACCATGAACAATATCGGATGACGACCAATAAATCATTTTTAGAGGATGTCTTCATCACGTCGTCGAGAAGGGATATAGCTCTCACAGGAACCCAATATCCCATGGAAATGGAGAATAATGTTAAAAGAAGAAGACTCATCAATACTTTCTTCTTATTCATCCTCGCTGAACCATCAGGGCATATATCAACTAAGCCAGAGTGTTCTCTGGCTACCTTTAATGTCGCATCAACACTTAGATCCTTTCTTAGGGACACATACTGTAAAACAGCAAAACAGTAATTTTCTTCCGCTCTATGTGTCAGAAACTTTGATAAATACTGGACTTCAAGTCTATTAAAATCCCCCCTCGGTTTAAAATAAAGCTCACCGAATTTTGAGATGGCGAGCATTCTTTTATCCCAGGAGCTGTCCTCAAATTTTTGCCAACTTAAATCATTACGTCGTCTCAAAAAGAAGCTAAAAATAAATGTAAATAAGACACCAAGAGCAGAATTAACAATAGCGCCCGAATAATCATGAAAAATACTGAGCATGAAAAGAGTCCCAAACAAGCAGAAATAGAGTCGTAGTAACGTCAGAAATAAGGTAGTACAAATCACCATAGACTGATACAGCTTTAATTTTATCCTGGAATGTATTCCGCGCTTTTTATTGTGCCACAGCTCACACATCCCTCATCTGGTACCCCCACCCACAAATTCGTCACCATAGGTTCACCCCTCCATTCACAAAAATTGACTGTATGAATGATTATCACCAAGGCGTCCGTGTCCTCGAAATTAACGAAGGCACACGGGTTATTTCCACCGTATCCACCGCTATTGTTGGCATGGTCGGCACCGCCGACGCTAAGACCTTTCCCCTCAATACCCCGATACTGATCACCGATGTATTGGCCGCCGCCGGGGAAAACCAGGAAAAAAGATACGCTGGCGCCATCACTGTTAGCCATTGCCGAGCAGACCAAGCTGGTCAACATTGTGGTACGCGTGACTACCGGCAACGATGCGGCCGAAATCACTCCCAATATTATCGGCAGGTCAGACGAGAATGGCCGCTATACCGGCATGAAAGCCCTGTTAGCCGCCCAGATCGTGACCGGCGTCCGGCCGCGTATTCCGGGCGTACCGAGGCTGGATAATTTGGAGATTGCCACCGCACTGGCGACCATTTGCCCGCAGTGACGTGCCATCGGTTATATCAGCGCCTTTGGTTGCAAGAAAGATGTCCGAAGCAATTCAGTTCTAGGAGAATTTTATCCAGCGCAAGCTGATGCTGATTTGGCAGGGCTTTAAACGGGGGCAAAAAGGTCGTAGACACAATGTAGTCATTTGGTCGCCACTTCGCCAAATTCGGCAGACGCCAGAAACAAAAAAACCGCCTCTCGGCGGTTAACGACATACTCATACTGCTTTGTTTTACTTATACTATTTTCCATGGTGCCCGGGGCGGGACTTGAACCCGCACAGCCATAAGCCGAGGGATTTTAAATCCCTTGTGTCTACCGATTTCACCACCCGGGCTCAGGAAAATTGGAGGCGCGTCCCGGAGTCGAACCGAGGTAGACGGATTTGCAATCCGTAGCATGGCCACTCTGCCAACGCGCCGTATTCTTCATTGCCTTACTGCTGAGACTAGCATTTCTGCAAGCCTGCCAAATTTGGAGCGGGAAACGAGACTCGAACTCGCGACCCCGACCTTGGCAAGGTCGTGCTCTACCAACTGAGCTATTCCCGCAACATCAGAACTTACTGATTTTTTTGCTATCTTTCGGCGTTTCGTTGCTGCCGTCTGATGCGATGCATTCTACTTACCTGACGCAATGAGTCAATAAAATTATCAATCTAAAACGTCCGTTTGCTGATTTTTGCGGCACTTCGATCAAGGTTCGAGCAAATCTTTCCAGGCTGCGCTTAAATATTGGAACATTGACCAGAAAGTCAGCACCGCAGCGATATAAAGTAGAACAAAACTAGCCAACTCTACGTAAGCCGTTGGACGCCATAATAAACCAACCAATGACATCATTTGCGCCGTCGTTTTGACTTTACCAATCCAGGACACCGCAACGCTGCTACGCTTGCCGATTTCTGCCATCCACTCGCGTAGCGAGGAAATAATGATCTCACGAGCGATCATGGTGGCTGCCGGTAAAGTAATCCACCATTGGTGATAATATTCGGCAACCAGCACCAATGCTACGGCAACCATCACTTTATCCGCTACTGGATCAAGAAACGCACCAAAACGGGTCGTTTGCTTCCAGCGGCGAGCTAAAAATCCATCGAACCAATCGGTTGCTGCTGCGAATACAAAAATGCCAGCACACAACACCGGGGCCCAAACGAATGGCAGGTAAAATGCCAGAACAAAGAATGGGATAAGTGCAACACGAAACAGGGTGAGCCAAGTCGGTATATTCAATTGCATAATGCTTCTATAGCTATCTGGCGAGTATGGATACAATGAGTATGGTGCAATATTACGTTCAGTGTTTCAATGCATTGTAGATCTTTTCTGCCAATGCTTGTGAAATACTCGGCACTTTTGCAATTTCCTCGACGCTGGCGTTAAGTAACGGTTGAAGTCCGCCCATATACTTCAACAGTATTTGCCGCCGTTTCGGACCAACGCCTTCTATCAGCTCTAATGCACTGGTATTTTTTACTTTTGATCTTCTCTGTCGGTGGCCCGTGATTGCATGATTATGCGATTCATCACGAATATGCTGGATCAAATGCAGCGCTGGCGAATCAGAAGGTAGCGATATCCCCTCACCTTCTGCGGCAAAGAATAGCGTTTCCAACCCAGCCTTACGGTCACTCCCTTTAGCTACACCTATTAATAAAGGTTTTTGTTTGTTCCAAGGCACATCCAGTTCGGAAAAAACCTCAATAGCCTGACCCAACTGGCCTTTTCCGCCGTCGATAAAAATAACATCGGGAACTTTTTGCTCATCTATTGCTTTGCCGTAACGACGTTTTAACACCTGATTCATTGCCGCGTAATCATCACCCGGAGTAATTCCGGTAATATTGTAGCGCCGATACTCTGACTTCACCGGCCCATTCGCATCGAAAACAACGCATGAGGCAACCGTCTGCTCCCCCATGGTATGGCTAATGTCAAAGCACTCCATGCGGTTTATCTCATTCAACTTCAACGTTTCCGCCAATGCTTTCATTCGCTGGTGGATAGTTGACTGTTGCGATAGCTTGGTGACTAACGCCGTCGCCGCATTGGTCCGCGCTAGTTTAAGATAACGCGCTCTATCACCTCGCGGTCGGCTTTGAATCTGAATTTTTCGTCCCGCAAGTTCGCTTAAGGATTCAGCCAGTAGATCTTTTTCTACCAATGCAAAATCAAGCAAAATCTCCCCTGGTAAGGTTCGCGCCTGACTGCCCTGTAAATAAAACTGACCAACGAAAGTCTGCACCACCTCGCTCAGCTCAGTACCATTCGGCACTTTAGGAAAGTAACTGCGGCTTCCCAGCACTTTACCTTGCCGAATAAACAGAACGTGCACACACGCTAACCCCGAGTCAAAGGCGACACCAATCACATCCAGATCTTCGCTATTCCCGGAAACAAACTGTTTTTCTGTGACTCGTCGAACAGCCTGAATTTGATCCCGAATACGAGCCGCCTCTTCAAAATGCAGCAATTGGCTGGCATTTTCCATGCGAGAAATCAATTGAGTCAGTACTTGTTGATCTTTACCGGAAAGAAATAGCCTAACGTAATCAACCTGACGTTGATATTCTTCATCGCTGACTAACCCATTCACGCAAGGTCCCAGGCAACGACCAATCTGATACTGTAAGCAAGGACGGGAGCGATTGCGGTAAACGCTGTTTTCACACTGTCGAATCGGAAAAAGTTTTTGTAACAAAGCTAGCGTTTCGCGCACAGCATAGGAATTGGGGAAAGGCCCAAAATATTCGCCCTTCTCATGTTTGGCTCCGCGATGCGTAGCAAGGCGAGGATGAGTATCTGCGCTGAGAAAAATAAGTGGGTATGATTTGTCATCCCGCAGCAACACATTATATCTAGGTTGGTAAAGCTTGATGTAATTATGTTCAAGCAACAGCGCCTCAGTTTCTGTATGCGTAACAGTGACATCAATTTGGGCGATGTTCTTAACTAATGTTTCGGTTTTGCGGCTATTTACCTGCGTGCGGAAATAGCTGGTAAGTCGCTTTTTCAAATCTTTCGCTTTACCAACATAGATAACAGTACCCTTGGCATCATACATACGATAGACGCCGGGCTGGCTGGTTACTGTTTTCAAAAACTCTTTTGCATCAAAGCATTCAGTCACTATTTGACAATGTCTCCGCGTTAAATAGACCGTGGCGAATCGCCAAATGGGTCAATTCAACATCACCACTTATATTTAGTTTACTAAACATCCGGTAACGATAGCTATTCACTGTTTTAGGACTGAGATGAAGTTGCTCCGAGATTTCATTCACCTTTTGACCTTTAGTTATCATTAGCATGATTTGCAATTCGCGCTCGGAAAGACAGGCAAAAGATGTATCAACCTGCGGCTCTAGCTGGCTCAATGCCATCTGTTGCGCGATATCAGAAGCAATGTAACGCTGACCCGAATGAACGGCCCGAATTGCATTGATCACATCTTGCGGCGCAGCGCCTTTGCTCAGATATCCTCCTGCGCCTGCCTGCATCACCTTGGCCGGTAACGGATTCTCCGTATGAATGGTTAACATGATGACTTTGATATCTGGGGAGAAACGGAGAATTTTCCGCGTGGCTTCCAACCCACCAATACCAGGCATATTCATATCCATCAAAACGATATCAACAGTATTATTGCGACACCATTTTACCGCATCCTCGCCACACTGCGCTTCACCCGAAACTTTGATACCCCTGATATCTTCCAGAATGCGTCGTATCCCTGCGCGCACCAGTTCGTGGTCATCAACAAGAAGAACGCTAATCAAAGAAAATTCTCCAAAAAAATAAGGGAGTAACCTAATCACTCTTTGTTTACGGCAGTGATATTACTTGTTTTCAGCCAAAGAATGAATACAGAATAATTGTAATTTTACATCTCTATTTTGGTCAGAATTATTTTTATCGCGATCGCTTTTCATCCGCCATTAGTTTGGCAAGTCGGCCTATTAAAGGGAGCGGTCAACGAAAGGAAAATACATCCCAAAATAAGTGATGAATTTTACAACACAATCTACTCAAATAACTAATTATTAGTGCAATAAATAGTTTACAACAAGTTATTTTTCTAATTTAAAAAAGACAACCACCTGATACTGTTATGAATAATTACTTTCTGCACAAACATTCATCATATAAGAATAATTCCTAGCATGCCAACTCTGCCACAGTTACAGGATTACCACATTAAAAAACCTGAATTAGTCTTCTATCGTCATTATTTAAACATATGGCTAACCGTAAACTTTATGAACTTAATTAAGTAAACGCACAAGTTCTTAGTTATTTAGCATAAAAATTCATTATGTGGCTCAGTTGAGAATTATCCGAATTCCGTAGAGAGTATTCAGTATCTGTGTGTATCCTAACAAATAATTACCGTGCGCAGAGTTATTCATTACGCTGTGATATAATGAGGTAACTGTAAAAAATGCTGCTTTTAACCTCAATGGCACGCCAATATGAGGATAAGCCACGCGGCAACAATGTCCATTAGGAGACACTATGAGTAACACAGACTTCACTACTGCCGCCGATCTTGAGACTTTAGCTCACGAAGTTACATGCCTGAAAACCACGCTGACATTGATGCTCAAGGCAATTGGCCAGGCAGACGCAGGTAAAGTTATTCTGAAGATGGAAAGATCCTTACCTCTGATAGAAGACAAAACCCAGGCAGAAGTGTTCGAAAATACCATTGCACAAATCAAACACGCCTTCCGCCAATAACATTACGCGCGTCTGATACAGACCCAAATACCTATTGGGTCTGTTAGTTACAATTTATTAATTATCAACAAGTAAACTGTTACCATGCTGATCCCATCTATTGGTATGAGTCTGTTAATCAAAGCATTGTTAGGCGCAGTAGTCGTGATTCTTATTGCTCTGTTATTCAAAACGTGAAACTACTAAATTGCCGGGTTAATTCCGCTGTTTCCAACCTTTGCTCCGATCGCACAATATAATATTGTGGGTAGCAAACGTTCAATCGAAGCTTTACGTCTCACTATCACCTACGGAAGGTGGGCGGTAATTCCGTATCTTATCTACCTGATTTCCCTTTAACTTCTTTCTCGACCACTCAGGCCTTTCCCTAGCACTGAACTCAGCTGTAATCTGTTGGAGTTTAGCTGCATGGATGCGGATACTCGGCTGGAACTATTGGCATAATTAGTCATATTCATGACAACCGATATCAACAAATAGCTTAAAGATATGATCGAACAGAAATTAAACAAAACATTGATTGAATTAGCCAAACAATAAAAGCGTAATCGCATGAATAGCCAGAATACCTACGGAAAAGATCAGGTTTAGGTTACTGATACGCTTTGTTTTTCCTTCTGACGGTAACAAAGTATTAACCTGTATCTTTCTCACCTTATAAATCCATAGTCCCCCTACAGCTAAGAATATCAGTGATAACAGCGCCATAAGTAAAGGGCGGCCCCAAACTAAAAACTCACTTAATCCGGCAATAACAAACCATAAAATGACAAAAATCATCGTTGTACACCTTGGCTCATAATGTAGCTGTTAACTTACGTAGGGATGACCAAGAGTTAAATGTCATAAATTATTCAAAAAAGATATAAGAATATGAAGCTAATAAAGGCGCTATTTGATAGTAATTAAACCTACACAAATAAATAAAATGCAAAATTTAATACCAAGAGTCATGTAACCTCCCCTATTTTGAGGAATTAGTTGATTCTTGTTATTGCAATTTTTCGATTTTAACGATGTTTTTTAGCTTAATGATTAAAAAAGATTAGCAGTAAAAATCAGAATCACGCAGGAAACACCTCAAAAATAAGTTAAAAACAGGGAAGACAGCAACGAAAGGCTTAGGCAGATAGGTAGATGGAGAGATAATTTTATTGATGAAAGGAATGCCATCAGAGCTGAATCGCCATACTTTCGGACTCAGCTCAGACTAGGTAAACAGAGTAAAACGCTTGAACGTTTAATCAGACAATTTTGGGCTGACCGTCTGATGCAGTCGCACCACCATCAACCGGAATGTTTGCTCCGTTGATGAAGCTAGCATCATCGCTGGCAAGGAACGCCATCACCGCGGCCACTTCTTCTGGCTCAGCTGCGCGGCCTAATGCGATACGTTCGTTGAACTTATCACGGATTTCTTGTGGCCAACCGTTGGTCATATTTGTTTTTACTAAACTCGGGCATACCGAGTTAATACGGACGCCATCACCACCGTGATCTAATGCCATTGCACGAGTCAGGTTGACGACAGCACCTTTGGCAGCACAGTAATACGCCGCACCCCAGTCACCACCTAGACCTGAGACAGATGCCGTATTAACAATACTTCCTTTGGTTTTCAATAAATAAGGAAGTGCAAATTTAGAGCAGAACACGACCCCGTCAATATCCACTCCGGCAATACGGCGCCAATCTTCAACCGTTGTTTCCAGAACGCTACCCGCAACATGAACACCCGCATTATTCAGTAACACATCAATTCTACCGAATTTTTCAGCAATACTGTCCATCATCTTTTTAACGGCTACATGGTCAGAGACATCGATTGGATATGCTAATGCTTTACCTTCTGGCAAAGAGCGCGCAACTGATTCAGCGGCGTCCTGATTCCAGTCAGCTAGTACCACAATTGCACCTTCAGAAGAGAAACGACGGGCGGCAGCTTCCCCCATCCCATTACCACCACCGGTAATAACGACCACTTTGTTTTCAAATCGCATTTGTTACTCCCTTTGTTAACTCGTCGATTTATCACACAAATAAGCGATACCATTACCTTATAACCTTTCAGTTTCTGAAGCTAATCACAAATAGGTATAAAGTATGAAGCACTAAAAATAGTAATTTTTCAGTACAAAAGGGCAAAATAAAAACAAATAGGAAAACATAAACATTACATTTACTTAATTATTAGTCAGCTACTAACAAACTTAACTGCATATGTAACGCCTCTGAGCTCACAGGAACTCTTCCTGTACCCACAGACTTACACTGCCACCATTAACCCTAAACACCCCATGCCCCTGCTCATCAATAATAACGATATCTTTTCGATTACCTAAAAAATCGCCGAATCGAAGATGTTTGAAATCTTCACCTAAAAAAATATTTTTCTCAGCTTCAGCACCGTTAGTCATGATAACAATACAGCCGGGTTGGTTTTCATTGCCTGAACGCACAAATGCAATACAGTTATTATCATCAAAATATTCCGTCTGCGCGCCGTGAGCAAATTTCTGCCTCGCCTGAATAAGCGGCTCCAATTCTGGAATTATCGGCATATCTATTTGATACACCTCCCCGTCGTCGCCTTCATCCTGATAACTAGCACCATAAAGATCAGGGTGAAAAATACAAGGAACCCCCTGCTCCCTTAATAAAATTAATGCATATGCCAGAGGTTTAAACCAGGGTTCGACCGGGGACTCGAGGGACTGAAGCGGTTGGGTGTCGTGATTAGCCACCAGCGTAACCGCATTCATAGGATTGGTATCCACCAATGTATTGGCAAATATTTGAGCGAGATCGAAACTATCACCAGACTTTGAAGCTTGATGAAACTTATGTTGTAACGCCACATCAAACAACATAAGTTTACCTTCCACCTGCTCGAGATATTTCTGAAGTTTACCAATATCAGGCGACCAGTATTCTGCAATAACCAAAAGGTCATGCTGAGCATGATCCCGAACATGATCTATCCACTCTTTATAGAACCATGCAGGAATATGTTTAACCGCATCCAGACGGAAACCATTACAGGGTAATGAGTCCAATAGCCAACGTCCCCAGTACTTTAATTCCTCCACCACGGCAGGGTTACGAAACTCTATATTAGCCCCCATCAGGTAATCGAAATTACCTAACTCGTCATCGACCTGATCGTTCCAACCATCATTACCATAATCATTAATAATCTTGAATATGCCATTAGCCGATGGGTCTTCAATAGAATCTATCCCGCTAAAACAAGTCTGATCCCAAATAAATTGAGAATACTGGCCTGAGCGGGCGGGAAACGTAAAGCGTGTATAAGCTTGAGCGTCTATTATTTCGTCAGCAATTTGATTACGGTTATTCTCTTCAACATTCGATACTCTTACCGGTTCTTTCTCGTCCGCCCCCATTTTGTGATTGAATACCACATCATACAGAACCTGAATCTCGCATTCTTGCAAACGCTCAACTGCAGCCTGTAATGCCTCTCTATCACCATATTTTGTCGCACGATTCCCTTTTTGCTCAAACTCGCCTAAATCAAATAAATCATATGTGTCATAGCCCACTGAATAACCACCAGACGCACCTTTATACGCAGGCGGAAGCCAGACTATTGTTATTCCTATCTCTCTCAGTTGCGAGGCTTTATCACTAACCTCTTGCCAAAGTTGACCTCCTCCTGGGGAATACCAATGGAAAAATTGAATAAGCGTCGGGTTCTTCATAAAGAGAATAGCTCCGCAGTAAAATCAAGTTGTTTTTCAGTATGGCTTAGTTTGATAAAGAGTGAAGGTATTACCTAGTTTGTTATTTTTGTAACAAATAAATAAGTGTGATTAAGTTCACAGAAAGGACGAAATTAATTCAAATAGGCAGGAAAACATGAATGCCAAAAAGGTAACCATCCTATAATCATTAATAATGTAGATATGGATTAATCACATAAAGAAACAATACCCTATGGATTAAATTCACGCTGCAGTAACGTTGAGATTCCAACTATGACGTCTTTATTAATCCGTAAACTGTACCGTCAGTCGTTTTCCGTGACTTTCATCTGCATCACTCTATCCCTCGCCTTTTTATTGTGTTTATCATCTGTTTTTTATCTTATATATCAAAGCACTTAGCCTTAACCGGTTGGATTCCGACCTGAAAATAAATTTATGCCATTATCCATTAAAGCCATTTGAGTGCATATTTTTTTATCCGTTTGAGTCATTCTCTCCCTCCATGGCTCAAACTTATTAAACCGTAATTTAAACAAAATAAGTTGCATTTAGCCTTCTTATATTGGACGCGTATAACCGTTTAAAACACAAATAACAATAATAACCATTTACAATTATGAAGTATAACTTCTGTTTACATTAACCATGTGATCTTTGCTTTCTCGTTGAATCAGCAGTTTAACCAAGGTATAAGTGAAAAATCTTCATTTCAGAGCGAAAAGCATCGTCTGACCAATCTTCTGTTAATTGGGAAAGCTACGAGTATGTCCCTTTTGACTTAACTTCGCCCCCCTTCAACTACGATTGGATAGGCTGAATATTGAAGACCTTTCCAGATAGCATCGCATAGTAGCAATGAGTTCCCGAGTGAGAGCGAATCACATCGCCGCCAAATAACTGTAAATCGACCTCGAACAGGTCAATCATCACGCCAACACCAGCGTCAATACTCTCGATAATAAATTCTGCAGGCATATTGCATATAAATTAACCATTTATATGTCACCCTAAAAGCAACTACTGTTGAAATATCAGGTTATTAAATCAGTAATAACCCTGTATTCTGGTTAACGACTAGATATGTTTTAAAACATGAATAAATGAAGTCTATTAGCTTGAAAATTAGGACTTAAATTAAAAAGGAACCCACATGGCAAGGTATAGAGTGCATTTCGACTTAATTCAGTACTCCCAAGGTGGTGGTAAAAATACCGCGACTACGTCTGAGACGGTCGAAGCTGAAAGCGAAAGCGTTGCCTTATCTATTGCCAAAGACAAGGTGAAAAATAAATCAACGGCAAGAGGGCGTGAGATTAACGTCAGTAAAATAGTGAAGCTCTGACCACTATTCCACATAGGCACTTGCTCAAATGTGGCCGCTAACTCATAGTGCGGTCACGTCTTTTTCATTGACCGTGAGCGCTAGAATGCGCAAACCTGCTCTTGGCGGATCGGTCCCCATACTTACAGCCTCACTTTGGCCTCTTATAGTTTATGGTGACGCCCATTCCACTGGTTGGCTTATTAGGCTCATACTTCCATTTGTAGATAGAGTCCAAGGCTGATTTCTCGAAGAGATTCTTAGGTTCAACCTCAACAATCTTTGCATTCTCAACCCTTCCGGCTACGTTAATGTCATAAGCAATCATCACATATCCTTCTTTATCGTGCGCCCAAGCACAGGAAGGAAATATTTCAATATTTCGCTCGATTAACTGCGGAAAATTTGCGACTTGATATTGAATCATTCGCATTTGCTGTAATTTGAAACAGAGATGAAATACACAATACCAGAAGCCCAATCTTCATTTTATTTTTTATGGATCTATTGCCCTTCTTATTTCCACAATTAACGATAGTAGTAATAAAGATAAGGGTATAATTGGTAATGTAGATCAATATCGCGATGTTGTTCGTTTAAATCGTTCAGCTTTGAAATAAATATCACAAAGAGTACCAATAGATGCTCTTTGTGATATTTACGCAGTGATAGTGATATTGCTTGAGGCAGTTTTAGCGCCATCATTCGTGGTGAATGTGATTATCGCTGTGCCAACGGCAACGCGAGTGACTAGGCCACTTGAGCTAACCGCTGCTTTGGTCGCATAGCAGCTTGTCCATACGCCAGTTTTATTTGTCGCAGCAGTTGGGGAGACGTTCGGTGTTAATTGAACAGTCGAACCCGCTACACCGCTACTCGTTGCCGGGATCATAGTTACACTGGTGACTGTAATTGCCGAGTCATCAACGAAAGTGACCGAATCCGCAACCTTCCATTCACCGGAGCAAGTAGCGAAGTCTGAACTCCATGACGTGGTGTTGAAGTAACCCATGATGTAAGAGCCATAATCCACGCCAAAGAAATCGAAGCGAAATGCCTGAAATCATGTTCGAAGAGGCCTGTTTACTCTGGATTGACGAGAAATCAGAGAAGCGATCTGTCGACACAGATAAAAACCTTAGCGGCGGAGGCTGCTCATCTTTCATAAATGGAGTCGATAATGAGAACCGCCGAGAGAGTGGAGATGGCTAGCTAAGGTAGGACTGTTCAAACAAAGTCCCTCGACCAAAGAACAAACGCATCCGTTGGCTTGAACCCTATGAGGCAATCAGATGAATAAATAAATGCCCAGAGCCACTGAAGTCTGAAGTTCGCTTAGCTCTTTCTACCGACCTAGGCCGCTCCAATATAATCAACCGGGACTGGCAACAGATAGATATGCAAAGGAAGGTTGCCTGGATGAACCTGGAAGATAGCAAATCAGAAAGACTATTGGCTAAGCCCTAAATGACACTGTCGCAAAATTTCGTAGGGAACAAATAGGGAAGCTTGATAAATATATCTTTGTTCGCATTCATGCTTCAAATAGATCCGAGGGGTCACTAACACCAGAAATAAGGAAATTGAGAATTGAGAATTAAGAATTAAGAATTAAGAATTGATCGTAACAGAGCTTGGTATTCGGCATGAGAGAGCGGGAATAAATAATTTTAGATTTCGTGATTTAAGGCATACGTGAGCAAGCTGGCTAGTCTAATCTGGAGTTCCTATTTCTGCATTAAAAGAAATGGGCGGATGGGAATCATTTTAAATGGTTAAGAAATACGTAAATCTTTCACCAAATCATTTAAATAAACATGCCAGAAAAATAGACTCAATATTTAATCACTGGGTCCAAAATATGTCCCGTGGAATAGATTTTAAATTAAAGACTAATTCTAATTGATTGATTTCGTTGGTGGGTCGTGCAGGGTTCGAACCTGCGACCAATTGATTAAGAGTCAACTGCTCTACCAACTGAGCTAACGACCCAACGCGAGAATTATTCTCCTGTTGGCTGTGGGTGTCAAACACTTCATCCCATTTTTTTGCCTATCATATGCTCTATATGGCGACAACTCATTAATTAAGCGAGTAACGCAGGCGATTATTGTTAGTTGTCAGGGAACATGGTGTAATTCTAATTATTGTGATGCAGTTAACAAATATCACTGAGTGAAATTTAAACAGTAGCCATCATGCAATATGGAGAATATTGTATGAAAAATGTTACTAGTATATTAAATGTAATCTATCTTCATTAATGCATGCCCCAAATGACAGAGTTCGACAGACAGAGTAAATAATCCAAAGAGCCAATTTAGAGCTCAAAAAAACATCACAACACAGGAAGAGGGAATGGGAAAGATGGTAGACCAATCCAAGATAGCAATAAAATCGGAACAAGAGCCAGAAGAACACCTCCAGAGAAACCTTTCCAACCGCCATATTCAGTTAATTGCCATCGGTGGTGCTATTGGCACCGGGCTGTTTATGGGATCGGGGAAAACCATCAGTCTGGCTGGCCCATCAATCATTTTCGTCTACATGATCATCGGCTTCATGCTGTTTTTCGTCATGCGAGCCATGGGAGAATTGCTGTTATCCAATCTGAAATATAAATCTTTCAGCGATTTTGCCGCCGACCTTCTGGGTCCGTGGGCTGGTTTCTTTACCGGTTGGACCTATTGGTTTTGTTGGGTAATAACCGGTATAGCCGATGTGGTGGCAATTACCGCCTATGCGCAATTTTGGTTCCCAGGCTTCTCACAGTGGATCGCTTCTTTGCTAGTCGTTCTATTACTGCTATCTCTGAATCTCGCCACGGTAAAAATGTTCGGGGAAATGGAGTTCTGGTTTGCCATGATTAAGATTGTGGCTATCGTCGCTTTGATTTTTGCCGGTTTAACCATGGTATTAATGAGCTACCAGTCTCCGTCAGGCACCGTGGCCTCGTTCAACCACCTGTGGAATGATGGCGGCATGTTCCCGAAAGGAATTAGCGGTTTCTTTGCTGGGTTCCAGATTGCCGTATTTGCTTTCGTGGGAATTGAGCTAGTTGGCACCACTGCCGCAGAAACCAAAGATCCGGAAGTCGTCTTACCTCGCGCAATTAACTCTATCCCTATTCGGATTATCATGTTCTATGTATTTTCTTTGATCATGATTATGTCGGTTACCCCGTGGAGTTCCGTGGTGGCTGATAAAAGTCCATTCGTGGAGCTGTTTGTCTTAGTCGGCCTGCCTGCAGCAGCTAGCGTGATTAACTTTGTCGTACTAACCTCTGCGGCCTCTTCCGCCAACAGTGGCGTATTCTCCACCAGCCGTATGCTGTTTGGTTTGGCTAAAGAAGGCGATGCACCTAAACAATTTGGGGTGTTATCTCGCCGCTCGGTTCCGGCTTCCGGCTTAACCTTTTCATGTATTTGCCTATTAGGCGGAGTCGTTCTTATTTATCTGATTCCTAACGTTATGACAGTATTTACGTTGGTCACCACCGTATCTGCGATTCTGTTTATGTTCGTTTGGACCATCATTTTGTGTTCTTATCTGGTATATCGCAAACGTCGCCCTGCCCTGCACAAAAAATCCATTTATAAAATGCCTGCAGGTATTCTTATGTCTTGGGTTTGTATGGCGTTCTTTGCCTTTGTATTAGTGTTACTGACTTTGCAGGAAGATACCCGCCAGGCGCTAATTGTCACGCCGTTGTGGTTTGTTATTCTGGCAGTGTCCTACACTCTCCTGAAAAAACGCAGAACCCGTTTGTATGATAATAAATAGCCCGTTGGAATGATTGGCTGATAAGCCAGACCATTTAAAGGTGATAAAAAAGCGTGGTATTGGGTCAGCCAAAACCACGCTTTCTTTTCTCTCTTCATCTGGGATTATTATGTTATTTATATAGATAAGCTTAATAGTAATCTACTCACCTTTATTCTCCCTGCCCCTCCCTGCTATCGATGCTTTCTTTCTTCTAACACATATTGAAACTACAGTAACAAGCTGTCTAAACTAATACGATCACCCACAGGATAATTGTCGACGTAATACCTGAGGGTCTGAATGAATTGTTCCCTTAATACTTAACCAGCCTCGTTCTGAAAATTTCACACCTAGAATCACCATTTCATCCGCGCTATTAACCTCAATAGGTCCCCAGACTTCTCCATCGATAAAGAAACGTTTAATCAGCCATCCATTTACCACAACTTGCACTATCGTGAGGCACCCATCTGCGTCGCGGCACAATATTGAGTCCATAAATATCCTATTTAATTAAACCTTAGCGCCAAGCATAGCCGATATATAAATGCGGTACGGAGAGCAATAACAAGGTGGGATCTGGGTCACCGTCATAAGTAAAAACAAGTGTCGTTATGTGAGTATTCAACGGATAATTACGCTGTCAGGTTGGTGTCCTATGGCTGTCATCCTAGTGTCAGGTGCTTGTCGTGGTGACATCTTCCGCATCGTTCTATGCTGGGAGAACACACCTTATTATCAGGAAGAAAGATATGGCCATTTATCGGGTTCGAGAGCTCAGACTGGCACGAGGTTGGTCACAAGAACAGTTGGCAGAAATGGCCTCCCTAAGCGTTCGTACCATACAACGTATTGAAAATGGCGAACAAGCTAGCCTTGAAACTTTAAGCGCTATTGCCGCTGTTATGGAATTGAAGGTGAATGAGCTGTATTTAGTTAATGAACAAGGCGAAACCGCAGGAGAAAATAAGGAAGCGACTGACCCTATCGATCAGCGTGTTGAAAATGCGCGTCTGGCCGTTGAAAAAGAGATGAACTTCTTCCGCAGATTGTTTCGCTCGCTAATACTTTGCCTGTTCCTGTTTGTGATTAACTGGTTCACCTCTCCTCAGTATTACTGGATCGGGTGGGTAGTATTAGGATTCGGTATCTCTTTGTCCATTCAGGCAATCAATATTTTTGTTCTGGGTAATTGGATGGACCGCTGGCAGCAGAAGCGACTACAAAATAAATTGCGTAAACCTTAAATCATCCCACACTTTAAGCATCATCACATTTAAAGCTAAAAATACGCCGGTCTATGCAGTTGCGCCTGTGCCTTATTGGAGTATGTTTAATAAGAGTCTTATGTGCTCACTATTATCCCTTCATCAACATCATCCTATAGAAAATTGGAGAACGGCGAGATGGCGAAAATTTTAGTGCTTTATTACTCTATGTACGGACATATCGAAACGCTGGCAGAGGCCATCGCAGAAGGGGTTCGCAGAGTTGATGGCGTAGAGGTGATGGTAAAACGCGTACCGGAAACCATGCCTGCCGAAGCCTTCGCCAAGGCGGGTGGGAAAATCAATCAGTCGGCGCCAGTCGCCACGCCGCAGGAATTAGCGGACTACGATGGAATCATCTTCGGTACGCCTACCCGTTTCGGTAACATGGCGGGACAAATGCGCACTTTCCTTGACCAAACTGGTGGTTTATGGGCATCCGGCGCGTTATATGGCAAAGTTGCCAGCGTTTTTGCCTCAACCGGTACCGGCGGAGGACAAGAACACACCATCTCATCTACCTGGACGACCTTGGCACACCACGGTTTTATTATTGTACCAATCGGCTACGGTGCACCGGAACTGTTTGATGTCTCGCACACTCGCGGTGGTACGCCATATGGCGCAACCACGATCGCTGGCGGAGACGGTTCACGTCAGCCAAGCAATGAAGAGTTAGCCATTGCCCGCTTCCAGGGTGAGCATGTCGCAAAAATCACCGCTAAATTAAATAGTTAATATCAAATGGGCATCGCACGTTTTTTGCGGCGCCCTCCTTTTCTGTCAATCGTCGCTATCTGGCGCTATAAAGCGGCAGAAGATAGTTGATCCAGTTGAATGACTCGCTGTGCCGACGCAATCGTCGAAGGTCTATGGGCAATCATAATTCGCGTAATATTCAGTGAAGCAATACTCAAGTTAATCGCTGCTTCGTTAATGAGATCGAGATGGCTGGTGGCTTCGTCCAAAAATAGAATGCTCGGGCGGCGGTACAAAGCTCTGGCAATCAGCAAGCGCTGTTTTTGCCCTCCTGACAAACTCCCTCCCAATTCGCTGATAATACTTTCGTAGCCCATAGGCATGCTGTCGATATCGTCATTAATATTGGCATATCGGGCACAGGCAATCACCCATTCCATATCGATATTTTTATCAAAACTGGCAATATTCTCAGCGATAGAACCGGAAAATAATTTGTCCTCCTGTAAGACGCAGGCTATACAATCCCGATAATTATTCAGCCCTAACGCGTTTATCTCCACCCCATTAATCAATACCTCCCCTTTAGTGGGAATCAACAGACCGGAAATAATATTCATCAGCGTTGTTTTTCCAATCCCTGATGGTCCAACCAAGGCCACGCTTTCGCCAGCGGCAATTGTCAGCGTCAGTTCTGAGAATAACGGTTTGGAAAATGGATCGTATTGGAAGGACAAATTACGAATTTTCAGCTCCGCGGGTTCACCGCGTTTGATAAAGGTCCGAGTAGGTTTTAATACCTCCCCCTCAGACAAAGCAATATCCGAAATGCGCTCGCAGTGCAACGTTAACATAGTCAAGCTAAACGCCAGATTGATCAAATTCGATGCCCGCTCAGCAAATTGTCCGCGGAAAGTGTTGAAGGCAAAATACATCCCCAACGTCATATTCCCATCCATTACCAGAGAGGCACCGATCCAGAGAATAATAATCTGCTCTAACATGCCAATCAGTGAGTTAACCCCACCAAACAACATATTAAGTTTAGTAATATGAATAGTTGCGTTTACAGCCTCAATGCTGAGATTGAGCCAATTCTGAGCGCGAATGGCCGTTAGGCCGAGTGCCTTAATCGTAGAGACGCCGTAGAAAGTTTCCATAAAGTGCGTTTTGGCCTTCGCATCTTTAATAATTTGTTCTTCCGACGCCTGGCGAAAATAATAATAAGTTAACAAGCGCAGCAAAATATAGATTGAAGTAAATCCTAGAGCAACCCAGACCAGCCAGCCGCCATAGAGAATCATCATAATGAGTAATCCGACGGCCATAATCCCGTCAATAATCGCGCTGACTATGCTGGTTGTTAGCGTCACTCTCAGTGTTGCTAATGAATCAAAACGCGATTGAATATCACCCAAGCTGCGTTTTTTAAAGAACGACAGCGGTAAAGTCATCAAATGATCGAATAAACCGGCCTTCCACTGCACATCAACCAGCGAATCTAACACTATAGAAAACCAGGATCTGAATACGCTGGTGAAGGTGCGGAACAGCGTAAAAAAGACTAACCCCATACAGATTAGTGCCAGTAAATTATAATCTTCAGCGTTTATGACATGGTCGATAACCAGCTGCGTACCAACTGGTATCAATAAATTAATAGATTCAATCAACAGAGACAGGCAAAAAATCTTAATCAGGAACCCTTTTAGTCCCCGAATATTCTTTATTAGATCAGCCAGTTTTAAACGACTCTTTTGTGTTTTCTGGCTGAAGTCGCTGGCTGGCCACAGTTCCAACGCCACACCGGTAAAGTGTTTGGAAAACTCGTTTTTTGATATCACTTTCCTTCCTGTTGCCGGATCGTGAATAACTACCGAAGATGCCCTAACCGTAACCAATACGACAAAATGATTAAGATCCCAATGTAAGACACAAGGGGTTTTAAGCTGATCAATTTCCTCTATATCTAATGATAGCGCTCGTGTTTTAAGCTTAAGCGCAGTGGCAATATCAACTAGGTGAGCTAAGGTCGCCCCTTGGAGAGATATTCCGTATTGCTTACGTAAATTAAACAAATCCACATGAAATCCGTGAAATCCACAGACCATGGCCAGGCAGGCAAGGCCGCATTCAGCGGCCTCTGTCTGTATTATTCTGGGCACCCGCCGACGAAAATTAAAATCCAGGCGACTAAAAAGATCCTTCACCGTTAATTTATCCATGAATCGGCCCACCTACGCTTTTTTTCATGTCATAGAACGGTGAAAACATCCATTTATACAATGGTCTTTTCTCCATAAATATCGTTGCCTGCGCCGTTAAACCGTTGGAGAGTTGCAATTGTCGTCCCTGATATAAAAGCGATTGGTCATCCATTGCGACTAGCGTCTTGTAGTAGGCCGTTCCTATATTACGATTCGCTCCTTTGGGAATATTGTTATAAGTGGACATTTCTTGAGAGGATGCAGGAACGGCTGAAATAGAAATAATATGTCCGGAAAACTGGCCAAATTTTTCAAATGGAAAAGCGTCATAACGGATATTGATTCCGTCTCCGGGCTTAACATAGGGGGCGCTACTGGTAGGTATCCATAATACCAGGCGATATTGCTTCTTTTCCTTTGGGGTTAACTGAGCCAAACTGTCGCCGAGATTAACCATTTGCCCCGGCGTTACGCTCAATGATTCTATTTTTCCGTCTATGGGCGCATTGATAACCAACATACCGCTCGATTCAGCCAAAGTGAGCTGCCGCTGAAGTTCGATACGCTGATACTGATACTGAGAAATCTGATTATCAAAATCAGCCAAGCGAATATTCTTTTCAGTTAGGAGGGTCGTTAGCTGGGTATTTTCCTGCATACTTTGACGATATAGACTTTGATAGGCATTTTGCTGCTGATAAAATATTGCTCGCTGATTAGCCAACTGATCTTTGCTGATGAGCCCTTTTTTTTGATATTCCTGATAGTTATCTAAAGTACGCTGCATCTCAGCCACGCCTTTCTTAGAGGCTTCAATGAGCTTAAGTGACTCCTGATAAGCATGTGAATTTTGCTCTATCTGTTTTTCCAGATTCATCTCAATTGAGAATTTATTTTCTTTTACTCGTCGAATAAGATTATCCAGTTCAATAATTTGTTTTTCTATGGATGCCATATTTTTACCGCTCACATTACCGGAATCTGTTACCCTGCTAATATCAATTTGATAAATCTGCTGCCCTTTTTTTACGTTCTGCCCAACGCTAACCAGGGATTGCGTAATAAATCCCTGTTGAGGGGAAAACAGATTTATAGCGTGAGATTCGGTAATAATCTCTCCGGCAATATTAATCCTTCTCGTATATTCACCAAAAGTAAGTAACGTAACAAGCATAAGAATAATAGCAACAGATACGGTTAAAACAATCCAGGGTGAAACGCCTTTTATTAACAGCGCCTTACCGTTCCATTTTGTTTTCCCATTATCCAATACTTCTTTCCGAAATATACTTTCTCTGGTCATAACGTTATGCTCTAAAGAGTTGATAATGTTTCCATATCATTTACTACGTTTGTAATAAAAAAATCCACCTCGAGATCAGCGTAGTCATACCCAAATGACATATCACTCGTCATTGATTTTCTTACTTGTTATTCCCCTAGGCCTCTAACCGTATAAAAATCACCATCGCAGCGTCCATTAAAAAATAACCATCAGCTATATAAATAGCCACGGCCATAAATGCACCGTAGCTAACTCTATTGTTAATGATAAAAGGGTGATCAATGAATATTAGCTTAGATGCAATACCAATTGATAATTAAAACCACAATATCATCAAGTTTGACTCATTAATATCTTTGATAAAACTGAAGGCTCATCGGCGTTGGTATGAGAGTTCCCTGCTGGAAAGGTTCAGTAGCAACAGGAATAGGATCCAGTGTAGGCATAACCCCTGGATTATCAATCGGAGTGACAGGCGTTGACACTGAAGGTGGCATACCATTGTTGTACGGATTAAATGCGATTGTAACCGTAGAATTATTGATCGTAATACCGTTTGCGCCAGAAACTAAGTGAGATTCTTCTCTAGTCATTTGTTTCATAAATACCTCCATTAATATAATTGATAAGTTTAGTGTGATGATATCTAAATGCTTAATCTCGCAGCTGCCATTCTAAATTAAAGTAATTAGAAATATTAACAACGACCTATTATGTAAGGTTGTGTTTTGACAACGTTACATATTTACATAACGTAAAAACCATATGAAGATACCTGGTTCATTTAAGATAAAAAACATATACTATTGATAAATAATCCATACCAATGACACAGACAGAATTATTTTAAAATAAATATAAAAAAAACAAAAAAATCAACCCGTTAATTGAGGAGCAGAAAGCAAATGTTCGTTTTGATGGGAGACTTACAGGTGGAAGGGTTGTTATTTTTTATCACTCACAATCATTAAAAAATAATTTAATCTATGCCGATTAATCTAGCCGTTGATAAAAATTTAAGTTTGATTGTTATTACAAAACATTCATTACAATCAGTAAAAAAATAGCTGCGATATCATCAGATACCGCAGCCATACAGACACTCAATGACCGACAATAATTACGATTCCAGCAAACCCTGAGCCAGATAATGATTCGCATCAGGTACGCCCGGCAGGCTAAAAAAATACCCCCCGCCAATAGGTTTGACATACTCTTCCAGCGCTTCACCGTTTAGCCGTTTTTGCACCGCCAGAAAGGCTTTTTCCAGATTGGACTGATAGCAGACAAACAGCAGTCCCATATCCAACTGGCCGGAGTTTGATACACCCAATGAATAGCTGTAACCACGGCGTAGCATCAGGTTTTCCTGAGTTTCGACGGTACGTGGATTCGCCAGGCGAATATGAGCATCCATTGGAATAACTTTACCGTCTGGATCTTTGGCGTAATCCGGCTCATCATGTTCATGAACCATACCCAAAGGTGCCCCGCTGTGTTTATCCCGGCCAAAAATCGTTTGTTGCTCCTGCAAAGGCGTTCGATCCCAAAACTCCACCTTAAAGCGGATAATACGCGCTGCCTGATAGCTGCCGCCCACCGCCCAGGCTGGCTCTCCCACATTGTCCGGCACCCAAACCACCCGGCTGATCAAAGGTACATCACTGGTTTTGGGATTTGCCGTACCGTCTTTGAAGCCCAGCAGATTGATCGGCGTTTCCTTTCCTTTACTGCGCGCAGAATGGGCAGAAATAAAGCCTTCTCGTTTCCAACGCACGCTAAGTAAATCCGGCGTATGCTTGATAATATCCCGCAGCGCGTGAATCACCGTTTCGTTGGTATTAGCGCAGATTTGCAGCAGAATATCACCGTGACACAGGCTTGCATCTAGTGAATCGTTAGGAAAACGGGTCATTTTCTGCAAATGCAGCGGTTTCTTCGCCTGCAGACCAAAACGTTCATCGAACAATGAGTTACCGACCGACACGGTGATAGTCAAATTGTCGGGATAAATTTCTGGCCCGATAATTCCCGAGTCCAGCGGCGGCAGCTTAGGATCAACTTCCGGCGCACGCCCGCCGCCGGTGAGAAAAGCAATTCTTTGGGTCAACAGTTTAAATAAACGCGTCAGATCCGCAGGTGTCGTGGCTAAAACGTCAAAGGCCACCAGCATCATGGCTGCTTGCTGCGGCGTTAAAATCCCTGCCTGATGCGTGCCGTAAAACGGCTGTTTTTGCCAACGCTCATCTTTCTTTTCAGCGGTCATGTCAGAACCTGCCGTTGCCGCCTGAGCCGCTTTATTCGTCCCCAGTGCCAATGCGCCGCTCATCACGCCCATGCCCAATAACAAGCGTCTGCGCGAAGGCGATTCCGCCCCATCTGATGGCTGAGACGGCCCATTTAATGGGTCGATTTTCATTACCATGTTAACAACCTCAATCCAGACCCAACACGCCGCGCAGCTGTGCCAAATCTTCCGCCAATGCGGTAATAGGGCCTTTCATAGCATTACGGTCAGCGTCAGTCAGTTTTTCATAGGATTCGAAGCCGTCTTTGGTTCGATATTTAGCCAGCAATGTATCAACGGTTTTGAAATTGGCATCAATTTTTTGCAATAGTGGTTTATCGGCTTTCTCCAGCAATGGACGCAGTAAATTCACTATCTTCTGAGCACCGTCTACGTTTGCCTGGAAATCCCACAAATCGGTGCGGCTATAGCGATCTTCTTCACCGCTAATTTTGCTGGCCGCGATTTCTTCAATCAGCCCTGCCGCGCCGCCCGCCACTTTACCCGGCGCAAATGTCAGATCTTTAATACGTTTTTGCAGCTCTAATGTGTCCTGATACAAACGCTCGGCAAATTTATCCGCCCCTTTGGTGGTGTTATCCCCGAACAGGATTTTTTCCAGACGATGGAAACCGGTGAAGTTAGGATCGGCGGCTTTCTGCTCGAAATCATCTTCGCGAGCGTCAATGCTGCCGTCCAGATCGGAGAACAACTCGGCAATAGGTTCAATCCGCTCGTAGTGCTGACGAGTTGGGGCATACAGCTGGCGTGCCAGCGCTAAATCACCTTTTTTCACTGCATCGGTAAAGGCTTTAGTTTGAATCACCAACTGATTAACTTCTTGTGTGACATACACTTTGTATTCCGCAATCGGCCCGACTAACGCCATAGCGTCAGGTTTAGTCGCTACTGCACCTTCGGTGGCGGTGACGGTCAGTTTGCCTTTCGGATTACTCAGCAGCCCGCAGGTCATGTCGTATTCACCCGGTTCCAGATTAGCCGTCATTTTTTGCGTAAAGCCCGGTGCGATGTTTTCACGTTCTTCAACAACCATCACGCCTTTCAGAATTTCCCACTCCAGCCCTTTTTGGCTGGCATTGTGTACCACAAACTGAGTTTTTCCCGCCGGAATGGTCAGCGCCATTGGCTCACACTGTTTATCATTAACAGTAATTTTTATTTGCGGAACTTTAGCATCAGCAGCCTGCGCGCCGGCGCTGATAGCGAAAGCGGGCAACGCCAACAGCGCGGCGTGCAGTGCGGTACGACGGAAGAACCGATTAGACATGTCATGACTCCCTGACCTAAAAATAAGATTAATGGTTGGTTTTATTCGCAGATCGAGCACCGGATGCGGCCAGTTCGCGCTGCGGTAGGAAAAAGAAAATCAATGCTGGGATCAGATAGATAAAGTAAACGGCAACTTCACTGACGCTCGGCGCTTCCTGATAGCCCAATATACCTTCCAGGAAGGTACCCAGTAGGCTATGCGTTGACAGCACATTAGTCAGATCGAAGGCGATATCTTGAAAATGGTTCCAAAGTCCCGCTTCATGGAATGCGCGAATGGCTCCGGCAGCCAAACCGGCGGCAACAAAGAGGATAAATAGACTGGTCCATTTAAAGAATTTGGCCAGATGCAATTTCACGCCGCCCCAGTAAATTGCCATACCGACAATAATGGCGCAGGTTAACCCTAAAATAGCGCCAATAGGTGCACCAATGCCGACGTCCTGCTGGAAAGCAGCTAATAAAAAGAATACCGATTCCAGACCTTCACGCGCCACGGCAAAAAATACCATTGCCACCAGCGCCCAGCCCTGACGACGACCCGAGTTTAGGGCGTGATCGATAGCTCCTTCCAAATGAACCTTGACCGATTTGGATACCTTGCGCATCCAGAACACCATATAGGTCAATATGCAAACGGCAACCGCCGCCACTATACCTTCAAACAGTTCTTGCTGTTTCTGCGGGAATTCACCGGTGGTTTCATTAATAAAGATACCCAACCCAAGACAGAGCGCTACAGCAACAATAACGCCGGCCCAGACGGCTCCCATCCATTGACCGCGTTGGGTGCGTTTCAGGTAGCTGGCAATCAGGCTGACAATCAGCGCGGCTTCAAGACCTTCGCGAAACATAATAAGAAATGGGACAAACATGCTTAACACCCCTGATGGTGGGTAACGTCAATTTAAGTAAAGAAAGGTAAAACTCACTAGCGATATTGATTATCAATCCAGCGATAAAAAAAGTAAAACTTAAAACGATAGTGATTATCATTCTGCCATCGGGAAATTCAAGGAACTCGTTCGGATTGTTGCCAATAAATATGTCTGATTATTTCAGGGATACGAATTTATAAGAGCGGACTGGTTGGGGAAATATTGTGTCATGGAGGTTAGATAAATAAGGAAGGCGCTCACTGCCTGCCTGAACGGACAGTGAGCGAATCGAAAGGCTTAAATGGTTTTGAATTCTGCTTCGGCTTTATGGAAACGATCGGTCACAATTTTCGAGGGTTCACGGCCTAACAGGCTGACAACCACAATGGCGATACTGGCGAAAATAAAGCCCGGAATGATTTCGTATAACCCGAACCACGCGAACTTATTCCAGATAATCACTGTTCCTGCGCCAACCAGCATCCCGGCCAGCGCACCGTTACGAGTCATGCGTGACCACATCACGGAAATCAATACCACGGGGCCGAAAGCCGCGCCGAAACCTGCCCAAGCGTTGCTCACCAGACCCAGAACTTTGTTTTCCGGATCGGCGGCGATGGCAATAGCGATAACCGCAACCAACAACACCATCATACGGCCAACCCATACCAGTTCTTTCTGGCTGGCATTTTTACGCAGGAAGGCTTTATACAAATCTTCTGTAATCGCACTGGAACACACCAGCAGCTGGCAGCTTAAGGTACTCATGACCGCAGCCAAAATAGCGGACAGCAGAATACCGGCAATCCACGGATTAAACAGCAACATCGCCAACTCGATAAAGATACGTTCGCCGTTTTCGGAAACACGTCCCGCCAACTCTGGGTTTTGCTGGAAGTAAGCAATACCGAAGAAACCCACGGCAATGGTGCCCGCCAGACACAAAATCATCCAGGTCATGCTTATACGACGTGCCTTACGGATGGTGTGATGGGAATCTGCCGCCATAAAACGAGCCAAAATATGCGGTTGACCAAAGTAGCCCAGACCCCAGCCCAACAGCGACAGGATTGCGACAACATTCAGCCCTTTCAGCATATCCAGATTGGCGGCGTCTTTGGCTTTAATCACCATAATCGAGGTATCGATGCCGCCCACGGCCAGAATGACAATAATTGGCGTCAATATCAGAGCAAAAATCATCAGGGTAGCCTGAACGGTATCGGTCCAGCTCACGGCGAGGAAGCCGCCGATAAAGGTATAGGCGATGGTTGCGGCGGCACCGGCCCACAGCGCGGTGCTGTAACTCATGCCGAAGGTGCTTTCAAACAACAGCGCACCAGCTACAATCCCGGACGCACAGTAAATAGTGAAGAACACCAAAATCACTACGGCAGAAATCACCCGCAGCAGTTTGCTTTTATCTTCAAAACGGCTAGTGAAATAATCCGGCAGCGTTAACGCATTATTGTTGGCCTCGGTTTGCACACGCAAACGGCCGGCCACCAGTTTCCAGTTCAGATAGGCACCCAAAGTCAGGCCGATAGCGATCCAGCTTTCGGAAATACCGGACAGAAAAATCGCGCCGGGTAGCCCCATCAACAGCCAGCCGCTCATATCAGAGGCACCGGCAGAAAGTGCAGTCACTACGCTGCCTAAGCTGCGTCCACCTAAAATGTAATCGTCAAAGTTATTCGTCGCCCGGTAGGCCATAAGGCCAATAATTATCATGCCAAATATATAAACGAGAAATGTCACCAGCATTGGTGTGTTCATCATCATGCAACGTCTCCATAGTGCGTTTTATACGTTTTAATACTTCCGTTTTTCATTAATACATCAGTTTAAAAACACCTCGCCAGCGATGGCAGGGTGTCTAGTTCAGTGCGAATGCCGGAACGTAGCATTAGGTTGCACCTGAGATGATTTATCATCGAAACTAATTTGTCGCGCTGACTATCCTAGAGGACTCTCTTCTTTAGCAACAACTCTTTCAACAAAAAATTTACATAAAATTTACCCTACATCACATTTACAATAGTTCCCGGTTTCACCTTGCACCCTAAAGTGAGTTGCACCCTGAGCAAAACCCGTAGAAACCCTGTGTTTAGTAATGTTAACCCCCTCCCAATGAAAACAAAGTAATAACTGCGCCCAGAAAGAATGTTAAAAATCCGACTAATTTCACAGTTCGTTAATTGCCCTGATTTAACATGGTTGCACAAAGTTGCAACATGCTAGATATTGTGACGAATAAAAAACATAACTCCCTTAATTTAGGACAGGAGCCAGACGGCATGGGCAGCACAACAATGGGCGTGAAACTCGATGAGGCGACACGCGATCGTATTAAAACGGCAGCACAACGAATTGATCGCACACCGCACTGGCTGATTAAGCAGGCCATATTTAACTATCTGGAACGCCTGGAAAATGGCGCTGATATGCCAGAAATTCCAGCGTTGGCAACGGCTTCCCCTGCTGAAAAGGACGACATTATGCCGCAATCGGTGGAAACAGCCCACCAACCATTCCTTGATTTTGCAGAACATATACTGCCGCAGTCTGTCACCCGTGCCGCCATCACCGCCGCCTATCGCCGCCCGGAAACCGAAGCCATCCCAATGTTGCTGGAACAGGCGCGTTTGCCGGCCGATCTGGCCGATGCGACCCACAAACTGGCCTACGGTATTGCCGAGAAGCTGCGCAACCAGAAAAGTGCCAATGGCCGCGCCGGCATGGTGCAAGGTCTGTTGCAGGAATTCTCTCTTTCTTCTCAGGAAGGGGTGGCGCTAATGTGTCTGGCGGAAGCGCTACTGCGTATTCCGGATAAACCGACTCGTGATGCGCTGATCCGCGATAAAATTAGCAACGGTAACTGGCATTCCCATTTGGGCCGCAGCCCGTCACTGTTTGTTAACGCGGCAACCTGGGGTTTGCTGTTCACCGGCCGTCTGGTCTCCACTCATAATGAAGCTAAACTCTCCAGCTCTCTGAACCGTATTATCGGTAAAGGCGGCGAACCATTGATCCGCAAAGGCGTGGATATGGCGATGCGCCTGATGGGCGAGCAATTTGTCACCGGTGAAACCATCGCCGAAGCGCTGGCCAACGCCCGCAAGTTGGAAGATAAAGGTTTCCGTTATTCTTACGATATGTTGGGTGAAGCGGCGCTGACCGAAGCCGATGCGCAGGCTTATCTGATTTCCTATCAGCAGGCAATTCACGCTATCGGCAAAGCCTCTAATGGCCGTGGGATTTATGAAGGGCCGGGTATTTCCATCAAACTTTCTGCCCTGCACCCGCGCTATAGTCGCGCTCAATACGAGCGGGTGATGGATGAGTTATACCCTCGCCTACTGTCCCTGACATTACAGGCTCGTCAGTATGATATTGGTATCAATATCGACGCCGAAGAGGCGGATCGTCTGGAGATCTCCCTCGATCTGCTGGAAAAACTGTGTTTCGAGCCGCAGTTAGCCGGTTGGAACGGTATCGGTTTTGTCATTCAGGCTTATCAAAAACGCTGTCCATTCACCATTGATGCAGTGATTGATATGGCGCAGCGTAGCCGTCGCCGCCTGATGATTCGTTTGGTGAAAGGCGCTTACTGGGATAGCGAAATTAAGCGCGCACAGGTGGAGGGTCTGGAAGGCTATCCGGTGTATACCCGCAAGGTTTATACCGATGTATCTTATCTCGCCTGCGCCCGTAAACTGCTGGCTGTACCAAACCTGATTTATCCTCAGTTCGCCACTCATAACGCACATACTTTGTCCGCAATCTATCATTTGGCGGGCAATAACTATTATCCGGGTCAATATGAATTCCAATGCCTGCACGGCATGGGCGAGCCGCTGTACGAACAAGTGGTAGGAAAAGTGGCCGATGGTAAGCTCAATCGCCCGTGCCGCATTTATGCACCGGTAGGCACCCACGAAACGCTGCTGGCTTATCTGGTGCGTCGTCTGCTGGAAAACGGAGCTAATACCTCGTTTGTAAACCGTATTGCCGATGCAACGCTGCCATTAGATGAGCTAGTCGCCGATCCGGTTGCCGCTGTAGAGGCGCTGGCCGCCGCTGAAGGTCAGCTAGGATTGCCTCATCCACGTATTCCATTACCTCGGGATTTGTACGGAAGTGAGCGCGCCAACTCCAGCGGTTTGGATCTGGCCAATGAACATCGCCTGGCCTCACTATCCAGCGCACTATTAACCAGCGCCACTCAGGCCTGGCTTGCAGAACCTATTATTGATGCCGAACGAGATCAGGGCGGCGTAGAACAACCGGTCATCAACCCGGCAGAACCGAGTGATGTGGTGGGTTATGTCCGTGAAGCCACTACTGATGAAGTCAGCCGCGCATTGGATGCTGCCGCAGCCGCTGGCCCAATCTGGTTTGCCACGCCGCCGACTGAACGCGCCGCCATTTTGGTACGCGCCGCCGAGTTGATGGAGGCTCAAATGCAAAACCTGATGGGCATTCTGGTGCGCGAAGCCGGTAAAACCTTCAGCAACGCCATCGCAGAAGTACGCGAAGCGGTAGATTTCCTGCATTATTACGCCGGAATGGTTCGGGATGATTTTTCGAATGACAGTCATCGCCCACTTGGTCCGGTGGTTTGTATCAGTCCGTGGAACTTCCCTCTGGCCATTTTCACCGGACAGGTTGCCGCAGCCCTGGCCGCAGGTAACAGCGTGCTGGCAAAACCGGCGGAGCAAACTCCGTTGGTCGCTGCTCAGGCGGTGCGTATTCTACTGGAAGCCGGTATTCCGCAGGGTGTATTGCAGCTGTTGCCGGGTCGGGGTGACAGCGTTGGTGCCTTGCTGGTCAATGATGCGCGAGTGCGCGGCGTGATGTTCACCGGCTCCACTGAAGTTGCCAGCATTCTGCAACGTAGCATTGCCGGTCGCCTCGATCCTCAGGGTCGTCCAACGCCGTTAATTGCAGAAACCGGCGGTTTGAACGCGATGATCGTAGATTCTTCCGCCCTGACCGAACAGGTGGTTACCGACGTGGTTGCTTCCGCCTTCGACAGCGCGGGCCAACGCTGCTCTGCCCTGCGTATTCTGTGTATTCAGGAGGACGTGGCTGAGCACACGCTGCAAATGCTGCGTGGCGCTATGGCGGAATGTCGTATGGGTAATCCTGAGCGTCTGTCTACGGACATCGGCCCGGTTATCGATGCAGAGGCCAAAGCCGGTATTGAGCGCCATATTCAGGCGATGCGTGCCAAAGGTCGCAAAGTCTATCAGGCCGCGCAGGCGGATACTCAGGATGAGAAAGAGTGGCAGCGCGGCACCTTTATCAAACCGACGCTGATCGAATTGGAAAGCTTTGACGAGTTGCAAAAGGAAGTCTTTGGCCCGGTACTGCACGTAGTGCGTTTCCAGCGCCAGAATCTCACCGCGTTGGTGGATCAAATCAACGCTTCCGGTTATGGCTTAACGCTGGGTATTCATACCCGAATTGATGAAACCATTGCTCGCGTCACCGATCGCGCTAAAGTCGGCAACCTTTACGTCAACCGTAATATGGTCGGTGCGGTCGTTGGGGTGCAACCATTTGGCGGAGAAGGACTATCCGGCACGGGGCCGAAAGCTGGCGGGCCGCTGTATCTGTATCGTCTGCTGTGTAGTCGTCCGGAAGACGCGGTAACGTCGACCTTGGCGCGTCAGGACAGTGAGCATCCACAGGACGTCACCGCACGTGAATCCCTGCTGACCGCTCATCGCGCACTGATTAGCTGGGCTAATGAACAGAAGCGAAACGATCTCGTTAGCCTGGCTGAACGCTACAGTGACCTGGCTCAGGGCGGAACTATTCGCCTGCTACCGGGGCCAACCGGTGAGCGCAATACCTATGCGCTGCTGCCGCGTGAGCGGGTGCTGTGTCTAGCGGATAATGAGCAAGATGCTTTGATTCAGCTGGCGGCAGTGCTGTCGGTTGGCAGCCAGGTACTATGGCCGGACAGCGGTATTCAGAAGGAATTATTCCGTCGCTTGCCTGCTGCCGTCCAGAGTCGAATGGCCTTGACGCCGGATTGGCAAAGTGAGAAAGCGGTATTTGACGCAGTGATTTATCACGGTGATGCCGATCAACTACGTACCCTGTGCGAGCAAGTGGCGCAGCGGGACGGCGCGATTGTGTCAGTACAGGGCTTCGCGCGCGGTGAAACCAATATTCTGCTGGAGCGTCTGTTAGTGGAGCATTCCCTCAGTGTGAATACCGCCGCGGCCGGTGGCAACGCCAGTTTGATGACTATCGGCTGATAGTTTGATGGTTGGTTTATGTATAAACGGAAAGGCTCTTAGGAGCCTTTTTATTTTTTAGGTTCGGCATCTAAAGCTAGTTTGAGATCGCATCCGGTTTCGATTGATATTATCTTGGTGAATATCTCACCTCCACAGCCTTAACAATCCGCGCCTCCGCACGTATCGCCTGCCCGCTGCGTGGGTTCCCTCACTCATCGTCTCAGCCGCTCAAATGTGCTCTGAAAAATCAAACTCAATGTCAAAAGCCCTATCAAAAACGAAAGGCAAATTGTGATTCGTAAGAACACTGGTTTTGCACTCAACAGGCGCAATCAGGAAGTGGGCCGAGCAGGGATGAGGCCAAGAGTGAACAGCCGTCAGCTGTTGAAAGCGCGCCTTGAGCCGCAGGGCCAGGATGGCATGGCATCCTGATAACGCCCGCAGGCGAATCTAGCGCTGGCTCGCCGGACGAAGCGCGCCCGAGGGAGGTTCGCAGAACCCCACTTTCGCGCCAAGCCCGGGTGCAGGGTTGGGCGACTGCCAACCCGGCTCGGAAGCCTCCACGGTAAGTGAGGAGACAGTGAACTGCTGGGCTTTCGAAACCAGCCCCCAAACATTATCTATTATTCAGAAACTTATCTAAAAACTGCTTGGTACGCTCATGCTGCGGATTTGCAAACAACGCCTTCGCTACCCCCTGCTCGACGATCTGCCCGTGATCCATAAAGATCGCCCTGTCAGCCACATCGCGAGCAAAACTCATTTCGTGAGTCACGATCACCATAGTGCGTCGTTCTTCCGCTAAAGCTCGAATGGTGTTTAATACCTCGCCCACCAGCTCTGGATCCAACGCCGAAGTCGGCTCATCGAATAAAATCACTTCAGGCTGCATCGCCAAAGCCCTTGCTATCGCCACTCGCTGCTGCTGCCCACCCGAAAGACGGCGCGGATAGGCATTCTCCTTGCCGCTCAACCCGACTTTTGCCAGCAACTCGCGCGCCCTTTTCTCTGCGGATTCGCGCTTTTCCCCTTTCACAATCACCGGCCCTTCAATGATATTTTCCAACACGGAACGATGAGGGAATAAATTGAAGTTCTGGAACACAAACCCCACCTGCTGACGCAGCGCTCGTACCTGTTTTTGCTGCTTACTAATAGGTTTAGAACCGTCAATCTGAATATCACCAACGCGAATAGTGCCAGAGTCAGGAATTTCCAACAGATTAATGCTACGCAACAAGGTCGTTTTACCTGAGCCACTCGGCCCAATAATCGCCACCACTTCGCCAGTATTTACCTGTAGATCGATGCCACGTAGTACCTGTTGACCGTTAAATTGCTTGGTCAATTTCTTCACTTCAATGGTACTCATCGTTACTCCTGATCCTGACGATTAACATGTGCTTCTAGTCGATTCTGTAACGCCGACAACAACGTAGCCATCATCCAGTAAATCAACGACGCGGCCAGATACATGGTAAAGACTTCCAATGTACGCGAAGTCACTAACTGTGCCTGACGGAACAGCTCCGGCACCTGAATCGTTGCCGCTAGGGAAGTATCTTTTACCAGCCCGATAAAGCTGTTGCCCAACGGCGGGAGCGCCGTACGCCCGGCCTGCGGCAGAATCACCCGATATAGGGTCTGCCAGCGCGTCATACCGATACTGGCCGCGGCTTCCCACTGCCCTTTCTCAATAGAAGAAATAGCAGCCCTTAGCGTTTCCGAGGTATAAGCGGCGGTATTTAGAGATAAACCGAGCAATGCAGCCGGCATTGGGTCCAGTTCAATGTTGAATTGCGGTAAACCGTAATAAATCATAAACAACTGGGCGATCAACGGCGTGCCACGAAATATTGAAACGTAGAAACGGGAAAACAGTGAAAAAGGTAAAAAATGGGACAAACGCATCATAGCCAGCATAAAGCCCAGCGCTAATCCCAGAAACATTCCCCCCAGACTAAGCTGGAGGGTTAACCAGGCACCTTTCAGTAAAAATGGTGCTGAATCCAGCACCAGTTGAATACTTTCTTGCATTATTTAGTTACGTCCGCACCAAAATATTTCTCTGAAATTTTCGCCAAAGTGCCATCTTTTTGCATTTCAGCAATTGCTTGATTGATCGCCGCCAATAGCTCCGGATTATTTTTCCGCAGCGCTACGCCAGACTCCTGACGAGCAAAAGCCGGACCCGCAACAACCAAGGTATCACCGGTTTTCTTCACCAGATCCAGCGCGGCTAAACGGTCAACCAGAATGGCATCGGTACGACCAATACGCAGATCCTGATATTTAGTTGGGTCATCATCATAAGTACGAATATCGACGCCTTTCAGATTGGCTCGCAACCATTGTTCATAGTTACTGCCCAAACCGACACCGACCTTCTTACCCTGCAAATCTTCCGGCTTGTTGAATTTGCCTTCGTTGCCCTTTTTAACCAGAACCTGAATACCGGAAATTGTATAAGGCGTTGAGAAATCGTATTTTTTCTTACGATCTTCGGAAATAGTTACCTGGTTGATAGCGACATCAATCCGTTTAGATTCCAGCGATGCAAGCATACCGTCCCATTTGGTAGGCTGTATTTTGGCCTTCACCCCCATGTGTTCCGCCAATGCATTAGCGAAATCCACTTCGAAACCGGTCAGCTTGCCGTCTTCACCCTGGAAGCTAAACGGCGGATAAGTTCCTTCCAGCCCGACAATGAGAGTTCCACGTTGCTTAACCTGATCCAACAGATCGCCTGCCGCATAGGATTTGACGTTCAAGCCCGTTGCCAGTGCCACCGCCATCATGCCCAGAACCACTCGACGACGTACAATTGAAAAGCCCATAGATACCCCGATTGTCATGTTTATCGTTTTGATATCGCTACGTTATCAGTCTTAGGAATCAAATAAAGGAATATAACCTGATAACTATAGTTGAAAATGGAATAAATAATATCGATCCTCATATATGAGGATGATAGGCAAACAACGCCGGCGCGCCACCGGTATGGATAAATAATATTGGCCCGTTATCACAAAAGCGCTGTTGTGCCAGCCCGTCGATCAGCCCAGCCATGGCTTTACCGGTATAAACCGGGTCCAGTAACACCCCTTCCTGCTGCGCCAATAACTGCACAGCCGCCGTGCCTTCATCATTAGGGATACCGTACTGCGGGCCAAAGTATTCATCCCACAGATTGATATCCGCAACACTAGAAATACCGAGGGAAAGAGCCAGGTCTCGCTGAATTTGCGCCACTTTTGGCCGCTGCTCTTCGGCTTTGCGTGAAACGGTCACACCAATCAACTCCACTTCCGGCAATAACTGTTGTAAACCCACCGCCAGACCGGCATGAGTTCCTGCACTACCGGATGCCACTACGACTGAACTGAAATTAACTTTGCCCTGCGACTGCGCGGCTATCTCCAGCGAGCACTGAATGTAACCCAAGGCTCCCAAGGCATTAGAGCCACCCACCGGCACCACATAAGGACGAAATCCCTGCGCCTCCAATCGAGTCGCCAGCTCAGCCAACTGCGCATTGGGGTCGACCAAAGCGTCACACATCACCACTTCCGCATTAAATAGGTCCAATAGTAGGCGGTTACCATTGCTCAGATAGTTTTCTGCTTGCGTTCCCATCGGATTTTCCAGCAGTGCCACGCAATGTAAGCCTAGCTTGGCTGCAACGGCGGCAGTTTGCCGAACGTGGTTAGATTGAATGGCCCCCGCTGTGACCAGCGTATCCGCGCCCTGCTGTAAGGCTTCTGCAGCCAAAAACTCCAGTTTGCGCAGTTTATTCCCCCCCAGAGCAACCGGCGTGACATCGTCTCGTTTGATGTAAATTTCACGACCCAAATAATCAGACAAGCGGGAAAGTTTTTCTAATGGCGTGGTATGCCCAACCAGATCCAGACGCGGAAATTGCGCCAGTTTTTGTTGAAGAGTCACAGATCCTCCAAAAGGAATGAAATAGAACGATTCTATAGATTTATCAGATGTCAGATGATTAATCACTGACTTTTAGTGAAGGCTAAATCGATTATTAGAGTATATAAACGCAAAACGCCCGACGAGGCAATATTCCACCGTCGGGCGTCAATCAATAGCTGAATAAAATTTAGTAATTTTTTTGCCAGGCCAAATATTGATCGTATTTTCGCAATGCAATGCGATAATTATTATGTGCCGCATTTGGCAGATCATCGATAATTCGCTGATGCATGGTCTCACTGGCAAATTTCTCTGCCGGATAATTACTGGCTACCAGCATTTCATCTAAACGACGCAGACGCACCACATATTCCCTAACGGTACTGTGACTCATCTCAGTTTGTTCAAATAAATATTGTTTGAATGCCATAATGTCAAAATAGCCCGGCGAGCTATTACAATATATTTCACTGCAAAAACGGCACAGCGCCGTCAGCTCATTTTGTAAATTAACCCAGACCTGATCGTCAATCGGTTGATCCATTCCGGCAATGGCTTCTTTATTAATAATTTGCCCGCGGAAAACCAACGCCATACGTTCCAATTGTTTATTACAGTGCGAGCAGTGGGTTTGGGTGTGTTTATAATCTTTTAGATAGCGGCTCAGCGGCCTTTTCTTTAAGGTAAGTCCAGACATAAGAAGACCTGCATAAATTAGGCTAAAGCAAAAAATAAAATTGAGCGAATGTGAATTAAGAGTCGTTATTCAGGCGGGCACGTAAGCGTTTAATCGCCTGGCTATGAAGCTGGCTGACGCGGGATTCCCCCACCTCTAGCACTGCGCCGATTTCCTTCAGGTTCAGCTCTTCCTGGTAATACAGCGTCAGCACCATTTTCTCGCGCTCAGGCAATGCCTCGATCGCTTCAATGACGCGCTGACGGAGATTCCCTTCCAACAGGTGCTGCAACGGATTGGCATCATCATGCCCTTCCAATACGGGTTCAACGCTTTCGCCATGCTCTTCCCGCCACTCATCGTAGGAGAACAGCTGGCTATTATTGGTATCCAATAAGATTTGGCGGTATTCATCCAGATTGATATCCAGAATCTGGGCAACCTCTTGTTCCGTCGCCGGTCGCCCGACTTTTTGTTCAACCTGACGCATAGCCTGTGCCACTTCGCGCGCATTGCGGCGTACGCTGCGCGGTGCCCAATCGCGGCTACGCAGCTCATCCAGCATTGCACCGCGAATACGTTGCACGGCATAGGTGGTAAAGGCGGTTCCCTGTAGCGCATCGTAGCGTTCGACGGCGTTAAGCAGCCCAATGCCACCAGCTTGCAGCAGGTCATCCAGTTCTACACTGGCAGGCAGGCGAACCTGCAAACGCAGTGCCTCGTGGCGAACCAGAGGAACGTAGCGTTGCCAGAGGGAATTTTTATCCATCACGCCTTCGGCGGTATATAGATCGCTCACTATGACAGGCACCTACGGGTAAGAGAGTCGTACCATTATCCTGTCAGGTCACGCAGACAATCGCCGGAATAGACATAGAAAAGGGCGGCTATTTGCCTTATGCGCTTTTTTAGTTCGGGAGTGACAAAACATTTCTGCATAAAATAGTTGGCACAGGCCAATTTAAACCTGCGCCACAGCACGTTTGACTACACCAGCAGTTGCAAAAGAGATAAATCGTCGTTCACTTTGACTTGGTCGATTTCATGGATAAAATCGGCGGTGGCCTTGGCGCTATGCTGGCGGAAAGTGTGATAGGAGTAGAAAATATCGATGACATGTTCTTCGGTCAGATCGCCAATTTTAATCAAATGAGCGCTGATCAACGACTTGATAAAGAAATAATCGACCACCAGGAGATACAGGCTTTTTAGCAGCGGTTGATCGCCTTTCATTGCAAACTGGTCGTGGTGTAAACGGTATAGGAAATAGTTACGCAGCAGATAAGGACGCTGTTTTAGGAAAGGCATCGCCTGCTCATTCCATATGTTACCCAACTGTTTCATCCGTTCTTCCAACTGCTCATTATCAAAATCGATCACCAAATGGTTGATTAAATGTCCCAAATAAGCAAATAACGTTTCGCGGCCGCGCGCGTGAGGTGCGTCAGTAGTAAACTTCTGCAACCGCATTAATAACTGCCACTGAAGTCCCTGATTAAATGGAATGTTACTAAGATATCCTGCAATATCTCCATTCTGTAATTTATTCACCAAATCACCAAAGGCAGCTTCCATTGCGGGTAACTTGCTTTCTACATCACCACTTAATTTTTGGTAATACAGCAAGAATGATGTGATGGCGTAAATATTTTCTTCAATACGGCTTTGCTCCGGCATAATTAAATTAGCGCAGAACAGATTAACCAACTGATTTTCCATATTCAGATCAGAAGCTTTAAAATTTCCCGTTTGAGTAATAGTCGTCGCTTGCATATTTAATGCATTAGGATTCAGCAATACCTGGCGCGCTGCTTCCGGACAGGAAATGGTTAACGTATTTAATTTTTGCTTCTTATATATGTGCTCCATACGCGGATAGGTGGCACAAGTAACGCTTAATGCCCTCCCTCCCAGACGTTTATGCACATTACACAGACGTTCTTCATCTAAATAAGGGCAGTTTTGTTCTTCATTCAATTTTATTGAAGCCCAGTTTGCCTGACTTTTCTTACTAACAATAATATTGGTTACAGCGATACGTCTGATATCCGCATTCTGGCTTTTCGCATATTTTCGATAAGTCTCTTTATCGAGGGTAATACTCCAGCGTTTACAGCAATGGTCGCGGCAGGCGGAGCCTACACAGCTAAAGTTAGCCACATAATCTGGCTGAATGACCTGAAGTTCTTTCACTTAATACCCCTTCCCGTTGCTGGAATGCTTGCATGTATCATAGGCTAATACCCTTCTGGGGATGCTACCCTATGACAAAAGGCGGCTAAGAGCCGCCTTTGTATGATTAACCCTGACCAAATTAACGCAGCAGAGACAATACGGTCTGCGGAACCTGGTTAGCCTGTGCCAATACGGAAGTCCCCGCCTGCTGCAGGATCTGCGCACGGCTCATGTTGGACACTTCGGTAGAGTAATCGGCATCCTGAATACGGCTACGCGCGGAAGTCAGGTTGTTTACGGTGTTGTTCAGGTTGGTGATGGTTGACTCAAAACGGTTCTGAGATGCACCCAAAGTACTGCGCTGAGTATCAACCGCTTTCAGGGCTTTATCGATAGCAGCCAAAGGACCACCGGCATCTGCGGTACCGGCGGCGCCACCGGTCACGGTGCCTTTCAGTACGTCGAAGCCTTTGGCAGCAACGGTACGCACGTTACCGTTAACCGCTTCGCCTGCGTCAGTCGCTTCTTTCATTTTGGCATCAAGAGTCGCTTTAGCTGTAGCGGTGTCAGGCAGTTTAGTGGCATCGGCATCAGAGATTTTTTTCTTCGCGTCGTAATCAGTTTGTGCTGTATCAACCGCAGCTTTCTTAGTAAATGCGTAAGTATTGACAGTATCGCTAGAAAT
>NZ_JBOBDP010000012.1:0-109257 GCF_050586585.1 Yersinia sp. J1
CTTAAGTTCATTTTTATTACGCTGGGTCGCTACCTCATCAATATTGTATGTATATACTTCCAATTTCTGAGCTGGCTTTTCAGCTTGCTTTATAGTGCCTTGATAGAGTTTATTTTTTTAGGCCATTTTCTAAATGCTGTAATGCAAAAAAAATATAAATTCACTAACTACCGAACACGATAAAGCCACGTCTATTACATATTACACCCAACTTTTTAATTTTAATTTTATTAAATTTTTGAGTAAGGATTGATTAATGAAATAAAAAATAGCGGGTTCGGTCTACGAGAGGATGTTTAAATTTAATGGTTTTCAGTAAAGCAAATAAGCTATTCTTGCGAGTTGGCTATGCTAATGTATTATTATCACTAACCTTAAGTTGGTTAGCGTTGGTCTCCGTTTTTAATTGATAAACTTATGTCGTAATTTTATTTAATTGGAGTTTCACTTTGTGAAGTAATAGTTTTTTTTCTTACAATGTAACAGCATGTAGTAAATTGAACTTAATATTATCCACATCGATGTTAAAAATAAAAATTTCTATTTTATTAATGATTTTATATAGTGTGTGTTGAACTATAGATAATAATAAATTAAATGTTCACGCAATATTAAATATATAAACATCATTAATAAAATATTCTTATTGGAATCAATTCTATTAATTTTAATTTGTGTTCTTTGATTGTTTAGTCTGGATTCGTATTGTGTGTTAACTTAACTTAACTTAACTTAACTTAACTTAACTTAACTTAACTTAACTTAACTTAACTTAACTTAACTGATTTTGATGTGATATTCGTATTCAATACAAAATTATCATCAAAGATATAAATAATTCATTAGCTAGTGAATTTAGATGTAATTATATAATTCTTATAAAAGTAAAGATGTCTTATGAACTATAGTTACATGATAATAATTACTTATTTCAGCGGTATAATGAATGATAACTCATATTAAATGGTATTCTGTTATAAGTTTAAGTTTAACTGTTATATATAGGTTGCTTATTTCGATAAATTCCTCTTTTCAAATGCAGTAATTATCTGTACTTTTAACAGTAAGGCCTAAACCTTCTTAAAGATTAAATGTAATTATATGGATATGCATAATGATTAATTAGTATGATTTCGATGTGAAAAGGGACTGTGATAATTTAACATTCAAAAATCATTGCTCTTTGTTTTGTATTTTTCTTTCATATATTCAGTGAGTTGCGTGCGTTTGAGTCTATGTGAAAGATTGCTTTGGAAAACATAATATATAAAAATATATCTTTTTATATAATTTGATTTGCTTTATCTAACGGATGATAACAATAATTATTACCGTACTTATTGTTTATTGATAATTATGATTTTACGTATTTTTTGTTTTTATTATTTTACTTGGGGAGTTATCTATGTATGTTAATACTGTGTCAGTAGTTACTGAGAGTAAGTTTATCGACATTAACGGAAAAGGCATCATTGACTATGGTTCTGAGGTATCCGTTGATTGTTGCATGAATAAAATCCACTTTCATAACAGAAAGCTAACTATCAACATTAATGAAAAGCAAAAACGCTTGGTTATGTGCTTATTCAATGATGTGAATAGAAAGCAAGATATTATAAAGGTTGTTTGGTATGAAAACCATAAAGGTATTTCAGATAATAATTACCATCAATTAATTCACAAATTTAGAACCTTACTGTCTGAATTTGAGATTCCTGCCGATATCATTAAAACCATCAACAGATATGGCTTGCGCCTTGATACAAGTTTGCTGTGTGCTACAGGAAATAATCATTGTGATGATCGTTTTTATGGCTATTGTTGATCTCAAGTTAGTAGTTAGATAAGTGCTAAAAATAATTAGCACTTATCAGCTATATTTAAGTAACATACTTTTAATGGAAAAAGGTGGTCAATGCTTAAAATTATTAAATTAAGTTATGCCACCTTTTTGTTAAGTAGTTCTCACAGGTTTTCAATTTTTTTACCCGTAATTTTTTGTATATATAATGCATTTTTATTAATAAATGATTTTTATAACGAAACTCATGCCAACAATGACGTTGTTATTTTATATAAAAATGATGAAAGAAAGGTTAAGTTAGATCAGAAAGTATCGTTGGATAAAATTAATTACGATATAGATAGAGTAAAAGCCATTGGTATATTTGGTGAAAAAGAAAAAGCTGTTTCTACATACACAAAAAAGTTAGATGATATTGACGTTGAAAATATGAGTCGTGATGAGTTTTTACTCATTAAAAAATACTATGGGGATTCACGCCTGACAGGAACAATAACCAGTTCTAATTCATCATCTATGGCTATAGTTTCAAGTAATCAGATAAATAAAACGTATTTTAAAAATGATTTTCTTAGTGATGGTGAGACTAAAATTTTAAAAATAATTGAAGATGGAATTGTAGTTAGTAAGAATAGTGAATTATTTATAATGATTTTAAGAGATGGCGTTATGTAATCAATTCATAATCTCATAACTTAGGGGTAAGCAATGCCGCTCTCTATTATAAGAACTATTTATGTGGAAAAAAGTAAGTTTCCGTTTTTTTTGTTTTTTATTATTTTTATAAATATAAAAAACAAACTGTGCTTGTCTGTCGCCATCATAGCTGTACAGCTATTTTCGGTTGTAACTTATGCAAATGATTACACTGTAAGGTTGGAAGATGCTGATATCAGAGAGTTCGTAAACTCGGCAAGTAGGATATTAAATAAAACTATAATCATGGATCCTAAAGTAAAGGGGACAATTTCAATTCGTAGTTACGAAAATATGGATGAAGATAAGTATCGACAGTTTTTTCTTAACGTCCTTGACGTGTATGGTTTTACTGTAATTGAGATGCCGAATAATATATTGAAGGTAGTTCCCGCCAAAAGAGCAAAAGGCTCAGCATCAGTAATTATTACGCAGGATGATATTTTTAATGGTGATGAGCTTATTAATAAAATAGTGCCGTTAAAGTATATTTCAGCTAAAAATATAGCGCCGTTATTACGGCAATTAAATGATAATACAGATTCTGGCAGTATCGTACATTACGAACCGAATAACTCGTTGCTAATCACTGGAAGAGCCGCAGTGGTCAATAGATTAATATCTATTATTGATAAATTTGATCGTGAAAGTGACTCAATAGCAGAAGTCTTTAAGCTGAAACATGCATCTGCGATGGATATCGCACGGATCGTCAATGAACTTTTGAGAGCAAACAGCTCGTCAAAGAAAGAAATGCCGCAGGAAGTAAAGCTTGTTGCTGATGAAAGAACTAATTCAATCCTGATAAATGGAGATGCCGGGGCTCGTAAAAATACGGTATCAATAATAAGGAAACTTGATCAGGAACAGACGGCAGATGGAAATACAAAAGTGATTTATTTGAAGTATGCCAAGGCTGAAAACTTACTAGATGTGTTAAATGGTGTAAGTTCTAGCCTAAAAGATGATAAGAAAAAATCAGTGCCTGCTTTTTCCCCAAATAAAAAAATCATGATTAAAGCTGATAATCAGACTAATGCATTGATTATTAGTGCAGCGCCTACGGTTATGTATGATTTAGAGCAGGTTATAACTAAGCTCGATATTAGGCGTGCTCAGGTCCTGGTTGAAGCCATTATTGTGGAAGCTCAGGATGGTGAAGGCATGAACCTTGGGATTCAATGGGCAAACAGTCACGGTGGTGGTGTTAGTTTGCTTGACTCTGGAAAAATAACCAATAGTGCTCAAGGGAATATGAGTGCTGTGGTGAATGGTATGAGCGGGCTGGCGACGGGATTTTATCGTGGAAATTGGGCGGGTTTATTCACCGCTCTGGCTACAAATTCAAGTAATGATATTCTGGCTACGCCCAGCATAGTAACACTGGATAATATGGATGCTGAATTTAGCGTTGGCCAAGAAGTACCTGTTCTTTCATCACAGCAAACGACACCCACAGATAAGGTTTATAACACGATATCTCGTCAGTCAGTCGGTATTATTTTAAAGGTCAAACCACAAATAAATAAAGGGGATACGGTATTACTGGAGATCCGCCAAGAGGTATCAAGTGTGGCAGAGAACTCTAGTGCAGATAAAGATAATATAGGTTCAACGTTCAATAAAAGAATCGTCAATAATGCCGTGCTGGTTAAAAGTGGAGATACAGTCGTCGTCGGCGGGTTATTAGACAAGAAAATTACGAATGTTATAAACAAAGTGCCTATACTTGGTGATATTCCTATCATTGGCGCATTATTCAGACAAAATAAAGATAGAGTAGAAAAGAGAAATCTAATTTTGTTCATTAAGCCTACAATAATAAGAGAGGCTGATGAATATTTATATGAAACATCAGATAAGTTTAGAGCTTTCAATGAAAAAAATGAAAAAAGTAGAAGCTTGTTAGTCAATTCAGAAGTTAAGGTGAATGAATATAGTGATGTTCGTAGATTGTCTACTATAAATAATAAAGAGGTAATAAATTTAATAAAGAAAGATATTAACTCTTTTTATGGTAGAGGGGGGGTTAATTGAAGTCGCTGTCGACAACCATAATTAATAAACCTATGCCATTTAGTTGGGCAAGAAAATATGGCGTATTACTTATCCCTATGGAACATGGTTGTCATTTAGTTTGCCGTTGTTCAGCGTCGTTTGATGATTTACTCGAAGGGCAGAGAGTTGCTTCTGGAAAGGTAGTACTGGCCTTGGTTACCGATGAGGAGTTTGAATCCAGGTTGGTCGATTTCTACCAGAATGATGCCCAGCAAGCCCATCAAATAATGACGGATATCGGTAATGAATTAGCTCTTAGCACCCTCATAGAACAATTGCCAAAAGATGATGACTTACTGGATACGACCGACGATGCGCCAATTATTCGCCTTATAAATGCCGTTTTGTCTGAAGCAGTGAAGCAAGCTGCGTCCGATATTCATATCGAGCCCTTCGAGCAAAGATTGCTAGTAAGATTCAGAATTGATGGCATGCTAAATCAGATTCTTGAACCGCCGGTGGAACTAACGGCCTTACTGGTGTCCCGAATAAAAGTTATGGCAAGACTAGATATTGCGGAAAAGAGAGTGCCGCAGGATGGGAGAATTGCGGTAAGAGTCGGTGGGCGAGCGTTGGATGTCAGGGTGTCAACTTTACCATCTAACCACGGTGAGCGGGTTGTACTGCGAATTTTGGATAAAAGTAGTGTGAAGTTAGATCTCAAGGCTCTTGGGGTGGAGGGCGGTAACTATAAGTTAATAAGGAAGTTATTGCAGCAACCTCATGGAATGATATTGGTGGTAGGGCCAACTGGTTCGGGTAAAAGTACGACACTTTATGCTGCGTTAATGGAAATTGATAGTAGCGTTCGTAATATTATGACAATAGAAGATCCGATCGAATTTGATCTTAATGGTATCGCGCAAACGCAAGTTAGTCCTAAAGTGGATATGAGCTTCGCTAAAGGATTACGTGCCATTTTACGGCAGGACCCTGATGTTATTCTTATTGGCGAAATACGAGACACAGAAACGGCTAAGATAGCGACTCAGGCTTCATTAACCGGCCACCTGGTACTCTCAACGCTGCACACCAATACCGCCACTGGCGCAGTAACTCGTTTGCAAGATATGGGGATCGAAACCTTTATGTTGGCAAGCTCATTGCTGGCGGTCATTTCTCAACGTTTGGTACGGAAACTTTGTGTTTACTGCCGTAGCCCTCACCAGTTTCAATTTTCTGATTTGCATGAGGCAAATAATGGCTTAATTTCCGGTTTTAAAGCCGTTGGGTGTGAACAATGCAATTTTATTGGTTATAGAGGGAGAACGGCTATTCATGAGTTACTTATTGTGGATGAAAGCATAAGGAACTGTATTTATCGACGAGGTAGTGAGATTGAGTTAGAGAAACTCGCAAGAAAAATAACAGTGGGAATAAAGAATAGTGGGATAGTTAAAATAACACAAGGAATGACTACATTAGAGGAAGTGATTCGAGTCACTCGGGAGAATATTGATGATCATATTTAAATATTCTGCCATAAATAAGAATGGCTCAAGGTGTAAGGGGCAAGTTGAAGCGGAAAGTATCCGAGGGGCAAGAGAGCTAGTACGTGCTCGTGGATTAACACTCTTAAATATAAAAAAAGTTAATGCTATAAACTGGTATGGAAGAATCAAGAAAACAATTAATAAAAGAGAACTGTTGGTTTTAACGAGACAACTTGCCATTTTAACTTCGGCATCCATCCCAGTTGATGAGGCATTATTAGCCGTATCGCAGCAAACTGAACGAAAATCAGTATCTATCACTTTAGAAAAGATAAGAAATAATATTATCTCTGGCTACTCATTATCTGATTCTCTGGAATCATTTCCACGAGATTTTAACGTGTTGTACCGAGCATTGATAAAATCTGGTGAATCATCCGGAAAGTTAGATCTTATCCTGAAACGGTTGGCTGATAATATTGAGAAGTCACATCTTAATAAAAATAAATTCATTCAGGCATTAGTCTATCCTGTCATGCTTATATTAGTGTCTTTTGCAGTTATTTCGGTCTTACTCACTGCGGTAATCCCAGAAGTCATAGAACAGTTTGTTTTCATGAAACAAAATCTCCCTCTATCAACTAGGGTTTTAATGTCGATAAGTGACTTTATGAGCAGTTATTTTTCATTGTTAATGATATCCATTGTCATTTTTTTAATGATTAATGTTTTTGGTATGAGGAAGTTAAAATATAAATTCTATGTTCATAGAAAGTTACTTAAAGTTGTAGTTATAGGTAAAGTGATTAAAAAGATACATGCTTCACGCTATATAAGAATGCTGGCTATACTGTGCTCTAGTGGGATTCCTTTGATGCAATCGATGAAAATTGGTTTGACAGTTTTAACTAACGAATCAATTAAACTAGAAATGAAACAGGGAGTATCATTGGTAGAAAAAGGAGCGAGTCTTTCGGCTGCATTGAGTCATACCAATATTTTTCCTCCATTAGCCAGACATATGATTTATTCAGGCGAGAAAAGCGGTGATTTAAATATCATGTTAGAAAAAACGGCAGATATTATAGATGAGGAATTTGAACGAATCATAGAGATCTCAATGAGTATATTTGAGCCGACACTCATCATCATAATGGCTTCATTAATTCTATTTATTGTTTTATCTGTTTTACAGCCAATATTGTTACTTAACAATATGGCTTAATTTATTTTGGGGCGGTTAAAAGATTATGTGTAAAAAAAGTAGATATTACAAAGGATTTACCTTGCTAGAGGTCATGATAGTTATCGTCATTTTGGGTTTGCTGGCGAGTTTAACGATACCTAATCTTATGGGAAACAAAAGTAAGGCTGATATACAAAAAGTTATTACTGATATCGCTACGTTTGAAAATGCTTTAGATATGTATAGGCTGGATAATGGATTATTCCCTTCCGAGGAGCAAGGAATTAAGTCATTAGTGGAAATGCCGTTAGAAGAGCCTTTACCAAAGAATTTTCGGTCTGGTGGTTATTTACGTAGGTTGCCGAAAGATCCATGGGGTAATAGTTATATAATAAAAAATCCTGGTTTTTATAACAGTATAGATGTTTTATCTAAAGGTCCTGATGGTGAAATCGGCACTAGCGATGATATAGGTAATTGGCTAAATGAGCATGCAGATAGCGGAACGCAAAACTAGGTTTTATGGTTTTACATTGCTAGAATTAATGTTGGTAATTTTTATTTTATCCTCCATGTCAGTAATAGCTATTTTTAAAATAAAGGATGATAAAAAAGATGCTATTACTGAGGCCGAGCATTTATATACCACTATAGATTGGATAAGAAAACTAGGGAAGTTTGAGCAGACTGTGTACATTATTAGAATAAATGTAAAGGGATGGGCTGTAGAAAAACTATGTTTAAAAGAATGTAACGGGGACAATAAAATAGCAAAGAGCAAGTTTTGGCCAGATAAATCCTGGGAGCAAGTATATTATGGAAGAAAAGCATTAAAAAGAGATTTTGGCAATTCAGTGTTAGATATGAAAGTTGTGTTGACTGGGTATGATGAATGGGGAGATGCAAACTCAGATCATCATTTTTTTTATTTCATCCTTTACCCATTATTACCAGAATCAAGTTTGTCAATAAATCTGTATGATAAATACGGAGTGAGTGTTATTGATTATAATAACTATTCTTTAAATATAACAAGAACATGAATATTTCAGATGTAATAATAAAAAAAAGTAAAGGGATGACTCTACTTGAAGTTATGTTCTCCTTAATTATATTTTCCACTACAGGTCTTGCTATACTTCAATTTATGACGCAAAGCATATACTTAAATAACCAGGTTAAGAGTGATATATTTTCTGTGTTAATAGCAGAAAATAAATTAAATGAAATGATACTTAATCGCAATCCTCCTGGTAATGATTGGATCTCTGGTGATGAATATATGATCGAGAAAAAATGGCAGTGGCGCGCCAGAAGTGAAGATGTTGAATATTTTGGTTTGATGTTAATAGATATTGAAGTGAAAATTGAAAATAATATGGATACTCCCTTACATTTTAAATATTACAGGGTGATAAATTGATTCTGAAATATAACAATGGCTTCACCTTTATAGAAGTGATTTTGGCAATCAGTATCTTTTCACTATTGAGTTTAGCGATGTACCAGGTATTGCAAGTGACATTGAGAACGACGTCAAATGTGATCAGTCATTTAGATGAACTTGAAGATATAAGAAATTCTATTTATATCATAGAGAATGATTTAACTCATGCGATAGTAAGAACGCCAAAAGAGATCACTAATAATGGTCCTATCGATTTCTTTGTTGGTAAATCAGGAGGTGTATCCAATACTATTGAAATAGTGAGGAATAATAAACTTAATGTAAATAGTGTCGGTTATTACTATCAGTTGGAAAAAGTAGGATATAAGATTAATAATAAAAGTTTAGAGAGAATTCGCGCAATTAATGTTGATGATGCGTTATTTTATCCTCAGAGATCAGGTGAAGTGATAAAAGAACGAATATTAACAGGAGTGAAAAGCATAAAGTTTAGGTTTTTCTCAAAAGGTAAATGGCAAGATTACTGGAATGAATTTAGTAAACATCCGATGGCAATTGAAATTATTATAGATCTGGATAAGTATGGTGAAATTAATAAAATAATCATGATGAATGGCAATGATTAAATGTTAATTAAGAAACAATCAGGTATTGCACTGATCTTTGTTTTAATCATAATTTCTCTTATGAGTTCAGCCTTGATGAAGGTGAATGATGTTTGGAGTAGATTCTTTTATTTTCACAAAAGAGTGTTGGAGATAAATAAAGAAAAGGAATGGTTATTAAGTGTGCAAGGCATTGCTATGAAAAAAATAAATATGAGTGCTGAGAGTGATGAAGTATTGATTGTGAATGAAAAAATAATAGTGGGTGGTACTGCATTAAATTTATCAATTATTTCTATTACAGAGTGTTTTAATATAAACGCATTTTATACTTTGAGATACAAAGCTAAGATAGATAGGGAGAAATTAGACTATATAGCTAAAAAACTTGGCGTTGACGAGAAAGTTTGGGAAGAAAGCTCAAAATATCTTATAGATATTCTGGGGCGAAATAATGTGGAACATAAAATTAAAAATTTTGATAAAAATAGAGTCTGCTATTTACCTGATGATAAAGTCCATATAAATATAAACTCCATAAATGAAAGCCATGTTGAACTTATATTCATATTGTTACTCTCCAAGGTGCCAAAAGATAACATAATCAACGTAATAAAAAGTAAACCGGATGGAGGTTGGGTAGAAGTCGATGAATTTATAAACCTGTTATTCACTGGAATTAACTCTACTATCAGAAATGAGTTATCTTCATATTTCCGTGATATGCTAACCATAGAACATAAATATCTAATGTCTATTATTAAGCTAGATAATGACGTTGGGAATTATAAGTTGATTACATTGTATAAAATTCAAAGTGGTCGAGCTACGCTAATACAACAAAGGTATGAATTAAGGGGGTGGGATGCGGAACTATAATTAAAAATAGATAGCATTTGCGCCGATTGTTAAATGAGTTTGAGGCTTTGCTCATATTCAAAATTTTTATATTCCGAAAGCATGATTTTTTCTGTTTACAATAATAAATTATTGTCTGTGATATTGAGTTTAACAAACTGTTGGTAATAGTTGTTGTTGGTTTTTTCTCAAGAGTAAATATAAGATAGCCGACGCTATAGCTGTAGGCAATCTCGATTAGTTAGCTCTTAATTAAACGTTCTTTTTTAAAAGTAAAACCTATTTTTCTTTAACAATAGCTGAGGGGGGCGAGATAACTTTTGAGATCAACGCTTTTGCCACTTTTTGCTTAAGATATTTGGCCAAAACGCCGACACCAGTGGTACCTGCATCTCGAATGGCATCATTTGCTGTTGGTGTCGGGATATAGGCTGGGTTGGCCCCTGATGCTATCAATTATATATCTTGTTCACTGTCAAAACTGTCTGCCAGCACAATTGTGACTATCTCACTTGTTAATCTTATGATTGTATATATTTCACCCTGACGTTAGGATTCAAACCTGCGTGCCATTATTCCTGTTACATTATGGCCTACATTTGAGCGTTTCCTTCGTTCGGCTTGTTCGTCTTCAGATACGTCTGAAGGAATAGCCCTTGTTTGATAGAGTTCACCCTTGGGATTCGGTGTTCATCAATAAGTGTTCACGATTCTTTAGTATTACTATTTAATCTCTCTGAAAGAGAAGGCGAATTGGAAAACTCTTCAACTATCTCTCCTTCAAATTGTAATTCCGGGTGTTCAATCCATGAAATGTTTTCGCGGATTCTTGGTATCGTTTCTGATATTCGTAGCTGTTTAATGTTGGCTCATAAATATCTAACGGGAGAAATTGAGCAGCCTTTGGATCTGCCCCTATTCCATCAAAACGAACCATTTACTTCTAAAGATCTACCGACATATTAATTATGTCTTTTTAGGCGTTCACCATGCAAAAAGCCCGATTCACTGAGCACCAGAGCATTGCCGTTCTGAAGTCCGTCGAAGCCGGACGCACCGTTAAGGATGCCTGCCGCGCAGCTGGGGTTTCTGAAGCCTCAGACTACAACTGGAGAGCCAAGCAAGTTGGGATGCGAGCCTCTGATATGAAAAAGATGAAAGATCTTGAGGATAAAATCATCTTCTGAAACAGATGGTTGCAGATCTGAGTCTGGAATGCTGAGCGCTATCCCCGCTATGTTATCGTAATCCGACTCCGCTGCCACGCCGGGAGTACTCAATCAGAGCGGGTCTATCGATTTTATGCACGACGAGTTGGTGTGCGATCGACGTTTTCGGCGCTTCAAGGTAAAGGATGATGTTAACCGTGCAGCTCTGGCTATCGAAATTGACCTGACTATCCAAGCGCAGCGTGCTGTCCGCGAGCTGGACAGGATAGAGGAAAACCGTGGATATCCGCTGAAGATGCGGATGGATAATGGGTTGGAACTGATATCACTGGCTTTGCACAATGGGCTGAAGACCCATGGTGTGCGGCTAGAATTCATCAAACCGGGTAAGCCGACACTGAACGCGTTTATCGGATGTTTTACGTTTTAACAAGACGTACTGGACCGAAATACTGGATTTTGCCTATTTAGAACGTTGAATGAAGCACGGGAAATGACGGATCGCTGGCTGAATATAACATTGAGCGGCCCCATGCATCCCCGGATAATCTGACACCAAAAGCATACCGGCTGATGGCCGATAAACTGGAAATTTCAAAAAGAATGTGGAACTGAAGCGAGGATACTTACATGAGAATCGCCGATGTTTTTGTGTGATATATGATGTAAAAATCTATTTTTCGGATTTCTATATTGAATTTTGCGCTTATGTGGTGTTTTATAGTTTATTGATTTTTTGTTAGAACATTCATGGATTGATATTTTTAGGGGTTGTGTAGTTATTTCAATGCCATACTGAAACTTCTATTGCTATGGGACAGGTCCAAGCAGGCCGACAAAGCGGCATGGATGTTGAAACGGAGGACTAATGGATAGGATTTTTATTGGAGATATCACTTTTACCCCTAAGATTAGAGCGGTTGAACACGATGGGAATGAGGTAAAACTTAGAAATAAAGAGTCCGAAGTTCTTGCTCTATTGTGTGATAATTATCCAGACCCTGTCTCTCGTGAGCAAATAGAAAAGACAATCTGGACTGATAGCTATGTTACGGACAATACCTTGACGCAAACTATCAGTAACCTGCGCAATGCGCTAAATGATAAAAAACATGAATTAATTATTACTATACCAAAAAAAGGATATTGTTTAGGTTTGGAGCCTAAACGGGTATTTTATAACGCTGATGAAAATGAATTAACTCCTACAGTGCTAGAGGTAATTAATGACGACGCTCAATTAATTTCTCGTAATGTAAGAAAGCCTTTCCAGTTAACACAGTTATTGCTTGTTGTACTTTCTTTTAGCGCGGCTTTTTATTTTTCATTTGTTTTCTTCTTTAATGAATACCAGATTAACATCTTCAAAGTAAAGTATCAGGATTTGCCTATACTTATTAATCTGGATGAAAAGAAAGACGCGGATTTTTTAAAGCTTTATCGTAAGCATCCTAACCTTATGTTGAAAAAAAATAGTGACGGAAGCTATAACGTTTGTGGGCGAGTGGACGGTGAGTTTTTATGTACAAGAAAATAATTGGTTTTTGTGTTCTATCTGCATTTTTGGGTGGGATTATTGGTAGTAGCTTTGGTTTTCTGTATGCCTACTTCAATCCCATGAGAGAAATAGAGGGGTATTGGGAAGTAAACCAGTTAATTAAAACACCATTAGACCAGTACCATCTTAATGCCAGAGTTACCATTTTGGGTCGTGAGATTACTACCTCTGCTGATATTTATGATGATCATGCAAGCTTTAAAGTTAATCGGGAAATGTTGTTTAGAGTTTTAGATATCAAGATGAATATCTTTAATGGAAAAGTAGTCTCTATGGTTCCTGAAGAGAGCAATGATGAAGAGCTAAATAATTTACTCAAAGCGCCTTATGTAATAAGTTATCCTCTATTTTTCTTGTTGGATTGTAATACGGTTATTATGGAGCAATCCCAAGGTCATCCTTTGGGAACGGCAAGACTATTGGAACGAGTCAATAATATTAACTGCAAAAAAACCTGAATCTTTCTTTTATATTTATAGATTGTATGATTTTTTTTCGTATATAAGTGGCGATTTAAACAGTGGGTTATGGGGCGGGTAAAAAGTGATATGCGTTTTACCAAAAAATTATTCTATATTCTTAAAGTTGCGCAAAAATAAGTTGTCTGGTTGATTGTCAAAATAAATGAATCAACCAGACTCGTAATATCTCTAAGGTATAGCTTCATTTAACATCTGAGTCCATCCCGCTGGATCTCCAAGATATTGTCCAGCATTAATAATCTGCATTTCGCCCTTTTCATTTTGTAGAATAAAGGTCGGGAAACCTTGGCCATGTACCTTAGCCAAAAAAGCTCTGCTATTAGCAATATGCTGAGCCGTCGCCGTGCTTAAGGTTTCCTGAAATACTGGGCTAAATGACTGTACATCTAAACCTAGTTCTGTAGCTAACTCGATCAACACTGGCGTATCTGCGATCCGACGACCTTCAAAATAATGTGCGTGCTGAATACGGTGCAACATATCTAAACCGCGTTCTGCGATTATTTCTGCCGTAAGAATAGCGGTAATTGGTGGAGCCGAATCTAGTATGGCTGAAGTATCTTTCAGCAACCCATCGAAATAGCGATCGCCAAATGGCTGTCCGGTCAGTCCTGAAATGCGCTGGTCGTGAGGCATAACATAACTACGCCACTCTGCATTTATCTGACGGCGGTTTTCTCCAGTCATCATTCCACCTCCGTGGAAACTGATGGAAAGCCCTGGTATGGCCTGCGCCGCTTTTACCAGTGGGGCGGCGCCGTAGCACCATCCGCACAGTGGATCGAAAATGTAGTGTAATGTGGTACCGGACATATTTATTTCCTCGTGAATGCTTTAAATGCTGCAGCTCTGATAGATGGCAATTATTGTGGCCATTTCATTTCACCTTTCAGCACCTTCGCACTTAATTCCAAGCTAGATTCATCTTTAAGATTTGGATAATGTTTTTTCATCGCCGAAATCAATTCCACTGAATCTTTTGCTTTCGGAATTTCAGCATTTAGCGTTGTCAGGTATTTTTGTGTGAAATTCACTGATTCCAATGTTTGCGGCGCATCACCCAGGAAATGACCAGGTACTACGGTAACGGGTTTTAATGCCTTAATCGCATCCAGTGTTTTTAACCAATTATCGCGAGATTCCACAGTTTGATTATCGGCGGCCCACAGGTGAATATCCCCGGAAACCGCCACGCCACCCACAACGGCTTTCAGTGCTGGAATCCATACGAAAGTACGCTCTGGCGATGGGCCATCTAAACCTTCTACGCTAATTTTTTCACCGTCAACGGTGAAGCTATTGCCTACTAACGGTTGAGGTACAATGACAGTTTTTGGTGCATTATCTTTCAGAATCCCGCTCCAATACGCAATTTTACCGTCTTTTGTTTCTTTAATTTCTTCGATAGTTTGCGGTGTTGCGATCACTTTTGCTTGAGGGAAAGCTTTGGTGATGACATCAAGGCCGAAGTAGAAATCAGGATCAGATTGGCTGATATAAATGGTGGTCAACTTTTTGCCACTATCTTTGATTTTCTTAATCAGTGCTTCTGCATCATTACGTTGGAACTGAGCATCAATCAATACAACCTCAGTTTTTCCACTGATAATTTCAGAAGAAACAGGGAAAATACTTTTCTCGCCAGGGTTATACACTTCCATTTTCAGCGGTTCCGCTGCAACGGCGGTGGAAATAGCCCCGAAAGTTGCAATGCTGGCAAAAGTCATCTGTAAAAGGGTTTTAGTAAACATATTAGTCATCCTATTGGCTGTTAGCTGCTGGGTACGGGAATAATAATAAATTGCATATCACGCAATAAAAACCGGATAATGAGCAATTGTTTGTTGCTTAAATAGGACTAATTATGGATAGAGTAACGGCCGCTGAAGTATTTGTAGCCATCGTCGATCGGGGCAGTATGATTGCTGCCGCAGAAGCGCTAGAGATGTCCCGAGCGATGGTGACACGCTATCTGGCGCAGATGGAGCAATGGGCTGGTGCCAGATTATTGCATCGGACAACGCGTAAACTTAGTTTAACTCACGCGGGAGAAACCACTCTGGAGCGTTGCCGGAAAATGCTGGCTTTGGCTAATGAAATGGATCTGGTTGATGGGGGCGAAAGCGATGTATTGCGTGGATTACTCAGGATCAGTTGTTCCCAATCCTTAGCTCAAACTGCGCTGGGCATTGCTGTCGCGGCATTTTTGCAGCGTTACCCTCAGGTTGCTATTGATTTACAGATGAATAACCGCGCTATCAATTTGGTTGAGGAACGAATAGATCTGGCCATCCGCATCACCAATGAATTAGATCCTAATTTAATTGCTCGTCCGCTTTCTACCTGTTATTCCGTAGTCTGTGCTGCTCCTTCCTATCTGAAAAATAAGGGAATTCCCCAGACTCCCCAGGATTTGGCTCTGCACAATTGTCTGACCTATTCTTATTTTGGCAAAAGTTTGTGGCATTTCGATCAGGAGGGGATTAAATCTTCGGTACCGGTTAGCGGCAACCTGAGCGCTAATGAGTCGGTTGTCCTGCTCAGCGGAGCTTTGGAAGGCGTAGGAATTACTCTTCAGCCCAGTTATTCGGCTATGCCACATATTATCGCTGGTGATTTAGTCCAGCTATTGCCAGATTACCAACCTCAGGCGATGGGCATTTATGGTATTTATACTTCGCGGCGACAGATGCCTACAACGCTAAGAACTCTGCTGGACTTCTTAATTGAGTGGTTTGCGACCAGTGAACAATGGCAAGACATGATGAAATGAATCGAGTTAGTAACCTTCTCGAACATATTTATATTCAGGTTCAGAGGAAAGCGTTATTACTATCTTCATATAGTTAACCTAGGATCTCTTTTTCAAACCTGATTGATTTCGCTTAACTCTGGTTTTTCTATTTGCATTCATGTTACTTCTGTTTCGCAGGATGAGAAAATAAATACTTGAAATTTATAAGGTTATATTGATGAGCCTACACTCGCTCCCACTTATTCTGTCATTCTTTTCGACTCAATAACCCGTCGGTTTTTTAGGCCGAGCATAAGATCTTTACATTGTTAATCCGTCCGCGTAACGGCTGAGGGATATTTTTGACTGGGAGTTTTTGTATGCCTGTTTCGCTACTGGCACTGGCGTTAAGTGCTTTTGCTATAGGTACGACCGAGTTTGTTATTATGGGGTTATTACCGGAGGTGGCCGGTGATTTACATATTTCTATACCAACAGCTGGGTGGTTAATTAGTGGTTATGCTCTGGGCGTAGCCATTGGCGCGCCTATTATGGCGGTACTAACGGCAAAATTGCCGCGTAAAAAGACGCTATTGTTGCTAATGGTTATTTTTATAATTGGCAACGTTATGTGCGCTTTAGCGTTCAGCTACGATTTTTTGATGCTGGCTCGCATTATTACTGCGTTATGTCACGGTGCTTTCTTCGGTATTGGTGCCGTCGTAGCGGCCAATTTGGTGCCGCCTAATCGCCGGGCTTCCGCGGTAGCATTAATGTTCACCGGACTAACGCTGGCTAATGTGTTGGGCGTACCGCTGGGAACAGCGTTGGGGCAGGCATTTGGCTGGCAATCGACTTTCTGGGTTGTGGCCGCGATTGGGCTGTTATCACTGTTCGCCCTATATGCCAAACTCCCTGATTCTAAAGATGAAATACCTACGGATTTATGCAAAGAAATCGCTGCGTTGCGCGGGGCGGGAATTTGGCTTTCACTGATGATGACAGTGTTATTCGCCGCCTCTATGTTTGCTCTGTTCACTTATATCGCACCGTTATTGACTGAGGTAACCAAGGTTTCCGCCTCTGGCGTCAGTTGGACGCTATTACTGATGGGATTAGGTTTAACTCTTGGGAATATCGTTGGTGGTCGTTTAGCAGACTGGCGCTTGTCAGTGAGTTTGACCATGACCTTTTTGCTGATTGCCGTATTCTCTGCCTTATTTAGCTGGAGCAGTTATTCATTGCTAGCAGCAGAACTGACTTTGTTCTTATGGTCTGCGGCGGCATTTTCTGCCGTGCCAGCGTTACAAATCAACGTTGTCGCTTATGGGAAAAAAGCACCTAATCTGGTTTCTACTCTGAATATTGCTGCTTTTAACGTGGGTAACGCATTAGGTGCCTGGGTCGGCGGTGTGGTTATTGCACAAGGCTTAGGATTAAATGCAGTGCCTTTAGCTGCTGCATTGCTTGCACTGCTTGGGCTGTTCTTGTGCCTTTATACTTTCCGGCGTTCGCGACTCGCTGGTGTTAACCAAGTTAGCGGGTAATGACGTTGGTCAGACGTGTCTTAAAGCGTGTTACCTGCTGTTTTAGATGAGCAATAAAAGTGTCGACTAATTCGGAAGAGGGGCGGTGCAATGGCCGAACTAGACTAACCGTGAAAGGAACCTCGACGCTAAAGGGGCGCACGCAAACGCCTTGCCCATGATGGCTTGCCGCATAATCGAGTGCGGTAAGCGGATTCACGATAGACACGCCGACGCCTTCTCGTACCATTGAACAAACTGATGCTGCGCTGTGGGTTTCCATCACTAAACGGCGACTAATTCCTTCTTCATTAAACAAATTATCCAGCAATTGTCGGTAGCTATCGGTTACCGACAGGCTGATAAAATTCTCACCGTTGAAATCCTGCGGTGTTAACACCTTTTTGCTTTGCAATGGATGGTCCGCAGGCAAAACGCAAACCTCATTGAGCGTCATTAATGTATATCGTTGGGTTCCCGCAGGCGTTTGTGTATTTTCGGTCAGACCTAAATCATGATGTTGAGCCGATAACCATTCTTCCAACAACGGCGATTCCTGCGGTATTACATTCAAGCTCACTTCCGGGTAACGATCGATAAAAGGCTTACACACCGCCGGTAGTAGTGATTGTGAAAAAACGGGTAAACAGGCAATTGAGAGCTGCGCCTGTTGGAACTGGCGAATACTGTCCGCGGCTTGCACAATGCGGTCTAAACCGTAATAAGAGCGCTGTACCTCTTCGAAAAGTCTTAATCCTTGCGCCGTTGGGTAGAGCCGACCGCGTACACGATCAAAAAGCTTAAGTTGAATTAACTGTTCAAAACGAGCCAGTTCGCGGCTTACCGTTGGCTGTGAGGTTTGTAAGAGAGCTGCGGCCTCCGTCAAATTGCCAGTTGTCATAACACCATGAAAAATCTCTATTTGTCGTAATGAAATAGCGGGCATTATTCGCTCCTGTGCACCGGCGATTTGATCTGTTTCAACGCATTCATGCTATATCATAAATGAATAGACTGTGCGTAAATAGATATTTTGAATGCCAAAGTGAATGACTAATAATGAGTTAGCCAATAAATTAATCAGAATAGATTTACCCAAAAGGAAACCCTATGCCGCTCTCTCTGACTGATACTTCCTCCGCCCTGAATGCCGAAAACCTGCTGGCATTACCTGCGCGCTTCGGATGCCCGGTTTGGGCTTATGACGGAGATATTATTGCACAACGTATCAATCAGTTGCGTAATTTTGATGTGATACGCTTTGCGCAGAAAGCGTGTTCGAATATTCATATTCTACGTTTAATGCGTGAGCAGGGTGTTAAGGTCGACTCCGTTTCATTAGGGGAAATTGAAAGAGCTTTGTTAGCCGGTTTTCAGCCGGGCCAAGAGCCTGCAGAGATTGTATTTACCGCTGATTTATTGGATCAGACGACTCTGCTGCGTGTTGTCGAGTTAGATATACCGGTTAACGCTGGATCAATTGATATGCTAACTCAGCTTGGTGAGCATGCACCGGGGCATCCCGTATGGCTCCGGGTAAACCCCGGATTTGGCCACGGGCACAGTCAGAAAACTAATACCGGTGGAGAGAACAGCAAACACGGTATCTGGCATCAAGATCTGCCTGCGGCGATAGCCGAAATCCAAAAATACTCGTTAAAGCTGGTTGGCATTCATATGCATATTGGTTCTGGTGTTGATTATCAACATTTGGAACAAGTCTGTGCTGCTATGGTACGTCAGGTAATCGAATTGGATCAGGATATCAGCGCGATATCTGCCGGCGGGGGCTTATCCATTCCCTACCAATATGGGGAGGATATTATCGATACCGAACATTATTACGGCCTATGGAATAAAGCCAGACAGCAAATCGCTGAACATTTAGGCCACCCAATTAGCCTTGAGATTGAGCCTGGCCGTTTTCTTGTTGCTGAATCAGGCGTTCTGGTTGCACAGGTTAGGGCGGTAAAAAATATGGGTAGCCGTCATTATGTATTAGTCGATGCTGGTTTTAACGATCTGATGCGACCCGCCATGTACGGTAGCTATCACCATATTTCGTTATTACCTGCCGATGGCAGAGATATTACCAATGAGCCTTTGATTGATTCGGTGATTGCCGGACCATTGTGTGAATCTGGTGACGTATTTACTCAGCAAGCTGGCGGTGGGCTGGAAACCAGAGCTTTGGCCCGGGCTGTAATAGGTGATTATTTGGTGTTCCATGATACCGGGGCATATGGTGCGTCGATGTCTTCCAATTACAACAGTCGCCCATTGCTGCCAGAAGTTTTGTTTGAAAATGGGAAACCGAGATTGATTCGCCGCCGCCAAACTATCGAAGAACTGGTTGCCTTGGAAATGCTTTAAAGATTGGCGAAGACTGATGCTTAGGCTGCCGTTGGCGGTCTGAGCCTTGCGTTGCAAACCCCCACTCCCTTTCCCTGCATGATTCTGCCCTGATATTTTTGAATACCCGCGCTGTTGATGATAGAGCCTTAAATTGCTCAGGTATTCTCCGTCACGAATGTGAGTTAGCCGCTTTGTATTTCTCAATCCAATGATTTTAAACATTAATACCTCCATTCTCGTCCTGTGAAATATGAGGTTGGCCAAGTTTTAAAGCAGAATGAAGCATTTTTTATCCCAAGGGAAATGTCAGGATAAAGAATGCGAAACGCCTCGCATCTTGGCGAATAAGGTATGGCGAGCGGTTTTGTCTAACAGTAACTTAGGGTTTATAGGGGCCGGGAGAGACAGATTCGCGAATTTTTAACTCGCCGATGAAAGGTGATAAGGGATTAACGCTTTTGCCATCGATTAATTTTAAAGCTTGAGTTATCGCAGCCTCGATCATCGCGTCAATAGGCAGGTATACGGTGGACAGCGCCGGCTGCAGATAGGCTGCGCTGGGTTCATCGTCAAAACCGAATAGCGATACATCTTGGGGCATTTTCTTTCCAGCTTGATTAAGTGCTTTCATAGCACCTATTGCCATATCGTCATTGCTGGCAAAAAGAGCGGTGAAATGCCGATTATGATGCAGTAATTCATGACAGGCGGAATAGCCGCTGGCCACGTTGCTGTCGCCCTGAACAACCAGCGAATCATTACAAGGAATATCATGAACGGCCAGTGCCTGACGATAACCAGACAGACGGGATAGCGCAGTCGGCGTATTAATAGGGCCAGTGATACAGGCAATATCTCTGTGACCCTGCTGGATCAGATAACTAACGGCGTTAAAAGCGGCCTGTTGCTGCTCAAAGAATACACACCTCTCACGCGCTTGAGGTAAATCGCGATTAACCACCATAAGCGGAGTGGGTAGGCTGGTAAGTAACGCCATCAGGTCAGCCTCAGCCATAAAACGCGTATAGAGAATGATGGCGTCACAGCGCCTGTCTGCCAACAGCCGGACGGCTTGACGCTCTCCTTCTGGTGTATCGTGGCCATCAGTTACGATCAGGTGTTTGCCGCTGGCTTCGGTGAGCGTGGCTGCTTGATGTAGCAGGCGACCAAAGTAAGGGCCGTTAAAATTGGAAACCACCAGGCCAATGCTGTTTGAGCTTCTATTCGCTAAAGATTGGGCTAAAAAGTTAGGGCGATAGCCAAGTTCGTCCATTGCTTTGAAAACCGCAGCCCGGGTGCTTTCTTTCACTTGCCCAGTGCCGTTTAATACGCGAGAAACCGTCGCTTTTGAAACGCCAGCACGTATAGAGACATCTAGCATAGTAATCATTAAGCACTAACCTCTTAGCCAGTCTGATATCCAGGGCGCGCAGTTTAACATAATAGGGATAAGTGCAGGTTACTCCGTATGTTCTGTACGATTTGGCGGATTGGTCACCGAGTGCCGACGAACCAGCGTTGGGCTGAACATGTTGGTGATTTCAGGGAGTGGGGTCTGGTTAGCCAGAGCCAAAGCCAGCTCTGCTGCCTGAGTTGCCATCGCAACTACCGGGTAGCGAATAGTGGTAAGGCGAGGGCGTAAATAACGAGAGATCAGAACATCATCAAAACCAATAAGAGAGATTTCCTGTGGTACATCAATGCTGTTATCGCTAAGTACTGATAAAGCACCAGCGGCCATTGAATCGTTGTAGCAGGTTATTGCAGTGATTTGCTTGCCGCGACCTAATAACTCGGTCATTGCCTGCTCGCCGCCCAGTTCATCTGGTGTGCCATAAGCGATCAGTTTTTCATCCACGGGAATATCATGCTCGTTTAGCGCATCCAGATAGCCCTGAAGACGGTCAATAGCGTCTGAAATCTGGTGGTTTGAACAGATAATTCCAATGCGTTTATGACCTTGCTGAATAAGGTGACGGGTTGCCAGCCAGGCACCGTAACGATCGTCAAGAGCGACACAGCGTGTTTCATATCCTGCCAGTGTCCGATTGATTAAAACCATTCCGGGAATTTGTTTCATCAATGAAACAAGCTCTTCATCGGGCAGCTTTTTCGCATGTACTACTAATGCGGCACAGCGATGGCGAATCAACTGCTCAATGGCTTGCCGTTCTTTATCGGCATTATGGTAACCGTTACCAATTAGCAGGAAATTCCCTGTGGCATAGGCAATTTGCTCAACAGCCTTGACCATTGCACCAAAAAAGGGGTCCGAAACATCGGAAACGATGAGGCCAACGGTTTCTGTTGATTGTTGTGCAAGAGCTCTGGCATTGGCATTTGGGTGATACTGTAGCTGTTCCATTGCGCTTAAAACCGCCGCGCGGGAACTTTCACTGGCTTTGGGGGATTGGTTGATTACGCGTGAAACTGTAGCAACAGACACGCCTGCCAGTTTGGCAACATCCTTAATAGTGGCCATTTCTTTTCCATAAACTTTTAGGGTAATCGCTTACATCCTTCAGTTTTGCGGAAAAAAATGCTTCTCGCAAGGGGGAGAGATCGCAACTTGGCCAGATAAAACCAAATAAAACGGAAAAGAGAGCATTTTCTATTGCGACTTAAGGTGAGTACCGGAAGGTTAGGCAAAATAGAACTTGTTTAGCTTAATTAGTTCGTTGAACTAGCTAGCTGGCGAAGGTATTTTCATCTGCAGGTTTATCTATTTTACTGATCTATATGAGAGCGCCATGACCATTACTCATTACCCGCAGCTTGCTCATTGGGGCGCTTATACCGCCGTGGTTGAAGACGGAAAACTCATTCGTTGTGAACCTTTTGTAGAAGATCCCGATCCTTCGCCGCTATTAAACTCTATCGTACCTATGGTTTATTCCGATAAACGCATCCGAAAACCGGCGGTACGCCGTTCATGGTTGCAGAAACGAGAGGGAAGCGATCGTACCTTACGCGGGCGGGAAGATTTCGTTGAGGTAGATTGGGATGTTGCGCTGGATCTGGTTGCGGAAGAAAACCGCCGAGTCAGAGAGCAATATGGCCCGTCTGGCCTATTTACCGGTTCTTATGGCTGGTCTTCCGCAGGGCGAGTACACCACGCTCGTTCGCTAGTTCGGCGTTTTTACTTTAGCGGCGGTGGCGGCGTTGACCAAATGGGTAATTACAGTTGGGGTGCGGCTCAGTTTTTCCTGCCCTACGTCATTGGAACGTTTAGCCCACTGACTGGACGAGTGACTTCCTGGCCAAGTGTGGTGGAACACTGCGAGATTTTTATCGCTTTTGGCGGTTTAGCGTTAAAAAATGCGCAGGTATCATCCGGTGGTGCTGCGGAGCACTCTCTCAAGCCCTGGCTGGAAAAACTGGTGAGAAAAGGCACTCCGGTCGTGAATATCAGCCCTATGCGTGATGATTGCCCGGAATTCGTAAATGCGGAATGGATACCCATTCGTCCGAATACTGATGTCGCGCTGATGCTGGGGCTGGCCTATGAAATTCAGCGCCGTGGTGCTGAAGACAAGGCTTTCCTTCTTAGTCACTGCGTTGGCTACCAGCAGTTGGCGGAGTATATTCGCGGCACTCATGACGGTGTAGCCAAAACTCCGGAGTGGGCCAGCCAGATTACTGGTATTCCTGCCGATCGCATTGCAAAACTTGCACTGCAATTGATTGGTGTACGTAGTTTTATCACTTGTTCTTATTCCATCCAGCGCGCTCATCGAGGTGAGCAACCTTACTGGATGATGATTGCGCTATCGGCGATGTTGGGGCAAATCGGCTTACCCGGCGGCGGATTTTCTTTCGGGCACGGCTCAATGAATGGCGTTGGGAACCCGCGTATAGATACACCGGCACCGACTATGTCGGTGGGTAAAAATCCGTCCGGGCTGGCAATTCCGGTTGCCAGAATTTGCGATATGCTGCTTCAACCGGGGCAGAGTTACTCATTTCAAGGGGAAACCCATACCTACCCCGATATACACTTAGTGCACTGGGCGGGAGGAAACCCTTTCCATCATCATCAGCAACTGAATCGGCTAGTGAAAGGGTGGCAAAAGCCAGATACCGTTATTGTGCAGGATATCTGGTGGACGCCAGCGGCTAAAATGGCGGATATCGTGCTACCCATCACCAGCTCTCTGGAACGCAATGATATTGGTGGTTCCTCGCGCGATCGTTATGTTTTAGCCATGCATCAGGCGATAGCTCCGCAGCATCAGGCGCGAAACGATTTTGATGTTTTTGCTGATTTAGCCGAACGTTTAGGTTATCGGGAAGCTTTCACTGAAAATCGGGATGAAATGGCGTGGATCGCGCATATCTATCAACAGTGCGGTGTAGCGCAGCGTGCCGAAGGCGTGGAATGGCCGGACTTTGAGGATTTCTGGCGGCAGGGCTATGTTGGCTTGCCTGCCCCGCAGAAAGAGTTCGTTTTCTTCGATGAGTTCCGTTCGAATCCTCAGGCGCATCCCTTACAGACACCCAGCGGTAAAATAGAATTGTTCAGTGAGAAAATTGCGGGCTATCAATATGAAGATTTTGGTCCTCACGCTGAATGGAAACCGCCGGTAGAGTGGTTGGGCAGTGTCGATGCTGAAAAATGGCCATTGCATTTGATCTCAATCCAGCCAGCGGATCGGCTACACAGCCAGCTTGATCCCGCGCCGCTGGCGCAATCAAACAAAACTGCCGGACACGAAACCTTATTTATGCATCCAGATGATGCCGCTACACGAACTATTACCGAAGGTATGGAAGTGCTGGTTAGCAACGCTCGCGGCAGTTGTCTGGCCGGTGTGAGCATTACGGACGGTGTGACGAGAGGCGTCGTTTTGATGGCGACTGGAGCCTGGTTTGATCCCGGTTTTGGCCAACAGCGGCATCAGATAGAGCAGTCTGGAAACCCGAATGTATTAACTTTGGATATAGGAACGTCACCACTAACGCAGGGCCCAAATGCAATGAGCTGTTTGGTGGAGGTCAGAGCGTTATAATAATGGCGCAATTGGCAGGGATACAGTTGATGAGAAGCCGGTAACTTCAGCCTTAAATATGGCCGTAGTTACATGAATTAACAGCATATATCTTGTTTCTGACAAAGTTCATTGCTGGTTACACTTTGCGCGTAAATATTGCGATTATTTGCTGGCTGAGCTTTGGGTTAAGTCGGTACAGTTGATATCCCAGAGGTATTAATTGGTGAGTAATCAACATACGCTGTGTGTTAGAGCCAGTTTTTTATTTACACCGACCTACGTAGATACGTAGGTTTTTTTTTATTCTTTTTTCCATGCAGATTCTCTTACGTTGGTTAGCGGAATAAATGCTGTGATTATAGTATTCTGCATTTATCTGACTCATCGACTGATAGAGAAATGGATATGATTCTCCGCTTACTGCGCGCCCTTTTTCGTCGACTGTTTCGCGTCACCATTGAAGGTATCGGCGATCAGTTCTCCCATCAAAAAATTCTGATTACTCCCAATCATGTTTCATTTCTCGATGGAATATTATTGGCGTTGTTCTTACCGATAAAACCTGTGTTTGCCGTGTATTCCAGCGTGACGGAAAGTTGGTATATGCGTTGGCTAAAGTCTTACGTAGATTTCGTACCACTAGATCCAGCAAAACCTATGTCGATCAAGCAGTTAGTAAGAATGGTCGAGCAGGGAAAACCCGTCGTCATTTTCCCAGAAGGCCGGATTACCGTGACCGGTTCATTGATGAAGATTTATGATGGTGCGGCCTTTATTGCGGCGAAATCAGGTGCGACAGTTATTCCCGTGCGTTTAGAGGGGCCTGAGTTGAGTCACTTTGGCCGCCTGGGGGGGATATTAAAGCTTCAATGGTTCCCCAAAATCAGTATTTACGTCCTGCCAGCAACCCAATTACCGATGCCTGAGGCACCCAGAGCCAAAGAACGCCGAATACTGGCAGGAGAAAAGCTTCATGAGATTATGATGGCGGCACGTATGGCTATAATCCCACGTGAAACGCTGTTCGAAGCTTTGCTGTCTGCCAGAGATCGTTATGGTCGCCATAAGCCGTGTATCGAAGATATCGCTTTTAAAGAAGATAGTTATCAGACGTTATTAAAGAAATCCTTGGGAGTGAGCCGGATATTACAACGTTTTACCGAATCGGGTGAGCGAGTCGGTATGCTTTTGCCTAACGCAACTATTACCGCCGCGGCTATTTTCGGTGCTTCACTGAGTGGGCGTATTCCGGCTTTACTTAATTACACTTCCGGCGCTAAAGGGCTGAAAAGTGCCATGACTGCGGCCAGCCTGAAAACCATTGTGACGTCGCGCCAGTTCCTTGAGAAAGGGAAGCTAACTCATTTACCTGAACAGGTGAGCGAGGCCCATTGGGTCTATCTGGAGGATTTAAAGGATACGGTTAGTCTGACGGATAAACTCTGGATTCTATTCCATCTCTTTCTCCCTCGTCGCGCTATGGTGGCTCAGAAAGCGGAAGATGCAGCGCTGATTCTGTTCACTTCAGGTTCGGAAGGCCATCCCAAAGGTGTTGTGCATTCTCACGGAAGTTTACTTGCCAACGTCGAGCAAATTCGCACTATTGCTGATTTTACGCCTCGAGATCGCTTTATGTCGTCATTGCCGTTGTTCCACGCTTTTGGTCTAACGGTTGGATTATTCACGCCATTAATGACTGGTAGTCGGGTATTTCTCTATCCTAGCCCGCTGCATTATCGGGTCGTGCCAGAACTGGTCTATGATCGAAACTGTACCGTGTTGTTTGGTACTTCGACTTTTCTTGGTAATTACGCTCGTTTTGCTCATCCTTATGATTTCGCCCGCTTGCGCTATGTGGTTGCTGGCGCAGAGAAATTGGCGGAAGGAACCAAACAGATTTGGCAGGATAAATTCGGTATTCGCATCCTTGAAGGCTACGGCGTAACGGAATGCGCGCCGGTGGTGGCGATTAATGTGCCAATGGCGGCTAAAGTCGGTACGGTTGGGCGAATTTTGCCGACGATGGAAGCTCGATTGATCAAAGTTCCTGGAATTGAACAGGGTGGCCGCTTGCAATTGCGCGGCCCAAATATTATGAAAGGTTATCTGCGCGTTGAAAAACCTGATGTGCTGGAGCCACCGGTAGCGGAAAATGCTGATGGAGAGCTACAGAACGGTTGGTATGACACCGGTGATATCGTCTCAATAGATGAAAAAGGATTTTGCACTATTCGTGGCCGAATGAAACGTTTTGCTAAGCTAGCAGGGGAAATGGTGTCTCTGGAAAGCGTTGAACAGCTGGCACTGCGGGTTTCTCCTGATTATCAACACGCGGCTGCGGCAAAATCCGATAGTGGGAAAGGAGAGGCATTGGTGTTGTTCACAACGGATAGCAATATGACGCGTGAACGTTTATCCGCCGCGGCGCGGGAAAGTGGCGTTCCAGAGTTAGCCGTTCCGCGCGATATTCGCCCGTTGAAAGCTTTGCCGTTACTAGGCAGCGGTAAACCCGATTTTGTCACTCTGGCTAAAATGGCGGAGCACCCGGAGATGGAAGCATGACCCAGCACGGGGCAACAGATGATAAGCCATTATTATCTCGCGGAATGATGGCCGTTTTGGCGGCGCAGTTTTTTTCGGCCTTTGGTGATAACGCGCTGTTATTCGTTACGTTGGCAGTGATTAAGCAGCAGCTTTATCCCGATTGGAGCCAGCCGATTTTACAAATGGCCTTTGTCGCGACTTATATCATTTTGGCACCCTTTGTCGGTCAGTTCGCCGATAGTTTTGCCAAAGGACGAGTCATGATGACCGCTAATGCTCTGAAATTAGCGGGGGCGTTAGCCATCTGTTTTAGCTTGAATCCGTTCTTCGGTTATAGCTTGGTTGGGATTGGTGCTGCGGCTTATTCACCAGCTAAATACGGTATCCTGGGAGAAATTACTTCCGGCGATCAATTGGTGAAAGCCAACGGTTTAATGGAGGCTTCAACCATTGCCGCAATTTTGATTGGCTCTGTGGCTGGAGGAATGTTAGCGGACTGGAATCTGAGTATCGCTTTAGGCGTGTGTGCGCTGGTTTACGCCGCTGCGGTGGTCGCTAACCTGTTTATTCCTCGTCTTTCCGCCGCCCGTCGTGGACAATCTTGGCGTCCGACAGTGATGAGTCGTCGCTTTTTTGCCGCTTGTAAGACGCTGTGGCGAGATGGGGAAACGCGTTTCTCGCTGGTCGGAACCAGCCTTTTTTGGGGGGCGGGAGTCACTTTGCGTTTTCTACTGGTACTTTGGGTTCCGGTGGCATTGGGGATCATTGATAACGCGACGCCGACGATCCTTAACGCAACGGTAGCGGTGGGGATTGTGATCGGCGCAGCGGCGGCAGCGCGCTTTGTTACACTGAAAACGGTCAGACGCTGTATGCCTGCCGGGGTTTTGATCGGCGTTGCGGTAGCGGCATTCTCTTTGCAACAGAGTATGCCGATGGCTTATTTATTACTGGTGACGATCGGGATTCTCGGCGGCTTCTTTGTGGTTCCTCTTAATGCATTGCTGCAAGAGCGTGGAAAACACAGCGTGGGCGCAGGCAATGCCATTGCGGTACAGAATTTAGGTGAAAATACCGCGATGTTATTGATGCTGGCGCTGTATTCTCTGGTAATCAAACTGGGTGCACCGGTGGTGGCCGTAGGCATTGGGTTCGGTGTCATCTTCGCTTTGGCTATAGCGTCACTGTGGGTATGGCAGTGGTGGCAGAAACGACGCTGATATAATTATATAATTTTATATAGAAAAGGCCGTCCAATGTGACGGCCTTTTTGCATTTAGCGACCACTGCTACAGTTAAGGTGCGGGGAAAGTATAACGAGTGTGAATTTCTTCCAGACCTTGCAAAACTTCTTCATCCAGAATCAGATGCAAGCTATCCAGATTGCTTTTCAACTGTGGCAACGTGGTTGCACCAAGCAGCGTGCTGGCGACAAACGGTTGTTGACGAACAAAAGCCAACGCCATTTGAGCTGGGTCCAGTCCGTGTTTTTTAGCCAGCGCCACGTATTCGGCTATGGCTAACTGTGCCTGCGGCGAAGAGTAGCGAGTAAAGCGGCTAAATAGCGTATTACGTGCCTGAGGTGGTTTGGCGCCGTTCAGATACTTACCGCTAAGCGTGCCGAATGCCAGGCTGGAGTAAGCCAGTAACTCTACACCTTCGTGCTGACTGATTTCAGCCAGACCTACCTCAAAGCTGCGATTTAACAAACTGTAAGGGTTTTGGATAGAAACGATTCGCGGCAGGTCGTGCTTTTCTGCTAATTGCAGATAGCGCATCACACCCCAAGGGGTTTCATTAGACACGCCGATATAGCGGATTTTACCTGCGCGGACTTGTTCTGCCAGTGCCTCCAGCGTTTCTAGCAGTGTGACCGTGGCGGTTTCCTGCGCGTAGCGGTAATTCAGTTTGCCAAAGCAGTTGGTTTCCCGCTGTGGCCAATGTAATTGATAGAGATCGAGATAATCGGTATTGAGGCGTTTAAGGCTGGCATCCAGCGCAATGCGGATATTTTTGCGATCCAATGCCATCGCAGGGCGAATAGGTTGATCGTTTCCGCGTGACGGGCCAGAAACCTTGCTTGCCAGGATCACTTTTTCGCGACAACCGCGGGCTTTAAGCCAGCTACCTATATATTGCTCGGTCAGTCCCTGAGTTTCAGGTTTGGGCGGTACTGGGTACATCTCGGCGGTATCAATTAGGTTAACACCTGCCGAGATGGCGTAATCCAGTTGAGCGTGGGCATCGGCTTCGCTGTTTTGCTCACCAAAGGTCATGGTGCCCAGACCCAGCAGGCTTACTTCTAAAGAACTGTGGGGGATACGGTGATATTGCATTGCCGACCTTCCTTAATGTCCGAAATTACCAGGCGAAAATAAAACGGCCTTATCCGACTATATCGAAGCCGTAGATACGGGGGAAGGGCATGAGATGAATGTGAGCAAAAAAGAGTGATGCGGGCGCATAAGGTTGCACCCGCAGAAATTAGGTTTAAATATTATTGGTTTTATTCTTTTTGCTGCGCAGCAGGTTCAGCGTTTCAACGCCCATAGAGAAGAACATGGCGAAGTAAATGTAGCCTTTCGGAATGTGGATTTGAACGCTTTCCAGCATCAGGGTGAACCCCACTAAAATCAGGAATGCCAGTGCCAGCATTTTGACGGAAGGATGACGGTTAACAAATTCGCCAATAGGTCTGGCGGCAAACATCATCACGCCCACGGAAATAACCACCGCCGCCATCATAATAAAGAGATGATCGGAAAGTCCCACAGCGGTAATAACAGAATCCAGGCTGAAGATAATATCCAACAGCATGATTTGTACGATGGCACCAAAGAACGTGCTGACATTGCTCTGATGATCGTTATTGCTGCCTTCTACCGTTTCGTGGATTTCTTTACTGGCTTTCCAAATCAGGAAGAGTCCACCGAGTAACAAAATCAGATCCCGCGCGGAAACCCCATGTTCCATCATCGTAAATAATGGATTAGTCAGGCGAATAACCCAGGCGATAGAGGCCAGTAATGCCAAACGCATTAGCATGGCACCGGCCAGCCCAATGCGACGAGCTTTGTTTTGTTGGGCTTTAGGTAATTTTGCTACGACTAGAGAAAGGAAAATAATATTGTCAATACCCAGAACAATTTCCAGAATCGTCAACGTGCCCAGTGCCAGCCAGGCATTTGGATCGGCAATCCATTCAAACATTGCGTTTACACACCTTAAAAAATACAAGAATGTAATTATACGCTGTTATTAATGGATCATAACCTCAGTACGGCTCAGAACAATCTCTAAAGCAGGAAATGCCGAGCCAGCAAGGGCGCGGTGAAGGTTTTCTTTAGGTAAAACCCGCGCGGCAACGTCAGAATTGGCTGGCCTTTTTCGCCGATAGCTTCGGTTAAGGCTCGGCTATTCGCCGCTTTGGGACGCAATTGCAATACTTCACCGTGGCGGGCAGTGATACTTTCCACCTTACCTAACACAATCAGATCCATTAATTCTTCCCAATCGCGGCGCAGCAGCTCTTCTTCTTCTGCGTTTGGGCTCCACAACAATGGCGCGCCGATGTGACGTTCGGCGAGTGGAATTTGTCGTTCACCTTCAACCGGAATCCATAAAACTCGCGCCAGTTTATGACGAACATGGCTACTTTCCCAGGTTACGCCGCTATTTCCGGTTAAGGGCGCGACGCACACAAATGTCGTTTCTAACGGTTTACCTTGCGCACTGATTGGGATCGTTTTTAGCTCGATGCCAATATCTGCAAAATCCTGTTCGGGCTTACTGCCAGCGCTGGCACCTAAATAAAACTCCAATAGCATACCAACCCACCCCTTATCACGCTTTAGATTCGCAGGAATAGGCCAGTTAGCCCGGGCGGCAAGCTCTCCTAGCGTGAAGCCTGCCAGCGCCTGAGCGCGATCCACGAGCTGTTGTTCGTCTACCGGTGGTGCTGGGGGTTGTGAATAAACCGACATAGTGAAAAAACTCATCAGGATGGGTTAAAAAATGCACTGCTTTAATACACCGCAGCGAACTTTAATTATCGCTGTGAATGAAAATTAATAATAGCATGATTTAACAGTGATTTTTTAGCACTTAAACCGGGCTGTGATTTTGTTTTCATCGATTTGTACACTAGCTGCCAGCAACAATGAACAGGATCTTACACCTATTTATCCACAGATTTGTGGGATAACCTGGTTGAAACATGAATACTGGTTCAATTTACAGCCTTGACGCAGGGTTTTTTTGCGAGTTTAGCCATTTTTTGTGTAACTTAGCCGCATTATCTGTGGATAAAAACCGCATTGGTGGATCTTTAATCAGCCAAGGATCATAAACGGATACAGATCACATTTTTGCACTTTACTTATACCCTGTGCATAACTTAATTTGATGAAAAATATGATTTAATTTGTTTTTTGTTATTCGTGTATAATTTACTTAAAATGAGTTGTACCCGTCTTACCCCTGAGTTCTGCACACATATATCCACAGAAAAAGTGAATAAAATTAGCCGAGCCTGGCCGAGGGTGTTTATAACTTTGCCAATATCTGTGAGTTATCCCAAGGTCATGGTGTTTCAATCACTGATAAGCAGTGGTTTACCGCCTGTTGGTAGTGTGAAACAATCAGAGCATCTTTGAGTATTAAGCTTATCGAGGTAGTCCGGTGATCGATGATGATGGCTACCGCCCGAACGTGGGTATTGTAATTTGTAATAGGCAGGGGCAGGTGTTGTGGGCCAGACGTTACGGTCAGCACTCTTGGCAGTTTCCTCAAGGAGGAATCAACCCTGGCGAAACGCCGGAACAGGCGATGTACCGCGAACTGTTTGAAGAAGTTGGACTGAATAAAAAGGACGTCCGAATACTGGCTTCAACCCGTAACTGGCTGCGTTATAAATTACCGAAACGTTTGGTGCGTTGGGATACAAAGCCGGTTTGCATCGGCCAAAAGCAGAGATGGTTTTTACTGCAGTTAATGTGTAACGATGCCGATATCAATATGCAGCGCAGCAGCACGCCAGAATTTGATGGTTGGCGCTGGGTAAGCTACTGGTATCCGGTTCGTCAGGTGGTGTCATTCAAACGGGATGTCTACCGCCGCGTGATGAAGGAATTTGCTGCTACAGTGATGCCGATGCAGGAGGTGACTCCGCCGCGGACACCACCCGCTTATCGCCGGAAAAGAGGTTAAGTTATCCAATCATGCTCACGCGTTTACGAGAAGTCGTAGAGAAAGTTGCGATGGCAGCCAGCCTGACGGATGCGTTAGAGCTGTTGGTCAATGAAACCTGTCTGGCGATGAACACGGAAGTTTGCTCGATTTATCTGGCAGATAATGACCGTCGTTGTTATTACCTAATGGCGACCCGAGGTTTGAAAAAGCCTCGGGGTCGCACTATTACGCTGGCTTTTGATGAAGGTGTGGTGGGATTGGTCGGGCGACTGGCCGAACCGATCAACCTGGCTGATGCGCAAAGTCACCCCAGTTTTAAGTATGTCCCGCAGGTTAAAGAAGATAGCTTCCGCGCTTTTCTCGGTGTTCCCATTATTTATCGTCGGCAATTGCTCGGCGTGCTGGTGGTGCAGCAGCGAGAACATCGTCAATTCGATGAAAGCGAAGAATCATTTATGGTCACGCTGGCCACACAGTTGGCGGCCATTCTGTCTCAATCTCAGCTCAACGCTATTTTTGGTCAATATCGTCAAACTCGCATTCGGGCACTGGCTGCCGCACCGGGCGTGGCGGTTGCAGAAGGTTGGCAGGACACTACCCAGCCTTCACTGGATCAGGTTTACAAAGCCTCAACCTTGGATAGCGCGCGTGAGCGTGAACGCTTAACTCAGGCATTGGAAGAAGCGGCGGCCGAGTTTCGTCGTTTCAGTAAGCGTTTTGCCGCTAGTTCCCAGAAAGAAAGTGCGGCTATTTTTGACCTTTACTCCCACTTATTAAACGACGCTCGCCTGAAGCGGGAGTTGTTTGCTGAAATTGACGCCGGTTCCGTTGCGGAATGGGCGGTCAAGCAAGTTGTGGAGCAGTTTGCTGCTCAGTTTGCCAGCCTGCAAGACACTTATATGCGTGAAAGAGCCGGCGATCTGCGTGCTCTGGGGCAGCGTTTACTCTTCCATCTCGATGACAGCACCTCCGGCGCGAGCCAGTGGCCTGAGCGTTTTATTCTGGTCGCTGATGAATTAACCGCCACTTTGTTGGCTGAAGTTCCTCAGGATCGTCTGGTGGGCGTAGTGGTGCGCGATGGTGCAGCAAATTCGCACGCGGCGATTCTGGTGCGCGCCATGGGTATTCCTACCGTAATGGGTGCGGATATTCAGCCTTCCCTATTAAGCCAAAGATTATTGATTGTTGATGGCTATCGCGGCGAGATTCTGGTGGATCCAGAGCCGGTGCTGGTGCAGGAATACCAGCGTCTGGTTAACGAAGAAATCGAGCTGAGCAAGCTGGCCGAAGACGATGTTGAGCAACCCGCTGAGCTGAAAAGTGGCGAACGTATTCAGGTGCTGCTCAATGCGGGTTTAAGTCCGGAACATGAGCAACTGCTCGGCGGGCGCGTCGATGGCGTCGGCCTGTATCGTACCGAAATTCCTTTTATGCTCCAGAGCGGCTTTCCTTCCGAAGAAGAGCAGGTGGCCCAGTATCAGGGCATGTTACAGCTTTATCCGCAAAAACCGGTCACACTTAGAACGCTGGATATCGGTGCTGACAAACAGCTGCCTTATATGCCGATCAGCGAGGAAAATCCGTGTCTGGGCTGGCGAGGGATAAGGATCACGCTGGATCAGCCGGAGATCTTTCTGATTCAGGTACGGGCGATGCTACGGGCCAATGCCGGTACCGGCAATCTGGGGATTTTGCTGCCAATGATCACCAGTCTGGAAGAGGTGGATGAAGCGAAGCGCTTGATCGATCGAGCCGGACGGGAAGTGGAAGAAGCGCTGGGGTATGAATTACCAAAGCCGCGCCTTGGCGTGATGATCGAAGTACCGGCGATGATCTTTATGTTGCCGTACCTGAAATCTCGGGTGGATTTTATTTCGGTTGGGACCAATGACTTAACACAATATCTGTTGGCGGTTGATCGGAATAATACGCGAGTTGCTTCGCTGTATGACAGTTTGCATCCGGCTATGCTGCAAGTGCTGCGGCAAATACTGGTGCAGGCGACCGATTCCGGTTTACAGGTCAGTTTATGCGGTGAAATGGCCGGAGATCCTATGGGCGCTTTACTGCTGATAGGTCTAGGCTATCGTCATTTGAGTATGAATGGGCGCAGCGTGGCGCGAATTAAATACCTGCTGCGTAATGTTGATCTGGCCGAAGCGGAAGCTTTGGCAGAGCGTGTATTGACGGCGCAAATGACCACCGATGTGCGTCATTTAACTGCCGCATTTATGGAACGCCGCGGTTTAGGCGGGCTGATTCGAGGCGGAAAATAGCTGAGCAGTCAGAGGGCGGCGGGAATATTCGCCGTCATTGTTTACAGAACTTTTCCCTTTGCCGTTCCCCTGAATGTCGCCTGCCTATGCTATCATGCGCTCCCTGCAGCCCCCAATTTGGGGAAAATCCTAGACATATTGTGGTGATAGATGAGCAACAGCTATCTGGCGTTTCCTAATATTGATCCGATCATTTTCTCCATCGGGCCGGTGTCTCTCCATTGGTACGGTTTAATGTATTTGGTGGGCTTCGTTTTTGCCATGTGGTTGGCGGTTCGCCGTGCAAACAAGCCTGGCAGCGGCTGGACCAGAGATGAAGTAGAGAATTTATTGTATGCTGGTTTTGTCGGCGTGTTCGTCGGCGGACGTTTAGGCTATGTCCTGTTTTATAACCTGCCGATGTTTATTGATAACCCGCTTTACCTGTTTAAAGTCTGGGATGGCGGCATGTCGTTCCACGGTGGGCTGGTCGGCGTTATCTGCGTCATGTTGTGGTTTGCCCATCGCACAAAACGCCATTTCTTCCAGGTTTCCGATTTTATAGCGCCACTGATTCCATTCGGTTTAGGTGCCGGTCGCTTAGGTAACTTTATTAACGGCGAACTCTGGGGACGAGTAACCACGGATACTCCGTGGGCGATGTTGTTCCCAACCTCACGTAGTGAAGATATTGCGCTGGCAGCGACCGATCCTCAGTTACAAAGCATTCTGTTCCAGTATGGAGTGTTGCCACGCCATCCGTCTCAGCTATATGAAATGATTCTGGAAGGTGTAGTCCTATTTATTATCCTGAATCTGTTTATCCGCAAACCGCGCCCAATGGGCAGCGTGTCGGGGCTATTCCTGATTGGTTATGGCTTCTTCCGTATTGTGGTGGAATGTTTCCGCCAGCCAGATGCGCAGCTTGGCCTGTTCGACGGTGTAATCAGCATGGGGCAGATTTTGTCTGTGCCAATGATTGTGGCCGGTATTATTATGATGATTTGGGCGTACCGCCGTCCTCAGCAACAACTTTCGTGAGGTGACATGAAACAGTATCTGGATTTGATGAAAAAAGTGCTTGATGAGGGCACCCCAAAAGCTGACCGTACGGGAACCGGTACTCTGTCGGTTTTCGGGCATCAGATGCGTTTCAATTTGCAGGAAGGCTTCCCGCTGGTCACCACCAAGCGTTGCCATTTGCGTTCCATTATTCATGAACTGCTATGGTTCCTGAACGGGGATACCAACATTGGTTACCTGAAGGATAATAACGTTTCTATCTGGGATGAATGGGCGGACGAAAACGGTGATTTAGGCCCGGTATACGGTAAGCAATGGCGGGCGTGGGGAGCGGCAGACGGCCGCCAAATCGATCAATTGAGTAAAGTTGTGGAGCAGCTAAAACAAGATCCGGACTCACGCCGTATCATTGTTTCTGCCTGGAACGTTGGCGAGCTGGATCAAATGGCGCTGGCACCGTGCCATGCTTTCTTCCAGTTCTACGTGGCCGATGGCAAGCTTTCGTGCCAGCTGTATCAGCGTTCTTGCGATGTATTCCTCGGTTTGCCGTTTAATATTGCCAGTTACGCGCTGTTGGTGCATATGATGGCGCAACAGTGCGAGCTGGAAGTCGGCGATTTTGTCTGGACGGGCGGGGATACTCACCTGTACAGCAATCATATAGAACAAACTCATTTGCAACTGAGCCGGGAGCCGCGTGCTTTGCCGAAGCTGGTGATCAAGCGTAAACCTGAGTCGCTGTTTGACTATCGCTTTGAAGATTTTGAAATTGAAGGCTACGATCCGTATCCGGGGATTAAAGCTCCAATAGCTATTTAACCGTCAATACAACAGCTATAACTGACTTGTTTAATAAATGAGTCTCAGAACAGAGCGGAGCCAAACGGCTCCGTTTTTTTATTTCTCCCCAGACCTTCTTATTTTCATTTTCAGTTTAGAAATGCGTGTTGCTACGCAGATTGACAGCCGCCATTACACCACCGTTAAAGAGGTTGCGGAGCCTCTCCAGACTTCTCATTCTACCTCTGGCTTCATTTGGTGATTTCCTTAAACTCGCCGGATGAAAACTCATGTATGTATGAAACAACGCGGGTTTAGCCTGATTGAATGGCTACTGGTGCTGGCTCTGCTTGCTTACATCTCAGTCAGCAGTTTTCAACATTGGAGCCATTATCAGCAGCGGGAGAGGCTAGAGATAACCGCTCGGCAGTTACTAGGTTTCTTAACTCGCTTGCAGGCTGACGCTTTTTGGTTGAATAGGCCGGCATTGCTCTGGCACAGCTTCGATGATACCTGGTGTATTGGTAGCGGGGAGCAGCCATTACAAGGGTGTCAGGCGCAGGATGGATGGTTATTCACGCCCGATTACTCAGGTATTACTTTGGTTGAGTTAACGCCTGAGAGCCTTGGATTTTATGGCCTAAGGAACACTGCGCAACCGGGGCGAATTATTCTGGCTAATGCGGCAGGTCGTATTCGGTTAGTTATTTCGAATCATGGACGAATCAGATTGTGCGGAGAGAAACATGCTCAGTTTCGGATACCACTATGTTAGTCACTGACCCTAACCTTCGAACGAAAAGAAGCCGATGTTTCGGTTGTTGTTTCCCTGACGGATTCAGCCTGCCGGAGGTGATGGTTGCCTTGATATTTGGCAGCATGATGGTTTTAAGCAGTGTGAATATTTATCCGCAACTACGCCAGCGGCTGACGGCAGTTTATCAGCATTATCGGCTTGAATTATCAATGCAACGGGTTCTCTCAATCATTGAAAAAGATCTGCGCCGAGCCGGGTTCTGCAATGGGTTCTGTCAAGGGAAGCGGTTGTTTCTGGGGCAGTATTCAGGAGAGAAAGCCAATTCTTGCGTCATTGTGGCTTACGACCTGAATCGAAACGGTCAGTGGGAGGGGATAAGGCATAAGCATTCCGAGTATTTTGGCTATCGACTACGTAAAAATCAGCTGGAAAGTGCTCGCGGGGAAACGGATTGTCAAAGTAGTGGGTGGGAAAGGTTATTTGATGCAACAGAAGTTTTTGTCACTGGCTTTGACGTACAACGAGAATATATTCCGTTAAGGGGAAATCTCTTAACCCTTAACTTATCTGGGCAGGTAGGGAAGCGAACGCAGATACGGCAAGAGTTGCAGCGTAGAGTCCGAGGTTACAACCTATGAGAAAATCTTCGCAGAACGGTAGCGCCATACTGATGACGATGACTTTCGTTTTTGCTCTGAGCCTCTTGTTGCTTCAGGCCATGCATAGGCAGTTAGATAATCTGCTACTGATGAGTCGTAATGAGCAACATTACCTGCGTAGCTATAACCTGGCGATTTCCGCCCTGAGCTGGGGAATAAGCCAGAGATGGCCTTTGCATCAGGTAGTCCCCCCCCGACAGAGTAAAAGATTGTGGCACTGTCAGGAGCATCTTTCAGAAGCATTGAGGGTTTGTATTAAAGCGAGTGTTACACCAAATATCTTCGTATTAAGGGGAGAAGGGGGGGGGAACCGCCACGGGCACAAAATAGATCTTTATCAGCGAGTTGCTCCAGACAACGCGCAAGTTTCGCCGGAGGGACATCATATTGTTGGTATCGCTCAGGGTTGGCTGGATTTTTGCCCGGAAAAGGAGAGGGAATTTTGCTCAGGCTAATAGCAATTTCTAGCAGGAAAAATAAGACCATGGAGAGGCGGTTCATCAATCAAAACAGTCAGCAGGGTTTGAGCTTACCTGAGGTCATGATAGCGGTTTTGTTATTGTCAGTTTCCTTACTCGGAGTATTGCAATATCACCAAATATTGTTGCAGGGTTTTTATCGGGAATGGCATGGAAAACAGGCGTGGCTTTTAGCTCAGTATGAAACCGAGTCTTTTATGACCAGGGAACTTGCAGAGTCAATGACGTGGCCACCGAAGACAGGCTGGCAACGTACAGGCTGGCAACATAACAGTGTGATTACGCGGGTTGATGACTTGTGCGAGAGGTTAAACGTTGAGATCCTTACGCCGCTGCGACAGCGAGTCGAGCTTTATCGGCTTTACTGTTATCGGGGAAGTAAGGGGTTATGAATCTCTTATAGGTTTATAACCTGTTACATTAGGCTATGTCAGGCTAGAGTATTGGGTACTAGAGGGAATTCATCAGGAATGACCCGATTGACCTATAGATTATATGCGCCATTTGGGAGTCGCGATGTTCACGGTTTATCATTCTAATCAATTAGATTTACTCAAAACGCTGACTACGGCATTGATAGAAAGAGATCCGTTGGATAATCCCTTTGAGCCGGAAGTTATTTTGGTGCAAAGCCCCGGAATGGCGCAATGGCTACAGATGCAATTGGCACAACAGTTTAGCATTGCGGCTAATATCGAGTTCCCGCTGCCCGCAACATTCATCTGGGATATGTTTACTAAGGTATTACCTGGCATACCGAAAGAAAGCGCCTTCAGCAAAGATGCCATGACTTGGAAACTGATGTGGCTACTTCCCGATTTACTAAACGAACCCGTCTTTTCGTCGCTACAGCGCTACCTGAGTGACGATGGCGATAAACGAAAAATTTATCAGCTAGCGGCGCGGGTCTCTGACCTGTTTGACCAATATTTGGTATATCGACCCAAGTGGCTGGAGGCTTGGGAGCAAGGGCTTAGAGTCGACGGTCTGGACGAGGCTCAGGAATGGCAGGCTCCGCTTTGGAAAGCTTTAACCGAATATACACGTCAGCTTCAGCAGCCAGAATGGCATCGTGCCAATCTTTATCAACGGTTTATTCGCACCTTACTTGAAACCGACGTTTGCCCTCCGGGTTTGCCTAAACGAGTCTTTATCTGTGGTATTTCTGCATTACCACCAATCTACCTGTCGGCGTTGCAAGCCTTAGGTAAACATATTGATATTCACCTGATGTTCACCAATCCTTGCCGCTATTTTTGGGGCGATATCCAGAATTACGCTTTTCTGGCAAAGTTGCAGAGCCGTAAACGTCGACATTATCGCGAAAAACTGGAGTTAAGCCTATTCCGTGAGCCGGAGAATGCTGCACTACTGTTTAACGAGGAAGGGGAGCAAGAGCTAAGTAACCCTCTTTTGGCTTCTTGGGGACGCTTGGGGCGCGACCATATGTATTTGTTATCTCAGGTCGATGAGATTCAAGAGGTACATGCTTTTGTCGATATTGAGCCTGATAATCTGCTGCACGCGATTCAACACGATATGCTGGAGCTAGAAGATCACGCCGTTATTGGTACAACCCCAGAAACGTTAGCCTCCAGCGATAAAAAACGTCTTTTGGATCCGTCTGATCGTTCTATCTGCCTGCATATCTGTCACAGCCCACAAAGAGAAGTCGAGGTCTTACAGGATCAACTCTTGGCCATGCTGGAGGAAGATCCCAGTTTGACGCCAAGAGATATCATTGTGATGGTTGCGGATATAGATAGCTATACGCCTTATATTCAGGCGGTTTTTGGTAATGTTTCTGCCGATCGTTACCTGCCTTTTGCTATCTCAGATCGGAAAGCCAGTCAGGCACATCCTGCGCTGCAGGCTTTCATTACCTTGCTGGACCTGCCTCAAAGCCGTTTTACCTCCGAGCAGGTATTGGCGCTACTGGAAGTTCCAGCCCTAGCTAACAAATTTGGTATTGATGAACACGGGCTGCGACGCTTACGCCAGTGGGTCGGTGAATCCGGCATTCGTTGGGGGCTGGATGATGATAATGTCCGCGAATTATCGTTACCGGCTACGGGGCAGCATACCTGGCGCTTTGGATTGACTCGCATGTTATTGGGTTACGCGATGAGCAGTGAGGCCGGCGATTGGCATGATGTTCTGCCATATGATGAAGCCAGTGGTCTGGCGGCAGAAATAGTTGGGCAATTAGCCGAAATGCTGATGCAACTGAGTCGTTGGAGGCAGCAATTGAGTGAGGCGCGAACGCTGGCGGAATGGTCGCCGCTATGTCGCCAACTGCTCGATACCTTTTTTGAACAGGATAATGAAACTGAAGCGGTGCTTGCTCTGATTGAGCAGCAATGGTTAAAAGTGATCGGTTATGGCATTAGCGCCCAGTATCCTGAATGTGTTCCCCTGACTTTACTGCGAGAAGAACTGGCTTCTCGGTTGGATAACGAGAGAATCAGTCAGCGGTTCCTGGCAGGGCCAATAAACTTCTGCACATTGATGCCGATGCGCTCAATCCCATTCAAAGTGGTTTGCTTGTTGGGAATGAACGACGGTGTCTACCCGCGCACTCTGCCCCCGTTGGGCTTTGATTTGATGGCTAAACAAATTCAGCGTGGAGATCGCAGCCGTCGGGACGACGACCGCTATCTGTTCCTCGAGGCTCTACTGTCAGCACAACAGCGTCTGTATATCAGCTATATCGGGCGTTCGATTCAGGATAATAGTCTGCGCTATCCATCGGTACTGGTGAGTGAATTGATCGAATATATCGGTCAGAGTTTCCATCTTCCCGGCGATGAGTCTGTTAGCGTGGATGAAAGCGCACAACAGGTTATTGATCACTTACAAAACTGGCATGCGCGAGTACCCTTCGCGATAGAGAACTTTATTCAGGGTAGTGAAATGCAAAGCTATGCGGTGGAATGGTTGCCTGCTGCAGGCGCAAAGGGGAAGGCTCATCCTGATTTTAATCAGCCGCTCTCGCCGGAGCCAGTACAAGAACTGCTACTGGATGACTTAACCCGCTTTTATCGTCACCCGATTCGAGCCTTTTTCCAGCGTCGTTTGGGGGTTAACTTCGTTATCGAAGAGACGGAATTACCAGACGAAGAGCCATTCACGCTGGATAATCTCAGCCGTTATCAACTAAATACTCAGTTATTGAATGCATTAGTAGAGCAGTCAGATGTTGATAAAGTTTTTGCTAGAGCGCGAGCGAGTGGCGATCTTCCTTTCGGGGCATTTGGCGAGATTTACTGGCGCGGTCAGCTCGAAGAAATGGCCTTGCTTGCCGAGCAAGTCAGAGAGGAGCGCTGCGAGACATATAGCCTTGAATTAAATATCACTGTGGAAAACATGTCTATCACCGGCTGGATACATCAGGTGCAAGCCGATGGATTAGTTCGCTGGCGGCCAGCGGCTCTAACCGCAGTGGATGGGTTGCTTCTTTGGGTTGAACACGTGGTTTACTGTGCAGCGGGCGGAAAAGGCGAAAGCCGAATGTATGGTCGAAAAGGAACCGCATGGCGTTTTGGGCCTCTGGAGGCCTGTGAGGCTCAGGCTAATCTGCAGATATTACTCGAGGGTTACCAAAAAGGAATGAGCCGACCATTATTGCTTTTGAGCAAAAGTGGCTGGGCTTGGCTCAGTCAGTGTTTTAATGCGGAGTCTGGACAAATTCTGTGGGATGAAGACACGCAGGAAAAAGCCCGCAACAAGCTTTTATTGGCTTGGCAGGGATCTCAGCAAATAGCTGGAGAGGGAGAAGATCCTTACATTCAACGAGTTTTCCGCCACATGGACAGCGCTCGTCTGGCGATGATTTTACAAGAAACGGAACGTTACTTATTACCTGTTGCGCAGCACAATCGAGTTTAACAACAATTGGGCGGTGAAGAGTAAATGGCAATAGTATTCGAACTTTTTATTTAGCTGTTCACCTTTTGCTAACTGATTGTTTTATTGTCCTAAATATTACATTTTTTGAGATTTGCTGATGAGTATCAGCCTGTGGAAAAACTAGGTGCCAAACGTTTGGTACTCAACAAACGCGACAAAATTCTGGTGCCATATTTTTAGGGTCATGGGAGAAAGGAATGCACAAACAGCTTACCCGTATCGCCGGTGTAATTTTCTTATTATGGTTGTGGATGCCGGTTAGCTGGGCTTCGACAGGTTGGCAACCATTAGCGGAAACCATTCATAAAAGCCAACACGATCAACGCAAATATCAGGCAATAAAACTGGCTGACGGTATGACGGTACTTTTGGTTTCTGACCAGGATGCGCCTAAGTCTTTGGCTGCTTTGGCGCTGCCTGTTGGCACGCTGGAAGATCCTGATAATCAGTTGGGGTTAGCTCATTACCTTGAACATATGGTTCTTATGGGGTCGAAGCGATTCCCTGAACCGGGAAATCTTTCGGAATTCCTGAAAAAACACGGTGGTAGCCACAATGCCAGCACGGCTTCTTATCGCACAGCATTTTATCTGGAAGTGGAAAATGACGCCTTAGCACCTGCGCTCGAACGTTTGGCCGATGCTATTGCCGAGCCTCTGCTGGATCCGATTAATGCCGATCGTGAGCGTAACGCGGTCAATGCCGAACTGACTATGGCCCGTTCTCGTGACGGTATGCGCATTGGGCAAGTTAACGCAGAAACGCTCAATCCGGCTCACCCTAGCGCTCGTTTTTCCGGTGGAAATTTGGAGACGCTGAGAGATAAGCCTGACGGAAAGTTGCACGATGAACTGTTAGATTTTTATAAGCGTTATTATTCCGCAAACCTGATGGTTGGCGTAATTTATAGTAACCAGCCTCTGGATAAGCTGGCTCAGTTAGCGGCAGATACGTTTGGTCGTATTCCTAATCATGATGCCAAGGTTCCACCTATCACCGTACCTGTGGTTACCGCTGAGCAAACCGGCATCATCATTCACTATGTTCCCGCACAGCCGCGTAAGCAGCTGAAAATTGATTTTCGCATCGACAACAATAGTGCCGAATTTCGAAGCAAGACAGATACTTATATTAGTTATCTGATTGGTAACCGTAGCAAAAACACCTTATCTGATTGGCTACAAAAGCAGGGGCTTGCCGACTCGATCAACGCAGGGGCCGATCCTATGGTTGATCGCAACGGTGGAGTATTTTCAATCTCAGTATCCTTGACAGATAAAGGGCTGGCACAGCGAGATTTAGTCGTTGCGGCTATTTTTGAATATCTGAAAATGTTGGCCAAAGAAGGCATTAATAAAAGCTACTTTGACGAAATTGCACATGTATTGAACCTGGATTTCCGTTATCCATCTATCACTCGGGATATGGATTATATTGAGTGGCTGGTGGATATGATGCTGCGAGTACCGGTCGAGCATACGCTTGATGCGCCTTATCTGGCCGATCGTTTTGATCCTAAAGCCATTGCAGCACGATTGGCGGAAATGACGCCGGAAAATGCCCGAATCTGGTACATCAGCCCTGATGAACCACATAACAAAACGGCTTACTTTGTTGATGCACCTTATCAGGTGAACAAAATCACGCCGCAGCAGTTGAAAGAGTGGCAAAATTTAGAACAAAAAGTCGCGCTCTCTTTACCGACGCTAAATCCTTATATTCCTGATAATTTTTCTTTGGTTGAAGTCGATAAAAAAATGACCCGACCAGAGAAAATCGTCGATCAGCCAGGTTTACGGGTGTTCTATATGCCTAGCCAGTATTTTGCCGATGAACCTAAAGCGGATATCTCTCTCGCATTCCGTAATCAACATGCGCTGGACGATGCTCGTCATCAGGTATTGTTCGCTCTGACAGACTATCTGGCTTCACTTTCTCTCGATCAATTGAGCTATCAGGCATCTATCGGTGGCATTAGCTTCTCGACCGGGCCGGACAATGGTTTATACGTCAATGCCAATGGTTTTACTCAGCGTTTACCTCAGCTATTGACCTCTTTAGTCGTAGGGTACTCCAGCTTCACTCCGACAGAAGAGCAGTTGGCGCAGGCTAAATCCTGGTATCGCGAACAGCTGGCTATTGCGGATAAAGGAAAAGCATTTGAACTGGCGATTCAGCCGATAAAAATGCTTTCTCGCGTGCCTTATACCGAGCGTAGTGAAAGAAGTAAGCTCCTCGATACGATCACAGTGCAGGACGTGATCGCTTACCGTGATAGTTTACTTAAGGAGTCTGCGGTTGAAATCCTGGCTATCGGGAATATGGCACCTAAACAGGTTAGCGAGTTAGCTGAAGCCCTGAAAAACCAGCTGGGTTGCATTGGCACAAATTGGTGGACCAACGAAGACGTAATCGTTGATAAGGTGCAGCTGGCCAATTTACAACGAATTGGTAGTAGCACTGATGCGGCTCTGGCTGCGGTATATATTCCTACTGGCTATGATGAAATCAAAAGCATGGCTTACAGCAACCTGTTGGGGCAAATCATTCAACCGTGGTTCTACGACCGGTTGCGTACCGAGGAGCAGTTAGGCTATGCCGTCTTTGCCTTCCCGATGTCGGTAGGGCGTCAATGGGGAATAGGTTTCTTGCTGCAAAGTAATAGCAAGCAACCTAAGTACCTCTATCAACGCTATCAGGCTTTCTATCCTCAGGCTGAGAAGCGTTTGCGGGATATGAAACCGGCAGATTTCGAGCAGTATAAGCAGGGACTGATTAACCAACTGCTGCAACGCCCGCAGACGTTGGGTGAAGAAGCCAGCCGCTTCAGTAATGACTTTAATCGAAATAATTTTGCTTTTGATACTCGAGATAAATTGATCGCTCAGGTTCGGCTAATTAATAACGCCGAGCTAGCTGACTATTTCCAGCAGGCAGTGATTAAACCTCAGGGGCTTGCGTTGCTTTCTCAGGTTAAAGGTAACGGAAAGGATGTGGGGAGTTATGCTGCTCCTAAAGGGTGGAAAACTTATCCTAACGTGTCCTCGTTACAGCAAACTCTGCCACGGAAAGTATTGGTGCCATGATGACAAATTCTCCCCAACGCCTTGAACCGCTGACTTTACCGCTTTATGGCGAACGCCTGATTGAAGCGTCGGCCGGTACGGGTAAAACTTTTACTATCGGATTGCTCTATTTACGATTGTTACTCGGATTGGGGGGAAGCTCCGCTTACCCACGCCCGCTGACCGTAGAGGAAATCTTGGTGGTAACCTTTACCGAAGCAGCGACCGAAGAGTTGAGGGGGAGAATCCGTAACAATATTCATGAATTACGTATCGCCTGTGTGCGAGGGCAGAGTAGTAATCCCGCGCATCGGGCGTTATTGGCAGAGATCACGGATTTACCCGCTGCTGCGGCGTATCTACTTGCGGCCGAGCGGCAAATGGATGAAGCCGCGATTTATACCATTCATGGTTTTTGTCAGAGGATGCTGGCTAATAACGCATTTGAATCCGGGATTCTGTTCGAACAAAAACTGATTCAGGATGAATTACCGCTGCGGCGGCAGGCCTGTGCCGATTTTTGGCGTCGTCACTGTTATCCATTGCCTTTGGCTGTTGCCACGGTAGTGAGTCAGGAATGGAGTGGACCAGAAGCGTTACTCAAAGATTTATCTGCATATTTACAGGGGGAGGCGCCTAAGCTGCGACAAACTCCTGGGGATGACGAAACGATTCTCAGCCGTCATCAGCAGGTCATCACGAAGATCGATGAGTTAAAAGAATTCTGGCGTCAAAGCGCCCATGAACTGGCTGCTTTGATTAGCGAATCAGGGGTTGATAAGCGTAGTTACAGCAGTAAACATCTCCCCAATTGGCTTGAGAAAGTTGGGCTATGGGCCGAGCAGGAAACCCTAGACTATCTCTTGCCCAAAGAATTAGAGAAGTTTCGCCAGACAGTTTTGTTTGAAAAAACCAAAAAAGGTGCGGTTCCTGAACATCCACTATTTACCGCGATTGACGTTTTGTTTGAACAACCCTTAACGCTGCGAGACCTGATTTTGGCTCGAGCTATCAGCGAAATTCGAATGAGTGTTCAGCAGGAGAAACGGCAGCGGGCAGAGCTCGGTTTTGACGATCTTCTCAGCCGTTTGGATGCTGCTTTACAGCAGCCGGGCGGTGAAATGTTGTCTGACGCTATCCGGCAGCGTTATCCCGTTGCAATGATTGATGAATTTCAGGACACCGATCCTCAACAATACCGCATCTTCAATACGCTGTATGGCCGCCAGAAAGATTGCGGTCTGTTGCTTATCGGCGATCCCAAACAGGCGATCTATGCATTCCGTGGTGCGGATATCTTTACCTATATTCGTGCTCGCTCTGAGGTTAATGCTCACTACACGTTGGAAACCAACTGGCGTTCATCTTTTCCGATGGTTCGTTCGGTAAACCGCTTATTTAGCCGAGTTAAAGCGCCTTTTTTATTCGAGCAAATACCCTTTATTGAAGTTGCGGCGGCAGAGAAAAACCAGGTATTGGATTTCCAGATTGAGGGTCTTACGCAGCCTGCACTGCATTTCTGGTTACAGCATGGTGATGGCGTTGGTGTGAGTGAATATCAGCAGCTTATGTCTCGCCAATGTGCCGTGCAGATTCGTGATTGGCTAACCGCCGGGCAGCATGGAAAGGCGATTTTACAGACACCGGATGGGCCGCGTCCGGTACAAGCGTCGGATATCACTATTCTGGTGCGTAGCCGCGCGGAAGCTGCGTTAATACGTGATGCCTTAAGTCTGCTTTCTATTCCTTCGGTGTATATGTCCAACCGAGACAGCGTATTTGATACCCCAGAAGCCAAGGATTTATTGTGGTTGTTGCAGGCGGTATTGGCACCAGAGCAAGAAAGGGCATTACGCAGCGCTATGGCGACCAGTTTGCTGGGGCTGGATGCGCAGATGTTAGATGCCCTTAATCACGATGAAAAAGCTTGGGATGCGTTAGTTGAGGAGTTTGATCGCTATCGCCAACACTGGCAAAAACGTGGTGTTTTACCGATGCTACGTGAGCTTATTGCGCGTAGGGGATTGGCTGAAAATCTGCTGGCTACGGCTGGTGGTGAGCGGCGGCTGACTGACGTGTTGCATTTGGGGGAGTTATTGCAGGAAGAAGAATCGCAGTTAGAAAGTGAGCATGGTCTGGTTCGCTGGCTGGCTCAACAGATTGCTCAGCCCAACCATCAATCGGAAAATCAACAGTTAAGGCTCGAAAGCGATCGCCATTTGGTGCAGGTCATCACCATTCATAAGTCGAAAGGATTGGAGTACCCCTTGGTCTGGTTGCCTTTTGTGGGCAATTTCAGGCAGCAACAGGATGTGTTGTACCACGATAGAACCAATTTTGAAGCCCTGCTGGATTTGAACGCCAGTGACGAGAGTAAGCAACTGGCTGAAGAAGAGCGGTTAGCTGAAGATCTTCGCCTGTTATACGTTGCCCTTACCCGCTCGGTTTATCACTGTAGCATAGGTATTGCTCCCCTCATTAAAGGTGGCCGGAAAAAACAGGGGGAGAGTGATATGCATCTCAGTGCTCTCGGTTACCTGGTTCAAGCTGCGCAGGCAGGAGACGCCGTTTACCTGGCTGAAAAACTGGCTGAATTATCCGATGAGGATATTGCGGTCACCGTGGTCGAACGGCTGGATGATCGTCAGTGGCAGCAGCAAAACGAACCTATGCCCGAGCTGGCTGGTCGTACCTTCTCCCGCAGAATGTTCGATAACTGGCGTGTAACCAGTTATTCGGGGTTACAACAACACGGCTCGTCCAAAAATATCAGTATTCCGGCAGACGATGTGTTACCTCAGGAGCTATTACCGAAGCTGGACACCGACGCTGCTGGAGAACAAGGGCCTACGGAAGAAGCGGGTTTGACGGCTCATACCTTCCCGCGAGGCGCTGCGCCTGGAACCTTTTTACATGATTTACTGGAACCTTTGGACTTCAGTCAGCCCCTCGACGAAGCCTGGTTAGCTGAGCAACTACAGCAGCAGGGGCTAGGGGATGAATGGCAACCGGTTTTGTATCAATGGATTACCGATATCCTCACTACGCCGTTAAACAATACAGGCGTGACATTGAGCCATTTATCACCGAAGGAGAAGCAAGCAGAGCTGCAGTTTTACCTACCTATCGAGCGTTTATTGCAGCCAAATGAACTGGATGCTTTGGTCAGGTACTATGACCCTCTATCCGCCCGTTGCCCCAAGCTGGATTTCCAGCAGGTTCAAGGAATGCTAAAAGGTTTTATCGATCTGGTATTTTGCTGGCAGGGTAAATATTATCTGTTGGACTACAAATCAAACTGGCTGGGGGAAGATAGCAGCGCCTATACCAGAGAGGCGATGGAACAGGCTATGGCTGAACATCGCTATGATTTGCAGTATCAGCTCTATACCTTGGCTCTGCATCGTTATTTGCGCCATCGTTTACCCGACTATGAGTATCAGCGGCACTTTGGCGGCGTGATTTATCTCTTTTTACGTGGTGCCGACAGCCAAAAACCCGGAAACGGCGTTTTTGACTGTCGGCCGGATATCGCCTTGGTTGAAGGAATGGATCGCCTATTTAGCGGGGAATCCGTGAACGTAGAAGGAGAGTCAGTATGATAACGCTGCTGGAACAGGCGGTTAGCGACAAACTATTGCGCCCGTTAGACGTTCAGTTTGCACGGATGATTGCCACTGATAATTCTCCTTTAATCCAGTTAGTAGCAGCATATTTAAGCGCTGAAACCGGAGCCGGGCACGTTTGCCTGCCTTTAGATAGATTGCATCCGGAACGACTGTTTTGCGGGCGCCAGCCCGATTTGGCTCATGCGTTATGGCAAGCTGCCGGCGAACCGGATGCTGCAGATTTGCAGGCTGCGTTAGAAAATTCGGATGCAATCAGTGATGGCTCTTTACCTACGCCTTTGGTATTACAGCAGGAACGCCTCTATTTGCAGCGTATGTGGCAGAGTGAGGGCGATGTAGCAGATTTTATTGCCCGTGATGAAGTGAATGAACCAATCGATGAGAAACGGTTACGAGGGATTCTGGATAACCTGTTTGGTTCGTCATCGAGTGAAATCGATTGGCAGAAGGTGGCTGCGGCTGTTGCCGTGACTCGCCGAATTTCGGTGATTTCCGGCGGGCCAGGCACCGGAAAAACGACTACGGTGGCCAAGCTGTTAACGGCGCTGGTGCAATTGAATGAAGTGAAAAGATTGCGTATTCAATTGGCTGCCCCGACCGGGAAAGCTGCCGCGCGATTAACGGAATCATTAGGTAAGGCCAGTAGCGCTCTGCCGCTCAGTGAAAACGAAAGAAAGCTGTTTCCCGATCAGGCCTCAACGATACATCGCCTGCTTGGCGCTCAACCCAATAGCCAACGTTTACGCTTTCACCGGGGAAATCCGTTGAATTTGGATGTATTGGTGGTAGACGAAGCATCGATGGTTGATTTACCTATGATGGCAAAATTGATTGCGGCACTGCCACCGCAGGCTAGAGTGATTTTCCTCGGAGATAGGGACCAATTGGCATCGGTTGAAGCCGGTGCCGTTTTAGGGGATATCTGCCGGCTGGTAGAGTCAGGGTATAGCCCAAAGCGGGCAGAAGAGCTGACGCGTCTGACCGGTTGCCAGCTTGCTGGAACTGCTATCGATAACGCGGCAAATATACGCGATAGCCTGTGTTTGCTCCGGAAAAGCTACCGTTTTGATGAGAAATCCGGCATTGGACAACTGGCGTTAGCGGTCAACGCGGGTAAGCCTCGTGAGGCACTCTCCATATTGAATGGCAACTTCGAAGATATTGAGTATTTCCCGTTATCTGACGCTGAGGACTACCAACTTCTATTACACCATAGCCTCGTCGGTTATCAGCGTTATTTGCAGCAGGTGGTTGAGGGGGCCGATCCCGCTGTTATATTGACTGAATTTGGTCGTTATCAGTTGCTTTGTGCGCTTCGAACCGGGCCATTTGGCGTTAGCGGTCTGAACGAACGAATTGAGCAGATTCTCAACCAGAAAGGATTGATTCGCCGGATTCCTGGGCCATCAGGTCGCTGGTATCTTGGCCGGCCTGTAATGATTGACCGCAATGATAGCGCCCTTGGGTTATTCAACGGCGACATTGGTATTGCTTTATATGACTCTGAAGGCGATTTACGCGTTCATTTCCAGTTACCTGATGGCAGCATTAAATCGGTACAACCGAGTCGTTTGCCCAGCCATGAAACAGCCTATGTGATGACTGTGCATAAGTCTCAGGGATCGGAGTTTGAGCACACGGCGTTAGTTTTACCGAACCATTTTCTTCCGGTAGTCACCAGAGAATTGGTTTATACGGCGATAACCCGTGCTCGGAAGCACTTAACGCTCTATTGCACTGATAAGGTATTGACCAGCGCAATATTGACTCCAACTCAGCGACGCAGTGGTTTGGTGGAACGCTTAATTCGCTAGCGTTTAGCCGGTGATTTGGGTGCCATGTTTAATGGGGGAAATGGTCGCAATATCTCAACGTAAGCGGATGGAAAGCCTGGTAAAGCTTATCAGCGGAAGGGTTAGGTGATGGGCTTTCAGTTAATGTTTTGGTATGTTGATGAGCAAAAAAGAGTAACGGCAGGGGAATGTATAAATCGTTATAAATCAGTTTGTTGCTATTTTTTTGTTTGCTTGGTTTTTGACGTTCGTCGTATAAGAAATCTGTCGTTTCGACGCATCAGCATCTACGCATCGGCATCTATCTACACATAAGCGCTGCCCATAAATAAAAGTTACAGCTCGAACCCCCACTAATAATTTGTACCATCGATTATTAGCTTTACCGGTAACGAGCTGCGCTTTTTAAATTCTCAGATTCAAATTTATTTATATCAACGGGCTATTTATATCAATGAGCTATAGATCTGCCAGCAAGATCTTTGAACGCCGTTGATAATTGTACAGTTCCTGCTTCTCAACGGGCAAAACTTCCACTTCTGCGGGAGTAAAACCGCGCTCCTGAAACCAGTGAATGCTGCGAGTGGTTAACACAAACAGCTTTTTCAGCCCCATCTGGCGTGCCTGATTGGCTACCCGCTTTAACAGCATTTCACCGCGGGACGAACTGCGATAATCGGGATGAACCGCTACGCAGGCCATTTCGCCAATGTGTTCTTCTGGGAATGGATAGAGAGCCGCGCAGGCGATAGTCAAATTATCACGCTCGATGATAGTAAATTTATCAATTTCCATTTCTAACTGCTCACGGGAGCGGCGCACTAAAATACCTTGTTGTTCCAATGGACGAATAAGCTCCAGTATGCCGCCAATATCGTTAATAGTTGCACGTCTTACCTGCTCTGCGCTTTCCATTACGATTTGGGTACCGATACCATCGCGGGAGAACAGTTCTTGCACTAGTGCTCCATCTTCCTGATAACTCAGTAAATGGCTGCGACGAACGCCACTGCGACAGGCTTTTAATGCCCCACGCAGGAAACGTACCGTGCCGGAGTGGTAGTCGCCTTCTTGCTCCAGTTCTTCAATGCGTTTCTGGGCATCGTTGGGGAACAACTCGGAAATAATATTCCCATCTCTATCCGTTACCCCTTGAGATGAGCAGAAACCGATCATTTTTTCCGCTTTTAGCTTAATCGCAAGCTGCGTTGCCACCTCTTCAGAGGTCAGATTAAAGCTCTCTCCGGTGACAGAAACGGCCACCGGCCCCATCAGAACGATAGCCCCGCTATCCAGTTGACGATGAATCGCTTCTTCATCAATACGGCGAATACGGCCGCTGTGGCAATAATCAACACCATCATCCACGCCGAGCGGCTGCGCGATAATAAAGTTACCGCTGACGACGTTGATATGAGCACCTTGCAGTGGCGTGTTGTTCAGGCTCATGGATAAACGAGCGGTGATATCTAACTGAAGTAATCCTGCTGCCTGCTTAACCAACTCCAGAGTTCGGGAATCAGTTACCCGAGTATGCTTATGATAAATAGGTTCATAGTTATGCTGAGCGAGATTGCTGTCGATTTGTGGGCGGGCACCATAAACCACCACAAGACGAATCCCTAGACTGTGCAATAGCCCTATGTCATTGACAATATTGGCGAAGTTTTCATGTTCGATCGCTTCCCCGCCGAGCATGACGACAAACGTCTTGCCCCGGTGCGCATTAATATAGGGAACTGAGTGGCGAAACCCTTGGACCAGTTCAGTACTACGTTCCTTCACGGCAGACCCTCTTTGAATTTTTATTCGGTATTTTTGTATTTTTATTCTTTTATGGCCGTGAAGGCAAGCAAGAAATTGCTATTAAATGCATGTGTATGGCTATGAGAGAGTAATAAATTGAATAACATAAAAATGTTTTCTGATGACAGAGGAGGAGTGATTCGCTAAAGTTTTGCCATCATTATCTTTTTTGGTTGTTTTTTCATCGTTTATTGGTAGTTACTTTGGAGTTCCATGGCAAATTCAGATCATAATCCCGCGCGTCGCCGTTTACTGCAAGGCGTAGCTGCAACCTGGTTACTCAGTGTTAGTCAGGTTGGATTTGCCTCCGCATCTCAGGTAGTTGCCGTTAGGGTATGGCCTTCCTCAACCTATACCCGTGTGACGTTGGAATCGAATACGCCACTTAAATATCGCCAATTTGCTTTAACGAATCCCGACAGAATTGTGGTGGATATCGAAGGCGTTCATCTCAATAGCGTACTGAAAGAGATTGGTGAGCAAATCCAATCTGGCGATCCTTACTTAAAGCAGGCTCGCGTTGGACAGTTTGATAAAAATACCGTGCGTCTAGTATTGGAACTCAAGCAAAGTATTAGCCCGCAGCTGTTTACCCTGAAGCCTGTTTCCAAATTCCGTAACCGTCTGGTTGTCGATCTTTATCCCGCTAAGGGAGGCGTTTCCGAGGAAGACGATCCTTTGTTGGCGCTACTTGAGGATTACAACAAAGGTAACGTGGAGCGAACCTTGCCGGCCGAATCGGCTCGGGCGGGTAAGGCAGGACGTGATCGCCCGATTGTTATTATGCTGGATCCTGGGCACGGTGGCGAAGACCCTGGCGCAATAGGGAAAAACAAAACTCGCGAAAAAGACATTGTGCTGCAAATTGCCCGCCGCCTTCGCGCGCTGATTCAGCGTGAGCCAAATATGCGGGTATTTATGACGCGAAATGAAGATGTGTTTATCCCGCTGAAAGTCAGGGTGGCAAAAGCCCGTAAGCAGCGCGCCGATCTGTTTATTTCGATTCATGCAGATGCGTTTACCAATAGAGCCGCTCGGGGTTCGTCGGTATTTGCGTTATCCACCAAAGGTGCAACCAGTACGGCGGCGAAATTCCTGGCGCAAACCCAGAACGAGGCTGACCTGATCGGCGGCGTCAGTAAAAGCGGCGACCGCTATCTGGATCACACCATGATTGACCTGCTACAGACCGCGACGATTAACGACAGCCTAAAATTTGGTAAAGAAGTGTTACATCGATTGGGTAAAATTAATAAACTGCATAAAAATCGAGTTGATCAAGCTGGATTTGCCGTATTAAAAGCGCCGGATATCCCTTCGATTCTGGTAGAAACCGCCTTTATCAGTAACGTAGAAGAAGAACGTAAATTACGTACCAGTCATTTCCAACAACAAATTGCTGAATCTGTATTTGCCGGAATCAAAGCTTACTTTGCTAACGGTGGGGCAGTTGCTCGGGTGTAATGGCGCTGGGAATGGTATTAAGGCGCTTTGGAATTTATCGGTCCAAGGATTGGCTGATTGGGAATGGAGTAAGGAAATACATTAGGGAAGTCAGACGGGATAGGGTAGTTTCCGGAGGCCAGAAACAAAAAAACACCCTTGAGGGTGTCTTGAGTTAGAAAACTGTGATTAAGAATTGGTTGCGGGGGCCGGATTTGAACCGACGACCTTCGGGTTATGAGCCCGACGAGCTACCAGGCTGCTCCACCCCGCGTCCGTCTTAATGCTTATTTTCTACTGACTATCAAGTTGTTGGTTGCGGGGGCCGGATTTGAACCGACGACCTTCGGGTTATGAGCCCGACGAGCTACCAGGCTGCTCCACCCCGCGTCCGTCTAACAACTTATTTTACTATTATTTCAAGACTATCGGACGACATTTGATACTGCTGGTAATCAGTATCGGTTGGTTGCGGGGGCCGGATTTGAACCGACGACCTTCGGGTTATGAGCCCGACGAGCTACCAGGCTGCTCCACCCCGCGTCCGATTCAGCGCACTATACTCTGGATCACATTTCTTGCAAGTGCTTTTGGCATTTAAACTGCATAAAGACAATCAATTGACTAATTTGTGAACTATGTGGTTTGTTTTTCTACGTAATGGGCAATATGAGTCAGTATATGATTTTTTGTGGCTACTGATTCCTTTATCCATAGGCGTTTGTTATCGTTCAGCCGGAAGATAAAATGTGTGTATAAGAAGGCGTGTAATGAAAGGACGTTGGGGCAAATACCTACTGAGCGGATTAATGATTGCAGTATTGGCTGGTTGTCAGTCACGGCCCACCGATCGTGGTCAACAATATAAGGATGGTCGATTGAGCCATTCTCTGGAACTGGTGAATGAACCCAGCGCCACGGGTAAGCCGGTCAACGCAAAAGATTATTCAGATCAGGTGAAAGTGATTAATCAGGCTTCACCTAATCTTTACAACCGCCACAGTAATACTTTTGAAGCAGTCCAAAACTGGATGTTAGCGGGTGCGGATACCAGCAAACTCAGCCTGTTTGGTTTGAACGCTTATCAAATGGAAGGGGTGGATAATTTTGGAAACGTCCAGTTTACCGGCTATTACACTCCGGTTTTACAAGCTCGCTATACGCCGCAAGGAGAATTCCGTCATCCTCTGTACCGTATGCCATCTAAAAAAGGCAAAGGCCGTCTGCCGGATCGCGCCGGAATCTACGCGGGCGCATTGGATGATCGCAATTTAGTTATCGCTTACACCAATTCGTTGATGGATAACTTTATGATGGAAGTGCAGGGCAGCGGTTACGTAGATTTTGGTGATGGGCGGCCTCTGACTTTCTTTGGTTACGCAGGCAAAAATGGCCATGCTTACCGCAGCATTGGGAAAGTGCTGATCGACCGCGGTGAAGTCGCTAAGGCCGATATGTCGATGCAGGCTATTCGTAAATGGGCTGAAACGCACAGTGAAGCTGAAGTCAGAGAGTTATTAGAGCAGAACCCGTCCTTTGTGTTCTTTAAACCGGAAATGTACGCCCCGGTAAAAGGTGCGAGCGCGGTTCCATTGATTGCGAAAGCTTCCGTTGCATCGGATCGTTCATTAATTCCTGCGGGAACAACGCTGCTGGCCGAAGTGCCGCTGCTGGACGAACAGGGCAAATTTACCGGGCAATATCAAATGCGCCTGATGGTTGCACTGGACGTCGGTGGAGCAATCAAAGGTCAGCATTTCGATATTTATCAGGGTATTGGTCATGAAGCCGGTCAGGCTGCTGGTTTCTATAACCATTATGGCCGTGTATGGGTGCTGAAAAATGCTCAAAGCGGTGGCCCAATGTTTACCGCTTATAAAGGTGATAAAGCTAACACGCCTTCCAGCTCTTCGCTTTTAGTGAACAACTAGGCGACTCATGGCGTGACTCTGTTTACAGTCACAGCTTATCAAGCGGCCAATTGGCCGCTTTTGCATTCGTAGACTGGTTTTAGGTTATTTCTCTATAAGGTACAAATAAGGTTATGAGCACACTGTATTCTGAAGCTTATCAACAGCGATTTGGTGGCATAGCCCGTCTTTATGGTCAACAGGCGCTGGCGGTATTTTCGCAGGCTCACGTTTGCGTGATTGGTATTGGCGGAGTGGGTTCCTGGGCGGCAGAAGCCTTAGCCCGAACCGGTATCGGTGCCATTACTCTGATTGATATGGATGACGTGTGTGTAACCAATACCAACAGGCAGGTACATGCGCTGAGACAATATGTGGGGCAGTCTAAAACAGAGGTTATGGCCGAGCGTATTCGGGCGATTAACCCTGAATGTCAGGTTACCTGCATTGATGACTTTATTACGCCAGACAACGTGGCTGAGATGCTGGATCGAAACTTTAGCTATGTCATTGATGCAATTGATAGCATTCGTCCCAAAGCGGCATTACTGGCCTATTGCCGTCGCTATAGAATTCCGGTTATAGCAACCGGTGGCGCTGGCGGTCAGATAGATCCAACTCGGATTGAAGTTGTTGATTTAGCCAAGACGATTCAGGATCCGTTGGCAGCTAAACTGCGTGAAAGGCTGAAAAGCGATTATAACGTAGTGAAAAACAGCAAAGGTAAGCTCGGGATTGATTGCGTTTTTTCCACTGAACCGCTGGTTTATCCGCAACCTGATGGTTCCGTCTGTGCCTCCCGCAGCACTGCGGAAGGCCCTAAAAAGATGGATTGCGCCTCAGGATTCGGTTCGGTGACTATGGTCACCGCCACCTTCGGTTTTGTTGCGGTCTCTCATGCCCTGAAAAAAATGCTGGCAAAAGCGGCGCGACAACTTCAGGCGGTCTAAATCGGATTCTGATAGCGAGCAGCAATCGTTTTAAAGCCCTGCGCCAGTGCCTGTAAACCGCTGGCGCGGGAACTGCTTAGCTGTTGGCGCAGATCCAGTCGATCAAACAAATCTAACGGATCTTGATTCAAAATCTGTTGGGGCGTTTTCCCTTCCACATTGGTCAGTAATACCGCCAGTAAACCTCGAACGATTCGGCCTTCGCTGTCCCCATAAAAATGCAGTCGGCCATCCGCCAAAAGTTCGTGGCCAAGCCAGACTCGGTTTTCACAGCCGGACAGTTCGAATTCAGTTTGTTTCAGCGATTCATCCATCGGCGGTAACTGCTTAGCCAGCAAAATCAGTTGGCGGTAGCGATCTTCCCACTGTTTCAGAGTACTGAATTTCTCGATAAGGTCGTCGCGGGTAACTTCTTGGCCAAATGGATGTGGGGCGGTCATTTTCTTCTCTTTTCTATTCAGTGAGCCTCAGCTTTTCCTGAGGTTTTCATTAATCCTGCAATAATGTTAGCGCGAAAGTTATCGCTGAGCAGAGGCTTTCTACTTCTTCACGGGTATTGTAGGGCGCGAACGAGGCTCGCAGGCTACCGCTGATACCCAACGCACTCATTAGCGGCTGAGCACAATGCTGACCGGCGCGCAGAGCGATACCTTGCTCTGCCAGCAGTGTTACCAAATCGCTGTGGTGTACTCCGTCAAAGTTAAAAGCCAGCAAGCTGGAGTGAGAGCAACGATAACTGCGAAATCCGTCCAGTTTGCTCAGTTTTTCTTCCGCTAACGTAGCCAGACCACTGCTGTATTCTTCTGCCGCTTCAATATCAATATTTTCAAGCCAGCTAAGTGCGGCGGACAGGCCGATAACCCCGGCGATATTGGGGGTTCCTGCTTCGAAACGGTAAGGAGCATCCTGCGGAGTAAAACCGGCGAAGGAAGCTTGAGTCAGCATTTTACCGCCCCCCTGCCAAGGAGACATTTCTTCCAGCAGTTCTGTTTTGGCATATAACGCGCCAATTCCCGTCGGGCCATAGAGTTTATGAGCAGAAAAAACATAAAAATCAATATCAAAATCCTGAACATCCGCCGGGCTGTGTACCACACCTTGAGCACCATCAACGACCACTATGCAGTTTTTACTGTGTGCCAGATCGATAGCCAAAGCCAAATCAGGCATACCGCCGGTGACATTAGACATTTGCCCCAGCGCTAAAATGCGCGTTTTCCCGGTCAATAACGCGGGTAGCTGCTGAAAATCAGGGAGAAAGTCGCTGCCCAGCGGTAGTTTTACCAAGGTTGCGCCAGTTTGCTCTGCGACCATTAGCCAGGGAATCAGATTGGCATGATGTTCTGCTTCGCTCACCAGAATTTCATCTCCGGGTTGGAGGCGAGGGCGAGCGTAGCTTTGCGCGATCAGATTAATCGCTTCGGTAGTGCCTTTGGTCCAGACAATATTTTCTGCCGTGGGAGCGTTAATAAAATCAGCGACTTGCTGACGAGCTTGTTCAAAACGCAAGGTCAGGGAACGAGCGGCCTGATGCTGGCTGCGATGTACCGTGGCCGCATCTTGCGCATAAAACTGTTGAGTGGCATCAATCACCCCTTGGGGTTTCAGCGCGGTAGCGGCGCTATCCAGGTAAATTCCCGAACTATTGATAGCCGGGAATTCTGCGCGAAAAGCTGCGGGGTTAAAAGACTTCATACAGTGCTCAAATCCTCTGAAAAGCTAAGATCATTCTTATTTTTCGGTGTTTAACGGGTAATTAGCCCGCTAATTGCCCAGATTCATGGAAATATGTAATAAGTTTGTTATGCTGAATAGTGTCTGGCGAATAATTAATTTAATAATCTAAATTATTTTTTTCAGTATTTTAATCTGCAAGGAGTGATCCATGAAAAAGACAGCTGCCGTACTTTCCGCTTTAATGCTTACTTTTACTCTCGCAGCCTGCTCAAGCAACTATGTCATGCATACCAATGATGGTCGCACCATCGTCGCCGATGGTAAACCTAAAGTCGATAATGATACCGGTATGATCAGTTACATTGATGCCAACGGCACAGAACAGCAAATTAACCGTTCCGAAGTAAAAGAAATGGCGGAAGGGAAATAATACCGGCGGATTTTAGCCTGACTACCTGATTAAGTTTAAGCTTTTCTGACGTGCAACGCGCAGTGAAGCTTAAACTTAAGATAAAAAAAAGCACCGCTTTATGGGGCGGTGCTGCATAAAATCACTATGGACAGACAGGGTAAATGTACAGGAAGTGAAAAAACAGTAGCTTAGCTACTATGTCTGGCATTCCAGACCATTTGCAAACACAACATCACAACCACAAAGCCAAAAGCAATTCAGTACCTGGATACTAAACTTACTTTTCGTTCCGGCTCGGGAAGTGCCGCCACTATAGGTATTTGCTGGCGCATCATCAACGGACAATTTATAATGGCTCGCATTACAAAAACTAATAAGTAAACAAAGGGTTTCATCCGCGGATGAGCCGTTATAAAAAAGTATCCAATTCATGTCAAAACGATTGCCACCCCTTAATGCTCTCCGCGTGTTTGATGCGGCCGCGCGCCACCTCAGTTTTACTAAGGCGGCGGATGAATTATTTGTCACTCAGGCCGCCGTTAGCCACCAGATTAAATCTCTGGAAGACTTTCTGGGCCTGAAGCTTTTCCGTCGACGTAACCGTTCCTTACTGCTGACGGAAGAAGGGCAAAGTTACTACCTGGATATTAAAGAAATTTTCACTTCGATTAACGAAGCTACGCGCAAATTACAGGCCCGTAGCGCCAAGGGGGCATTAACGGTCAGTTTACCGCCGAGTTTTGCTATTCAATGGTTGGTTCCGCGTTTATCTAGCTTTAACTCAGCTTATCCGGGGATTGACGTCAGAATCCAGGCCGTTGACCGTGAAGAAGATAAATTGGCAGATGATGTAGACGTGGCTATTTTCTACGGTCGCGGCAACTGGACGGGGCTGCGCACCGAAAGATTGTACGCCGAGTTTCTGCTGCCAGTTTGTGCTCCTAGCCTGCTAATGGGCGAACATCCGCTGAAAATGCCGGCAGATCTGGCTAATCATACTTTGTTGCATGATACTTCCCGCCGCGACTGGTTGGCCTATACCCGTCAGTTGGGCGTTCCGCAAATTAATGTGCAGCAGGGGCCGATTTTTAGTCACAGTGCCATGGTGGTTCAGGCCGCGGTTCACGGTCAGGGTATTGCTTTGGTGAATAATGTGATGGCTCAGACCGAAATCGAAGCGGGGCGGTTGGTATGTCCGTTCAATGAGGTTCTGGTAAGTAAAAATGCTTTTTATCTGGTTTGTCATGACAGTCAGGCAGAACTGGGTAAAATAGCTGCCTTTCGTCAGTGGATTCTGGCTCGGGCAGCCAGTGAACAAGAGAAATTACGATTCCGCTACGAAAATTGATCGTGAAAAAACGCAAAATTACCTAATTTCACCACGGTAACTATCTATAAAATAAGGTAAATAACGATGAGTGGTCGTTTGATGCTGATCTTTGCCGCTATCAGCGGTTTTTTCTATGTCGCTTTTGGTGCTTTTGGCGCACACGTATTAAGCGGAAGTCTGGGCGTAAATGAAATGGCCTGGATCCGTACCGGTTTGGAATATCAGGGATTTCATACTCTGGCTATTCTCGCTTTGGCCGTTGCTATGCAGCGCCAGATCAGTATTTGGTTTTACTGGAGCGGCGCTTTATTGGCCCTCGGCACCCTGTTATTTAGTGGCAGTCTCTACTGCCTGGCTCTATCGCACCTGAAACTTTGGGTATATGTCACGCCGATTGGCGGCGTATGCTTTCTGGCGGGATGGATTTTGATGTTGATTGGCGCGCTGCGTCTACGGAAAAGGGCAGAACGCCATGAATAAAATTGCTTTATATTGCCGTCAAGGCTTTGAAAAAGAGTGTGCGGCGGAAATTACCGCCAAGGCCGCAGAACACGAAGTCTTTGGTTTTGCTCGGGTAAAAGATAATAGCGGTTATGTCTTATTCGAGTGTTACCAGCATGAAGATGCGGATCGCCTGATTCGCGAGCTGCCGTTTAAAGAGCTGATTTTTGCTCGGCAAATGATGGTTGTTGGCGAACTGCTAAAGGATCTGCCGCCGGAAGACCGAGTGTCTCCGATCGTAGGGATGTTGGTCGGCGTGGTGGAAAAAGCCGGTGAACTGCGAGTTGAAGTGCCGGACACCAATGAGAGTAAAGAATTGCTTAAATTCTGCCGCAAACTGACGGTGCCGCTGCGTGCCGCGATGCGTGAACAGAAGATTTTGCAGACTCGTGAAAATCCGCATCGTCCGGTGGTTCACGTATTCTTTATCGCTTCTGGTTGCTGTTATGTCGGTTATTCCTACAGTAACAACAACTCTCCTCTGTATATGGGGATTCCGCGCCTGAAATTCCCTTCGGATGCACCAAGCCGTTCGACGCTGAAGCTGGAAGAGGCTTTCCACGAATTTATTCCTGCGGATGAGTGGGAAGAACGCTTGGCAAGCGGCATGCACGCGGTGGATCTCGGCGCTTGTCCGGGTGGCTGGACTTATCAGCTGGTTCAACGCAGCATGATGGTGCAGGCGGTGGATAACGGCACTATGGCCCAGAGTCTGATGGATACCGGGCAGGTGACTCATCACCGTGCGGACGGATTCAAATATGAGCCAACGCGCAGCAATATCTATTGGCTGGTTTGCGATATGGTTGAAAAGCCAGCGCGAGTAACGCAGCTGATTACCGACTGGCTGGTCAATGGCTGGTGTCGTGAGGCAATTTTCAATCTTAAATTGCCAATGAAAAAGCGCTACGAAGAAGTGTTGCAAAACCTGGCGATGATGGATGAACAGTTGAAAGAAAACGGTATTAATGCGCATATTCAGGCTAAACAGCTTTATCACGATCGTGAGGAAGTGACCGTGCATGTTCGTCGTATCTGGGCTGGCGTTCCAGGTCGTAGAGATGAACGTATTTAGTTGTTGGTTAAAGCTAAATCTATGATTTCACTCACAGCCAAACGTGAGTGATTGGGCGCTCGGGATTCAAAATTAAACGTTCAAACCCCGATCTTTAAAACCTTCGGGTCAACGGCAGAGATTCAATAGCTAAGATGTAAAATCAGGGGGGCGATTGGCTAATGCCGATCGTTTAATGAGCGGTTGACCGATCCGTTGGTTGATGTAAAAGGGTTCATGTCTCTGCATGAACCCTTTTTAATGGAACTTTCACAAGCCCTCGGCATTATCAATCTCACTTTTCCTGAGCATGCCCGTAATCTTACCAGCTCGGATAAAAAGGCAGTTGGTCACCTTAAGTGACCAGCATTAGGCCGATTGCTCCCTTAACTATGGCCTAAGCGTAGCTGTTGCAGGTTACCGTTCAGCGGTAAATCTGTTTTAAGCGTGGCTACCTGTTTGCAGATAAAGGCCATGTCCTGATGCTGTTGCAGCTTTTTTCGCCACTTTTCCGGAACCTGTTCTAGGTTTTGATATAACTCTTCCAGGCTGTTGACCTGTTGCAATAACACCGCTGCCGTTTTAGCGCCTATCCCTGCTACGCCGGGGATTTTGCTGCTGCTGATACCGGCTAGCCCCCAATAATCAGGTAATTGATGTGGGGCAACGCCAAACTCTTGTTTGACGAATGGTAAGTCCAGCCAGCGTTTCTGAAAGTAATCCCGAATCTGTACGTTTGGCACCAATAACTGGCAGTAACCTTTATCGGTAGAAACTATGGTGACCTGATGTCCGGCTCCGGCAATTTTAGCTGCTAGCGTGGCGGCTAAATCATCGGCCTCATTGCCGGGAGAGTGCCAGCAGGGGACGCCCAGTTCGGCAAAAGCTTGTCTAAGCTGCGGCATTTCCTGCTGTAAATTATCCGGCATTGGCGATCGCCCAGCTTTGTAATCCGGCAAACAATGGTGGCGCCAGCTATCGGAACGGTCATCCTCATCAAAAACGGCAACCGCATGGGTAGGCTGGCTGTGTGAAATAAGTTGCTGTAATGCATGGGTACAGGCATTTACACAAGGGGAACCTTGCACTGCATGGATGCGGCGAATGAGATTGAGAGCGTCAACGATAAGAAGGTGTATATCCATAACCTGAAGGCAAGAGTCCTGATAGTCGAAATTGTGTGGGTGAAAATAAAATCGGTATTATTGATAATTCTGATAATTCTGATACTTCTGATACTTCTGATACTTCTGATACTTCTGATACTTCTGATACTTCTGATACGTCATGCTATCGCATCGACTTTATTACTCCCCGTACTCTCCCGATACTTAGAATGACTAAGTATCGGGGATTATCCTCACTGCCGCTTAAACCTTATTGAGCACGCGTAGCCGCTCGCGTTTAAGGGCAGATTTCATAACATGGCGTATATGCGCTGCCCGGTAATTTCATTCGATGCTGAGCAATAAAGCCCTGTAGCAAATGATCCATCTGCTTCATCATTTGTGGGTCGCCGTGTAATTTATAAGGCCCATAAGCCTCAATGGCGTGAATGCCGACTTCTTTTACATTACCAGCCACAATGCCTGAAAATGCCCGACGTAGTGCTGCAGCCAGCTTTTCTGCCGGTTGATCAGGGTATAAATTCAGTGCAGCCATGTTCTCGTGGGTTGGTTCAAATGGCAATTGCAAGTCTGGTTCAATGCGCATAGACCAGTTGAAGCTATAGGCATCGCCGGTATTTCGGCGATTTTCTTTCACCAGTGGCATGGCTTTTTTCATTTGGCGAGCCACTTCGTCCGGATCGTCGATAATAATCTGATAGTAAGTCCGCGCCTTCTCTCCTAATGTATTCACGATGAAATCGTCCAATACCCGGAAATAATCTTCACTCTCTTTTGGCCCGGTCAGAATCAAAGGTAAAACTTGATTGCTGTTTTCAGGATTCATCAAAATCCCAAGCAAATAGAGCAACTCTTCTGCGGTACCAACGCCACCGGGGAAGATGATAATGCCGTGAGCTATGCGTACAAAGGCTTCCAGACGTTTTTCGATGTCTGGCATGATTACCAGTTCGTTAACCAGAGGATTTGGCGGCTCAGCGGCAATAATTGAAGGCTCGGTCATACCGATGAAACGACCTTGTCTGTAGCGCTGCTGCGCATGGCCTACCGCCGCGCCCTTCATCGGCGCTTCCATCGCACCTGGCCCGCAGCCAGTACAAATATTTAGTTCACGCAGACCCAGTTGGCTACCGACCTTGCGGGCATACAGATATTCAATTTCATTGATAGAATGCCCGCCCCAACACACCACCATATTAGGATCTTCATCAATATGCAGTGCGCGGGCGTTACGCAGGATAGAAAATACCAGATTGGTCAAATGGCTGGAGTTTTCCATATTCAGGTGCTGGAAACGTCCGGCACTGACGATCTGACCATTCACGAACAGAATATCTCGCAGAACCGCAAACAGGTTAGCTTGTAGTGAACGGATGATTCGTCCATCAACAAAGGCATGTTCTGGCGGATTGACCAGCTCCAGCTTGACGCCTCGCTCGCGACGTAACACATTGATATCAAAGTTTTCGTAGCGAGATAGCAGCTCTTTGCTGTTATCGGTCTGGCTACCTGAATTCAATACCGCCAGAGAGCAATTACGGAACAGGCGGTAAAGGTCGCTGCTGGCAGTGCGTTTTAGCATGTCAACTTCGAGCTGAGACAACAGATCCATTGAGCCAAGCGGGCTAATATGTGTAATCAAAATGACTCCTTTACGCCCCGCAGAGGGGCCGTCGTAACTGCATTGCACCAGAGAGCGGCTATTCTCTTTATGATCTCGCTTTTTTGCGTACCAGAGCTCCGCTCTCGATGTCTCCATTGAAATATCACATAAATTGTTCTTCAGGTGACGGCAGTCTTTATCGTTCATTATTGCCGTAACACACTTCAATTCACCTTAACGTTGTCCCTTGTTTTTTGCCAATACTAACGAGATTTTTACTGCCAATGTTGCGTAATGGCACGCATTATTGACGCGCTAAACGCCCGTTCGACGGAGTGAAGTCGGTATTGCTGCGCCAAGGGTTGATATCCAGGCCGCCGCGGCGGGTATAGCGGGCATAGACCGACAGCGTTTCAGGCTGGCAGAAGCGCATTAAGTCGTTGAAAATACGCTCCACACATTGCTCATGAAATTCATTGTGATGACGGAAGGAAACCAGATAGCGCAACAATGCTTCACGATTGATTTGTGGGCCACGGTAGCTGATTTGAACCGAACCCCAATCTGGCTGATGAGTGATCAGGCAGTTGGATTTCAATAGGTGGCTGACCAACGTTTCTTCAACGATCTGTTGACCCGTGGCATCTTTCAGATAATCGGTGCTGAATTCGTAATTATCGATGCGAATATCTTGTTCATCCAGACATTCTCCATGGAAATCAGCAATAGGTTGCCCGGCTATATCACTCAGTTTATAGAGTGTGACACTGACTTCGCCCTGCGCGCAGATAGATAGGTCTTGTTGTAAAGTATGGCGAACGCTTTCCCAATCGCTAAACGGAGTCTGGTTAAAGCTGTTCAAATACAGCTTAAAACTCTTGGATTCGATAAGATTAACACTATCGGCATTCAGGCTGATTTCGCCGACGGCAACCTGCGGCAAGCCGTTGGCATTGAGCCAGGACAACTCATACATAGTCCAAATGTCCGCGCCGTGGAAGGGAAGGTTATCAGGATATAATCCCAGCGGCTCGCGATTCATACTGCGGGGAACTGCCTGTAGCAAGGCCGCATCATAGTGGTCACGGTAAGCGGTAGGCTTACCTAAAGTGAGTTCGGCCAGAGCCTGATGATCTTGATATGAAGACATGCTGTTCCCTAGGTGAGAGATCGGTACAATAGCCGACAGTTTACCATTTATGCCGCGCTAGGCATTGTCGCTGAAGGCGAAGTTTCGTTTCCCAGTTTAGCGCAGGCTTATCGGATGTTGAGAGAAAATATGGACCAGAATGTTTCAACCGCTCTACAGAGCTTTACGCAGCGCTACGTTGAACTATGGCAGCAGCAAACCGCCCATGCGCCAGCCAGCCACGAGTTGTACGGGGTGGCTTCGCCTTGTATCACGGAAACGCACGAGGATCAGATTTATTGGCTTCCGCAGCCATTCTTGCCGGCAGCAACGTTAGAAAACGTGGCTCGCGCGTTAGAAATCCAGTTACATGACGATATTCATACCTTTTACACGCTGCAGTATGCGGGAGATATGACCGCGGAGTTGGGCGATCATCGTTTTACTCTGTTGCAGGTATGGAGTGAGGATGATTTTACTCGATTACAGGAAAACCTTATCGGTCATTTGGTTACGCAAAAACGGCTCAAACTGTCCCCGACGCTGTTTCTGGCAACGACAGAATCTGAAATGACAATGGCATCGCTGTGCAACGTTACTGGCAATGTCGTTTTGGAGCACTTTGGCAGTAATCAACGTACGCTTTTAGCCTCCAACCTGAGCCATTTCCTCGATGCATTGCGCCCAGTAATGCCAATCTAAACCTTAATTTAATTAAGGTTATCTGATTTCCGTGTGAGAGATCTCTCACACGGCCTGTAAGACATAGCTTCTATTTTTTGAAGATGATTTTCTTGCGTGAGAATTATTCTCAATAAAATCACTCCGTTATAAACATTCAATTTTTTGTCTATTAAAACGTATAGATAAGAGGCTTTACAGTATCTTGTCTCTGTTCGCCAATTAAGCGATCCTTTATTCACCAGATAGGATCTGGTTGGAAAGGAACAGCATCGGGATGATGCAGCTTCAGGATGAAGGAAATCAGGGACTGCTCAGGACGAGTGAAGGGATGTTTTAGGACGAAACAAGGGACACCTCCAGGATGGAGATAGGGAGCCGATAAAGGATTATTGGTGGGTTAGGATGACCTAAGGATCGCACCAGGATGGTGTAGGACATCGCGAAGGATTGCTGGTTAGGATAACCGCAGGAAAAGTTTTCAAGGATTGAGCAGGGAGCATCAATTTAGCTGGATTGCTATAAAACGAACAGAGGGGTACTGGTCAAACAGTACCCCTTTTTTTATGCTTTTTTTCACTGCGGCTTAGGCTCGCTTCCTTTAATTAGTTTACTGATAGCGGATTTAGTTAGCCGATAGTTGGGTCTCCTGCGCTTCGATGGTATGCTTGCGCGCTTTTGTTTTCATCCGGATTATCTGGAGTGAACCTTCCTTTCTGGCCTGTGTTGGCCCATTTTTGGTCGAGAATTAAAACATGAGTCTAAACAATCAGGTACGCCAGATTTTACAGGATATCGATCTGGCATTACGCACCATTAATCTTTGGCAGTCATCTCCGCCTGAGGCTGAGGCCTTTGAAAGCGTTGAGCCTTTTTGCGTCGATACCATGGCCGCTGAGCAATGGCTTCAGTGGGTATTGCTACCGCGAATGAATGCGCTGCTAGAAAAAAATGCTCCCTTACCGACCCGCTTTGCCGTAACGCCTTATTTTGAGGTGGCGTTGAAAGATCATCAGACGGATTGCAGTCTTCTTCTGGCGCAGTTGCAGCGTCTCGATGACCTGTTAAACATAGAAAGCGAATAATGCTCGAAATACTTTATCAAGATGAACATATTGTTGCGGTTAATAAGCCTGCCGGTTGGCTGGTACACCGCAGCTGGCTTGACCGTAATGAAACCGTTTTTGTGATGCAAACGGTGCGTGACCAAATTGGACAGCATGTGTATACCCTACACCGTTTGGATCGTCCGACTTCCGGCGTATTGTTGATGGCGCTGTCTAGCGAAGTGGCACGCGCATTGTCACAACAGTTCGAACAACATGAAGTTAAGAAGGTTTATCATGCGGTTGTACGCGGTTATGTGTTAGAAGACGACACTCTCGACTACGCTTTGACCGAAGAGTTGGACAAAATTGCCGATAAGTTTGCCAGCCAGGATAAAGCGCCAAAACCAGCGATTACGCATTACCGTGCGTTAGCGAGAGCCGAGATGCCGGTTGCTATTGGTCGCTACGAAACCGCTCGCTACAGCTTGATGGAACTGACTCCGGAAACCGGGCGTAAACATCAGTTACGACGTCATATGGCGCATATTCGTCACCCGATTCTGGGGGACAGCACGCATGGCGATTTACGTCAGAATCGCGGAATGTCGCAACATTTTGATTGCTCACGTTTAATGTTACATGCCAGCCATTTATCGCTGAATCATCCGGTCACCGGTGAATCCTTGGCGCTATCTGCGCGCTGGGACAGTGCCTGGCAGGGCGTGATGTCACAATTTGGCTGGGAAGGCCTTCTCCCTGAGCTTGAAAGGGTTGAGTTTCTTGGCGACGAAGGTCAGGATAGTGAGTAACTTATTGGTAATTTAAAGAAGGTTTTTTATGGCTCAGGTGGGTATTTTTGTCGGTACGGTTTATGGCAATGCGCTTTTAGTTGCGGAAGAAGCTGAAAACATACTGAATGAGCAAGGCCACGAAGTTAAGCTATTTGACGAAGGTACGCTGGAAGCCTGGCAATATTATCGCCAGCATTATGCGTTAGTGATCACGTCCACCACTGGGCAAGGTGATTTTCCTGACAATATCGCGCCGTTGTTTCAGGCTGTGCGCGATCAGGTTGGTTACCAGCCTGAGCTGCGCTACGGCGTTATTGCATTAGGCGATAGCAGCTACGATAACTACTGTGGCGCAGGTCGTGCTTTTGACGCTTTATTGCAGGAGCAGGGCGCGACGCGTATCGGCGAGATCTTGGAAATTGATGCGATTGAGCAGCCGGAGCCTGAGGCGGTTTCCTGCCCGTGGGTAGAGCAATGGGGCCAGTTGCTGAAATAAACCGGGTTGGAATCCAGCCGTAGCCGTGCTCACACGCTCAGCGTAAATAAATTGATGTAAATAAAAGTGGCGAACAGATATCGCCACTTTTTACTGTTTGTTTTGTGATTGTCTATCTTGTTCCTAACGGATTATGGGCAGGTATTAGCGGCCGCTTTTCGTTAGTTTTTCCAGATCGGATTCAATTTCAGAGATTTTGTGAGCAACCACGTTTTCCAAATGACGCAGGTCATCCAGAATTTTGCGTTTCAAGTCCACTTCAACTTGATCGCGTTTGCAGAGTTGGTCCAACTCATCAATCACATAACGCAGATTCGGGTTAATTTCGTGAATCTCTTTGTAACCTTGTCCGGCGTTGTCCGCAACTACGGTTTTACGCTGACGCGGATATTTGAATTTGACGCTTTTAGCAAAAAACTCGCCTTTATCTTTGCGGAAATAAATTTTCAGAATGTCGTTATTGGCCTCCTGACGCAGGCTGTAGCGATCGACATCTTCCGGTTGAGTGATTCCTAAGCTTTTCAGGTTGTCATACATAGCGCCACCTTATTGGTTTTATATTCCACAGTTTCTATTATGGCGGTTATTGTTGCCATAATATGTGATTGCAGGCGATAACTGCTTACAAGACAAAAAAATAGCGGGCTGATTGGCCCGCTAGTTGAATGTTAGTCGATGGTACGTAATAACTCGTTAATGCCGACTTTACCCAAGGTTTTTGCGTCGACTTTCTTCACAATAACCGCACAGTACAGGCTGTAGCTACCGTCTTTGGACGGCAGATTACCTGAAACCACAACCGAACCAGCCGGTACGCGACCGTAATGGATTTCGCCGGTTTCGCGATCGTAAATACGAGTGCTTTGACCGATGAATACGCCCATGGAAATCACGGAGCCTTCTTCGACGATAACCCCTTCAACGACTTCTGAACGTGCGCCTACGAAGCAGTTATCTTCGATGATGGTTGGGTTAGCCTGCAATGGCTCCAATACGCCGCCGATGCCAACGCCGCCGGATAAGTGCACGTTTTTACCGATCTGTGCGCAAGAACCTACTGTCGCCCAGGTATCAACCATGGTGCCTTCGTCAACGAAAGCGCCGATATTGACGTAGGAAGGCATCAGCACGGTGTTACGGGCAATGTAAGCGCCTTTGCGCACGGTAGCCGGAGGTACGACGCGGAAGCCTTCGCGCTGGAAGCGCGCTTCGTCGTAATCAGCAAATTTCATTGGGACTTTATCGTAATAACGAGTTTCTGCACCTTCCATCACTTGGTTATCATTGATGCGGAAGGAGAGCAGAACGGCTTTTTTCAGCCATTGATGTGTTACCCACTGGCCTTCAATCTTTTCCGCTACGCGCAATGCGCCGGTATCTAACAGATTGATAACGTGGTTAATGGCTTCGCGCGTTACGGTGTCTACGTTAGCCGGAGTGATCTCTGCACGGCGTTCGAAGGCGTTTTCAATAACGGTCTGTAGTTGCTGCATCCGGTTCTCTTTCCTGAAGTTGAAAGGTTGTAAGAAAAAATAATCGTTAAAAAGTTATTTGTATCACAGTTTATCGTTCGGATTGAGGGTGTCTGTCAACCGTTGTGCTAATTCCTTTCGCGTTTCGGCATTCAATGCCCGACGATCCTTATCTGCTAATACGAATAAATCCTCAACTCTTTCGCCAATAGTGGTGATGCGAGCGCTGTGAAGTGATAATCCCAAATCAGCAAATATTTCCCCAACTCTGGCCAATAATCCCGGCTGATCCAAGGCGATCAGTTCGAGATAACTACGGCGATCTGTATGAGTTGGCAGGAAGTTAGCCTCGGTAGGCACGCTGAAATGACGCAGTTTGGGCGATAAACGTCTGACCCGCGGATGCTGATAGTTCGGCTGTGTCATTGCCTGTTCCAGCGCATGACGAATTACCGGATGCCGATCCTGCGCCAACGGGCTGCCGTCCGGTTCTAGCACGATAAAGGTATCCATCGCCATACCGTCACGATTGGTGAAAATCTGAGCGTCGTGAACGCTCAGATTACGCCGATCTAATTCACCCACCACGGCAGCGAATAGGGAAGGGCGATCCGGGCTCCAGATAAAGATTTCTGTGCCGCCCCGCGTAGCCTGGCGACTGACTAGCACCAAAGGTTTGGTGGAATCATGCTCAAGTAAGTGACGGGCATGCCAGGCTAATTGATTTGGTGAATGGCGTAGGAAATAATCGGCGCGGCAGCGACTCCAGATTCTGTGAAGCGCTTCTTCGTCAATATTATCCATTCGCAGTAATGCCAGCGCCTGGAGACGGTGATGGCGCACGCGCTCTCGCAGATCCGGACTGTTTTCCATGCCTCGTCGCAGCTGCTTTTCAGTGGCGAAATATAGCTCGCGCAATAAACTCTGCTTCCAGCTATTCCACAGGTTTTCATTGGTGGCACAAATATCAGCCACCGTCAGGCTAATCAGGTAGCGTAAGCGCGTTTCACTTTGTACTTCGGCAGAAAATTGCTGAATAACCGTTGGGTCCTGAATATCACGACGCTGAGCCGTCACTGACATCAATAAATGGCAACGAACTAGCCAAGCAACAAGCTGAGCTTCCCGCGAGTTCAATCCGTGTAATTCGGCAAATTCCAGCACATCCTGCGCGCCGAGAATTGAGTGGTCGCCGCCGCGCCCTTTGGCTATATCGTGGAACAGCGCGGCGAGCAACAGTAATTCCGGCTGCGGCAGGCGCGGATATAGCTCTACGCATAATGGATGACGCGGACGAGTTGATTCGTCGGCGAAGCTTTCCAGTTTTTGTAATACCCGAATAGTGTGTTCATCGACGGTGTAGGCATGGAACAGGTCAAACTGCATCTGGCCGACAATACTGCCCCACTGTGGCATATAGGCCCACAGCACGCTGTGGCGGTGCATTGGCAGTAAGGCGCGGGAAACGGCTCCCGGATGGCGCAGAATAGCCATAAACAGTTTACGAGCCTCTGGAATGGTACACAGCGGCTGTTTTAGGTGGCGGCGAGCGTGGCGCAGTTGGCGCACGGTGGTGGAATAGATTCCCATGATATCCTGATTGCGAACCATCAGGTAAAACATTCTCATGATGGTTTCGGGCTGGCGGATAAACAGTTGCTCATCCCGTAGATCAATCAGATTGCCGCGTAGCTGGAAATCATCATCCAAAGGCCGTGGTTTTTCATTAGTATCCAGTGCCAGTATGGCTTCATCGAATAGCTGTAGCAGCATATTGTTCAGTTCGCTGACACGACGCGTCATACGATAAAAATCTTTCATCATGCGCTCCACCGGTTCGTTGCCTTCTCCCTGATAACGAAGCAGTTGTGCCACGCTAAGCTGGCGGTCGAACAGCAGCCGGTTATCGTAGCGATTTAAGACCAGATGAAGGGCAAAACGGATGCGCCACAGGAAGCTTTGGCATTCGATAAGCTCGTTGCTTTCCGCTTTGGTCAGGAAACCGAACTCGACCATTTCACTCAGCGTGGTGGCACCAAAGTGGCGGCGGGCAACCCACAGCAAGGTGTGAATGTCTCGTAGGCCGCCGGGGCTGCTTTTGATATCCGGCTCCAGATTATAGCTGGTGCCGTGGTAGCGTTTGTGCCGCTCTTGTTGCTCGGCAATTTTGGCATCGAAAAATTCGGGTGAGGGCCAGAAGCTGTCGCTGAAAATGTGTTTCTGCATTTGCAAAAACAGTGCGACATCACCGCAAATCATGCGGGATTCGATCAAATTGGTGGCGACGGTTAAATCAGCCAAGCCTTCCAGCAGACATTCTTCAAGGCTGCGTACGCTGTGACCGACTTCCAGTTTTAAATCCCATAGCAGGGTAATAAGCTGCCCGACGCGCTGCGCCTGCTCATCGCTTAAACGCTGCTCGCTTAATACCAATACATCAATATCGGACAGGGGATGCAGTTCGCCGCGCCCATAGCCACCAACGGCGACCAGTGCGGTCTGCGGAATATGCTCAAAGCCATAAAATGACCACAGTCGCTGTAATAGAGCATCAATATAATTGCTACGGGCTGCCACCAGTTTTTCCGCGCTCACCCCTGCATTGAAGGCGTCGGCCAGCCAGTTCTGGAAGGTTTCCAGACGTTGTTTCAACGGTTGGCAGTGGAGTTCGCTATCAGAATAAGTGCTGGGAAATGCAGGCTGCTCAGGGAGAGCCCTCACTGATGCCGATGGGAGAGGGTTTTCAGTGTTGTGGTCAGACATAGGGGTTCCTGATATAAAACGCAGCCCATAAAAAAGCCGGCGATTGCCGGCTTGTCGTCATTACTCGTGCGTTATGATGTTGGGGATGGTGTCATCCTTACGCAACGTCATTATTTCGCAGCCGTTCTCAGTTACCACAATAGTATGCTCATACTGTGCAGACAAGCTGCGATCTTTGGTTTTTACCGTCCAGCCGTCTTTCATGGTGCGAATGCGGTAATCGCCGGCGTTAACCATCGGCTCGATAGTGAAAGCCATACCGGGTTGCAGCACCACGCCGCCGTCATCTGCATCGTAGTGCAGAACCTGTGGCTCTTCGTGGAAACCTTCACCGATACCGTGGCCGCAGTATTCGCGTACTACGGAGAAGTTTTCCGCTTCGACGAATTTCTGAATCTCTTTACCCAAGGTGCGCAGACGAATGCCCGGTTTCACCATTTTAATCGCCAGATACAGGCTTTCCTGAGTGACGCGGCACAGGCGCTCGCCCAGAATAGTTGGTTTGCCAACGATAAACATTTTGGACGTATCACCGTGGAAACCGTCTTTGATTACGGTAACGTCGATATTCACGATATCGCCGTCTTTCAGCACTTTATCGTCGCTTGGAATACCGTGGCAAATGACTTCGTTAACAGAAATACAGACTGATTTCGGGAAGCCGTGGTAGCCCAGACAGGCGGAAATAGCCTGCTGCTTATTGGTGATGTGATCGTGGCAGATACGATCCAGTTCGCCGGTCGTTACGCCCGGTTTTACGTAAGGTTCGATCATTTCCAGCACTTCGGCGGCCAGGCGGCCGGCAACGCGCATTTTTTCGATATCTGCAGGTGTTTTAATTGTGATAGCCATGAAGAAAAGGTCCACAGGGGCCAGAGCGTGGCCGCTGTTATGATTAAATAAGTAAAAAATGCTGTTGCACATGGTACCAGCCCAGCAAATTGCTGCCAAACTTTCCTTTTTATGCTGCCACGAAATGCAACAAAAGTTGGTGTATGGTGCCGGATTATGGTATAAAGCGCGCCGGCGATCCGCTCTGCGTCATTTGTCCTTAGGGCAGCAATGAGTCTTCAGCCAAGTAGTACTAATCGCACTCATATGTGTAAATAACACACACGTGTCGGCACATACACCGGGGTGCCCTAAAGTCGCTGTCTTATAGCGGAGGCTTGTGGGGTCGGTGTTATGGGACACGTGGAGGCATAACCCCAATCGTTAAATATAGAGGTTTTAATCATGGCAACTGTTTCCATGCGCGACATGCTTCAGGCTGGTGTTCACTTTGGTCACCAAACTCGTTACTGGAACCCGAAAATGAAGCCTTTCATCTTCGGCGCACGTAACAAAGTTCACATCATCAACCTGGAAAAAACTGTACCAATGTTCAACGAAGCTCTGGCTGAGTTGACCAAGATTTCTTCCCGTAAAGGTAAGATCCTGTTCGTTGGTACTAAACGCGCAGCAAGCGAAGCGGTAAAAGAAGCTGCTCATAACTGCGACCAGTTCTTCGTGAACCATCGCTGGTTAGGCGGCATGCTGACTAACTGGAAAACCGTTCGTCAGTCCATCAAACGTTTGAAAGATCTGGAAATCCAGTCTCAAGACGGCACCTTTGAAAAGCTGACCAAAAAAGAAGCTCTGATGCGTACCCGTGAGCTGAACAAGCTGGAAAACAGCCTGGGCGGTATCAAGGACATGGGCGGTTTACCTGACGCACTGTTCGTTGTTGACGCCGATCACGAACACATCGCTATCAAAGAAGCTAACAACCTGGGTATCCCGGTATTCTCTATCGTTGATACCAACTCCGATCCAGATGGCGTTGACTTCATTATCCCTGGTAACGATGACGCAATCCGTGCAGTTAAACTGTATCTGAGCGCTGTTGCTGCCGCCGTCCGTGAAGGTCGTTCTCAAGATCTGGCCGTTCAAGCGGAAGAAAGCTTCGTAGAAGCTGAATAATAAGACAGGCTCGTCACTGAGCCCTTATTAACCAGGTATTGAAATATGTTGGTTAGGGGGCCTTTTATAGGCCCCCTTTGCGTATCTACAGTGAGAACTATCTTCACGAGAGAACCGAGGAAAATTGAAATGGCTGTTATTACCGCTGCTTTGGTAAAAGAACTGCGTGAGCGTACTGCCGCAGGCATGATGGAATGTAAGAAAGCGCTGGTTGAAGCTGATGGCGACATCGAGCTGGCGATCGATAACATGCGTAAATCTGGTCAGGCTAAAGCTGCCAAGAAAGCAGGCCGTATCGCTGCTGAAGGTATCATCCTGGCGAAAGTTTCTGCAGACGGCAAATTCGGCGTGATGCTGGAACTGAACTGTGAAACTGACTTTGTTGCTAAAGATGCTGGCTTTAAAGCATTCGGCGACGAAGTTATCGATGCAGCACTGGCTGGCAAAATCGTTGATATCGAAGTGCTGAAAGCACAGTTCGAAGAACAACGCGCTAACCTGGTTGCTAAAATCGGTGAAAACATCAATATCCGTCGTGTTGCTGCTCTGGAAGGCGACATTCTGGGGACTTACCTGCACGGCGCACGTATCGGCGTTATGGTTGCCGCTACCGGTGCTGATGAAGAGCTGGTTAAGCACATCGCTATGCACATCGCTGCAAGCAAACCAGAATACGTTAAACCAGAAGACGTCCCTGCTGAAGTTGTTGCTCGCGAGCACCAAATCCAGTTGGACATCGCTATGGAATCTGGCAAGCCACGCGAAATCGCAGAGAAAATGGTTGAAGGCCGCATGCGTAAGTTCACCGGCGAAGTTTCTTTGACCGGTCAGCATTTCGTAATGGACCCAAGCAAAACCGTTGGCGAGCTGCTGAAAGAGCATAAAGCTGACGTGATCAACTTCATCCGCTTTGAAGTGGGCGAAGGCATCGAGAAAGTTGAGACTGACTTTGCTGCTGAAGTTGCAGCAATGAGCAAACAGTCTTAATGCTTAAAAATGGGGCCGCCAACAGGCGGTTCCATTTTATCCAATCTAGAATTTAGTCCGTAAACTTTCAGCGCACTTATAGGTGTTTTGAATGTATGACGGTCAAATCCCCAATACTATTACTGCTGCTTAGGACAGAACACCATGGCAACCAATGCAAAACCCGTATATCAGCGAATCCTGCTAAAGCTGAGTGGCGAAGCCCTGCAAGGCGCGGAAGGTTTTGGTATCGACGCTAGCGTTTTGGATCGTATGGCTCAGGAAGTCAAAGAGCTGGTCGAACTGGGTATTCAGGTCGGTGTGGTAATTGGCGGTGGTAACTTATTCCGCGGTGCCGGTTTGGCACAGGCTGGGATGAACCGCGTAGTGGGCGACCACATGGGAATGCTGGCTACCGTAATGAACGGCCTGGCAATGCGTGATGCACTGCACCGTGCCTATGTGAACGCCCGCCTGATGTCGGCAATCCCGTTGAACGGCGTATGTGACAATTACAGCTGGGCTGAAGCAATCAGCCTACTGCGTCACAATCGCGTGGTGATTTTTGCTGCCGGTACCGGCAACCCATTCTTCACTACTGATTCAGCGGCATGTTTGCGCGGTATCGAGATCGAAGCCGACGTGGTGTTAAAAGCCACCAAAGTTGACGGTGTGTATTCAGCCGATCCTGTGAAAGATCCTGATGCAACGCTGTACGAACAGTTAACCTATCAAGACGTGTTAGAACGTGAACTGAAAGTGATGGATCTTGCCGCCTTTACGCTGGCTCGTGACCATAACTTGCCAATTCGCGTATTTAACATGAACAAACCTGGCGCGCTGCGTCGTGTTGTGATGGGTGAAAACGAAGGAACGTTGATCGCTAAATAGCGCCGTTCTAATCAGGGGCTTCACGTAATTGTGCGCTGAGTCCCTTTTAACCAGCAATTGCTGGTTTACATATTCACCGGCTATGCTGCAAGGTATAGCCTGCCAAGTAACCAGTTTACAAGGGTTCGCAACGTGATTAACGAAATTAAAAAAGATGCAGAAGTGCGCATGGGTAAGTGCGTAGAAGCATTCCAGGGCCATATCGATAAAATCCGTACTGGCCGTGCTTCACCAAGTATTCTTGATGGTATTCAGGTTGAATATTACGGTAGCGCAACGCCATTGCGCCAGTTGGCCAACGTGGTAGTAGAAGACTCCCGTACGCTGGCAATTACCGTATTTGACCGCAGCCTGAACGCCGCGGTAGAAAAAGCGATCATGTCTTCTGATTTGGGTCTGAACCCATCTTCAGCTGGCACCGTGATCCGCGTTCCGCTGCCTCCGCTGACCGAAGAGCGTCGTAAAGACCTGATCAAAGTGGTGCGTGGCGAAGCAGAGCAGGGCCGTGTCTCTGTGCGTAACGTGCGTCGCGATACTAACGATAAGGTTAAAGCCTTGTTGAAAGATAAAGCTATCAGCGAAGATGAAGATCGTCGTTGTCAGGATGAAGTTCAGAAAATGACTGATACCTTCATCAAGAAAATCGACTCTATTTTGTCCGATAAAGAAGCTGAGTTAATGAATTTCTAATCGTTAACCGGTTCCGCAAGGCGTCGCTTAGGCGGCGCTTTGTTTTTTACATCTGTACGGTTTTATTGAAGACAACAGCTGATATTTGGGCTAAATGTCTTAGTCTTGCGGGCTCAGATGTTTCATACTGATGCATCTTCCTATCATAAAAACAGTTATTCAGAGCACCCTCATGAAGCAACTGACTATTCTTGGTTCTACCGGCTCCGTTGGCTGCAGTACATTGGCCGTTGTGCGGGCTAATCCCGATTTATTCGCCGTCACCGCATTGGTTGCAGGGCGCAATGTCTCATTAATGGCAGAACAATGTCTGGAATTTGCCCCGCGTTATGCGGCAATGGCGGACGAAGATTCTGCTGCGGCGCTGCGCCTTTTGCTGTCTGAGCAAGGTAGCAAAACCGAAGTATTAGCCGGTGAAAAGGCGGCCTGCGAACTTGCTGCTCTCGGTGAAGTCGATCAGGTAATGGCGGCTATCGTCGGCGTAGCCGGGCTATTACCTACGCTGGCGGCGATCCGCGCCGGTAAAAAAGTGCTGCTGGCCAATAAAGAATCTTTGATTACCTGTGGTCGTCTTTTCATGGACGCGGTGCGAGAAAGTCGTGCGCAGCTGCTCCCCATCGATAGTGAACACAATGCCATTTTTCAAAGCCTGCCAGAGCGCGTTCAGCAACAGTTAGGCTATTCTTCTCTGATTGAGAATGGTGTATCGCGCATTATCCTGACCGGCTCCGGCGGTCCTTTCCGTGAAACGCCGTTGGATCAGTTTGCCACAATGACGCCAGACCAAGCCTGCGCTCATCCAAACTGGTCGATGGGGCGTAAGATTTCCGTCGATTCAGCTACCATGATGAATAAAGGGCTGGAATATATCGAGGCTCGCTGGCTGTTTAACGCTTCGGCTGAGCAGATTGAAGTGATTCTGCATCCGCAGTCGGTGATTCACTCGATGGTTCGCTATCAGGACGGAAGCGTGCTGGCGCAGCTTGGTACACCGGATATGCGCACGCCAATCGCCCACGCTATGGCGTACCCAAATCGGGTAGAATCAGGCGTTGAAGCGCTAGATTTTTGCCGTATGGGCCCGCTGACGTTCGCAGAGCCTGATTATCAGCGTTATCCGTGTCTGCAGCTGGCGATGGAAGCTTTTAACGCAGGGCAAGCGGCGACCACAGTGTTAAATGCGGCTAATGAAATTTCTGTCATGGCTTTCTTGCAATCGCGTATCGGTTTCACAGATATTGCGAGATTAAACAGAAATGTGCTCGAAAGTTTGGCATTGCAGGAACCCAATTCAGTCGATGAAGTCTTAGATATTGACCGTTTGGCACGAATTGCTGCTGAGCGAGCATTAGGTGCATTAAGTCGTTGAAGGTGATGTTATTCATTGGTGGAATTTGTTCGTCTCGGACTGAGATGATATAGTCTGCGCCGTCAATGGGCAGACAGACCCTTGATTAACGGTTCTATGGGTATTTAGACCCTCTGGTTTGGCTGTCATATAAGAAGCCGTGATTCAGTACACGGCTTTTTTTGTGCGCATGAGGCCTAATGTTAGGGAAGAGCAGTCGTATTTATTGAGGAAGAATGTTCGCGTTATGTCGTCCGTAAATGAAGATAGGGCTAACTTGTCCCCCCAAGGCCCGCGCCACGTTGCTATTATTATGGATGGTAATGGCCGATGGGCTAAACGCCAGGGTAAATTAAGGATCTTCGGTCATAAAGCGGGAGTGAAATCAGTTCGCCGTGCGGTGAGTTTTGCCGCCACTCATCAATTAGATGCGCTCACGCTTTATGCTTTTAGTAGTGAAAACTGGAATCGCCCTGCTCAGGAAGTGACCGCACTGATGGAGCTTTTCGTTCGAGCGCTGGACAGCGAAGTGAAAAGTCTGCATAAACATAACGTACGTTTAAGCGTTATTGGTGATATCAGCCGCTTCAGTGGACGTCTGCAGGAACGCATTCGACGCTCTGAAGCGCTGACGGAAAATAATGATGGTTTGAAGCTTAACATTGCTGCCAATTATGGTGGACGTTGGGATATCATTCAGGGAATGCGCCAATTGGCTGGGCAGGTTCAAAAGGGATTGTTACAACCTGAAGATATCACTGAGGATTTGTTAAATTCTCATATTTGCCTGAACGAACAGTCTCAGGTGGATCTAGTGATCAGGACCGGTGGCGAACATCGCATCAGTAATTTCCTGCTGTGGCAAATAGCCTATGCTGAACTTTACTTTACTGATGTCCTTTGGCCTGATTTTGATGAACTTGTCTTTGAAGGTGCGCTGAATGCATTTGCACAACGCGAGCGCCGCTTCGGTGGAACGACACCTAACGATGTTGCTGCATCCTAGGGGGAACTTTTGCTGAAGTATCGTCTCATAACTGCTTTGATTTTAATCCCTATCGTCATCGGGGCGCTGTTTTTGCTGCCTCCGATTGGTTTTGCCATAGTGACGCTGGCTGTATGTATGCTGGCTGCTTGGGAGTGGGGGCAGCTCGCTGGTTTCGCTTCGCACTCACAGCGCATCTGGCTGGCGATACTCTGCGGTTTCTTGCTGGTATCGATGTGGTTGAGTATTCCAGAATATCAACCTACAGTGCACGATTTGCAAGTCAGTGGCCCGCTTTGGGCATCGATGGGGTGGTGGATAGCCGCTCTGTTGCTGGTGTTGACCTACCCGCGCTCGGCTGCTTTCTGGCGTGACTCGCGAACCATCAGAATTATCTTCGGTATTCTGACCATAGTGCCATTCTTCTGGGGCATGTTTGCGCTGCGTCAGTACGGTTATGAGCAAAATCATTCAACCGGTGCCTGGTGGCTGCTTTACGTGATGTTGCTGGTGTGGGGCGCGGATTCCGGTGCCTACATGTTTGGCAAAATGTTCGGCAAACATAAGCTTGCACCGAAAGTTTCCCCCGGGAAAACCTGGGAAGGGTTGATAGGCGGCTTGCTGTCATCGGCGTTGATAGCCTGGTTGTTTGGCCGCTATGCTCCGCTGGATGTGATTCCGGAAAAACTGTTAGTGTGTTCTGTGGTTGCGGCTCTGGCCTCAGTACTCGGGGATTTGACCGAGAGTATGTTCAAACGTGAAGCGGGAATCAAAGACAGCGGTCATCTGATTCCTGGTCATGGCGGGATACTGGATCGTATCGATAGCCTGACCGCAGCCGTGCCGGTATTTGCCTGCCTGATGCTGTTAGTGTTTTAATCCGTCACTGACGGGGAGTTTAGGGATTATGATGAGCATACTCTGGAACCTGGCTGCATTTATCATTGCGCTGGGCATCTTAATTACGGTTCACGAGTTCGGCCACTTTTGGGTGGCGCGTCGCTGTGGAGTCCGTGTTGAGCGCTTTTCTATCGGTTTTGGCAAAGCCTTATGGCGCAGAACCGATCGACAAGGTACAGAATATGTGATCGCCCTGATTCCCCTCGGCGGTTATGTGAAAATGCTGGATGAGCGTGCCGAGGCCGTTGCCCCGGAATTCCGCCATCAGGCTTTTAACAATAAAAGTATTGCCCAGCGCGCTGCGATCGTCAGCGCCGGCCCTATCGCCAACTTCCTCTTCGCTATTTTTGCCTACTGGCTGGTGTTTATCATCGGCATCCCGAGCTTTCGTCCGGTTGTGGGTGAAATATCCCCACAATCCATTGCTGCGCAGGCTGATATTTCTGCTGGAATGGAACTTAAGTCTGTTGACGGTATCGAAACGCCTGATTGGTCTGCAGTTCGTCTTGCTCTGGTCGGTAAAATTGGCGACCAGCAGGTGCAAGTTGGCGTAGCCCCTTTTGGCTCTGATAACGTAGTACAGAAAACTCTGGATTTACGTCAATGGTCGTTCGAGCCTGATAAGCAGGACCCCGTGGTGACTTTGGGGATTATTCCTCGTGGCCCGCAGATTGAATCAGTGCTGCAAGAGGTTCAAACAGAGTCGGCAGCGCAAAAGGCGGGTTTACAAGCAGGGGATAGGATCGTTAAAGTTGACGGTCAGCTAGTTGAAGGTTGGCAGACATTTGCCAGCCGGGTACGCGAAAATCCTGGCAAGCCGCTGGCAGTTGAAATTGAAAGGGGTGGTTCTCCCTTGTCTTTAACCCTGATTCCAGATACAAAATCGGCGGGTAAAGACAGAACCGAAGGCTTTGCAGGCGTAATTCCGAAAGTTATACCGCTTCCGGATGAGTATAAAACGATTCGCCAATATGGTCCGTTTACGGCACTCTATCAGGCTGGGGATAAAACCTGGCAGTTGATGCGGTTGACGGTCAACATGTTGGGTAAACTGATTACTGGTGATGTTAAGCTGAATAACCTGAGTGGCCCGATTTCCATTGCACAGGGCGCAGGGGTTTCAGCCGAGTTCGGATTGGTTTATTACCTGATGTTTTTGGCACTGATTAGTGTCAACTTGGGGATTATCAATCTGTTCCCGTTACCGGTATTAGATGGTGGACATCTGCTCTTCCTGGCGATAGAAAAGCTCAAGGGTGGGCCGGTTTCTGAGCGAGTTCAAGATTTCAGCTACCGCATTGGCTCGATATTGCTAATGCTGTTGATGGGACTTGCACTTTTCAATGATTTCTCCCGCTTTTAACGGCAGGGGATAGGTTAGGAAGAACGCATAACAACGATGGCGATGAAAAAGTTGCTCATAGCGTCGCTGCTGTTTGGCAGCGCCACCGTATACGGTGCAGACGGGTTCGTAGTGAAAGACATTCATTTCGAGGGCCTGCAGCGAGTCGCCGTCGGTGCGGCGTTACTTAATATGCCGGTTCGCGTAGGCGATACCGTCAGTGATGATGACATCAGTAATACTATCCGTGCGTTGTTTGCCACAGGCAACTTCGAGGACGTTCGCGTTCTGCGCGATGGTAATACTCTGATTGTTCAAGTCAAAGAACGCCCAACGATCGCCAGTATCACTTTCTCCGGTAACAAAGCGGTGAAAGAGGATATGCTTAAACAGAACCTTGAAGCCTCTGGCGTTCGGGTTGGCGAGGCACTAGACCGCACAACGATCTCCAGCATTGAAAAAGGTCTGGAGGACTTCTATTACAGCGTGGGTAAATACAGCGCTTCGGTGAAAGCCGTAGTGACGCCGTTGCCGCGCAACCGTGTCGATCTGAAGCTGGTGTTTACCGAAGGTGTATCTGCCAAGATTCAGCAGATCAATATCGTCGGTAACCATGCGTTTAGCACAGACGAACTGATTTCACGTTTCCAGCTGCGCGATGAAGTGCCTTGGTGGAACGTGGTTGGTGACCGTAAATATCAGAAACAGAAACTGGCAGGCGATCTTGAGATCCTGCGTAGCTTCTATCTGGATCGCGGTTACGCACGCTTCAACATCGATTCTACTCAGGTGAGTTTGACGCCGGATAAAAAAGGCATCTACATCACAATCAACCTGACAGAAGGCGAGCAGTACAAGTTGAGCAGCGTGGTGGTCAACGGGAATCTGGCGGGCCATCAGTCTGAAGCTGAGAAGCTGACCAAAATTGAGCCGGGCGAGTTGTATAACGGCGGTAAAGTGACGCGCATGGAAGACGACATCAAAAAGATGTTAGGTCGCTATGGCTACGCTTACCCACGCGTACAGACTCAGCCTGAAATCAACGATGCGGATAAAACCGTGAAACTGCACATTAATGTGGATGCGGGTAACCGTTTCTATGTGCGTCACGTTCGCTTCGAAGGCAATGACACCAGTAAAGATTCCGTTCTTCGTCGTGAAATGCGTCAGATGGAAGGTGCATGGCTGGGTAACGCTCAGGTTGAACAAGGTAAAGATCGTCTGAACCGTTTAGGTTACTTCGAAACCGTCGATGTGGAAACGCAGCGTGTTCCGGGTACTGCCGATCAGGTTGATATTGTTTACAAAGTTAAAGAACGTAATACCGGTAGCCTGAACTTCGGCATTGGCTACGGTACTGAAAGTGGCGTGAGTTTCCAGGTGGGTGTTCAACAGGATAACTGGCTGGGCACGGGTAACAGCGTAGGGATTAACGGTACTAAGAATGATTACCAGACCTATGCTGAATTTACGTTAACCGACCCTTACTTCACCGTTGACGGTGTGAGTCTGGGTGGTCGTGTGTTCTACAACGATTTTAAAGCGGATAACGCAGACCTGTCTGGCTATACCAACAGCAGCTACGGTGTTGACGGTACCCTTGGGTTCCCAATCAACGAAAATAACTCATTACGCGTAGGCGTGGGCTATGTGCACAACAGTCTGTCCGACATGTTGCCGCAGGTTGCTATGTGGCGTTATCTCGAGTCAGTCGGCCAAAAGCCGAACTATACTGACCGCGCTGACTTCACCGCTGATGACTTTACCCTGAACCTTGGTTGGACTTATAACAACCTAGACCGAGGTTTCTTCCCGACTTCCGGTGTAAAATCTTCGGTTAACGGTAAAGTAACCGTTCCTGGCTCCGATAATGAATTCTACAAAGTGACCTTCGATACTTCCGGCTACCTGCCGTTGGATCAGGATCGCTCTTGGGTTCTGTTAGGTCGCGGGCGCTTAGGTTATGGCGATGGTCTCGGTGGCAAAGAAATGCCGTTCTATGAGAACTTCTATGCCGGTGGTTCCAGCACTGTACGTGGTTTCCGCTCGAACAACATCGGGCCTAAAGCTGCATACTATGCGAATAATGGCGCTACGGTTAATAAATCTACCGATGCTGTGGGCGGTAATGCCATGGCTGTGGCGAGTATCGAATTGATCACGCCAACGCCGTTTATCAGTGAAAAGTATTCTAACTCGGTTCGTACTTCGATCTTTATCGATTCAGGTACCGTTTGGGATACCCACTGGGAAAACACTGCGGCAACGGGAGCCGCCGGGATTCCTGACTACAGCGACCCAAGCAATATTCGCGTTTCTGCGGGTGTAGCATTACAGTGGATGTCACCGCTGGGTCCATTGGTGTTCTCTTACGCCAAACCGGTCAAAGACTATCCGGGTGATAAATCCGAGCAGTTCCAGTTTAACATCGGTAAAACCTGGTAACAGGCTACTGAGTAGTTGAGCAAGAATTGTTGATCGATAAGTAAAGATCGCGCTGACGCCGATCTCCCTGTTGCAAAGGTGATCTAGTATTACCTTTGCCGCATCGGATAAATCCGGCGTCAAGTGCATTTCAGGGTGTCTCTGACACAAACGGGTAATGGTAAGGAGTTTATAGTGAAAAAGTGGTTGTGTGCCGCAGGTCTTGGTTTAGCATTGGCTGCTTCAGCCAGCGTTCAAGCCGCTGACAAGATTGCTATTGTTAATGTTTCCAGCATTTTCCAACAATTACCCGCGCGTGAAACCGTGGCTAAGCAGCTGGAGAATGAATTCAAAGGCCGTGCAACCGAGCTGCAAGGAATGGAGCGCGATCTGCAGACCAAAATGCAGAAGCTGCAGCGCGACGGTTCTACCATGAAAGCCAGCGATCGTACCAAACTGGAAAAAGACGTCATGGCGCAGCGTGAAACCTTCTCTCAAAAAGCGCAGGCGTTTGAACAAGACAACCGTCGTCGCCAGATGGAAGAGCGTAACAAAATCCTGAGCCGTATTCAGGACGCTGTGAAATCTGTTGCAAGTAAAGGTGGGTATGATGTGGTTATCGACGCGAATGCTGTGGCATACGCTGATTCCTCAAAAGACATCACTGCTGACGTGCTGAAACAGGTTAAATAACACATGCCTTCAATTCGACTGGCTGATTTAGCCCAGCAGTTGGATGCACAAGTGCACGGTGATGGCGAAATTGTCATCACCGGCATCGCTTCAATGCATTCTGCCAAACCTGCGCAAATCACGTTTTTGTCAAACAGCCGTTACCGGGAACAACTCGCGTCTTGCCAAGCTAGCGCCGTGGTTTTGACCGAGGAAGATCTGCCTTATTGTAACGTTGCTGCTTTAGTCGTTAAAAATCCCTATCTGACCTATGCGCGCATGGCGCAGATTATGGATACCACTCCGCAGCCAGCTCAGGACATCGCCCCAAGCGCAGTGATTTCCCCTGAAGCAACCTTGGGCAATCAGGTATCAATTGGCGCAAATGCGGTGATTGAGTCCGGCGTTGTTCTGGGTGATAACGTGGTTATCGGTGCGGGCTGTTTTGTCGGTAAAAATGCACGTATCGGTGCAGGTAGCCGTTTGTGGGCCAATGTTTCCGTTTATCATGAAGTTGAGATTGGGCAGCATTGCCTGATTCAATCCGGTACGGTCATTGGTGCAGATGGTTTTGGTTACGCTAACGATCGTGGCAATTGGATCAAAATCCCGCAGCTTGGCACCGTAATAATTGGTGACCGCGTGGAGATTGGTGCCTGTACAACTATCGACCGCGGCGCGTTAGATAACACGGTTATCGGTAATGGTGTCATCATTGATAATCAATGCCAGATTGCGCATAACGTGACTATTGGCGACAATACCGCAGTTGCGGGCGGCGTTATCATGGCGGGAAGCCTGAAAGTTGGCCGATATTGCCAGATCGGTGGTGCCAGTGTGATCAATGGTCACATGGAGATTGCCGACAAGGTTGTTGTGACCGGAATGGGAATGGTGATGCGTCCAATCACTGAACCTGGGGTATACTCCTCCGGAATTCCGTTGCAGCCAAATAAAACGTGGCGAAAAACCGCAGCACTGGTGATGAATATCGATGAGATGAATAAGCGTTTGAAAGCTGTCGAACGTAAAATCGATAAAGAGTAATTACCACTCTGAGCCAATAACAAAAGCTATTGGCGCTTACTGCCCGAAGCGTACAGAGTTCCTAATTTGCGGCCTGCCTAATGATCTCCTTTTGGGGTCAAAGCAGGCCGTGTCGTTGATAGCATTAATTTTTTAGACAGGAAGAGTATTTTGACTACTGACACTCATACTCTGCATATTGAAGAGATTTTAGATCTACTGCCGCACCGTTTTCCTTTTTTGCTGGTAGATCGCGTCCTGGATTTTGAGGAAGGGAAATTTCTACGTGCAGTGAAGAACGTCTCTTTCAACGAGCCTTTTTTCCAAGGCCATTTCCCCGGTAAGCCTATTTTCCCTGGCGTACTGATTTTGGAAGCAATGGCGCAGGCTACCGGTATTTTGGCATTTAAAAGCCGCGGTAAACTTGAACCAGGCGAACTTTACTACTTTGCTGGTATTGATGAAGCCCGCTTTAAACGCCCGGTAGTGCCTGGCGATCAGATGATTATGGAAGTTGAATTCGTCAAAGAGCGTCGTGGTTTAACCCGCTTTACCGGTGTTGCTAAAGTTGACGGTGAAATTGTCTGTACTGCCACCATGATGTGCGCACGCAGCAAACCGGCACCAGCAGCAGTACCCGCATCTAAGGAGTCTTGATACGTGATTGACAAAACCGCCTTTATCCACCCGAGTGCTATCGTTGAAGAAGGTGCTGTGATTGGTGCTAATGTTCACATTGGCCCATTTTGCTATATCGGTTCCCAGGTGGAAATTGGTGAAGGCACAGTACTGAAATCCCATATTGTCGTGAACGGCGTGACTAAAATCGGCCGCGATAATGAGATTTACCAGTTTGCTTCCATTGGTGAAGCTAACCAGGATCTGAAATATGCCGGCGAACCGACACGGGTGGAAATTGGCGATCGTAACCGTATCCGTGAAAGTGTGACTATCCACCGTGGCACGGTACAAGGTACCGGGGTGACGAAAGTTGGTAGCGATAACCTACTGATGATTAATGCCCATATCGCTCATGACTGCATTATCGGCAACCGCTGCATCTTTGCCAATAACGCGACTTTGGGTGGCCACGTTGAAGTGGATGATTATGCCATTATTGGCGGAATGACCGCTGTTCATCAATTCTGTGTGATCGGTGCACATGTAATGGTTGGCGGCTGTTCCGGGGTTGCGCAGGATGTGCCTCCTTTTGTCATAGCGCAAGGAAACCACGCGACACCGTTCGGTATTAATATCGAAGGGCTGAAACGCCGTGGTTTTGATAAAGAATCTCTGCATGCTATCCGTAATGCTTACAAGCTAGTGTATCGCAGCGGACGTACTTTGGATGAAGTGAAGCCGGAAATTGCCGAATTGGCCGAGCAGCATCCTGCGGTTAAGCCGTTCAGCGATTTCTTCGCTCGTTCGACCCGCGGTATTATCCGCTAACTTATGCAAGAGCCTGTCATGACAGCCGATCGCCCATTAACTATCGGGTTAGTTGCCGGAGAAACCTCCGGCGATATTTTAGGTGCAGGGTTAATCCGGGCGCTTAAAGCTCAGGTTCCCAATGCCCGCTTTGTCGGCGTTGCCGGCCCCTTAATGCAAGCCGAGGGTTGTGAAGCCTGGTACGAAATGGAAGAGTTGGCTGTGATGGGGGTTGTGGAGGTGCTGGAACGGTTACCGCGTCTTCTTAAAATCCGTAAGGATTTGACGCGCCGTTTCAGCGAGCTTTCTCCCGATGTATTCGTGGGTATCGATGCTCCCGATTTTAACATCACCCTGGAAGGCCGCTTAAAGCAGAACGGAATTCGCACTATTCATTACGTCAGTCCCTCGGTTTGGGCCTGGCGTCATAAGCGCGTTTTCAAAATCGGTAAAGCCACAGATATGGTTTTGGCTTTTCTGCCTTTCGAAAAAGCGTTTTACGATCGTTTCAACGTTCCCTGTCGTTTTATTGGTCACACCATGGCGGATGCCATGCCGTTGGTTGCCAATCGTGTGGCGGCTCGTGCTGAATTAGGTATCGCTACTGATGTCCACTGTCTGGCGTTATTGCCGGGGAGTCGGCATTCAGAAGTCGAAATGTTAAGTGCCGACTTTCTACGCACCGCCGAGATATTACGGCAGCAATTCCCTGATTTAGAAGTATTGGTGCCGCTGGTGAACAGCAAGCGTCGGGAACAGTTCGAACGTATAAAAGCCGAAGTTGCACCGGAATTATCCGTCCATTTATTGGATGGTAAAGCCAGAGCTGCAATGGTCGCCAGCGATGCCACTCTGTTGGCTTCGGGCACCGCCGCGCTGGAATGCATGTTGGCCAAATCGCCGATGGTTGTGGGTTACCGTATGAAGCCTTTCACCTTCTGGTTGGCGGAGCGTTTGGTGAAAACGCCTTATGTCTCATTACCTAACTTACTGGCGGGCGAAGAACTGGTTCCCGAATTGCTACAGCAAGAGTGTCAGCCGCAAAAATTGGCAGACGCTTTATTACCTTTATTGAAGGGTGGCGAGGCGGTTGAAGCACTAAAAACACGTTTTCTGGCCTTGCACCAAAGCATTCGCTGCGATGCGGACAAACAGGCCGCACAGGCGGTATTGGAATTAGCGAAGCAATGAGCGATATTTTTATTTATCCGCAGGCAAATCTCATTGCCGGCGTTGATGAGGTCGGGCGCGGGCCGCTGGTTGGCGCGGTCGTGACCGCCGCAGTGATCCTCGACCCGAATCAACCCATTATCGGGCTGGCAGACTCAAAGAAACTCAGTGAAAAGCGCAGATTGGCGCTTTATGACGAGATTACCGAGAAGGCGCTGTCCTGGAGTCTGGGGCGCGCAGAGCCGGAAGAAATTGACGATATGAATATATTGCACGCTACCATGCTGGCGATGCAGAGAGCGGTTGCCGGGCTGCATATTGCGCCTGATTATGTCTTAATCGACGGTAACCGTTGTCCGGCACTGCCGATGCCGTCCCTCGCGGTGGTGAAAGGGGATAGCCGAGTGGCTGAGATTAGCGCTGCGTCTATCGTCGCAAAAGTGACCCGCGATCGGGAAATGGCGTTGCTGGATGCCGAGTTTCCGGATTACGGCTTTGCTCAGCATAAAGGCTATCCGACCGCATTCCATCTAGAGCGGTTGGCCGCATTGGGTGCCACAGAGCACCATCGTCGCAGTTTTGCTCCGGTTAAACGCGTGCTCGGGCTGGCATAGGCCCGCATTGCTACTGCCTGATGGAAACAACGTATAGCCAGTGAATATCGAATTGCATCCATACAATGGTTTGCGTGATACAGGTTATAGTTATGATGCCCCGAGACACCCAGTCCTGCGGGTGTGATTCAATCCACTAATTTCTGGTATCTGGATATGGCCGAACCTCGTTTTGTCCACCTGCGTGTTCACAGCGATTATTCCATGATCGATGGATTAGCCAAGATTGGACCCTTGGTGAAGCGGGCTGCCGCCTTAGGCATGCCAGCGTTAGCGATTACTGACTTTACCAACCTGTGCGGTTTGGTGAAGTTTTACGGCAGCGCTCACGGCGCGGGAATCAAACCTATCATTGGCGCTGATTTCTGTGTGCAGAGCGAGATGCTGGGCGATGAGTTTGCGCATCTGACTATTCTGGCGCGTAACAACGAAGGCTATCAAAACCTTACCCTGCTTATTTCCGAGGCTTATCAGCGTGGCTATGGCCCCGCAGGGCCGGTTATCGATCGTGACTGGCTGATTAAGCACCGCGAAGGGCTGATTTTGTTGTCCGGCGGACGTATGGGCGACGTAGGCAAATTTTTGCTGCGTGGCAATCAGGCTCAGGTCGATCAATGTCTTGATTTTTACAATGAATACTTCCCTGGTAGCTACTATTTAGAGCTAATCCGTACTGGACGACAGGACGAAGAAAATTATCTGCACGTAGCGGTAGCATTAGCGACTGAACGCGGTATTCCCGTGGTTGCCACCAACGATGTGCGCTTTATTGATGAAACGGATTTTGATGCCCATGAAATTCGCGTGGCGATTCATGATGGCTTCACTTTGGTCGATCCGAAACGACCAAAAAATTATAGTCCTCAGCAGTTTATGCGCGATGAAGAGCAGATGTGCGAGCTGTTCGCGGATATTCCTGAAGCGCTGATCAACAGCGTTGAAATTGCCAAACGTTGTAACGTGACAATTCGGCTGGGTGAATATTTCCTGCCTCAATTCCCGACCGGGGATATGAGTACCGAAGATTTTCTGATCGAAAAATCCAAACAGGGTCTGGAAGAACGTCTGGAATTTTTATTCCCGGATCCGGAAGTCAGGGCGCAAAAGCGGCCTGAATATGATGAACGTCTGGATATCGAGCTTAAAGTTATCAACCAGATGGGATTCCCAGGCTACTTCCTGATCGTGATGGAGTTTATCCAGTGGTCGAAAGATAACGGCGTACCGGTTGGGCCGGGGCGTGGTTCAGGTGCAGGTTCTCTGGTGGCTTATGCCCTGAAAATCACCGATCTGGATCCGCTGGAATTTGATCTGCTTTTTGAACGATTCCTGAACCCTGAACGTGTATCCATGCCCGATTTCGACGTCGATTTCTGTATGGAAAAACGCGATCTGGTGATTGAGCACGTTGCTGAAATGTATGGCCGTGACGCGGTTTCGCAGATTATTACCTTCGGTACGATGGCCGCTAAAGCGGTAATCCGCGACGTTGGCCGGGTGCTGGGCCATCCCTATGGTTTTGTCGATCGTATTTCCAAATTGATTCCGCCCGATCCGGGGATGACGCTGGAAAAAGCCTTCGCCGCCGAGCCACAGTTACCTGAAATTTACGAAGCGGACGAAGAAGTTCGAGCCTTGATCGATATGGCGCGTAAATTGGAAGGTGTTACCCGTAACGCCGGTAAACACGCCGGTGGGGTAGTTATCGCGCCGACCAAAATTACCGATTTTGCGCCGCTATATTGCGACGCCGAGGGGAATAACCCGGTTACTCAGTTCGATAAAAATGATGTCGAATATGCCGGTTTAGTGAAGTTTGACTTCCTCGGTTTGCGTACTCTAACCATCATTAACTGGGCGCTGGAGATGATCAACGCCCGTCGCGCCAAGACCGGGCTGGAACCCATCGATATCGCGTCCATTCCGCTGGAGGATAAAAAGAGCTTTGATATGCTGCAACGGTCGGAAACGACGGCGGTATTCCAGCTCGAATCCCGCGGGATGAAGGATCTGATTAAACGCCTGAAACCCGACTGCTTCGAAGATATGATCGCCTTGGTGGCGCTGTTCCGCCCAGGACCGTTGCAATCAGGCATGGTAGATAACTTTATTGACCGTAAGCACGGTCGCGAAGAGTTGTCCTATCCAGATATCCAATGGCAGCATGAATCTCTGAAACCGGTACTAGAGCCTACCTACGGCATTATTTTGTACCAAGAACAGGTTATGCAGATCGCTCAGGTGCTGTCGGGCTACTCCCTCGGCGGGGCGGATATGCTACGCCGCGCAATGGGTAAGAAAAATCCGGCGGAAATGGCCAAGCAGCGTTCCGTGTTTGAAGATGGAGCTAAAAGTCAGGGTATTGACGGCGAACTGGCGATTAAGATCTTCGATCTGGTAGAAAAATTTGCGGGTTACGGTTTTAACAAATCTCACTCTGCCGCCTACGCGTTGGTTTCCTATCAGACTTTGTGGCTGAAAGCACATTATCCGGCTGAATTTATGGCTGCGGTAATGACCGCTGATATGGATAATACAGAGAAAGTCGTTGGTTTGGTGGATGAGTGCTGGCGCATGGGGCTGAAAATCCTGCCGCCGGATATAAACAGCGGGCTGTATCATTTCCATGTGAACGATGAAGGCGAGATCGTTTACGGCATTGGCGCTATCAAAGGCGTGGGCGAAGGCCCAATCGAAGCTATGCTGGAAGCCCGCAACCAAGGCGGCTACTTTAAAGATCTGTTCGATTTATGTGCGCGGGTTGATACCAAAAAACTGAATCGACGGATTCTGGAAAAACTGATAATGTCCGGCGCTTTCGATCGTCTCGGTCCGCATCGTGCGGCCTTGATGAGCTCTCTCGGAGAAGCGCTGAAAGCGGCAGATCAGCATGCCAAAGCGGAAGCTATTGGTCAGGCAGATATGTTCGGCGTACTGGCGGATGCGCCTGAGCAGGTCGAGCAATCTTATGCTAACGTACCGCGCTGGCAGGAACAGGTGGTTCTTGACGGTGAGAGGGAGACGCTGGGGCTGTATTTAACCGGTCACCCGATTACCCAGTATCTAAAGGAAATCGAGCGTTATACCGGTGGGTTGCGCCTGAAAGATATGCACCCGACGGATCGGGGCAAAATGACGACAGCAGTGGGGCTGGTAATCGCTGCGCGCGTGATGGTAACAAAACGCGGAAATCGTATCGGCATCTGTACGCTAGATGACCGTTCCGGGCGTCTGGAAGTGATGATGTTCACGGATGCGTTGGAAAAATATCAGCATTTGTTAGAAAAAGACCGTATCCTGATAGCCAGTGGGCAGGTCAGCTTTGATGACTTTAGCGGTGGACTTAAAATGACCGCCCGTGAGTTAATGGATATCAGTGAAGCTCGTGAAAAATATGCCCGTGGGCTTGCTATCTCGCTGACTGACAGGCAAATTGATGACCAGCTTTTGAACCGTCTCCGCCAATCGTTGGAACCCCACCGATCGGGGACGATCCCAGTACATCTTTATTACCAACGGGAAGATGCGCGCGCCAGACTACGATTTGGTGCCACGTGGCGTGTTACCCCGACAGACCGTTTATTGATCGACCTGCGGACGCTGGTTGGTAATGAGCAGGTGGAACTGGAATTTGACTAAAATAGGAATGCTATGAGTCTGAATTTTCTTGATTTTGAACAGCCGATTGCAGAGCTGGAAGCGAAAATTGACTCGCTGACTGCAGTCAGCCGTCAAGACGAAAAATTAGATATTAATCTGGATGAAGAGGTCCAGCGTCTGCGTGAGAAAAGCGTTGAGCTGACGCGGAAGATTTTTTCGGACCTCGGGGCTTGGCAGGTCGCTCAATTAGCGCGCCATCCGCGACGTCCTTATACCCTGGATTATATCGCTAACATTTTTACGGATTTCGAAGAGCTGGCAGGTGACCGTGCCTATGCTGATGATAAAGCTATCGTCGGCGGAATTGCCCGTTTGGAAGGCCGTCCGGTGATGATCATTGGTCATCAGAAAGGCCGTGAAACCAAAGAAAAAATTCGTCGCAACTTCGGTATGCCTGCTCCAGAAGGCTACCGTAAAGCGCTGCGTTTGATGGAAATGGCTGAGCGCTTCAAGCTGCCGATCATTACTTTCATTGATACTCCGGGGGCTTACCCTGGCGTTGGCGCCGAAGAACGCGGCCAGTCAGAGGCCATTGCCCGTAACCTGCGCGAAATGTCTCGTCTGAATGTGCCTATCGTCTGTACCGTTATCGGTGAAGGCGGCTCCGGTGGCGCGTTGGCGATTGGCGTAGGCGACAAAGTGAATATGTTGCAGTACAGCACTTACTCGGTGATTTCGCCGGAAGGCTGTGCGTCAATTCTGTGGAAAAGTGCGGATAAAGCGCCGTTAGCTGCCGAAGCTATGGGTATTACCGCGCCACGCCTGAAAGAGCTCAAGATGATCGATTCCGTGATTCCTGAACCTTTAGGCGGTGCACATCGCGATTATCAGGCCATTGCCGCTTCACTGAAAGCGCAATTGCTGGCCGATCTGAGCGATCTGGATGTATTGAATAACGATGAGTTGCTGAATCGCCGCTACCAGCGGTTGATGAACTACGGCTATTGCTGATTTAATCTTTCAGACAAAAACCCGGACTCACTTTGACTCCGGGTTTTTTATTGGGCAATAATAGCCGCTCAATCAGAGATTATTGGGTAACCACTTTGAGTTGGTATCGCCAAGAATAATACTAGAAATAGTGTTAACGTAACTTTTATCCGGGTTTATCTCCACGTTTACTCTGACCTTTTCCCGCAGTACATAAGCCGTTTTAGCCAGATTACAGATTATCGGTACGTCACTAAAATGCCAGACCATATTTTCGCGTGGTTCGGTTCTCTCACTAAATGAAATCCGACACCCCTGATCCGATACGCGAATGGCCGCGACGGTCCCATCGATGACATAACTGGAGCCAGGAGTATCATCGGCAAAGGCAATAGGCGTTAATGAAACAAACAGAGAAAAAATAATCGGTTTATTCAAAATAACCTCCGTGTATCATTTATATTATGGTGGGTTAATATCTCATTGAGATATGTTTATTTATTCAACGTTATTCTCTAATGCCGCAATAAGTCTGTTGACGAAATAAAAATGTCTGCCTTTTCTGGTTTTACATCTTTTATTTTGTAACTGCCTTTTCTTCATGGAATTGGAGTTGGGAGTTATACAAGTAAAAGAGGCGGCTAATGGGGGCAGTGTTTCACCTTGTATTACATCACGATAACCTCGCGGATTGCCAATATGGGTATAAAATTCTGAGCTACTGATATCACCATCGTTGGCTGAGTTATAACCTAAATTTGGCTGCCATCGATTTATCCAAAAGCCATTTGAAAATAGCTGACCGGATTGATAATAATTCTGCAATATTTCTCCGGTTATTTCGATAAAAGAAATGATCCGCTCCGCCGATATACCTTCCAGCGCCACCCATTCCTCCATTCCGCCATAATTATGCAATAGCGCTGATAATCCGGCTTGTCGTGGAGAGTGTTCGGCGCTGGTATCTCTGGCATGTGCGATAGAACCTTCGACTTCATAGAAGTTTGACTCTGGCCTTATGGCATAGATAAAAATTCGAAAGTCTTCCTCAAAAGGCTCTTCGCTATTGGCTCTGGCAAGTGATGCTGCGTGCTCGATGCTATGACGAAATGAAGCGCTGGTAGAGACAAAGGCACTGGTGTAATCATCGACAGATTCTCCATCAAAATGATGTATAAGATCATAATCAACGCGTGGGCCTGCCCAAGGACGCATTCCGTTAGCTGCATTTATCTCCCCTAAGTCCCGGGTGTCGGCGCGGTATACAAGGTTAACGGGGTAAATAGCATAGCTGGCGGATATATAAAAAAATAGAAGTCCAATAATAAACAGTGTATTGATTAATAGAGAGAGAAACTTTCCCTGCATAACACCATCCTTATAACCTGTGAAATAAAATATTATATTTTGATGGTGAAGTGTTAAGTGTAAATCAAAAATTTAAAAGCCTTAAAATAAGTTACATTTTGATTATTACTTGATGTTATTTAATTTGCTGGCTGGGCTTGTTTTGATAATTATTATTGTCTGATCGTTCTCTTTTTTAGTTTTAATTGTGGCTTTGATCTCGCCCGATTAATTCACTCGGTGATTAAATTTATTATTTTGTCCAGAATGCAGTCAATATATGGCATGGTGTCTGATATAGAATTTCCAACATTATTATCTAATTAGGTACACAGCGGCGAGTTTTCATGTTGTTATAGGGATAAATAAAAATGTGAGGACTATACAAATGAATATCATCGCCATTATGAGCCCAATGGGGGGTTACTATAAGGATGAGCCAATTCGTGAGCTTCACAGCGCTCTGCAAGCTAAAGGTTTTCAACTGGTTTACCCGAAAGATGGGCAGGATCTACTCAAGCTGATTGAACATAACGCTCGGATTATTGGCGTCATTTTCGATTGGGATCAGCACAGCATGGCGCTGTGTACCGAGATCAACGAGTTAAATGAATACCTGCCGATTTATGCTTTTATCAATACGACCTCATCGCTGGATGTCAGCCTGAATGAAATGCGCATGGCACTGTATTTCTTCGAATATGCGCTTAACGCAGCCGATGATATTGCTCAGCATATTGAGCAGTATACCGCCGAGTATATTGATGTCATCACGCCGCCGCTGACCAAAGCGTTGTTTCACTATGTTAAAGAGGGAAAATATACGTTTTGCACCCCAGGGCACATGGCGGGCACGGCATTTCAGAAAAGCCCGGTGGGGAGCCTATTTTATGATTTCTTTGGCGCCAATACCTTAAAAGCCGATATTTCTATTTCGGTGACCGAACTGGGGTCTTTACTGGATCATAGCGGCCCGCATTTAGAAGCCGAAGAGTATATCGCGCGTACTTTCAACGCCGAAAAAAGTTATATGGTGACCAACGGTACGTCGACCGCCAATAAAATCGTCGGCATGTATTCTGCCCCAGCCGGTTGCAGCATATTGATCGACCGTAATTGTCATAAGTCACTGACGCATTTATTGATGATGAGCGATATCACGCCGCTATATTTGCGGCCTGCGCGTAATGCCTACGGTATTTTGGGCGGAATACCGAAGAGAGAGTTTACTCGCGAAAGCATCAACGAAAAGATCGCGCAAACGGCGGGGGCTACCTGGCCTGTCCATGCGGTTATTACTAACTCAACCTATGACGGTCTGTTGTATAACACCGATTATATTAAACAGACTCTGGACGTTCCTTCGATACATTTTGATTCTGCTTGGGTGCCTTACACTCAATTTCACCAGATCTACGATGGTAAGAGTGGAATGAGCGGCGATAGGATTCCCGGTAAAGTTATTTACGAAACCCAATCGACGCATAAATTACTGGCCGCATTTTCTCAGGCTTCGATGATTCATATAAAAGGCGATTATAACGAATCGACCTTTAATGAAGCCTATATGATGCACACGACCACTTCCCCACATTACGGTATCGTGGCCTCAATGGAAACGGCAGCCGCCATGATGCGAGGTAAACCGGGCAAACGGCTGATTCAGCGCTCTATTGAGCGCGCGATGCATTTCCGTAAAGAAGTTAAGCGCTTGAGAGCCGAAAGCGATAACTGGTTCTTTGACGTCTGGCAGCCAGATGATATTGAAGACATCCAGTGCTGGCCGCTAGACCCGGGCGAAAACTGGCATGGCTTTGCTAAGGCAGACGCTGATCATATGTATCTGGACCCGATTAAAGTCACGATTCTGATGCCGGGAATGAACAGTGATGGGCAGTTGACGGAGGAAGGTATTCCTGCCGCTCTAGTGGCAAAATTTCTCGATGAGCGTGGCGTTATAGTTGAGAAAACCGGGCCGTATAACTTATTGTTCCTGTTCAGTATTGGTATAGATAAAACCAAAGCCATGAGTTTATTACGTGGGCTGATGGAGTTTAAGCGCGCCTATGATCTGAATTTACGTGTCAAAAATATGCTGCCGGATTTGTATGCGGAAGATCCTGATTTTTATCGTCATATGCGAATTCAGGATCTCGCCGCCGGCATACATCAACTTATTCGTCACCATGACTTGCCGCGTCTAATGCATCAGTCCTTTAGCGTATTGCCGGAAATGAAACTGACGCCTTACGATATGTTCCAACAGCAAATCCGCGGTAATATAGAAGAATGTGAAATGGGTGATCTGATTGGCAAAGTGGTTGCCAATATGATTCTGCCTTATCCGCCGGGCGTACCCGTGGTGATGCCGGGTGAAATGATTACCGAAGAAAGCCGAGCGGTGTTGGATTTCCTGCTGATGCTGTGTGCTATCGGCGAGCACTATCCCGGCTTTGAAACCGATATTCACGGCGCTCATCTGGCCGACGATGGACGATATATGGTTAAGGTGCTGAAAACCAGTTGATAACCCATCACCCGTTGGCCAGCGGGTGAAAAATAATGATGGAGCCAGCCATGTTGGACATTCGCCAGATTCACCATATTGCGGTGATCGGCTCAGATTATCAGGTCAGCAAGGATTTCTACTGCGACGTATTGGGATTCACTTTGCTGAGTGAGGTTTATCGCGCAGAGCGTGATTCCTGGAAAGCCGATTTGGCATTAAACGATAATTATATCATTGAGTTATTTTCCTTCCCGGCTCCGGCTGCGCGGCCAAGCCGCCCGGAAGCCTGTGGCTTACGTCACCTGGCGTTTCAGGTAGATGATATTGATTTGAGCGTTAAGCAATTGGCTGAGAAGGGCGTGGCTTGTGAAACGCTGCGAATCGATCCTTATACACAATCGCGTTTCACTTTCTTTCAGGATCCGGACGGGCTGCCGTTGGAACTGTATGAATTGAAGCCGTCTCGGTGATGTATCGATGAATCAGCCACAACAACTCGTTGAATATATTGCCGATAACCTGCGTGGGCAAACCAGTTTTCTGGTGGGGTTCAGCGGTGGACTTGATTCCAGCGTGTTGCTCCACGCTTTGGTGCAGCTGCGCGCCAGTCTGTTGCCGTCTCTAACCCTGCGCGCTATTCATATACATCATGGTTTGAATCCACTGGCGGAAAACTGGGTGGAACATTGCCAGGCACAGTGTCAGGGCTGGAATGTGCCATTTGAAGTTGTTCGGGTACAGCTCGATACGCGCCACAGTGGGATAGAAGCCGCCGCGCGAACCGCGCGTTATCAGGCCTTTTCCAGCCACTTGGCAGAAGGAGAAACCTTACTTACCGCTCAGCATCTCGACGATCAAAGTGAAACCTTTTTACTGGCGTTAAAACGCGGCAGCGGCCCTGCGGGTTTAGCTTCGATGGCTGCGGCTATGCCATTTGCTGAGGGGCAGATTTTGCGCCCATTATTAGCTATTTCTCGCAAACAATTAGAGCGTTACGCCGAAGATTGCCAGTTGGCATGGATAGAAGATGATAGCAATCAGGACGATCGCTTCGATCGTAATTTTCTGCGTCTGAAAGTATTGCCGGTTTTATCCGAACGTTGGCCGCATTTTTCCCGATCGGTGGCGCGTAGTGCGGAGTTGTGCGCTGAGCAGGAACAATTGTTAGATGAGCTATTATCTGAACCCTTGGCGCAACTACGGCAACCGGATGGTTCTTTAGCGATCAACGGTTTAGCGCTAATGTCGGAAGCTAAACGCGGTGCCTTGCTGCGTCGTTGGCTGGCAGAGAAAGGCGTGGCGATGCCCGCCAGAGAACAGCTACAGCGAATTTGGAATGAAGTGGCGTTGGCGCGGGCTGATGCAGAACCGGTGCTGGAGTTAGCTCCTCATCAGGTACGGCGTTTTCGGCAATATTTGTATGTATTACCGCAGTTGGAAGCCATCACTACGACAGTTTTACCGTGGTCTGTGCCATCGCCGTTGGAGCTACCCGCCGGGCTGGGACGTTTGGAACTGGCTGATGAGAAGGGACAGAAAATCCGAGTGCCCGCTGAAAATGAACCTGTTAGCGTCCGTTTTGGCCTACAGGGGAACATCAGAATCGTTGGGCGTCGGCATTCGCGGCGCGCTAAAAAATTGTGGCAGGAATTAGGCATTCCGCCTTGGGAGCGCGAACGTATTCCGCTATTGTATTTTGGTGAGCAATTGATAGCCGCCATCGGCGTATTTATCACGCCAGAGGGCGTAGCCGAAGAAGGCGGAGCCTGCTGGTGCGTTCAGTGGCGTCAGCTGAATAACATAATAAATAACGAATAATAAAAGCGGTCTTGAGGATCAATGATGAAATCAGTTGTGTGTCTGGCAGTGGCGTTGAGCCTATGCAGTTTTTCTGCAATGGCGAAAAATGATATTGAGGCCGGTAAGGCGAAGTCTGCCGCCTGTATTGCCTGTCACGGTATGAATGGTAAGGTTTCGGTGCCGATGTATCCGAATTTGGCAGGGCAAAATGCGCTCTATCTTGAGCAATCGCTAAAAGCGTATAAAACCGGCGGGCGTTCTGGCGGTCAGGCTGAGGTGATGCGCGCCTATGTTTCAGGTTTGACCGATGAGGATATGTCTGATTTGGCGGCTTACTATGCCAGCCTTAAACCCTAATATTTCGCCTTGGTTAAAAACAAAACGGGCCACTTTTCAGCGGCCCGTTTTTTTTGGCGAAAGGATTACGAAGCACTGACCACGACAGTTCCAATTTCTGGATGACTGAAGCTGGCGATATGATCCAGCCGTAACTCGCGCATTTTCCCCGATTCTTCCACAATCAGGTATTCGACATGCTTGCGTAATAGCAGGTCGCTGGCTTTACCTTCTACGATCTCACCGCCTCTCAACTTCAACGTCAGTATCAGGTGATGCTGGCAGGCGAGTTCCAGATTATCGTAATCATCGCAATTGATGGGTTGATACTCTTCACTCATCGACATAATCGCTCACCAATAAGTTAGCGGCGGCGTAAGCCGCCTGTTCCCTAACGGAGGACGGCAGTGCGTCATTTGCCGCAACTTCGTCCAATGCTTTCAATACACAGCCCAGCGCATCAGGCACATACCCAAGATCGCCACTGCCAATCTCGGAATAAAAACGACGTACTAATTCACAGTATTGTTGCACGGTATCCTCCCGGAAAAGTTTAACCCGGTGGATTTTCAATGGTAAACCACATTGTAAAACCACGAAGATAAACTCTGAACTTATAAGGACTATAGCACAGGAGTTGAAGAGATATCAGCGTTCAGCGGAAGGTTTCTTTGCTTACTAAAAGCCATTAATAATCGGTTTATGTGGGGTTAGCAGCGCGCGCAAAGGCGGGATCAAGTACACTGTCCTCCTGAAAATCAAGAGGTCACCCATGGCACTAAAAGCAACCATTCACAAAGCCACAGTCAATATTGCCGATATGGACCGCAATGTCTTTATGGATACTAACCTGACGGTGGCACAGCACCCTTCCGAAACCGATCAACGCATGATGCTGCGGCTATTGGCGTGGATTTGCCATGCGGACGAGCGTTTGTTATTTACCAAAGGCCTAAGTGCGGACGATGAGCCGGAAATCTGGCTGCGTAACGATCATAACGGCATCGAGCTGTGGGTGGAGTTAGGGCTGCCGGACGAGAAGCGCTTGCGCAAAGCCTGCAATCAGTCGAAAAAAGTTGTTCTTTATTCCTATGGGGAACGCGCGGCGAAAGTGTGGTGGCCGCAGGTTAAAGAGAAACTTTCCGGCCATGAAAATCTTCAGGTACGTTTTCTGGATGATGAGCAAATGGCGAAACTGGCTGCGATGTCCGCTCGCAACATGAATTTGCAGGCGACCCTGCAAGAGGGAACCATTTGGCTTTCTGATGCTCAGAATAATCTGGAAATCACTTTTTCTGAATGGCAAGGCAGCGAGCAATAAGTGTGTTAAATATTTCGAATAGCGTGACGCTGGCCGACAGCGAGATAGAGCTAACGGCGATCCGGGCTCAGGGCGCGGGTGGCCAGCATGTTAATAAATCCTCAACGGCAATACATTTGCGCTTTGACATCAAGGCCTCTAGCCTGCCAGAGTATTACAAGCAGCGCCTGTTGGCGCTGAATCATCATCTGGTCACGGCGGATGGGGTGGTGATTATCAAGGCTCAGGAATACCGCAGTCAGGATATGAATCGCGAGGCAGCTCTGGCCCGTTTAGCGGCGCTGATTCGCCAAGCCATGGTCGTAGAGAAGACCCGGCGACCAACCAAGCCGACCAAAGGCTCTAAAATTCGGCGGGTGGAAGGAAAAGTCCGCAAAGGTGCAACTAAAGCGCTGCGCGGCAAAATACATCAGGATTGATACCGCAGGGGTGTGGGTCCATAGGATTGGTACGCAGTAGGAGATAAGCTGTGAGAAAACTCAGTATTACTTTGTTATTAGCAGCTGGCGCTTTGTCACTGCTGGGCTGTAAAAACCTTTATCAGCCAAAACAGCAACCTTTACAACCGATGCTGCAAAGTTATCAGGGCGTATTGCCTTGCGCGGATTGCAGTGGGCTGGATACGTCTTTATTTTTAGATGCTGACGGCACCTTCGTATTGCAGGAAACTTATCGCGATACCAGAGATGGCGATAGGACATTCTCAGAGCAGGGAACCTGGGCGCGAACCGCCGATAAGCTAGTGTTAACCAGCGCTAAAGGTGAGAAGCGCTATTTCCATCCGGTAGGAAAGAATCTGGAAATGTTGGATCAAAATGGACAACGGATTAAATCCTCTCTGAACTACCAGTTAACGGCCAGCGAAGCTTTGCCAACGACGTCTATTCCTTTGCGCGGCATGTATATTTATATGGCTGATGCGGCACAGTTTACCGACTGCGCTACCGGCCATAGCTTCGCGGTTGATAATAATGTCGAGTTGGAAACCGGTTATATGAATGCGCGGAAAAACGCCGGCGAGCCGGTTTTCCTGACGTTAAATGGACATTTTGGTATGCGACCGTCTATGGAAGACGGACAGTGGGATAAGTCCATGATTCCTGATGGTAATATCAAGTTCACTGCGGGTAAGACCTGTAATAGCAAATAATCGTAAGCGGACGGATTATTCACTGGTTTTTCAGTGATTCAGCTAAAGAAAAAGCCCTGTTAAAAACAGGGCTTTTTGGTATCCATTCTCGGCTGATTAGCCTTTGATTTCACTCAGCAGGAACTCAATGATTTCGCTGGTTTTAATCATTTTCTTCTCACTGGCACGGCGGTTTTTGTATTCCACTTCTTCGCTGTCCAAGTTGCGATCGCCAATAACGATATTGTGCGGCACGCCAATCAGTTCCATATCGGCAAACATCACGCCCGGACGTTCTTTACGGTCGTCCAGAATGACATCGATGCCTTTAGCGCGCAGAGTGGCGTACAGTTCTTCCGCCAGCTCTTTAACGCGGAAAGACTTGTGCATATTCATAGGGAGAATAGCAACCTGGAATGGCGCAATAGCATCTGGCCAGATAATCCCGCGGTCATCATGATTTTGCTCAATCGCCGCCGCCACTACGCGGGAAACCCCAATGCCGTAACAGCCCATGGTCATGACCTGATTGCGGCCATCTTCACCCTGAACCGTCGCTTTCATTGCTTCGGAATACTTGGTGCCCAGCTGGAAGATATGACCCACTTCGATACCGCGTTTAATCTGCAAAGTACCTTTGCCGTCTGGGCTGATATCGCCTTCAACCACGTTACGCAGATCAGCAATCTGCGGCAGCGGCAGATCGCGCTCCCAGTTAATACCGAAGTAATGTTTGCCATCAATGTTTGCGCCAGCGCCGAAATCGCTCATAACTGCAACGCTGCGATCGATAACCACTGGCATTGGCAGGTTCACCGGGCCGAGAGAACCAGGACCTGCGCCTACGATAGCGCGAATTTCTTCTTCGCTCGCGAAGGTCAGCGGTTTGGCAACCTGCGGTAGTTTCTCCGCCTTGATTTCGTTCAGCTCGTGATCGCCACGTACTAGCAGGGCAATCAGCTTATGGCCGCTTTCTTCATGGGCATGAACCATCAGGGTTTTGACGGTTTTTTCGATGGGTAACTGGAATTGGTCTACCAATTCAGCGATGGTTTTCGCATTTGGCGTATCAATAACACGCAATTCTTCCGACGCGGCCGCGCGAGGTTCGTTTGGCGCCATGGCTTCCGCGAATTCGATATTCGCCGCGTAGTCTGATTCGGTAGAGAAAACGATATCGTCTTCACCGCTGTCGGCCAGAACCTGGAACTCATGGGATGCGTCGCCACCGATAGAGCCGGTATCAGCCAGAACCGGGCGGAAGTTCAGCCCCATACGTTCAAAGATACGGTTGTATGCGGCATACATGGCATCGTAAGTTTCTTGCAGAGACTCCTGCGTTGTATGGAAAGAGTAAGCATCTTTCATGAGAAACTCGCGGGCGCGCATAACGCCAAAGCGCGGACGTACTTCGTCCCGGAACTTGGTTTGAATCTGGAAGAAGTTCAGCGGCAACTGCTTATAAGAGTTGATTTCGCCACGAACCAGATCGGTAATCACTTCTTCGTGAGTCGGGCCAAGTACAAAAGGACGTTCGCCGCGATCGACAAAACGCAGCAATTCAGGGCCGTATTGCTCCCAACGACCGCTCTCCTGCCACAGGTCTGCGGGCTGAACTACCGGCATGGAAACTTCAATAGCGCCCGCATTGTTCATCTCTTCACGAACGATGTTTTCAACTTTTTTCAGAACGCGGATACCGGTGGGCAGCCAGGTATAAAGACCTGAGGCCAGTTTACGAACCATGCCGGCACGCAGCATCAATTGATGGCTAATGACTTCCGCGTCGGCAGGCGTCTCTTTTAGAGTGGAGAGCAAATATTGGCTAGTGCGCATGATGTTTTGGTTCCATTAGAACTGCAAATTGCAACAGGCTGCCGAGATTGGTCAGGCAGTCAAAAACAGTAAAAGTAGCTTAGTTTACCAGTGAGAAACGGTTGTCAAAAGAGAACAGCACGAAATTTAGCGTGGGTCGAGGGATAACACTTCGGTTTGCTGCCCAATAACTCGCCAACGAACGTTAAACTCTAATAATAATACTGCGTATTCCCGCGTTTCTACTTCATTTTTCCGATAGGCCGGACGAGGGTCCTGTGCCAGAACCTGAGAAATAAAACGCTCTAGATTCGGGTAGCGCGCCTGATTTTCTGCTAACTGCCGTTGGGCATAAGCGGAAAATGTTACTGGCATATCGGCGTCAGGTGCTGATTGAGCAAAACCGGCACGAGCCAGCGGCTGGCTTTCTGCAAAGGGCAGGTAGGGTTTAATATCGATAACCGGCGTGCCGTCGACCAGATCCAGACTCCCTAGCTCAAGCACCACTTCCGAACCTTTCACTCGCACGGCTTTTAGCTCAATGAGCGACATACCGATGGGATTGGGACGAAAAGTCGATCGGGTGGCAAATACGCCCATACGAGCATTGCCGCCAAGGCGTGGAGGACGCACAGTAGGTCGCCAACCGCCGTCCATGGTTTGATGGAAAACAAACATTATCCATAGGTGGCTAAAATCATTCAGGCCGCGAACTGCCTCTGGCTGATTATAAGGAGCCAGTAATTGTAGCTCACCGCCGCCGTCTTCAATCAGCCCCGGCTGTCGAGGAACTGCAAATTTTTCTTTATAGGGCGACCGGATAACGCCGATCTGCTCAAAGGAAAACGTGGTCATTTTGACGATACGTTCAACGCAGAACCTTGGCAAATCGCCTGCTGGTAACAACCTGGCGCGCCGCTGATAATCTGACATTCATGGAGCAATACCGAGTTTGCTTTCAGGTAAGAGGCTTTAATCTGCATTCTCTTACGCGCCGTGGCAATATTCGGCGGTGAGTCTTGCGCGCTGGTTTGGCAGGATTCACCTGAAACTTCCCCTAAATCACGGAAAGGTTTACCGACCAACTCTTCGGCGGTTTTATACAGTTTCACCGGCGCAGAACGCGGAGCCGTAGTTTGAGTGGATTTGGCCGTCGGCTGTGGGTTTGGCAACATCTTCCCGCCATTGGATGATTCGGTTTGCAGCATGGAACATCCAGTTAGCGAAAGAGCTAACCAACAGAGAGGTAACGCACGCATAGAGATTCCTTTGCTTTTTATATTTAAGTTGCGCTATTGAAGCAATCTATCATGCAAATAACAAGACGGGCCGTAGCCCGTCTTGAAGATATATTCACTAAAATCAGTAATGAAAAATTACCAGCCTTTTACAGCACCGCCGTTAAAGGCTTTATTCGCGGCTTCGTAAACTTCTTCAGACTGGTAGGCCTGTACGAATTTCTTCACGTTTTCCGCGTCTTTATTGTCTTCACGCGCCACGATCAGGTTAACGTAAGGTGAGTCTTTGCCTTCGACAAACAGACCGTCTTTCGCCGGAGTCAGACCAACCTGGCTGGCATAAGTGGTGTTGATCACCGCCAGCGCAATTTTCTGGTCATCCAGAACGCGCGGTAACTGGGGCGCTTCCAGCTCAACCAGATTCAGGTTTTTAGGGTTTTCGATGATATCCAGCTTCGTTGGCAGCAAGCCTACGCCTGGCTTCAGTTTGATCAGATTTTGTTTTTCCAGCAGCAGCAGGGAACGGCCTAGGTTAGTTGGATCGTTAGGTACTGCGACGCTGGAGCCCGGTTGCAGTTCGTCCAGTGATTTGATTTTCTTGGAGTAACCGGCAATGGGGTAAACGAAGGAATTACCAACGGAAACCAATTTATAACCGCGATCAATGATTTGCTGATCCAGATAAGGTTTATGCTGAAAAGCATTCAGATCGATATCGCCTTTGCTCAACGCTTCGTTAGGCAACACATAATCGTTGAATACAACTAACTCAACGTCCAGACCGTATTTATCTTTCGCAACTTTCTGCGCAACTTCTGCAACCTGCTGCTCAGCGCCAACGATCACACCTACTTTGATGTGATTAGTATCTTTTTCTTCCTGACCACAACCGGCCAAAAGCAGGGTTCCGATCAGCGCGCCGACTGCCGCGATAGATTTTAATTTAAAAGACATATCCTTTCCTCTATAGACATTCATTTTAATAGGCGCCGCTGTGAGCGCTATCGCAGGCTGATTATTACTTGTGAGTCACGGCTCTGACGATCCGGTCACCACAGAACTGAATCAGATAGACCAAAATAACCAATAATACTAAGACGGTATTCATTGCGGTCGCGTCATACCCAATATAACCATATTGGTATCCGATTTGACCTAAACCACCGGCACCGACTGCGCCACCCATGGCGGAATAACCGACCAGAGTAATCAGCGTAATGGTTGCCGCGTTAACTAAACCGGGCAAAGCTTCTGGTAATAATACTTTTTTGATGATTTGGAACGGCGTGGCACCCATGGCGCGAGCCGCTTCTACCAAACCAGATGGAATCTCCAGTAGGGCGTTTTCTACCATACGCGCGATAAATGGCGCAGCGCCTACGGTTAAAGGAACGATTGCCGCCTGTAGGCCGATAGAGGTGCCTACTATCATGCGAGTGAATGGAATCATCCAAACCAATAAAATAATGAAAGGTATGGAGCGGAAAATATTCACCAACGCTGAGACTGTCTTATATAAGGTACTGTTGGCGCTGATTTGCCCAGGACGTGTGATATACAGCAACACGCCAATTGGCAGGCCCAGTACAAAACCGAAAAAGCCGGAAACGAAGGTCATCACAATCGTTTCCCAGATGCCCCGGCCCATTAACCACATCATTGCCTCAGACATAACCCAGAACCTCTACTTTTACATGATGATCTTGCAGGAATTTGATTGCGGCCAGGCCATCTTCACTTTCGCCGTGCAATTCCGCCAACATAACGCCGAATTTAACTCCGCCGGCATAATCCATTTGTGAACTCAGAATACCGATATCGATGTTAAAGCGACGTACTGCCTGAGAAATCAGCGGAGCGTCTACGGATTTGCCGGTAAATTCCAGTTTCAGCAATGGCACACGGTCAGACGCAGGTTCAGCGCTCATGCGTAGGGCATAGTCTTCTGGGATATCCAGATGCAGCGTGGAATGAATAAACTGCTGCGCCAGCGGCGTTTTCGGATGGGAGAACACTTCGCTCACGCTGTCTTTCTCAATCAGCTTGCCTTCGCTAATAACGGCAACCTGATCGCAAATGCGTTTTACCACGTCCATTTCATGGGTGATTAACAAGATAGTTAATCCCAGCCGACGGTTAATGTCTTTCAGCAGTTCCAGAATAGAACGGGTCGTCGCTGGGTCCAGTGCGCTGGTGGCTTCGTCGCACAATAAAACTTTCGGATTGCTGGCAAGCGCTCGGGCAATAGCCACGCGCTGTTTTTGTCCGCCGGAAAGGTTAGCCGGATAGGCGTCCTGTTTATCAGCCAAACCGACCAAATCAAGTAATTCGAGCACTCTCTTCTTTATATCTGCGCGCGGCGTGTTATCCAACTCAAGCGGCAGAGCAATATTACCGAATACGGTACGGGAGGAGAGCAAATTAAAATGCTGGAAAATCATGCCAATCTGACGGCGTGCGCGAGTCAGTTCGCGTTCTGATAATGAAGTCAGATCCTGACCATCAACCAGAACCTGACCGCTGGTTGGTCGCTCTAACATATTGGCGCAGCGAATCAGGGTGCTTTTGCCTGCGCCTGATGAGCCGATAACGCCATAGATCTGTCCGGCAGGGACGTGAAGAGTCACGTCAGAGAGGGCGGTAATAACACGCGATCCCTGCTGAAACACTTTGCTGATATTGGAGAGTTTAATCATATTATTCTTATTTTATCGTTAGTTTCCGTGGCTAGATAAAAAGTAAACTTTAGTGAAACCAAAGCATGGATCGGATGTTAAGGCGTCTAGACGTCTAAGTCAACTGGGAAGGTTATTTCTCTTCATTCTCAATGATGGGTGAAACATGCAATACTAGCGGTGTTTACAGTCCTCAGGAGCATATAAGTGACGCAGCCAGTTCCCGCAATATTTTTAGATCGTGACGGTACTCTTAATATCGACCACGGTTATGTCCACGAGATAGATAACTTTCAGTTTATTGACGGTGTGATTGATGCTTGCCGTGAATTAAAAGAAATGGGCTTTGCCTTAGTGCTAGTGACTAACCAATCTGGCATCGCCCGCGGCATGTTTACCGAAGCCCAGTTTGTCAGCCTGACAGAATGGATGGATTGGTCACTGGCCGATCGCGGTGTGGATTTGGATGGTATCTATTTCTGTCCGCATCATCCGGAAGGAAGTGTCGACGAGTTTCGTCAAACCTGCGAATGTCGCAAGCCGTTACCTGGCATGTTAATAGAAGCACAGCAAGAATTGAACATCGATATGGCTGCTTCTTATATGGTAGGTGATAAAATTGAAGACATGCAGGCCGCATTGGCTGCCAATGTCGGTACTAAAGTTCTGGTGAGAAGCGGTAAACCCGTAACTGAAGCGGGTGAAGCGCTGGCCGATTGGGTGCTAAATAGCCTCGCAGAACTACCAAAAGCCATCAAAATGCGGGTTAAATAAGCGTAAAGCGCAAATAATCAGCAAACGGAATAAACTTTACGATAAACCCTTGCCATTCTGAAGCAGCTCCCTATAATGCGCATCCATCGACACGGCGCTGTGAGCAACTTCACAGAGTGGCCGGGGAGAACAGAGAAAATTAACGAATTAAGTTGTTGACTCTGT
>NZ_JBOBDP010000013.1:0-85456 GCF_050586585.1 Yersinia sp. J1
TAAAACGGGAGCCGATTGGGCTCCCGTTTGCTGATTTATTTTTGCCGGTTTAGCAAAAGGCATCAGTGAGTTGCATTGTATATTTAGTTACACTGCACTTTGATCGCCAGACCGCCGCGAGAAGTTTCACGGTATTTAGCATTCATATCTTTACCTGTTTCAAACATGGTTTCGATAACCTTGTCGAGAGAAACGCGCGGTTCGCTGCTACGGCGCATTGCCATGCGTGCGGAGTTAATCGCTTTTACCGAAGCAATCGCGTTTCGTTCGATGCAAGGAACCTGTACCTGACCGGCAACCGGGTCACAGGTCAGACCCAGGTTGTGCTCCATACCGATTTCGGCCGCAATGCATACTTGAATCGGGCTAGCGCCCAGCAGCTCCGCTAAACCGGCCGCCGCCATAGAACAGGCTACGCCCACTTCACCCTGACAGCCCACTTCTGCACCGGAAATCGACGCATTCATTTTATACAGAATGCCGATAGCGCCGGAGGCGAGGAAGTAACGGATAAAGATTTCCGGTGTCACAGGCTCGATAAAGTGATCGTAGTAAGCCAGAACCGCTGGAACGATACCGCAGGCGCCGTTGGTTGGTGCAGTCACCACGCGTCCACCGGCGGCGTTTTCTTCGTTCACGGCCAGCGCAAACATATTCACCCAGTCAATCACGTTCATTGGATCGCTGGAAAGTTTATCGGAAGAAACCAACAGACGGCGTAGCGCAGAAGCGCGACGCGGAACGCGTAGCGGACCCGGGAGAACCCCTTCGGTATTCAGACCACGATCGATACAGGCGCGCATAGTGTCCCAAATCGCCGTAAAGTAAGCATCAATCTCTTCTTTACTGTGCATGGCCAGCTCGTTCTGCATCACCATACCGGAGATGGACATCCCGGTGGTGCGACAGTGGGCCAGAATGTCTTCAGCGGAGTTAAACGGATAAGGTACGCTAATCTCGTTGACTGAGGCTTTACCGAAATGTTCTTCATCGACGATGAAGCCGCCGCCGATAGAATAGTAAGTTTTGCTGTACACTTTTTCATCGCCAGCGAAGGCGTGAATTTGCATACCGTTTTCATGCAGGGGCAGGTTATCGCTACGGAAAACCATGCCGCCTTCACGCGGGAAATCAACTTCGTGCAAGCCATTGGCCAGCATCAGTTTTTCACGTTGCTCAACATCGCGAATAAAACCGGGAATGCTATCGATATCTACGGTGTCAGGCATATTGCCCGCTAACCCCATAATGATAGCGATATCAGTATGGTGGCCTTTACCGGTTAATGACAGTGAGCCGTAAACCTCCACGGCCACACGCGTGATAGAAGGCATTAGTCCCTGTGTTACCAGGTCGTCTACAAACTGTTTGCCGGCTTTCATCGGTCCAACCGTATGAGAGCTGGACGGGCCGATGCCGATCTTAAACATGTCGAAAACGCTAATCACGCTAGAACTCCTCAAAAGGCATTGTGTTTAAAGCCGATGTTTTATGGTCGAAGCGTTTAAAAATTACGCAACGGGAACATCGGTATTGTAGGTTGACTCGTCAATTTTCGTGACTTTATTCGCATGAAATAAAGTAATCGCGAGCCTTAGTTTATTTTGTTTTTACTGGTGTTAGCGGTATCGATCGGATACAGCAACGGTCACTCTGTTAACCAACAACATAAGTGACTTTTTTTACGGGTTATTAACCCCACACTATTAGTGGTTTATAGTGAAGGAAGCTATTTTACAGGTATTTCATAACGCTGACAGGCCTGTTTACAGTTTTTTTAAAAACTGCGATACAGAGAACATAGAGTAAAAGTGGTAAAAGTGAGGTGATAGGGATCGTTTTATGCTGAAAATGAGGGGGTTAGCGCGTGATGATGTGATGGTTATCACGCGTTTCAGCGCGGTTCGATGCTGACCTGCTGAGCCAGACGGCGAATAATGGCGGCGGTGAGTCCCCAGACAAATTGGCTTTCGTACCAGGAAAGGTAAATCCGGTGGTGCGCGCCCGCGCGATGAACATCCAGTGGATAATAACGTGAAAGGCTTAACGCTTCGTATAGCGGCATTTCGAATAGACCGGCAACCTCCTCTTCATTACCGTGAAAGGGGACGTCCGCAGGAATAAGACCCACAATTGGCGTGACCTGAAAACCCGTCGAGCTATCCAGTGGCCCTAGCTGACCCAGCACGCGTACCGATTCAGGAGGAATCGCTACTTCTTCCTGCGCTTCCCGCAGAGCGGTTTCAATCAGCGAATGATCTTCTGGATCGGCCTTGCCGCCAGGGAAAGCCACTTGTCCGGCGTGTTTACGTAAATGAGCGGAGCGACGAGTTAACAGCAGCGTCGGCTCTGGGCGACAAATAATCGGCACCAGCACCGCCGCGCGATGATGATGAGCCGACAGGCTGCCGGGCTGGGGCAACTGAAGCTGAAAACGACTGATAAATTCGGCTAAACTGATCCCACTCACGGCTGCGGGTTCTCCCCCAATAATGGCAAAATGCGCGCGATTTTATCAAAAGTTTCTTGATATTCGGCTTGCTCCTGACTGTCTGCCACTATGCCACCTCCCGCCCAACAATAGATTTTACCCTTTTCCGTCAATAAGGTACGGATGGTGATATTGGTATCCATGGTGCCACAGCAACTAATATAGCCAATGTTTCCGCAATATCCATTACGACGATGAGGCTCCAGTTGTTCAATAATCTGCATGGCACGGATTTTGGGCGCGCCGGTAATCGAACCGCCGGGGAAACAGGCACGCAGCAATTGTGTTGGCGAACAATTCGTCGGCAGGGTGGCGGTGATGGTACTCACCAGATGATGCACCGCAGGGAAAGGTTCCACCACGAACAGCTCCGGTACCCGAACGCTGCCAGGTTCAGCGACGCGGCCAATATCGTTACGCAGTAAATCCACAATCATCAGGTTTTCTGCTCGATCTTTGGGTGACGCGGCTAAGCGCTCAGCCTGCTGCCGATCGGCATCCGCATCTTTCAGTCGTGGCAAAGTGCCTTTGATTGGCCGAGTCTGTATCTGTTGATTTTCTAGCCAGACAAAACGCTCGGGGGAAACGCTGATCACCGTATGTTCAGGCAGGCGAATAAATGCGGAGAAAGGCGCGCGATTGCTGGCGCTCAGGCGTAAAAAAGCCTGCCATTCATCCCCCTGATATTCGGCGCTGAAGCGTTGCGCCAGATTGATTTGATAGCAGTCGCCACTGTGCAGATATTCCTGTACCTGACGAAATTTTTCGCCGTACTCTTCACGAGCCATATTGGCCTGCCAAGGGCTTTGCAGCTCGAAAGACTGGGGCGTAGCCGGGCGCTGCTGCTCGAGCCATTGATGGCGTTGCTCTATATCCCCGTGGCTAATTAGCGTCAGTTTTTGCCGTTGGTGATCGGCAATCAGCGCCCAGTCATACAAACCAATGGCCATATCCGGCAAGTAAATATCTTGCTGTGCCAGCTCCGGTAAGACCTCGATTCTGCGTCCTAAATCGTAACCAAATAGCCCTAATGCGCCACCCAAAAAGGGTAGGTCTGGATTCGGTGAGCAGGTCAATCCCAAGCAATCCAGCTGTTGCTGTAATAAATCGAAAGGATCGATTTCTGAATATTGGGTATTCAGGGAATCGCTGATTTCCGTTTCTTTGCCTCGGGTGATCAAACGCACGCGGGGTTCAGCGACCAAAATATCAAACCTGTTATGGGAATGCTCGGCAAAACCCGAATGCAGCAGCATCGCCCAAGGCAAAGTGGAAATCGGAGCGAAATAGCGTAACAACGCATCGGGGTGATAAGGCAGGCTTTTACAGAAAGGAGCATTGGCTTGCAGGCTATGAGTATTTTTTTCGACTGACGACATGACAACTCGTGAAATAATTTCGGGGAAAAGATTCGGCCTGTAAGGTTATCACAGATTATGTGGGCGAGGGCAGTAGCGGCTTGACAGGGAATTCCCTATTACGCTAAAGAAACGGGTATACTTGCCGGCTAATTCGTAGGAGACAGATAATGCTAGCGGGAATGCCCTCACTTTCTCACCAAGAGCAACAGGAAGCTGTTGAACGTATTCACCAACTGATGTCCGAAGGGATGAGCAGTGGTGAAGCCATAGGTCTGGTTGCGGAAGAAATTCGCGAGCGCCACAAAAACGATCCTCAGGCAATGGTCATCTTTGATGATGAAGACTTTGAGGAACACAGCGATCCTGAATATCGCCGCGACAATGAAAAAGACGCGGACGAGTATGAGGATGACTACGAAGGTTAGTGATAACTATCAGTGACCAGAAGCTAAGTTATCCGAAGGCTAGCTAGCCAAAGTCAATCGCCATCATGAAGGTTTCGGTAAACTAGCCTGCAACCTTCATGATGTTTCGTATCACTTCCTAGAGCCTTGGATTTTTAGCTGTGGCTGACCGTGATTTGCCCAGCGGCATTTTTCGCCACGGCCACGGCTTGTTCTACCGTTTCGGCTACGGCCAGCGCGACGCCCATCCGCCGTCTGCCGGCAATTTCGGGTTTACCAAACAAACGCACGTCCACGTCACCCAGCAGCGCATTTCCCAAACCGCGATATACCACATTCTGGCTGGTTAACTCAGGTAAAATAACCGCCGAGGCGGCGGGGCCATACTGGCGAATCTGGCTGATTGGCATGCCGAGGAAGGCGCGAACATGCAGCGCAAATTCGGAAAGATTTTGTGAAATCAGCGTGACCATACCGGTATCGTGTGGGCGAGGGGAGACTTCGCTGAAAATAACTTCATCACCGCAGATAAACAGCTCCACGCCGAATAAACCGTAGCCACCCAAAGTTTGAACCACTTTAGCCGCGATCGCCTGAGCGCGTTGCAACGCCAGTTCGCTCATCTGCTGCGGCTGCCAGGATTCGCGATAATCACCCTCCTCCTGACGGTGGCCAATCGGCGCGCAGAAATGGATACCATCTACGGCGCTGATGGTCAGTAGGGTAATCTCGAAGTCAAAATTAACCAGACCTTCCACAATCACCCGACCGCCGCCGGCGCGACCGCCTTGCTGTGCATAATTCCATGCGGTTTGTCGTTGCTCTTCACTGCGGATCAGGCTTTGCCCTTTGCCAGAGGAACTCATCACTGGTTTCACAATGCACGGATAACCGATTTCGGCCACGGCTTGACGGAAGCGGCTTTCGGTATCGGCAAAACGGTAGCTGGAAGTGGGTAATCCCAGCGTTTCTGCGGCCAGACGACGAATGCCTTCACGGTTCATTGTCAGGCGAGTGGCTTCGGCGCAGGGCACTACGTGTTGACCCATAAGCTCCAGCTCCACCAGCATATCGGTGGCAATGGCTTCAATTTCCGGCACGATGTAGTGGGGGTTTTCCAGCTCCACAATTCGTTTGAGCGCCGCCCCATCCAGCATATTAATCACGTGACTGCGGTGGGCGACGTGCATAGCAGGCGCATCGGCATAGCGATCGACGGCGATCACTTCCAGCCCAAGGCGCTGACATTCAATCGCCACTTCTTTGCCCAGTTCGCCAGAGCCAAGCAGCATCACACGGGTTGCGCCGGGGCGCAAAGCAGTTCCAATGGTTAACATAATTCGATACCTACATCAGCAAGATAATATGCGAGGAAGAAACCGCCGCAGTATATACGAAAACGATTGCGCGGGCAGCGCTTAGGGCAAAAAACAGGTTTGAGTGCGGATAAATTCAGCAAAGTAAGGTCTGGAGCAATCAGGGGGGCGAAGATATCGAAAGGGATGCATTTGACCCATATCTAGGGTTACAGGAGAAAAACGCAGATTTCCCCGCGCTTTTTTACGCTTTAACTCAAGAAAAGGCCTCAACTCTGCTATTATCGCCGCAAATATTGCGCTTGCCTTCAGGCATCGCTTTCAATCCATTCCGTTATATAAGAGTTACCGCCGTGAGCACAACGTCCTTTTCTTCCCTAACGCTGCCTGCCGAGCAGTTGTCGAACCTTAATGAACTCGGTTATACCGAAATGACGCCGGTACAGGCCGCCGCGTTACCGGCCATTCTGAACGAGCAAGATGTTCGGGCCAAAGCCAAAACGGGCAGTGGTAAAACGGCCGCATTCGGCATTGGTTTGCTGGATAAAATTGCCGTGGGTGAGTTTGTGACTCAGGCATTGGTACTCTGTCCAACTCGCGAACTGGCCGATCAGGTCAGTAAAGAACTGCGTCGTTTGGCTCGTTTTACTCAAAATATTAAAATTCTGACCCTATGTGGCGGCCAGCCAATGGGGCACCAGTTGGACTCTCTGGTTCATGCGCCGCATATTGTTGTGGGCACGCCGGGACGCATTCAGGAACATTTGCGTAAACGCACCTTGGTATTGGACGATCTGAAAGTGCTGGTGCTGGATGAAGCGGATCGCATGCTGGACATGGGCTTTACTGACGCGATCAATGACGTTATCAGCTACACGCCGCCGCAGCGCCAGACGCTTCTGTTTTCCGCTACTTATCCGGCGGGGATCGAACAGATCAGCGCAAAAGTACAGCGTGAGCCGCTGAACGTAGAAGTGGCCGATGAAGGCGATGAACCGGCGATCGAACAGGTATTCTTCGAAACGACTCGTGAAAAACGTCTGCCGCTGCTGATCTCAGTGTTAAGCCACTATCAACCGGCGTCCTGCGTAGTATTCTGCAACACGAAAAAAGACTGTCAGAGCGTTTACGATGCGCTGGAATCACGTGGAATCAGCGTATTAGCGCTGCACGGTGACTTAGAGCAGCGGGATCGTGATCAGGTGCTGGTGCGCTTCTCTAACCGTAGTTGTCGAGTGTTGGTTGCCACCGACGTCGCGGCGCGCGGTCTGGATATCAAAGATTTGGAACTGGTTGTGAACTTCGAACTGGCTTTCGATCCGGAAGTCCATGTACACCGCATTGGTCGTACCGGGCGTGCGGGCATGAGCGGGCGGGCAGTCAGTCTGTGTACGCCGTCAGAAATGGGGCGTGCGCACGCCATTGAAGATTATCTGCAAATCAAAGTGAAATGGACGCCGGCGGAGCAAGTGAGCCGCAGCGCCAATGTCATGCTGGAGCCAGAAATGGTGACGTTATGCATCGACGGTGGCCGTAAAGCCAAGATTCGCCCAGGCGATATTTTGGGGGCGTTGACCGGCGATGCGGGTTTGACGGCGGCTGACGTCGGTAAAATCGATATGTTCCCAGTTCATGCTTACGTTGCTATTCGCAAAGCCAGTGCGAAACGGGCTATACAACAATTGCAGCAAGGTAAAATTAAAGGCAAAAACTGCAAGGCACGTTTGTTAAAATAGTAAATAACGATTTTTACGGGGTAGCGTGTATTGCGTTGCTCCGTTTCAGCCCCTTATATTGAATGTTAATAACTGACGGATTTACTGCTTAAGTTATTGAATTTATATATTTATTTCTTTTGTTTGAGCTGGCCGGAATCATTCCTTCCGCTCAACGGAATGACTATTTAACCGCATTTAATAAAGGGAATGTATTAAATATGATACCTGCCATTAATCAGACCGCAGTATTTTTCCGCCCAGCTTCTCTTTCTTCTTCCTCGGTTAACCCTAATGATTTTGCACCCCCAACAGGTGAGATAAAGTCCGCGCTGGATCAGCATATTAAGGGAAAGCAGGTGCTGGTTTTTAGCGGCTTTTCCGGCATGGGGTACGACGATGTTGAAGCGTTTCAAACCTCACTTGAATCTACATTAAAAGAGGCCAGCCTCAACCACGGAAAACATAATGTAGTGGTGGTCGCGGGGGCGACCAGCGTAGGTATTGGAGCGGTTTATTCGCTAGCAAAAAAACTCGAAATTAAAACGCTGGGGATTGTTTCTGAACAAGCCAAAGGCGGCGGTGAAATAGCCAGTAGTTGTGACGATGTAATTTATGTTCCTGAAAAGAAAGGCAGTTGGCAGGTGCTCTACGATATAGATAAGGCGAAGGGATTAACGGGTTCATATATGACTTATGTCGCCTCAAAAGCATCGCCAGCTTCAGGTGGTGAGTTCTTCGCTTTTGGGGGCGGAGACGTGACGGTGAGTGAACTTAAGGAAGCGAAAAAACTGGGAATAACCACGCGAGTTTATCCTGATTTCCAACCCAATCGGGATAAAGTAAAAGAGCGCCAGGCCAATAAACCGGGTAGCGATATGACGCCCGTGAAAACTTATATGACTCAGGTTCTGGAATAAAGCCTGACCACATTTTTCGGTAGCGGATGCCAATCCGGGTTTGAGATCCGTATTTACGAAAATCGTGTTCGCTAAATGAGTGTTCATCAATTTGCCGTTGAATGACTTCGAATAATGGGAAGCTCTGAGCCGCAACGAGAGCTTCCCATTATGTTATAATTTCTCCGGATTAAATATTTCCTGCTTATGTATCCGCCACTTATCGTTTTCAGAAATCCCTATTATTGGAAGGGATTTCGTTCTTTCATTTTGAGGTGAATAACGCAGCAGGGAATGATTACCATCATGTCTGAGTGTCTCTTCGGGGCGTCGCGGATATTAATAAAGTTACGGGTTGGTAAAAGGACTCTAATAAATGGCCGTTGAAGTAAAATTCGTTGTAGTACGACAGGGTGAGGAAAAAATGACTTTCACAACCAAAAAAGAAGCCGATGCATACGATAAAATGTTGGATTTGGCCGATAATCTGGCCGAATGGTTGTCGCAGTCCCCTCTGACGATGGAAGAAGAACAGCGTGAAGCGCTGAGTTTCTATCTGGCTGAAAATAAAGATGTTTTAGGGCAGATTTTACGTGGCGCTGCTCCAACCGCAGCGGCGGAGCCTGTGGTGAAAACCAAGGCAGAGAAAGGCGCTGCCAATAAGAAAAATGACAAAACCGAAGAAATTCAAGCGGCTTAATGAGTTATCTCCCGGCAAAATGGGGAAAAAGGATCTAGAATGAATCGTGAAATCACCTTCTTCAGCCGTTTTGAGGCGGATATTCTGGCGAATCGTAAAACCATTACTATTCGTGATAGCAGTGAATCCGATTTTCAACCCGGTGAAGTTTTGCGGGTTTGCCGCAATGAGGATGGCGTATTTTTTTGCCACATTGAAGTGAAGTCAGTGACGCCAGTGACATTGGACGCATTAACTGAACGCCATGCGAAGCAGGAAAACATGTCATTGGATGAACTGAAAAAGGTGATAAAGGAGATCTATCCCGGTTTGCAGCAATTTTATGTGATCGAATTTACCCAGTGCTAGTTCTGTAATGGAATTCACTCTGTAACCTACAACGCGATCTTTTGCTGCACCTCCGGATAGAAATAATAACGATTGGAGGAGCAATGAAAAAAACGGCATTCACTTTGACTGCGATGATGATGGCGCTGGGTAGCATGGCTGCATCGGCTCAAAACCACGAGCAGGAGCAACGCACTGCGAAGTTCCCCGCCTGCGTGGGATTGACTCAGGCCAAGGTGGCGACTCAGGTGAAACGTGACTTTTTGCAAAATCGCATTGTCCGTTGGGAGTCTGATAAAAAGCTGCTGGGAACCGCAACGCCGGTGGCCTGGGTGAGTCCAGATGATATCAATGGGAAAGACGATATCTGGGAAGTGCCGCTGACGGTGCGCGGGACCAAAGCGAATAAAAGCTACGACGTGGTTCTGAACTGCGTTGAAGGGACGATAACCTACAGTTTGCCGCAGTAACAGGTTAAATTTAGCCAGGTTTTAGTCGCTCAGGCTATTTTGAATGACAGTGTCCGAGTGCCGCTTTCTGACTGAAATCCCGATTCGCAGGAACGGCATTCGGCGCTGATTATAGTTTCTCCGAATTATTCAACGACTGTTTACGTTGCCTCTCGATACACCTCTTATTTATCATATGGTTACCACGACATCGGATTTGCCGAAAACGTGCAGGTGCTCTTGGCATCGTGCGTTAATCGTGTCACTCTGGCAAACATATATTGATACGGATAATTCACAGATGATCACACCTCCAAAGGCGGCCAAGCGCCCTCATACCATGACTTTGCACGGCGATACTCGTGTAGATGATTACTATTGGCTCCGCGATGATGAACGGAGCAATCCCGAAGTATTACGCTACCTGCAGGCGGAAAATGATTTCACCGAAGCGGTGTTACAGCCTCAGCAACCGCTGAGGGAAAGCTTGTATCAGGAGATGGTAGCGAGGATCCCTCAACAGGAAGCCTCGGTTCCTTATGTGCGTAATGGATATCGTTACCAAACTCGCTATGAACCGGGCAATGAATACGCTATTTACGTTCGCCAACCTAAAGAGGTCAATGCCGAATGGCATACGTTGCTGGATGGCAATATCCGTGCTGCAGACAGCGAGTTTTATACTTTAGGCGGTTTGGACGTGAGTCCGGACAATCAGCTACTGGCGGTTGCGGAGGATTTTCTGTCTCGCCGTCAGTATGATATTCGCGTTAAACAAATCAGCGACGATCGCTGGCATGACGAAGTCATCCGCAATACCTCGGGTAATTTCGAGTGGGCGAATGATTCGCAAACCCTGTATTACGTACGTAAACACGAAAAGACGCTGCTGCCTTATCAGGTGTATCGCCACCGTATCGGCACCGATCCAGAGCAGGATGAGCTTATCTATCAGGAACAGGACGATACTTTTTACGTCAGCCTGGAAAAAACCACCTCGGAGCGTTTTATTCTGATTCACCTCGGTAGCACCACCACTTCGGAAATCCTGCTATTGGATGCCGATGACGCTGAGGCGATGCCGCAAATGTTTGCTCCGCGCCGTCAGGATCATGAATACGGTTTGGATCATTATCAGCAGCATTTCTATATTCGTTCGAATAAAAACGGGAAGAATTTTGGGCTGTATCAGAGCCAGCAGGCTGATGAAAGCCAATGGCAAACCCTGATCGAGCCACGAGTTGAAGTGATGCTGGAAGGCTTCAGCCTGTTCCGTGATTGGCTAGTGGTGGAGGAACGTAGTCAGGGGTTGACGCATCTGCGGCAAATTCACTGGCGTAGCGGCGAAGAGAAAACCATTGCCTTCGACGATCCAACCTACACCACCTGGCTTGCCTACAATCCAGAGCCGGATACCGCGCTGTTGCGTTACGGTTATTCCTCCATGACCACGCCAAGTTCGCTGTTTGAAGTCAATATGGATACCGGCGAACGGGTTTTGCTGAAGCAGCAGGAAGTGAAAAACTTCACGGCAGAACATTATCGCAGTGAACGGATTTGGGTGAGCGCGTCGGATGGGGCAAAAGTGCCCGTTTCGCTGGTTTATCATCGCGATCACTTTAAGCCGGGGACTAACCCGCTCATGGTTTATGCCTACGGTTCCTACGGGAGCAGTATGGACCCAGCGTTTAGCGGCAGTCGTCTGAGCCTGTTAGATCGTGGTTTTGTCTACGCATTGGCGCATATTCGCGGCGGCGGCGAACTGGGGCAGCAATGGTATGAAGACGGTAAGTTATTCAACAAAATGAATACTTTTAACGACTTTATTGATGTAACCAAGGCTTTAATCGAGCAAGGCTACGGCGACGCCGAACGAGTGTTTGCTATGGGCGGCAGCGCTGGCGGCTTATTGATGGGCGCGGTGATCAATCAGGCTCCTGAATTATTTAAAGGCGTAGTAGCGCAGGTACCTTTCGTTGATGTGGTCACGACCATGCTGGATGAATCTATTCCGTTGACGACTGGCGAATACGAAGAGTGGGGCAATCCGAACGATAAGGCTTATTACGACTATATTAAACAGTACAGCCCTTACGATCAGGTGCGCGCTCAGGATTATCCTCATTTACTGGTGACGACCGGCCTGCACGATTCCCAGGTGCAATACTGGGAACCGGCAAAATGGGTCGCGAAGCTACGGGAAATGAAAACTGACGACCATCAACTGCTGCTGTTTACCGATATGGACTCCGGCCACGGCGGTAAATCAGGTCGTTTCAAAGCCTACGAGGATATCGCACTGGAATACGCGTTTATCCTCGCGCTGGCTTAATTTACCTATGATTCCAGATAATGCGTTAGGGTATGGCGCATGTCTGGAGTCAGGTCTTTCACCGATTTCAGCATCCAACGCAGATAGTCCGGATCTTGCTGGGCTATCTGTTCAATGTTTTGCCCACGATACTTGCCAAATTTCAGCGTCCGTAACAGCAGGGGGGCCTGCGTCAGCTCAACCATTTTCTCAGCGCTCCAACCGGAGTCTTTAATTATGCGTTGCAGCAGGGCGGCGGTGATATAGCAGTCATATAATGCGCGGTGGGGATAAAGATTTTCCGGTGGCGTAACTTCCAGTCGCAGGGCATAACGCAGATATTGATTACTGTATTTGATATCCGGATACAGTGCTCGCGCCAATTTATAGGTACAAATCCACTCACCGCCCATTTCCGGCAAGACACCTCGGTCAAACGGGGCATTGTGCGCGACATAATATTGACTGCCTTGATATCGGCCAATGGCTTTAGCAATTCGAGGCTTACCTTCCACCATTTCTTCGGTGATATGGTGAATGGCCATAGCTTCAAGGCTAATTGGCCGGTCCGGGCTGATTAAATCACTGATCGGATTAACGATTCGCCCATCAATCAGATCCAACGAAGCAATTTCGACGATCCCGCCGTCTAACCCGCAAGTCTCAGTATCAATAATGCGAAAATTCATGTGTTCTCCAGAGACTGGCCATTATTCGGTTTTATCTGGCGATCATAATAGACTGGCCAGTCCCTGCCAACTTTCTTCAGTCAGGCGGGTAATCACCAGAGCCTCGTGTTACCGCTAATCTGGGCGATCGCGTTGCCTTGTTGATCCCACACTGCGCTTATGCCCGCGCCGATTTTAGCCGAATAAATTAAGTTATAGGCAATAAAAAACCCGCCTGAGCGGGTTAACTTAACGTGATGAAAAACCTTTACTCTGCGCTGGAAGAAGATGCCTTCTTCGCACGTTTCTCCGCCTTTTTTTCGGCCGGAGTTTTCAGTGGTTTTTTCTTCGCGTTCTTTTTGCTGTCCATTCCCTTACTCATGGTTTGCCTCTCTATGACCTTCGGTTAGGTTGGTACGCATCTTCATTAAGGCCCTAATAGCGAATACTTGCAAGGAGATAAAGTCGAGAAAAGGCTAAAACGCTGTTAATTATAATGATTATTAAAATGTAATACTTGATATTAACGAGGAATAGCGACATTAACATCCTTTGCCAGTGAAACCGATGTAATGATCGGTTATGGAATCTGCAGCGCATTTCCTAATGATTGACTCATCAACGGCGATAAAAAATGCGCGATAGGGATCGTATAACCGGTATTTAAATGATTAATCAGCTTTATTTGACCTCTTTAGTCGTTGACCCTGCGTCAGGCATAGGCTTTTATAGAGAGGTGATCAATAACAAAAATGGAAAATGCGATGGGACAATTACGGGGACTCTATCCGGCTTATGAGCCTTACGATTGCGGCTGGTTGGAAACCGGTGATGGGCATAGCATCTATTGGGAGTTATGCGGTAATCCGCAGGGAAAGCCCGCAGTATTTATTCACGGCGGTCCCGGTGGCGGCATTGCGCCATATCATCGCCAGTTATTCGATCCAACCAAGTATAAAGTGATGCTGTTTGATCAACGCGGCTGCGGGCAATCCAGACCACATGCCAGCCTGGATAACAATACTACCTGGCATCTGGTGGAAGACATTGAGCGTCTGCGCGAACTGGCGGGTGTCGGTCAATGGCTGGTGTTCGGCGGTTCCTGGGGCTCTACGTTGGCATTGGCCTATGCGCAGAAGCATCCGGAGCGGGTGAGTGAGATGGTGCTTCGGGGGATTTTCACCCTGCGCAGAGAAGAATTGCTTTGGTACTATCAGGACGGCGCATCCCGTTTCTTCCCCGATAAATGGCAAAGGGTATTATCCATTTTATCTGAAGAAGAGCAAAAGGATGTGATCGCGGCTTATCGCAAACGTCTGACATCCCCGGATCGGGCTGTGCAGCTGGAAGCTGCGAAATTATGGAGCCTGTGGGAAGGGGAGACGGTAACGTTATTACCAACCAAAAGCTCGGCTTCATTCGGAGAGGATGATTTTGCCTTGGCTTTTGCCCGCATTGAAAACCATTATTTCACCCATAACGGTTTTTTGGCCCATGACAACCAGCTTCTGGATGATGTTCCATTAATTCGTCATATACCGACGGTTATTGTTCACGGCCGTTACGATATGGCATGTCAGGTGAAAAATGCCTGGGATCTGGCCCATCGTTGGCCTGAGGCAGAGTTACATATAGTGGAAGGTGCCGGGCATTCATTCGATGAGCCGGGGATATTGCATCAGTTGATGTTATCAACGGACAAATTTGCCAAATAATCGGGTTCCCGCAGGCTAAACGCTGGCGGGAACCTTTCAGTCGCCTTACTTAATTTTAGGCTCATAAGGCAAACGTGAGAATTTATTCGATTCGCTCCGATAGTGCGCGAGGCGCTGCAAAAAGTAGTCTCGCAGGTTTTCCGTCTGTTCACGGGCAACCAGTTCAGGGATCACTGGCATGTTATAGCGTTCCTTAAATGCAACGCCCGATGCAGCTAAATCGACGTTCATTTTTGCCGTTTCTTCGTCAGAAAGCTCTGCCAAGTTGTAACCCATCGTTTTCTCCTCTTTCGACTTAAGCGGCGGATTGTATCAAATCAGCGTTGAAAATAATGCAGGCATCTCCCTATGGCAAGAGGGTGTGGATAACGGTAGAGAGGAATGTAGAGAAGAAATAGCGAGCCAAATAATAAATGAGAATGATTGGCGTTTATTTTAAATAATAAATTAAAAATAAGAATGATTCCTTTTATTATTGGCGGGCTTGTTGATAATAGTTATCAAAGTTATTTGCCCACTTTTTCCCATATTAATTAAATAATTTATTTCATCATATTAAACATGTAGTTAATTCAATTTGTTGTTTTAATCTTTTTAAATGTGAATAGGGTGTTTTTATTTTGTGTTTATGTTGGCATAATACGTGAAATAACCTCCTGCCAACCTGCATGATAAAAACTAGGGACTAATTATGTTGAAGAAAGAAATGGCTCAAAAGCTCAATGAGCAACTCAATTTAGAATTCTATTCTGCCAATCTTTATTTGCAAATGAGTGCATGGTGCAGCGATAAAGGTTTTGAAGGTGCGGCCGCTTTCTTGAAAGAACATTCGCAGGAAGAGATGCAGCATATGCAGCGTTTGTTTGAATACCTGAGCGGCACAGGTTCGATGCCGATATTGGGCACCATCAGTGCGCCCCCGGTAGAGTTTGGCTCGTTAGCTGATGTCTTCAAGCTGACCTATGAACATGAGCAATTGATCACCACCAAGATCAATGAACTGGCACATGTTGCCATGACTACGCAAGATTACTCGACGTTCAACTTCCTACAGTGGTACGTTTCTGAACAGCATGAAGAAGAAAAACTGTTCAAATCCGTATTGGATAAATTGGCTCTGGTGGGTAACAGCGGTAATTCTCTGTTCTTTATCGATAAAGATTTGAAGAACATGGCCACCAGCGCGCAAATCCATTCTCAAGGTTAATTCTATCTTTTGAGCTATAACCGCAGTTTCTCTGTTATCGACAGAGGCTGCGGTTTTTTATTTTGTGTCATCCCTGCCTGAAACCATTTCTTGTCTGTGCCTGTAAGCTCGACTTCATACTCTCAACTCATTATTATTCATGGCTAACATACGGAAACGGATGACTTCAAGTGAGCATCCGGTGGCTTTTCGACCACTTATCCGATGTCGGCAGTTTATTTTGTGTGGTATCTCACATGTAGTACATCCAACTGGAAGCGATCGGGGTTTACGCCGCCAATATAGGGTAAAGTTGGTAGCAGCGATTTTTTTACCCCAATTTATTTAAGGGACTTTATGTTAATTAACAAAGTACGTTCATCCTGCCGCATGCTTTCTGCACTGGTTGTTTTGTTTGTTGGCCTTTCCAGCCAGCAGGCTTTAGCTCATGCTCATTTGAAAGTGGAAACCCCTGCCGCCGATACCACGGTAAGTGCCGCTCCAGAAGCGTTAACACTTAATTTTTCCGAAGGGATCGAGTTGGGTTTCAGCGGTGTGAAGGTGACGGGGCCAGATAATAACGCGGTGAAAACCGGCGCGTTAAAACTTGACCCGGTTAATAACACTCAGTTGATTTTGCCGTTGGATAATGCGCTAAGCGCAGGGAAGTATAATGTTTCCTGGCATGTGGTGTCCGTTGATGGCCACAAAACCAAAGGCAATTACAGCTTCACTGTAAAATAATATGTCTTTAGCGGCCTTATTTGTCCTGTGTCGCTTTGTGCATTTTATGGCGGTGATGCTGATGTTTGGTGTCAGCGTATTCACCGCCATATTGTCATCCGACCGTTTCGCTCTAACATTACAACAACGCCTTCAACCCTTGCTGGCTAGCAGTACGCTAGTCGCGGCATTTTCTGCCGTCGGCCTGTTGTCCATTCAGGCTGGAATTATGGGCGATGGATGGGCAGATACCTACCAGTTTCCCGTGTGGGGGTTAGTGCTGGGCACGCGTTTCGGCCAGGTTTGGCAGTGGCATCTCGCACTGTCTTTCATCAGTATCCTGCTGTTGTTTTTCAATCGAAAATCATATTTTTCGGCTCTGATGGTCGCCTGTTCGTCGCTGTTACTGGCTAGCTTGGCTTTTATCGGTCATGCGGCGATGCATGATGGCATAATTGGCTGGATACATCAGTCGAATCAAATTCTGCATCTTTTCAGCGCCGGTTATTGGTTCGGTAGTCTTTTACCTTTGCTGGTTTGCCTGCCCTATACCCGCAATAGTCAGCATAAACCCGCCGCTATCCATACTTTAATCCGTTTTTCCAGTTGGGGTCATTTGGCTGTCGTGCTGGTGGTTGTCACCGGAATGATTAATAGTTTCATTATACTGCGTGGTTGGCCCCTGGATTTCACCTCGACATATCAGAGATTGCTTTGGTGCAAAATTGTCTTGGTTGTTTTGATGATTATCATTGCGGTAATCAATAGGTATCGCGTGGTTCCAGCAATTCGTCATTTACCGGAAAAAGCGCACTATTGGCTGGTGATGAACGCTTGGTTTGAGGTGGTACTAGGGGCGGCGGTTCTACTTTTGGTGAGCACCTTTGCTACATTTGAGCCGGTATAAGCGGCTAGAGGGCTAACTAGCAGGGAACAAGGCTTGCTTCTTTAGGGTTAGATGCAGGAAAATCAGGTCAATCAGCTAACTTAGGAATAGTTAACATGAAGGGTTTCGCGCTAACGCTTTCTCTTTTGCTTCTGGCTGCTAATGCTGCGGCAGCATCAAAGATTATCACGGTCAGTAAGTTTGAATTTGGCAAGCAATGGGCATTCACGCGTGAAGAAGTGATGCTGGAGTGCCGCTCAGGTAATGCGCTGTTCGTGATTAATCCCAGTACACTAGCGCAATATCCTCTCAATGAAGTAGCAACTGAGCAGATGAAATCAGGAAAAGTATTGGCTTCATCATTAGATCCGTTGGTTTTGGAAGACAAAGATAATCCGGGCAAAAAAATGAGCCTGCAACCTTTCCAGCAACGAGCTCAAACTCTGTGTGAAAAATAGGGCGAAAGCGGATATGCCCGCCGGGATAGCGTTTGAATAATCTCATAATTACCAGTGGACTAACTAAGAAGCTATTAGTTAACCTGAGTGATTATTAAGTTATTATGTCGAAAGTTGGTAAAACGTGGGTCGTCTACTACGCTTAAGTAGTACGGCTGAATAAGCCTGCATGAAATGCCAACTTTTAGCGCACGGCTCTCTCCCAAGAGCCATTTCCCTAGACCGAATATAGGAATCGTATTCGGTCTTTTTTTAACTTGTTGTTTTATATGGTTATTTTCAGCCAATCCCGAAATCCCCCGAAATTTCCCCGAAATCCTATACTCGGCCTAAATTTCTACCCACTCATTTTTACGTGAATCCAGGTATACATTAGTCATTTTCATCGACTTGTGACCGAGCAGTTTCTGTGCAAATTCCTTACCGTATTCCGCTTCATACAACCGCGATGCCAGGCTGCGGATTTCATGAAAACTGGGCGGGGAGACTTCGTAAACCAGATCGGTCGCCTTCAATGCTTTAACAAATGCTTTAGTGAGCGAGTCTGCATTTAATGCACCGGGCTCTCGGCCTGATTTTCTACTGGACGAGCAAATGAGATATTCGCTCTTATTGTTATTCAGGCATTGTTCTATAACCTCACCGACGGAGGTATTCATTATTTCCAACCGAAGTGATAGTGATATCGCTATCTGCATCTTGGTTTTACTCTGGACTATCCAAAGCTTACCATCATGCACGTCATTTCTTTTTAATTGCCGCACATCGTCACGGCGTTGACCGGTAATCAGCGCCAGTGCCAGGCTGAGTTGAACCCAGTTCTGTTGTTGGCCGGCAGCCTCATAAATCTTGCAAAAGGCTGCATAGTCTAGCCGTTCCCGCTTAACTTTTGGTGACGGCGTACGGGTTGCTTCCACAGGATTGCGGCTAATTAATCCATCAGCTATGGCCTCTCTGAAAACGTCTGATAAAACAGAGCGTAAATTAACCGCCATCGAACTTTTACCATTATCGACATAGGTATTAATAAAATCAGCAATATGCTTAGTGGTAATAGCCTCGATCGGCTTATCTCCAAATTCTTGGTTAATATATCCGATTTGCAGAACTCGCATTTTCATGGTGTTCTCGGCCAGTTCGCGACGCTTTAATAGTCCTGAATAGCGCTTTAGCCAACGCGCTACGGTATTAACTTCAGCTTTAGCCGCAGGAGTGGGGGCGGGGGCTTGCAATCGTTCAAGCAGGGCTACTGGTTGAAAGTTTGATTCAATATAGTTGTTAGCCTGGATGGCCTGAGATATGGCATCCCTCCGGGCAATTTGCCCTAAGGATATTTCAGAACCAGTTATTGGGTTGCGCCAACAAAATGATTTCTCTCTACGCCGATATGTCAGATTTCTTGGCAAATTGGCATCATACTTTTTTGGCCTCTTTGCCATGAATAATTCTCTCTATCAGTGATGAACTTGTACTGGGCGATGTTTTAAGTATTTCTTTTGCCAGCCGGTAGCTTTTAGGCTGAATATAAATAGCGCCGGGCTTCACCCGATATTCCCGCCCGTGTTTTTCCGGTGCTGGGTAAATATTGCCGCCTCTCGCCCAACGTTGCAGGGTTTGAGTTGTTGGGCACTTGCTGCGGTAGGTTTCTGCCGCCCACTCTTCTAAAGTCAGTAGCTTGGTCATTGGTCTTTCCTCAGTAGGAAAGGGCGTAACGATGCTACGCCCTATTATGGTCGTTTTGTCTGGGGTGGTAAGGGGCTGTGTTTTAGTGATACAGCTATTGAGTGCTATTACAGCGACTACGTTTTTGGAAGGCTAGATATAGCCAATGCACTCCCTTCAGGAGTACAGCAATAAACAGTGCCATCACCCCACATAGCAGGCGCGGGGTGAGCGGTCATGTAGCCAACCGCAACTAACTGTTTAAGGTCAGCATTGTCACTGTGTCCATCACCGGCAAGAAAGTGATTTCGGTATGGTTCACGGCTCTTTTCAGAGACGCCAATAGTGTGTTGCAGTAATCCCAGATGGCGAAGCTCTAATTGATTAGCCATATCACCCACCTTAATAAACAAGAACAGTCAGATAAATAATCCCGGTCACTGCCGCTGCGAATATCACGGTCAGTAACAGGAGCCATGTAGATAAAGGCGCTTTTTGATGTATGGCCTTGTGAATTGCTGATTTGATTTCTCCCACCTCATCGCCTGGTGGCTGTTCGTACCGCTGTAATTGTTTTGACCATCATTGCTTCCTCGCAAAGAGAACGCCATCGACTGGCAGGCATTCATATTCAGGTGGCAGACCTTGCTGTTGAATGTCAGCCAGGCAGTTTTTATCATCGGGATAGATATAACCTTGCGGTTCGTACTGGCAGGGTTGGAATGTAAAGCAGACGTATAGAAACAATCCAAACATGGGATGACTCTTTAATTGAATGAAATAACCCCCAGCCTGCTGGCAGGAATATAATTAATGATTACTGGGGATTTATTGGGGGATATTATTTGGAATTATTAAGCCAATGCATAACGAAGCTAATTCGGATTTGTTATTAAAGGTTAATAATTGTTGGGGTAATAAACTTCATCCGCGTCGGATTCGTCTAATAGCAGCAGGCTATCGCCGTAGTACAATGCTGCCACTAGCTTTTCAAATTTGCCGCGGAACGTGATGACTTTTTTACCGATCACATCACCATCCAACTTACCGGAGTACAGGCTGTAGACCGGAAGGCCATCAACTTCTGCCCATACTTTTTCTTGGCGGCGCTGGCCCTCAATCTCAATGTACTCACCTTCACGAGAAAAATAGAGATTGTCCGTGAACTGGAATGGGTGTGTTTTCTTTCGTGACGAACTGAATAACGATGAACTTTCTCCTGCCGGCTCTTTTTCGATCCCCATGCGGAAACCATCATGTTCGCTCATTTCCATCAGTACTTCAGGCCGTTCCCATCCCTCTTGCGCCGCTTCTTCCTTGTGCTGCTCAACATAAGCTTCCCACAGGTCTGACGCTTTGATGTATTTTGGCGTCTGTTCAGACTTAATGAAATCCAGCACGATCTTTTGCATGCCAGCGGTCAATTGTTCCCCAACGGCATTGAGCGTCCAACTTTCTTCCAACGTCTTAGCCATAAGGATGTTGTAGCGCGGCAGATCGACCATATCGGAAATATTGGCCGGTAAAGCGGATTCCAGCGCTTTCTTGACTGCTCGAGGGAAGTCGCCCCAATCAAGGGTTTCTTTGATGGTATTTTCGTACAAATTGGCAACGTGTTTTTGTAACATCGCTGAATAATCCGGCGACTGCTCGAAGGCTAAGCAGTGAGCTGCAATGTCCGTAGCCAGGCTTGTTGTTTTTGGTTGTGTAGTAGCGGTTAGTTTTTCGTTGGTCATTGGTCAGTCCTCAGTTTATTTTTTCGAAATTGATTACCCATACTCATGGGCTTTTCCTCTACAACTAAACCTCCCGTAATAATCGGCTGATAATGTCTCTCTTAGCGGGAATGCGGAGCTGGTGAGCCAGTTGCCAGGCTTTGCGTTGGGTTTGAGTTTTATGCTCGAGCATTTTACGGATAGTAGCCGCTGGGATACCGGTATCACTGGCGATCAAGTTTTCATTGTGGCCAGCGCGGTGAAACTGATAGATAGCCAACAACACTTCCAGTGAGTAGCGCTTACGGATACCGATATCGACTGTATTCACCTGAGGAATGGCATCCCATTGGTCATCACCGGGATAAATCGGCTTTGGCATGGGTCGATAGGGATTACCGCTGCGGATCTCTGCGCGGGAGCGCATTAGCCAGATGATACGAGCGGTATAGTCTCCCCGGTCATCTTCTTTAAAGTAGCTGCCGGTACTCTGGTTCAGTTCCTCATCCATCATGCGGCTTCCTTCTGTTTCTGCTCTAATTCCCAGTCTTTCACGATCCTGGAACATTGAGCGTGTACCTGGCGGGCAGTTGCTATCCCAAAGCCTTTAACTGCATTTGCTAGCATATCGGGCGTTCGGCGGACAACATCAAACAAAGAATGGATCCTGGAGAGGGCCAGCAGTTCTAAATGTTGCTCTTTCAAAGGGAGGGTTTCGGTAAGCACTGACTCTGCCCACTCAGCCCGTTTAACCAGATGCGGATGAGTAGGCTCAAGCAGATCACGAATGCGTTGGGTAATAGCCGGGGTTAGGCCATCCGGCCAGTTCTGTTCGAAGTCATCGACCATGGGGTAAGAGGGCGCAGTCCATTCATTAACAGAGACAATCAGGCCAATGCCGTTGGTGGAACGAATTTCAATATGCCAGTCAATATCGTTAATTAGTTGCATATCGTAATCGCCTGAGCGCAGTTTCAGCCCCCACTGGAAGGTATAAAAGTAAAACTCAATGTCATCATTGCCACGATAGTAGGTTGGCTCGACGTCACCATCCATACGCTGGATCCGGTTGGTGAGGTCAGAAACAACATTATTCAATTGCTCATTAACATTAACCATGACAGCCAGTTTGCTGGTTTTTTCTGCTACCTCTTTTTTGTATCGCCGGATCTCCGTCAATTGCTGATTTAACAGTGTGCGCTTATTCTCCAGATCATCTTTCAGTCGAATGAGCTGGATTTTCATTTTTTCAGGATTCAGTGACTTTAGCCGATTCACCTCAGTAGCCAATACTCGTTGGTCTGAAAGTGAAAGGTTGTATTTGGCTGAAATACTGTCTCGCTGTGCATTGGCTTCAGCCACTGCTAGATCGGCATTTTCTATGCGTTCCTGCACTTGTGTTAGCGCCAAGGATTTCGTAATTAGGTCGTTTTCAGTTTTTTCTAAACGGTCGAATAATAGGTTGTACTCGTCAGTCTCGATGTTGAGTTGTTCAATACATAGGGACTGTGCTTGGTTGAGTAAAACAGTCGCGCTCTCTACAGAACGCTGTGCGGTGCCGGTAGTCTGCTCAATGGCAAGGTCTAGCTGCGCCCGAACTGGGCGCAGGGATGACTCCAGCACACTGGCAGTTGTGGCCTGTGTGGTCATGATGGGTTACCTGTGGAATGCCTGCCGTGGCAGGTTATGAAAAGTTATTGCGTGATAGAGAAATAGCGGATCCGGCCAGCTTTCACCGCGTTGTACAGACGGTTAACTGTTTCAGTAGTAAGCTCAATTCCTGCCGCCACTAAATCAGCATTAATTTGTGCAATCCAATCAACTGGCTTGTCTATAGTTGCCGAATTTACAGATTTGCCCAGTTGCTTAGGAAAGTTAACCGATCCCGCAGGGTGCAACGGCTGATGGGCAGTTGTATCAGTGCTAGCGGCAACAGTCTCTGTGGTGATCACTGATGCAGCCTGTTGCTGTTTTTTCAATTCATCAAGCCGCAATGCTTCCTGCTGTCTGTGCTGTTCCTCAATCTGTTTTTGCCTGGTAATGCGTTGATCAATCATCAGCGCCAAATGTTCGTGCTCAAGGGCAATTATCTGGTTGATGTCAGCGAACAGATTTTTATAAGCCGGTTCAATATCAGCAAATAGCGCTAAATTAGCCTGATATTTTTCACCTAATTGATTAGCGACAATCTTGGCGCGGGCTAGCTCATCGTTGGCGGCACTTTGCAACGAGGTGAGGGTTTTCTTTCCTTTGATGGCAGTGGCAAAGTCAGCCGGAATCGCGGGTAGGGTGACAATAGCCAACTGTTTATTGATAACAGCAATGTGCTCGGCAAGCGCGGCTTTGGCCTTATTCAGTATTTCAAGGCGAATAGCTTCTTTGCGCAACTTAACGAGTTTTGACAGGTCTAGCCGTTTGTTTCGCATTTCATCGCGCAAGGTATCAATGGTGCGGAAAAGGAGATCAATCTGTTCAGTTTTAGACAGTGCCTGTTGTTTAATCAGATCCAGCTCTTTCTCCGCCTTTTCGCAGAACTTAACGGTTTCTTCTGCGTCAGCGAAGTCCTGATCGGTCACCAGATTGGTGTTGATGGATTGAATAAAGGCCAGCGCCTGATTCTGGTAAACAGTCAGGTTTGATTCTTTTACTGCTCCTTCGATTTCTACCAGCAGAGCCGGGAGGCGCATTAAGGCTTTACCCTGCGGGATGTCTTTTATCTCAGGGGCTGTGTAACCGTTCAAATCCTGCTCAAATTGCTGCCAGCCTGCCATCAAAGCTTCACGGCGACCAGGTACCGGTAAATACTCCATCCACACAAAGTTATCTTCAGTGCCATCTGATACCACAAAAATGACCTTTTCGGACCCACTCACTAAAAGCTGCTGTTCTAACTGCCAGTAATACTCTGGCGGCAAGTCTTTATTTTTCACTGCCAGTGCCAGTGTGGCATTCCACATTTTGTGCTCAAACAACACATCTTCCATCATGGTCATGCCATCAAAGGAAGCCAACAAATAGCCATCATCATCGATGGCGGTTGCTGGGAATAATTCGGTACCGATCATGGATTCTACGATTACCCGTGCTGCGGCCTCCTGCGCGTGACCTTTATCAAACAAGTTGGTTTGTACCCAATCGCTGATTTCCCGTTCTGAGCCGGTAGCCTTCATGTTCAGTAATTCATCGCGGCGCATTTTACTGGAGGCTGCCATCATTACCGGGGCTTCGCTGGCGGTGAAATGGCGACTGCGCAAGGCGTGCCATTCCGGCGTGCCTTGCTGGACATTAATGATTTGCATCTTCTGCCTCCAGATATTCGATAGTTTTGATTTGTGCTGAGGTCAGGGTGTATTTGCTTTCGATGGTGTTGATGATTTGCGCGGCGGTTTTCTTGCCCTTGTTGATCAGCGTTGTCCAGTCAGCAAGGGCGCGTTGAAATTGTTCCGCGCTGTATTCCGGTAGTGCCTGCGGTTGGCTTGGTTGCTGGCTGCCTTGGCTGTGTTCTTTACCTTCATTCACATCAAGACTTTTGCCTTCCATTTCTTCTGCTGTTGGTTGTTGACCAATTTCAGGCCAGCCTTTACGCAATGCCTGCGCTTCAGCACATTTGGCTAGTTGCCCATAAGGGCGCTTTTTCCACATGGCATTGGGTGCCTGGGTATCGCGGCCAGCGGTGGCATAGTTTTCCAGCCAATACTCTTTTGCGCTGAACTCTACGATAGTGCCGTTAGGCATGAGTTTGCTCAGGGTGTATTTGCACCACTGAGGAAAGGTAATTTCTACACCGTTAAGTGTTTGTGTGATATCTGGGCCAAACTCAGGTTCTTGTGCGCCAGCATAATTACCGGAGCGGTCTGCTTGTATGCGATAAAGCCCAACACCGGGCATCACTACATCGCGCCATTCGTTTTTACCGGTTAGTGCATCTTTCACGCTCATGGGAACTAAATGAACGGGTTTCATCAACGGATCTAACTGGCGGGCGCGGCAATAGCTCACCGCCATAATGACTGAATCATCTTTAGCACCAGGGTAAATGCTATTTTTCAGCGCGTTCCACGTTGGTTCGTCAATATTCAACCCAACCACGGCGGGCGGGAGATTACGGGTTGTTACTGCTTGGGTGGTCATTGGTCAGCCCTCAGATTTTGATAGCGATAGCCAGAAACATGAAAGCGCCTAAAACACAGGCGAAGAAGAATTTCAGGCCAGATTGGCGGGGATAAAGGTTAAAATCGTCGCCAGTAACTCTGTGGCGGTATTGGAGTCTCTTGATGAATTCAATAGGCATGGTATGCTTTCCCATGGTTGGGTTTGGTCACTCAACCACGCTGATAATAATCCTCGTGGTTATTGTTCAGTCCTCAGTAGGTTTGCGGTTGGTCCCGCACTCCTGGGATAGCCCCGGCTTAATCGCTGGGGCTTTTCTCTTTATTGGAGTTGGTGGTTTTTCTCAGCGTCTAATTCCATTGCTCGTTCTGCCTTGGCAACCCGGAGAAATATTTCCTCCTGTACCTCATCCAGATAGAGTTCCATATCGGCGGTTTCGGTAAATGCCGGAAGATGTTCACCGCTTGAACCTGCAACATGGCAACTATTTTTAATTGCGGATTTAAAAGCACTGAGCATTTTCGAGTGCTGACGTAGGAACTCAATCCGCTTGCCCAATTCCTTTTGCTCACCGGGATCCGATATCAACAGGCGGTCATATTGCTCCAGCGATTGCTCAACCATTCGCTGATAGTTGTACTCATTCACGATGCACCTCGCTTATCAGGTTGAGAGATAGTCTTCACATATCTGTTTCGCTTGCTGGCACTGCTTAATGTCAAACCAGCCAAAGTGGCATTTCTCAGCAGGGATCCCCATTTTTTCAGCTAGCCATCCATACGCCTGAGAGCGAGACATAAGCCTTGATTGCCAAATGCACTCAAATGGAGTTTTGCACTGCTTCCTCGCTTGCCGGGTGGCTTTGTCAGCCAATGTTCCTAAAGGAATTGCCGTGAATGGATGCAATCCAACATATGCGCCACAGCCTTGGCATAAATAGATATAGGGCCAGTCGCTGTAGTCACGGCCATAAACTTCTTGATGTGTGGCGATTTGAACGCTATCGGAGCAAAAATGACACTCAGTAGGTGCCGGAAGAGGATTTTTTACTCGGGCAGTAGCTGTTCGACTTGGATTGGTCGGGGTCTTAATTTTAGAAGTGTCCAATATGTTTTCCTCAATGGTCTTACTCATGCGCCCATACTGATTAGGCGCATGGTGAAAGAGCGTTGATTATTCGCCGTCTTTCTTTTCGTTAATGCGTTGGAATGGGTAGCGGTCGGTATCCGTTTTAATATTGCGATAGAAGTGGGTGCCAATTGATTCAGCGCCGGAGAATGCCGCGTAATCATCAGCGGATACATTCTGGTAGTGATACAGCGCTGCCGGTTCACCTTTTGACTTAAAGCGAATCGCTAGAGTGTTGCTAATTGGGTCATGGCCGATGCTGTGGATCTGGGATGATTCAATCTGCTGCATATTAATTGCTGATAATTTGCTCATTTGGGTTCCTTTTAGGTAAAAAAAAGAGCCACAGCCTAAGCTGTAGCTCCGATGGGTTATTTTGATTTCCTGCTAATTAATGTTTAACGCACGCCACGCGGCAACTTGCTACAACCTCGCATCTTCTGGCGGGCAACTGCTGCAATCCGTTTCTCTGGATCGGCTGAAGTTCGGTGCTTGCTTGGTATTGCGGGCATATCTGGCATCGGCTTGCACCGCACCAAAACTAATACTGCTTTTTCAACTCGGTTACTTTCACGCTTTGCCAGTGCCTGGATATAGGCGTTGCGTTTTTTTGCCATACGCTTTTGACGAGATGTTGTGGCCATTGGTCAGTCCTCAGTTGCTTCTATCACCGCAGTACCTTTTAAAAAGGCACATGGGTAATTAGTGGTTTTATGCCTGCGGCCTCTAACTGACAGCAGCAGGGTAAATCCACTCGTCATTTTTTAAGCTGCTTATGCGTTAACTGGGCGCTAACCGGTTACTCAGTGATGCTTTACGCCTCCTTTCCCTCACTACGTCGCTGTGGGAACCCGACCTGTAACACCGTCGTCGCGTGCCTGAATTCAATCAGGCAGTGGGGGGTGGTCTATCCGCATTTTTAACTCATGGTTTTTCCTCCATTAATAGGCGCTCCGTGGTTTAGCTTAGCCGTGACCGGTACACGCGGACCGTTGTGTGTCACTTAACCTGTTTGTTAAAGAGCATATCCTTGCGGAATGCATAAAAGGTATAACTATACCGGTACTTTTGCAACCAAAAGATCGTTAAGTTTCGATACTTTATGTTTTTTGCGGAAATAAGATGTAAAAAAACCGGCCATAGCCGGTTAGTTGGATAAGTAATGAAACTATTTCAAGTAAAGTGTCGCTAGCTTTATGCTATTGATAATTGAGGATATTCCGCAGAAGAAGGCAATGACAGAGACTAGTTTAGTTAGCGTAATAGCAATCGCATTGTTAATTTTTTTAGACACTCGCCATAAACCAAGGCCAACGTTAAAGATATAAATTGCATATAGCGCCATACCGATGAGGATTGCCCAAAGATCCCAATTCGCATATCCAGCGGAGATAGTAATTACAGCAATAAAGGCAAGTGCCAAAATAAGATGAAGGTAAGTTCTGCCAATGCTCAGTTGTCCGTTAGCCAACTTCACTAACCAGTTAGGCTCAGCATTTTCTGTTACCGGATTATTCACAATAATTTGATTTCCTTATACGGGCTTAACGTGACACACCACGGTACCAATAACCTCACAATTGCCATTGATCTTAATGAAGCGGGCTTCTGGTGGGTAATCGGGGTTCAGCGCTTTTAGATAACGTTGATTATCAAGTATCTGCAGCTGTTTAAAGGTGGCTTCCGCGCTGCCTTCTAGGCGGGCAATAACAAATTTGCCACTTGGAGGATCGACCAACTCAGGATCGACATAGATAATATCGTCTGGCTCAAAACGAGGTGTCATTGACTCACCCTCAATGCGCAAAGCGAAACTTTCGGCACTGCATACTACCGGACAAGGGTAATAAACATAATCTTCACGCGGTAGCAGGGTAATTTCTGTGAATGCGCCTGCTTGTACCCAACTGATCAATGGAACCTCTCTGGTAATGACATCAATCGGCGAGGCATTATTGATTCTTACAGGTGCCTGCTGCGTGGCTTCCTTGTCACCTTTTCCTGATACCAACCAGTTAGGGTTTACATGCAGTGCTTTAGCTAACGAAAAAAGATTATCGGCTCGGGGCTTTTGTGTCATCCCAAGCTCGATCTTACTTATTGCCATCCGAGTAATCCCAGCCTTGGCCGCAAGGTCTTCTTGCGTTAGTCCGAGCTCCTCACGTCGCGCCAGAAGGCGCTCACCGAAAGTTTTATAGGTATTCATAGGTATAAAAGTAACTCAACTTTAGTAAACTTTGCGCTCGGTATAGTTTCGGTATATATTGCATCTCATGGGTATAATTCTACCTCTAAGCTGCGAGTGACAATCTAAAATGCACTGTACTAAAGCAACCTCGCTCAATGCGCGTATCAAAGCTGCAGAGAAAGTGATCAGACACTTTTCCAGTCCCTATCAGGCTGCCGAAGCGCTTGAATGCTCATACGAAGCGATCAAAACCTATCGAAAACGAGGACTACCAGAAAAGGTAGCTCTGCTTTGCCATATGTCTACGGATATCCCATACACCTATAACCCGGCAGATTATGGCCGCAACCCGGAAAATCTCAGTCTGGTTCTGACCAAACCAGCTCATCAGTAAAGATAGAGGACTGACCAATGACTATTAGCCCAAAGCGTTGGCTTGCTAACTGGAGAGCCAAACGTAAGAAACAAAAAACTGCTACTCCTCTTTGCCCCCTCTCAATAAACGCAAATGTGGGGAGGAGTGTGACTTTTCAGGATCTGGATCTTCTTGGCGTATCCGTGCTGAAAGGAAAACCTCAGTGCTTGAGCCATCCAGAAGGGCAGCAAAGTGAGCGAACAGTTCCTGGCCTTCATGTGACATCTCCAGTGTCGGATGATTCATGATTGCATCCAGACTTTGCTTGATACGGAGCTTATGTTGTTCATCACTACCGGATAGCACGGTAATGGCGACAACATCGACCAAGGCTCTAATGTAACTAAGGGAATTATCACTGGACATTGCGCCTCCGTGGCGGACTAAAAAAGAAACTATTCACAGTTTATGTCCATGTGTGTAATCACCAAAGATATTTAAGGACTGACCAATGACCACAATTTACCAACCTGCCGGTATAACGGCAGGGGCTGCGATAGCCTCTGACGTTCGGCGGGAGTTGTTATCCCGCAAAAAAGTAGGCAAGAACGGATTACCGTTCCATACCGTCCGCGAAGATCAGATTAAAACCCGATGGACAGAAAGCGAGGCAGTGACCATCAAAAGCACCGCCAGCGCACTGGAATCAAACCCCGCAGTAGAAACCAATGTGGCGGCGATTCGTGGTTTTTTGGCAATGTTCGCCGAAGCGCCTGAAATGCTGGTTCACGTTCATGCCGAATTAAAATTAGCCGGGCTACCGGTACCCGAATGGCTGCCTGAGCTTCCACCAAAACAGGAGAATCCTCTATGAGCAATATCACACCCAACACCACGCCATCAGTGGAACTGATTGCCAATATCGTGGGTAAAAAACTGGCTATTGACGGGCAGGAGGCCCGCCGTATGGCTATTACAGGGACGTTGTCCGGTGTGACGCAGGCGTTCTATTCCCGTCAACATAGTCCCTCTGATGCAAAGCAGCCGTAGGGGGATCTATGAGTCTGTTATTTAAATATCGGCCACTGGTAGTAAATCCAGAGTTAGCGGCCCGTATCGGTCTGAATGAAGCCATAGTTTTACAACAGATTAATTACTGGCTGACAGAAACTAACTCAGGCATTGAGCAGGATGGATTTCAGTGGGTTTATAACACCCACAAAGAATGGGTAAAGCAGTTCCCGTTCTGGTCCATTGACACAGTAAAGCGGACGCTTTTGTCATTGGAAAAATTGGGATGTGTCCGCGTGGAGCAGTTAGCAAAAGCACAGCGAGACATGACGAATTATTACACGATTAACTATGAGTGTGACGCCCTAAATAGTGAAAGCAAATTGCCACAGTCCAATGGGGCAAATTGCCCTGATGGAGATAGCAACTTGCCCCCATCCAATGGTGCAGATTGCCCCCATCTGAAGAGGGCAGATTGCCCTGATGTTCATACAGAGATTACAAAGACTACAACAGAGACTACTACAGAGAAGCGAAAGCGTAAGGCGGCTAAAAATTCGGCAATAGACTTCTCAGCTTTCCCGATGGCTGTTAGCTCTGAAATTTGGGATGACTATCTAAAACACCGAAAAGCAAAACGAGCGCCAATGACCCAGACCGTGGTGAACATGCTGGGTAAGGAATTGAGTAAAGCGGCTGCCGCTGGATGGTCGGTGGATGATGCGTTATCTGAAGCCATGGCCGCCGGTTGGCAGGGATTGAAATTTGAATGGTTACAGAATCGTAGCCGGCCACAGAACCAGTGCGCTGGTAACACCAGCATGAGTCGTCAGGAAGCGCTGGAGGCGCACAATGCGCGGGTTGCGGATGATTTTGTCAATGACGGGTGGTGAATATGCAGGGTATCGCTGATAGACGTGAATTCGCGGAGGTCATGAAAGCCACTCTGGCGATATACGGAAAAGATGCATCAAAAGCTGTGCTTGATCTCTATTGGAATGCGTTGCTGCCATACGATATCGACACCGTACGCCAGGCATTTAGCAACTGGCTGACTGATCCAGACCAAGGCAGATTCTCACCGAAACCTGCCGATATTATCCGCAATATCCAAACTATTGCCGGTAAGCCTGATTGGCTCTCTGCGAATGAGGCGTGGGCATTGGCATTACCCGCGCAAGATGAGGCTAACACTGTGGTTTGGACAAATGAAATTGCCCAGGCATGGAATATTGCTCTGCCAATTATGCAGGAAGGCGACAAGGTGGGTGCGCGTATGGCTTTCATTGCGGCCTATGAGCGATTGACTAAGGCAGCACAGGGAACAGGCCGATCACCTGAATGGTCAGTGTCTGAGGGATGGGATAAAGAGACCGTAAAACGCAGCGTTGAACAGGCGGTTACAACAGGACTCCTGCCAAAACCTAAAGTTGAAAAATATCAGTTGTTGTTATCAGACAAGGGCAAGTTGGGTAATGGGGTACCAACTAAAATCCGTCATTTTTTAGACGAACTGAAAGATAAAATTAAACAGGATCAGGAGGAAATGGCAAGAAGATGGCGAGATGAAAGTATCAGGTTACAAGAGTCTCTGGGCAGTAAACACCAAGAGCCATTACAGCAGGCCGCTGACCACGGTTTGCAAAATAATAAAATTACCGAGGACTGATCAATGAGCATTAATTTCAAGAACGTGTTGATTTACAAACTATCCCGCGATGTCTCTTTCGCCAATCTGGAAGAGCAAATGGCACAATTCGCATTCACCCCTTGTGGTAGCCAGGATATGGCGAAAACCGGTTGGATATCACCGATGGGAACTGATTGCACTGTACTGGCACATGTGGCTAACAAGCAAATCCTACTCACATTGCAGTGTGAGAAAAAGGATCTGCCAGCGCCAGTTATTGCCCGCGAGCTGGCGGGGAAAGTCGAGCGTTTGGAACAAGAGCAACACAGAAAACTGAAAAAAACAGAAAAAGACTCGCTGAAAGATGAAGTTATCCAGACTCTGCTGCCACGGGCCTTTAGCAAATACTCTACAACATCCATTTGGATTAACGCTGGGGCTGGGTTAATCATCATCGATGCAGCTAGCGCGCGGAAAGCTGAAAATGCATTGGCATTACTGCGCAAAACCATGGGTTCTCTGCCTGTTGTCCCCTTGACACTTGATACCCCAATTGAACTGACGTTAACCGAATGGCTGCGATCAGGTTCCGCGCCCGCTGGGTTTGCGTTTCAGGAAGAAGCTGAGTTAAAGGCGGTGCTGGAGCAAGGCGGGATTCTACGCAGTAAACATCAGGATTTAGTCAGTGACGAGATCCGGGGGCATATCGCCGCCGGTAAATTGGTCACCAAGCTGGCTTTGGAATGGCAGGAGCGCATTAGCTTCATGTTGTCTGACGATGGCAGCCTGAAGAGAGTGAAATTCAGCGCCGTGTTGCTGGAACAAAATGACGACATCGATCGGGAAGATTACGCCCAGCGGTTTGATGCCGACTTTATTCTGATGACCGGTGAAATGGCCGTGCTAATTGCGCAATTGATCGGCGCATTGGGCGGAGAGGCAGCCAGTAGCACATGGGTAGACCTGGATGGCGTAGAGCGGGACGATGATGCTCGTTACCCTGATGCTGTGAAATTCATCGAGGCAAAAGGCAGAGCCTCAATTTCTGGGCTACAGCGTGAATTCCGCATTGGTTATAACCGTGCGGCCTGGCTGCTTGAAAGAATGCAGGTTGAAGGCATTGTGTCACAACCAACGCCAGACGGAACCCGCCAAGTGCTGATCGGGGAGGGCGCGTAATGGTGACCAAACCGGAGGTACCCAATGCCGAACGTGTAGGGATTAATAACGGCATAAGGGCTATGCGCCTGGCTGGTCGGGTAAACGATGCCAACAGCCAGTTAAATCGAGTGGTCAGTGCCGCCAGTGGTGCTGATTGGCTGACACTTCGCGACCTCGAAAAGTTACTGTCCCAAATGTTCCCCGGCGAAGGTGACACTCAGGCCGCAATCAGCGCACGCCTGCGCGAGATCAATCCTGTCCGTCATGGGCTGGTGAAACAGGTTAGAACTGTCCGCAACGAAGATAGCGGTAAGCGGGTTTGGTTTTATCGTCTGATTCCAAATACTGGTCATGGGGAGCCATTGCATGATTGATTTCTCCAATACCCAATATGTTCATGATCTCGCAGCTCTCAAATCCGCCCCAACGCATAAGTTGAAATTGATTGGTGATCAGTGGCGCACGCCAGATGCTCTGTTCTGGGGTATCAATGCAATGTTTGGCCCGTTAGTCCTGGATCTGTTCAGTGATGGTGAGAATGCGAAAACGCCAGCTTATTACACTGCGGAAGATAACGCGCTCACTCAAGATTGGGCCGCAAGACTGACCGAATTGAATGGTGCCGCATTTGCCAATCCGCCCTACAGCACGGCGAAAAAGCATGAAGGGCAATATATTACAGGTATGAGGCACATCATGGCTTATACCTCTGAAATGCGGCAGCGTGGCGGTCGATATGTCTATTTGACCAAAGCGGCAACGTCAGAGGTGTGGTGGCCTGAAGAGGCAGACCATATTGCATTCATTCGCGGCAGAATTGGTTTTGAAGTACCTGCATGGTTCCGTCCAGAAGATAGCACTCAGGTGGCCTGTAATGCTGGGTTTGGTGCGGCTATTGCAATTTTCGATAAGGAATGGCGTGGCCCTGCGATTAGCTACATCAGCCGTGAGCAATTACTTGCCACTGGTGAGGCATTTCTAGCGCAGATCCGCAGAGAGGCCGAGCGGCTGTCCTCAATGGGGGCCGTATGACAACAGCGCAGCGAACTAAGTCCCCGAGAAAGAAAAAGACTGAGGTTATGGGCGTGCTGTTACCCGGTGGTGGAATTAAGTACGCCACCGATCACGATCGCGAAACCATGAAAGGGGTGCCTGTTGGCACTCCAATTTCTATGAGCCCTATCGGTGACCGGCGTAACCTGAAGCATCACCGTAAATTCTGGAAATTGCTCGAGCTGGGTTTTTCATATTGGGTACCGGATTGGACCTTTGTTAGTGCACCAGAGGAATGGATAGCCCATGAAGTAGCGAAAGCAGTGGGCAGCGCCGCTGGAGATTCAGAACTCTATGAAAAGGTTACCAAGTCTATTGCTCAAGCGGTATTAGACCGAGTCATCAGGCAGCGCCAAAAAAGATTTGATGGGGAGGCGGTAAAGACCGATACCGCTTATTTTAACCACGTCATGATCAAAGCCGGATTCTATGACCTGATGCCAAATCCAGAAGGTGGCACATTGAAACAGCGTTGGAGTATTGCGTTTGTGAATATGGATCAGGGGGCTTTTGACCGGATTTATAAAGGGGTGGCCGGTGTTATCTGGAATGAGACATTAGGCCAGCACTTTGATAACGAGTATGAAATGGAACAGGCAGTTAACCGGCTGCTGGAATACTGAGGACTGACCAATGAGCGATAATAACGATATTCATGATGATCAAAGTGACAATGTATTGGCATTCACCAAGCGATTTAATGAGAACGCTGATATCAAAGAAATGCTGAATTTTGTTAAGGCTGAGCCAGCAGCAAGCCAAAGCCGACGCTGTACTCATAGTAAAATTTTAGTTGATGATCATCTGCGTCAACTTACTTGCCGCCTGTGTGGTGCCGTAGTGGAAGCATTCGACTGGATTAACTCAGTAACGAAAAATGAAACAAAAGTCGATTGGGAACTTAAAGGACTGCGTGGAGAAATTAAGCAACATCGTGAAGGTTTAGAAAAGCTGAAACGTGAAGAGGTTAATTGCCGGGCAAGGATTAAGAATGCCGCATTCAAGTTGAATGATATCAACCTCCAGATCAGCAAAGCAGAGAGCGATCTAAGGGATAAAAGTGAGTAAGTCCCCGGCATTTAGAAGCAAAGCCCTGCGCGATTCTGCGCGGGGCCAATGCTGCACGCTCCAGATCCCCGGAATTTGTAATGGAAACCCGGAAACAACGGTACTGTGCCATTTACCCAGTTCGACCCACGGCATGGGGTATAAGTCAGATGACTACTGGGCCGTATTTGGCTGTTCGGATTGCCATGATGTGTTAGATGGACGGGTGCCGTATGAGTGGCTGGTGGGGGAGAAGGAGGAGATGGTGTTGATAGCATTACATTCAACTTTTAAAAGTTATTTTGATCGTGTAGTGGTTCAACTGACTGAAAAGTGACGTGTGTCATTGATTGAATTCAAAATAATTGATAAGACTTACTTCACATTAGAACTCATTTGGTAAAGAACATGGAAGCTCAAAGTACCTTCAGAATAAAATTCGCCTATTTTCATCCAACGTGGGATAGGAATGCACATTCGATCCCAGCGTTAAAATCTCAGGGGAAGAGAGTCTTACCTAGCGAATTTACACTAGAGATGGATCAAGCTATTTTTTGTCCGGAATGTTTTACGCCGCTTACCAGAAGGCCAAAACATAAGGAGATGACTACAAATGGGCGAAGCGCCAGTTTTGCACACTTAAGCTCATTCCGTGATGTGCCTTGTTTTTTGCGTTCTAAACCAGCGGAAGGTAAAAAATATTTAAACGAAGAAGAAGCCAGAAAAGCAATTTCAGATGATCAGTTGGCAATCGTCAAGGCATTTGTAACAGAGCGCCCTGAAATAAAGAAATCTGAATTGGGTACTTACGATCAAAACCATCTAGAGGATATCGATGGCGGACTCTCTGAAGTCGCCATCGGCAGGCATACTGACAAGCCTTTCTCTTTACCAAGTGTAATAACCACAGTGGCAGGACTCTGTCGAAATTTTGACAATAACTATTATAAATTTTTTGTTCTACCTGGTGAAAAAAATGCGGAACGCCTTGATAGATTATTAATTGATATAAAGACGATAAAAGATATTAACGATACGCCAAGATTATATTTTGCAAAAATTCAAAGTAGCTGGAGTAAACCTAAGGATACATCAATACGGATGACTAAGTTAGTTTGGGAAAGAAACAGTGATTATGCTGACTTCTATTTCAAACAAAAAAACAAAGACGCCAAAGATAAGCATATAAATGAAGATAGTCGAGGACGCTATATTATCATGTACGGTACAGTTGAAAAAAACGGAATAGGATTATGCTTGTCTGATTTGGGGTGGGGGGAATTCGCTCTTCTTCCAGAGAAATATAATTATTTATTGGAAGATAAGCAGATACAAAGTTGATAAATCAAATTGAGGCCATCGATCTTATTAGTACAAAAGCCAAGCTGGAGGTACGCAACGGCAAGATACGCAAAGTTAATCACCAGGCAGAAACGGAGGAACAGGCCGCCCTTATTCAATGGGCGGATAAAACTGTTATCGATGGTATCTGTGTTGGCGATTATCTGATCCATATTCCTAATGAGGGGAAGCGCGGGCCAAAGGCAGCGAGGGATGCTAAGCGACTAGGATTGCGAAAAGGCGTGCCGGATTTGTTTCTGGCGCTGCCGCGTGGTGGCTATGCAGGGTTGTGGATCGAGATGAAATCAGAGAAAGGTAGAACCTCAACAGAACAAAATCAGTGGATTACAAAATTGTGTGATGTAGGCTATCGAGTTGAAATGTGTTTTTGTTATGATAGCGCAAAGGGTGTGATAACTACTTATCTTAAACAATAAATTATCTTTCTCTGTAATTCTGAGTAAAGGTGGTTAGGAATGATAGAAGGTTTAAAAAATGGATGACAATAATAATTTAATAAACGTCTGCTATGAGGGCAGTTCTGGATCAACTGATATCAGGACTTATTATATTGAAGGTATTCTGCATTTCTCATTAAAAGATATTTTTATTATTTTAAATAAAGAAAATAGAGCAATGGGAGAGGAAAATCCAAGGTATATTCCTAATTTAATTAAAAACCAGATTAACGAATTAGATCAAGATGAATATACTATGCTGTTAAATCCTGATGAGTTTTTTGCTGGTCAAAAAGAAGTTTATATAACACAGCCTGGTTTAAATCGGGTTATGGGTAATGACAAATCAAAAGCTGGGCGTAAATTTCAGCGCTGGTTGTATCATGATGTAGTCCCTTCTCTTACAAAACATGGAAAATATCCGCCACCAGCAACCCCCCAAGGTTCGGCATTATCCCAGATGGCGGAAATTATTGCTCAGAACTCTCGCGCTTTAGCTGATTCGATCATTCGACAAGATATGCTAGAAAAAGAAGTAAGCATGGTTAAAGGGGAAGTGAAAAGTGTCTCAAGCCGTTTATCGAAATTAGAACAAGATACATTAACTAGTGATTACATACTGACGGTAAGACGGTGGTTTGAAAATGCAGGGTTAGTGTTAACGGCAGAAAAAGAGTTTGAAATAGTTACCTGGTGCGAGAATTTAAGCCTTAATCGTGCTAAACCAATTGAAAACTGCCCTTCTGGCGAAAGATTACGAGCTAAGTTTTATACAGAAATCATTGAAGAAGCTAAGAAGTTGGTTGAACAATCTAGAGGGTAAGGAGTTATTTTTATTTCATTTTATGCAATGGTTTTATTATTGTTGCGATTTATAAAATGAACTATAAAATCAGTCTCGTGAGCTTAAAGCACAGGACTGACCAATGACCACTGCAATTGAACAACTTATCAAAATGCACGATCCGCGCTGCGTCAGCATAGAGTCGCTGAACATTGGCCGAGGTCGTGCTGTTCTGACCAAAGACCAGATATTAGGGACTTTCGCTACCTGCCAGCACCAACATCCTGTTGGATTCGATATCTTGATGACCAAATATCGCAATGACTGCCAAGCGGAGCAACGCTTACGGGCCGCAATTAGTGTGTGGCTGCATAAGCGACCGCATCCCGCGCGTGCCATTGCTGCCTGTCAGCTAGCGCTTAATATGGTATTGGATAGAAATCTCCCCGCGCAGGTAGAGCAAATTGCAACTTTATTACGACGTTACGGCTCCCGTACAGGGATGACCAGAAAGGTCGTTGATGGGATACAGCAGCAAATCAAATTACTGGAAAGAGATAAAGCCCAGGCACTTGATGATGGCACTATCGCATTACTGGCAGACGAAATAAAAACCCTTCAGTCTAAAATCAAAACAGAACGTGGTGCATTGCGGGCGTGGGCGAATCAACAGGCAACCACAACGCAGATCTGTCCACGTTGCCATGGTGCCGGTAAAACTCTGCGACCTCATCCAGAAACATGCAACGAATGCGGTGGTGGTGGCCGTATACCGCCAACAATGGAACATCTGCGCAAATCCATGGGCATCATAGGGGCTGAGATACCGGCCGGAGAGTGGGCTGCGCAATATGCACCGCTGGTGAAGGAATGCATGCGCTGGCTATATGTAGAAGAGTCGAATGCCGGTGATGTTTTAATTGAGAGAATTCAGTTAGAAAAAGACTTTTGACCAATGATTGACCCTGAATCATATATGCGATAAATTTCCGAAAGATGCCGGAGTATGCTTAAAAGCTGCTCCGGTTTTTTATTGGTCAGTTCCGGTCAGTCCTGATTATCCCAAAGCCTGCATGGTTCGCCTTGCGGGCTTTTTTTATTCCCCAAATCCGGGGAGGTGGAGCATGAAAATGGAGAGGCTCACAACCGGTATCTCTTATACCGCGTCCGGTGGCGGCGCTTTATTTTGGTTTAAACAATTATTGAATGGATTTGCCCCGGAACAATGGGCGGCAATTGGCGTGCTGGGTAGCCTGATGTTTGCCTTCCTGACATTCCTAACCAATTTGTATTTCAAAGTCCGAGAAGATAAACGCAAAGCGGAAAAGGGGGAGTAATGGCGATATCCCCCGTGTTACGCAATAAACTATTGGGCGTAGCTGCGGGCGGTGCTATGGCTATCACTCTGGCTCTGCTCGGTGGTCATGATGGACTGGAAGGGCGTGAGTATATGCCTTACCGTGATGTAGTTGGCGTGCTGACGGTCTGCGATGGTCACACTGGCAAAGATATTATCCCCGGCAAACGCTACAGCGATACAGAATGCGACACTTTGCTGCGACAAGACCTGATACCCGTATTTGCCGCTATCGATCGCAGCGTCAAAGTACCACTAACTGATTTCCGCAAAGCCGCCCTGGCATCATTCGGTTATAACGTCGGTATTACTGCAATGTCGAATTCAACTATGGTGAAGAAACTCAATCGTGGAGATACCTCCGGGGCGTGCGAAGAATTACGCCGATGGGTTAAGGCCGGTGGCAAGGTTTGGAAGGGGTTAGTTAATCGCCGTGAAGTCGAGCGCGAATTATGCCTAACTCCATAAATCCCTTATAAATTAGCTAATAACACCCATTTACATGCTGTTTTGGTAGCGCTACGTGAAATCTGAATCACGGGTGTATGCCATTACCCCTGCTTTTTTCATAGTAAACGGCATTAAGCCCGGATCCTGATATGTCCACAAAACTACTTATCGCGATTGCCAGCGTTCTGCTGGTGGTGATCCTGTGCCTTGGCGGTACCGCTTTCTATTTCCACAAATCTGCTGTTGAGAAGGCCGGGCAATTATCACAACTGCAAAGTGATCTGGATGAATCAAAAGCCACCCAGGCATTACAGGCTTTTCAGTTCCAGCGTTCCAATGAGATAGCTGCGGCTGCCGGTAGCTATAACGTTGGCATTACAGCTAAAAGCGAGGAGCGCCAAAGTGAAACACGCAAAGACCTCAAGACTGAGGAATGCGCTAATCAGTACATCCCTAATTCTACTGCTCAGCGGATGTACGACTATACGGACGGTTTACGTACCAGGGCAATGCGCGATCCCGACCAACCTGACGGAACCCTTACTGGTACCACTTCCCCCCGCAGAATGACTTACCGCCAAGCAGTGCTGTGGATTGACCCGTTGCTGACTCTGTTAGACAGGGCCAACAATGACCGTGCGTCAATTCGCAGCCTGCCGTCACAGCAACCATCCAAACAGGAATTACCATGAGCGATAAAGATATTGAGAAAGAAATTCAGCGTAAAGGCTTAACTGCACCACGGATTACCCCGGAGCATATCGAGCGCGTTCAGGTTGCGGGCCAATATCATCGTTTTCCAGGCACCACTGTAATCATTTGCTGTATCACATTAGAGAATGGTTACACCGTTACCGGTGAGAGTGCCTATGCAAGTCCCGAGAACTTTGATGAAGAGATAGGTCGTAGAATCGCTATGGATAACGCGGTACATAAAATATGGGGGCTGGAAGGATATTTACTGCGCCAGAAATTGCATGAGCAGTCACCGAGGGCTTTATCCCGTGGGCAAACATCGGGTAAGGCTGTTTAAGTCATTACAGAGTCACTTTGCAATAGGTGGCTCGATAATGGCCCACAACAGACCAATAGAACACTATGGCAAAGCATGATTGGAAAACGTTGCAAACGGCCTTTCTGGCAGACAACGCAGAAACAGGGATTACTGCTCAGCAATGGTGTGAACAGCATGGACTTAATTACCAATCTGCACGCCGCTACATCAAACCTCGCGCTGCGAAATCTGCGCAAAAGATCCCCCGCACAACTGCGCACAATGCGCAATTTGATACTACTGCGCAACAGTGCGCAAACAGTGATGACGCAGAAGAGGAAGAACAGAAATTATCATCGGGCGTAGATGATGACCGCGTTCCCGAGTCAGAGCCAAGCGAGAAACCGAACTCCGGCAGATCTGGCAACGGGCAATTCACCAAAGGTAATCGTCATTCAGAAGGCAATGCAGGTAATCCCAATCCGGTTGGTGCTTTTGCTCCCGGCAACCAGGTTGCGAGAAAGCATGGTGCTTATGCGCGATATCTGAATGCAGATGATTTGTTTGAGGCGGCGGCAGATTCAGATCTTCATGACGAACTGATATTTACCCGAGCGCGGGCATTATCGGTGACAAAAACCATGCGGAAAATCCATGAGGATTTAGCGGCAGCAGAATCCGTTGAAGCGCGAATAGAACTGTATGACAAGTTGCTAAAAGCTGAATCGGCTCTGGATAGAAACATTGGTCGCATTGAATCCATTGAGAACAGTTTGAGCAAATTAAGGCTGGATGCCATCAACGGACCTCGTTTAACGGCTGATATGTATCGTATCAAAGCGGCCACTTCTAAGCTGAAGGCAGAAACCCAAAAATTAACCTCAGAAGGCAAGGGCGTGACAACCCCGCTCAGCGAAGCCGTGAAGGAAGTTAGGGACTCAGGACAGGATGGTTTGCTGTGAAACAAGACAATAGGATTGGCGATGCAGGTATTGCCGCAATGAGTGAAGCAGAACAGATCGCCTATATCAAAGCACACTTATCTGATGTTTGGTGGCGGTTGAATAACCTGTACAAGATAGTCAATGAAGATGGCGAGCTAGTGACCTTCCGAATGCGCCCAGCACAGCGGGAGTTGTTCAAGAATATGCACTATCGAAACATCATCCTAAAAGCCCGCCAACTGGGTTTTTCAACGGGTATAGATATCTACCTTCTGGATCAGGCGTTGTTTAATGCCAATCTGTCATGCGGGATTATCGCTCAAGATTTACCAGCAGCAGGGGAGATATTCAGCACGAAAATATCAATTCCATTCGATAACTTGCCTGTTTGGTTACGTGCAACGTTTCAAATCAATACTCGACGTGAAGGTGCCAATGGTGGGCATATAGAATTTGCTCATGGTTCCAAGATCCGCGTATCAACATCATTTCGTTCAGGGACGGTTCAAAGGCTACATATTTCAGAGCATGGAAAGATTTGCGCCAAGTATCCGGCCAAAGCTAAAGAGGTCCGAACCGGTACGCTAAACGCCATTAAAGACGGCTGCATTGTCTTTATTGAAAGCACTGCTGAAGGTGTTGGCGGCGATTTTCATAGTATGAGCACGCGAGCGATGGAGTTAGGGCAATCTGATGTTGAGCTGACTTCCCAAGATTATAAGTTTCATTTCTTTGCCTGGTGGCAGGATCCTAAATATCAATCACCGGTACCAACAGGCGGTCTGCGTCTCAGTAAATACCATCAGGAATATTTTTCTGCGGTAGAAGCGTCGATGGATGTAACGCTTTCAGAAGAGCAAAAGCAATGGTACATCCGCAAAGAGATTGAGCAGCAGGACGAAATGAAGCAGGAGTTTCCCAGCACGCCGAGCGAAGCATTCCTGACCTCTGGCCGCCGTGTATTCCCTGCCATTAGCGTGATGAAGGCTGAGAGTAAGTGTAAGCCACCATTACTGGTGTACGACATGGAGCCAGTAACCGGCAAACGAACCAAAGTTCAGGCGTTGCGTGCTGGTAATGCAGAGGAACTTCAACGCACGTTACTTAATCACTTGTTGGTATGGGAACTGCCGGATCCGGATGAGGATTATGCTATCGGTGGTGATGTGGCTGAGGGTTTGGAAAATGGCGACCGATCATCATTTGATGTGGTGAAAAAGTCTACCGGGGAACAGGTCGCCCACTGGTTCGGCTATCTGGATGCTGAATTGTTCGCTCAACTTCTAGCCCATGTTGGCAAATGGTACAACACGGCATTTATCGGTCCAGAACGAAACAACCACGGCCACGCTGTATTGCAGAAACTGCGGGAAGTTTACCCACACCGTTCTATCTACTCAGAGCAATACCTCGACCGTGATCATGATGATGAAACACCAAAGCTTGGCTGGCTAACGACAGCACAAAGCAAACCGGTGATCGTCGAGGGCTTTAAAACACTGCTACGTGAAAAAGCCTCGGGTATTCGCTGGATCGGCACTATCAACGAATTGAACACCTACGTTTATGACACGCGGGGCCGTATGAATGCGCAAACCGGTTGCTTCGATGACCAGGTAATGAGCTATGCCATTGCTCAGGAAATGCGTGCCCGTATGCCAGCCCGCCCGAAAGTTACCCTTATTGACCGCTCTAAACCTAAACACTGGATGGCTATCTGATGACTATTTCCACCCAAAGCGCTGAAGCCACAGGCTCTCAGCCAGAAAACCATGACCGTTTTACTCTGCAACGTCTATTAGAAATCTCGTCAGATATCGATCACCAACCGGACTGGCGCACTAATGCCAATACTGCTTGCGCCTATTACGATGGTGATCAGTTAGCGCCGGAGGTGGTAGCCAAGCTGCGGGAGCGCGGGCAGCCGCTGACTATGCACAATCTGATAGCGCCAACCATTGATGGCGTGTTGGGCATGGAAGCCAAGACGCGCACCGATTTAATGGTGATAGCTGACGATCCCAACGAAGAAATGGAACAGTTGGCCGAAGCGGTTAACGCCGAGTTTTCCGATGCTTGTCGGTTAAGCGGTCTGAACAAAGCCCGTAGCGATGCCTATGCCGAACAAATCAAAGCGGGTTTGTCATGGGTGGAAGTGCGCCGCAATAGCGATCCCTTTGGCAATAAATTCAAAGTCTCGACCGTTCACCGCAACGAAGTGTTCTTTGACTGGTTCAGCCGCGAGGCGGATCTCAGTGATTGTCGTTGGTTGATGCGCAAGCGTTGGTTGGATGTGGATGAAGTCAAAAGTAATTTTCCGGGCAAAGCAGAGGTGATAGACCATTCTCTCAATGATTGGAAAGGCTTTGTCGATACGGATCTGGCAGCCGGTCAGGAATCTGAACTGATCGGCGCTTATGACGAATATCAATCATGGAGCCGGGAAAGTACCGAATGGATCAGCAGTAACCGCAAACGGGTGATGTTGCAGGTGATCTACTACCGCACTTATCAGCGCTTGGCGGTAATGCAGCTTAGTAACGGGAGGGTGGTGCTGTTTGATAAGAATAACGTCATGCACGCGGTCGCCATCGCTAGCGGTCGGGTACAAATCACCATGGCAAGGGTAAACCGTATTCGGGAAGCCTGGTTTGTCGGGCCGCATTTTATTACCGATCGCCCCTGTACCGCACCGCAAGGCATGTTTCCGCTGATCCCGTTTTGGGGATATCGCAAGGATAAGACCGGCGCACCTTATGGATTGGCCTGTCGTGCTATTCCAGCACAAGATGAAGTGAATTTCCGCCGCATCAAACTAACCTGGCTATTGCAAGCCAAGCGAGTTATCAAAGATGCTGACGCCACCAATATGACAGATAAACAGTTGGCGGAAGAAATTGAACGCCCGGATGGGGTGATTAATCTCAACCCTAATCGCGCCAATAAAACCACAGCCGCCGATGCGTTAAATATCCAGCAAGACTTCCAAGTTGCACAGCAGCAGTTTCAGGTGATGCAAGAATCCATGAAGTTGATTCAAGATGGTCTGGGTGTTTACTCTGCGTTCCTTGGACAAGACTCGAATGCATCCAGTGGGGTGGCAATCAGCAACTTGGTAGAGCAGGGCGCGACCACGTTGGCAGAGATTAACGATAACTATCAGTTTGCTTGCCAGCAGGTCGGACAATTATTACTGAGTTACTTATTAGAAGATTTGAGCCAGCGCCGTAATTATCCGGTAGTGATTAACCGGGAAGATCCGCAGCGGCGCAAACAGGTCGAGCTGAATGTGACAGGTGAATCGGGTGGGATGAATAACGACGTGTCGCGATTGCGCGCTCATATAGCTTTGGCTCCAATTCAGCAGACGCCAGCGTATAAATCCCAACTGGCACAGCGATTGTCTGAGGTAATAGTGGGCCTGCCGCCGCAGATTCAGGTCAGCGTGCTGGATATGTGGGTGGAATTATTAGATCTGCCAAATAAGCAGCAGTTTATCGAACGTATTCGTGGTGCGCTGGGTACGCCGAAAGCCCCGGAAGATATGACACCAGAAGAACAGCAGGTCGCGCAGCAAGAGCAACAGTTACAGCAGCAACAGCAAGAACTGGCAATGCGTGAGCTGGTGGCCAAGGTAGACCGATTGGAAGCTGAAGCCAAACGTATTAACGCTCAAGCTGAGAGGGAATCCACATTGGCAAATGGCCAGCGCTTCAATGATGCTTTTACCCAGGCGAAAACCGGGCAGGTATTGCAGGAGATGGAGAATGTCACTCAAGAAATAGGCGCATTGCACCATGAGATGATGCAAACTATTCAAGGTCAAATAGACCAATTACCACTATAGCTATTGCGTGGCCGGTTAATACGCGCTAAATTCCCGAAAGATGCATTACTTAGCATCAAATTAAGCCTCGCCTAATCGCGGGGCTTTTTGCTTTCTGGCATTCAAGTATTGGCCTGCCGAGTTACCTGCCCACCTTGTGTGGGCTTTTTTATATCTATCCCGCCGTTGATGCTGCTGAGCGCTCTTACCCAAGAGTGCTTATTCGCATGGGCAGCGATACGCCTTTCTCATTCGGATCTATCCGGTAAATAGTCATGCAGGAGTCATAACGTGGACATTGAATTAACAGGTAACGAAACGCCAGAACAGTTGGAAGCAATGATCGATGGCTTTGGCGATGTGGATATTTCTGATGTAACACAGACGGCGGCAGTGACTACTACTCCCGCTGTTGTTACTGACGATACCAATGCAACAGCAGTAAATACGGGCGATAAGAAAGACGAGCTGACGCCGGGCGCGACTGCCGCAGCACAGGCCACGGAAGCTATAGCGACAACACAAGCGACAACAACTGAAGGCACTGAGAAGCCAAAAGGTATTCTCAGTAAAGACGGTCAGCACGTTATTCCATACGATGTGCTGGTGGCAGAGCGGGCAGAAAAACAGCGTTTGGCCGGTACCAATCAGCAGGCGGCAACTGAGTTAGTTGAGGCTAAACGCCGACTGGAAGTACTGACTCGGCAGATCAACTCTGCGGGGATGCAGCCGGTGCCATTACCGGAGAAAGCGCAGATTACCCCGCAGCAAATTGATTCTATCCGCGAAAACTTTCCTGAAGTAGCGGCAGTGCTGGACACCGTGGCACAGAAAATTGATTACCTGCAAGGGGAACCTGCGTCTGCCGTAATAGAGCGCGATGCCAATCCGGTTGCAGATGCCATGAATGCGGTGCCTGATCTGAAGTCATGGCAGGATCAAGATCCTGACCGTTTCACTCTGGCGGTACACATTGATAGCACGCTGCAAAATGATCCAGCATGGAAAGACAAACCTTTAACTGAGCGCTTTGCAGAAGTGGCGAAACGCACCAAGGCCGCCTACGGTGAATCGGTCGAGTTGGTTCAACAAGAGCAGGTTACTGCTCCCACTGCGGCCACGCAGACCACCGCGGATGTGCAACGGATTGCTGCCGAGAAACTGGCGGCTGCAACTGTGGCGACTCAAGTACCGGCTTCACCATCAGATCTCGGGGTAACAACGTCTCATACAGGTTCACCATTAGAACAAGCCGCTAATGCATCGCCGGATCAGCTACAAGCCATGTTTGCTGGCATGACCGATGCACAAATCGAGGCGTTGTTAGAGCAAGCGCTCTGATAAACCCACACACTTAATTCTCGACCCGCTACGGCGGGTTTTCTCGTTTATGGAGTTCCTATGACTACAATCACCTCTGCCCAGGCGAATAAGCTGATGCAGGTCGCGCTGTTTACGGCTGCCAACCGTAACCGCTCTTTTGTTAACGTTTTAACCGAACAGCAGGAAGCGCCAAAGGCTGTCAGCCCGGATAAAAAAGGCACCACGCAAACCAGCTACACCGCGCCAGTAGTACGTATCACCGATCTGCAAAAACAGAAGGGTGACGAAGTGGATATGCAGATCGTCCACAAGTTGTCTAAGCGCCCGACGATGGGCGATGAAAATCTGGCAGGTCGCGGCGAGAATCTGGCCTTTGCCAATTTCGCCCTGAAGATTAATCAGGGACGGCATCTGGTGGATGCTGGCGGTAAAATGTCTGAGCAGCGCTTTAAGCATAACCTCAACAAAACCGCCCGCACCTTGCTGGGTACTTACTTCAATGATCTGCAAGACCAGAGCGCCACCGTGCATCTGGCGGGTGCGCGCGGAGACTTCATCGCTGATGACACCATTCTGCCGCTGTCCAACCATGGCGAGTTCGGCAAAATCATGATCAATGATGTAACGCCGCCGACTTATGATCGCCATTTCTTTGCCGGTGATGCCACCTCACTGGAAACGCTGGACGCAGCGGATCTGTTCTCCCTCGGCACCGTGGACAATATGGCGCTGTTTCTGGATGAAATGGCTCATCCGCTGCAACCGGTGCGGATGTCCAAAGATGAGTTAGCCAACGAAGACCCGTATTTTGTTTTGTATGTCACCCCGCGCCAATGGAATGACTGGTACACCTCGACCACAGGCAAAGATTGGCAATCCATGATGACCCGCGCCATGCAACGATCCAAAGGTTTCGACCATCCGTTGTTCAAAGGCGAATGCGCTATGTGGCGTAACGTTTTGGTACGGAAATATGGCGGTATGCCGATCCGCTTTAATCAGGGTTCCAACGTGTTGGTATCCAATAACGATGCGGCGGCCACTACCCGAATTGTTACCGCAAGCACCACCATCGATCGCGCCATGTTGTTGGGCGGCCAGGCACTGGCGAACGCCTACGGTACCGGCGATGGCGGCGGTTTCTTTGGTTATAACGAGGAAAAAGTCGATCACGGTAACAGCACCGAGGTTTCCGTGCGCTGGATTAACGGTTTGAAGAAGATCCGCTTCCAGCAGAAAGACGGTCGCATCAACGATCACGGCGTCATGGTCGTGGATTCCGCCGTCACGCTGAGTAAGTAATTCACTCATTCCCCCCAACAGGCAGGCTTCGGCCTGCTTTCTTTTTGTCTGGAGAAAATCTAATGAGCAGCATTAAAGCGCCGTCTATGGGCGACACGGTATATCAGGGGCCGCAGGGTAATCTCTCGCTGGCGGAAGGCCAGATCATCTTAAATAAAGCCGATGACGGTACGGTGATTGAGTTGTTGGAGTTGCCTCTTGGCATTTGTATTTATGGCTTGTCAGTGGTCAGCGAAGCGCTGGGAGCAGGCGTTACCCTTGCTGTGAAAAGCGGCGCTACTGAACTGCTGGCGGCCAACGCCCACGATATCGCCGTAGCTAATTACACGCCGATTGTTCCTTACAGCACGGTTGCCGCAGGGGAAAAAATCACCGCCATTATTGCCGGTGGTAAAGCCAGCGGGCGGCTGGTGGTCAACATCCACTATGTAGCCAAGGGCTACTGATTTTCCTGAATCCCCATTCCCGCTTCGGCGGGTTTTTTATTTTTGGAGCAAACTATGCCAACTAAAATCGCCGTGGTTTATATCGGCCCGAAAGAAAAAAAACGTGACACCATTACCGGTAGCCGCCTGGTATTTCCCCGCTTGAAGTCAGTAGAGGTTGAAAACGCTATCGCGCATCAGTTACTGGATTTCCCAACGGTATTCGTTCGCCATGATGAGCTAGAGAAGCTGCTGGAGGCCAAACAGCAGAGCGTATTGGATCGCGCTTACCAGTTAGCACTTGAAGAGGACGGCCTTCGCCAACAGACGGCGCTGAATAGCTTTGTGGTCAAGGTTGGTAGCGATGAGGTGGATTTAGCCAAGATGACCTCGGTTCAACTGGCGACGCTGGTGGAATCGGAAGATCTAGGCATCAAACAGGGCGCGCAGGAAAAAGTGGATGACTTCCGTCTGCGCGTGCGCGAGTCCATCAATGCCAAGGTTGAGGCTGAATAATTATGGCTACCCTTGACGCTTTTCTGCCCCTCATCCGTAAACATATCAATGGGCCGCTGGATATCATGATGAAGCAGGCAGCTCTAGAGGCGGCTATTACCTTCTGCCGTGAATCTCTGTTTTGCCGAGAGTCAGTGACCTTTAGCAATGTGCAACCCAATGATCTCTATGTGCTGAACGACAGTGAGCGGGTGAAATGCGTCAAGCGGTTACGTGTAATAGATTTAAGTGACCAGGCCGCTACAATTGGTTCACCGCTGACAGCAGGTATTGATTTCACCGTCAAATCAGCTAACCAGCTAGCGTTCCATCGTACCTTCACCAACGTACAGGTGGATTTTGCCGTCGAGCCGCAACGTAGTGTCAGCGAGATCCCCGATGTGCTGGTCGATGATTATGCCGATGTAATCGCTAATGGTGCGCTGGCGGATTTATTTCTGATGCCCGGCAAGCCGTGGACCGATCCGCAGCGTTCGCAATATTTCGGTACTCGTTTTGTCGATGGCTACCGGCGGGCGTTTCGCGAGGCGCTGGATAACTCCCCAATCACTGCCTTTAGCAATCCCACTCGCAAACATGAGTTCTACTGATGATCACCATTGCCGAGATTATTGGGCGGGTTAATACCCAGCTCAAGGACACCGCCTGGCTACGCTGGCCACTGGCGGAGCTGTGCGATTACTACAACGACGCAATACGGGCGGTGATTCTGGCGCGGCCTGATGCGGGTGCCACAACGGAGATATTGACCAGCGTTATCGGTACTCGCCAGCAACTGCCTGATGGTGCCATTCGGTTGATTGAAATGGTCAGATTGCAGGACGGGCGTGCATTGCGCCCGGTACCGCGCGATGTGCTGGATAGCCAATATCCAGACTGGCACCAAATGATCGGGCCGGTGGAGCGTTACACCTATAACGAATTGACGCCGAAAACTTACTACCTGTTTCCCGGTGCGGAGCAGGTGCTGTTAATTGAGGCGGTTGTCGCTCGCATCCCGCCGACCGTCATGATTTCCACGCTGAAAGATCGCACGCCCGTTCCCATCGATGAGCTTTACGTTAACCCTCTGGTGGATTGGATCTTATTTCGTGCCTTTAGCAAAGACGGTGACGCGGGCGCTAATCTCAATCTGGCGATGCAGCATTACCAGGCATTTGGCGAACAACTGGGTGTGAAACAAAATGCGGAAAACTTTGCCCAGCAGCTTAAGCAATCACAATATCAGGGAGGTGGTCTGTGAGTATTCTTGTTTCCGGCGTTTTAATGGATCCGGCTGGTCGCCCGATCTCCGAGGCACAAATCACCCTGACGGCCATCGCTAATAGCCTGAGCGTACTCAATGGATTTTCTGCCACGGTGGAAACCGATAGCGCAGGGCACTATGGCATCACGCTGGCCGTCGGCAGTTATTCCATTGGTATTGCCGCCGAAGGGCGCAACCATATCTATGGTGCGATAACTCTGGATGACACCACCGGCCCCAGTACTCTGAACCAATTGCTCAAGCAGCAGATTATGGAGTCAGAAGTTACACCGGACGTGATTTTGTATTTCCGTCAGATTCAGCAGCAGGTGGCGAATGATCTGTCCACAGTAAAGGTATTGGAAGGAAGGGCAACGGACGCCGCCGGTAGTGCATCTGCGTCACGGGATGCTGCCCAGCAGTACGCCACGGGCTTGGCCGAGGCGGTTGCCAGTGCTAAAGCTTATCGGGATCAAGCTGAAAGGGATGCCGTAACTGCAACGCTGGGTGCCGCCAGCGCCACGCTAAGTAAAGATGCTGCCACCGTCAGCCAACAGGCCAGTGCACAATCTGAAAACAATGCGCGCCAGTATCGTGATGAGGCAAAGCAAGCAGCCACAACCGCCGCAGAAGATGCCTCTACCCGAGCTGCTCAGCAGGCAGTGGATAAAGTTGCAGGGCAAGTTAAGGCTGATGCAGATCGCGCTGTTCAGGGAGCTTCGACGGCGCAGGAAGTAAAAAGGTCTGTAGATCTAACTGCGCAAAGAGTTACCCAACAACACGGCGAAGCGGTGCAGGCTGCCAGCAATGCCAAAGCCAGTGAAACCCACGCGGCTAACAGCGCCGGTACCGCCACTAATGCAGCAGGAACGGCGGTAGCCGCAAAAGACGAGGCAGCAGGCAGCGCCCAAAACGCGGCCAACAGTGCCGGTGGCAGTCAGGTCAGTGCCACGCAGGCGGCCGGTTCAGCCGGTGCGGCAGCGGGTTCGGCGGTGACGGCCAAACAAGAAGCGGATCGGGCTACTGCGGCATCAGAGGGAAAACTGGATAAAACCGGCGGCGAGCTAAGTGGTGGGTTAAAAATATCTGGCGAGGCTAATGCGGCTCCCGGCCCTAATGATTACAGAACTCAATTGGCATTGGTTGGCAGTGGTGGTATTTCTAACCAATCAGGGGGTAATAATGGAGTGGGTTTTCACGAAGACGGTAACACTTACTTCTGGAATAATAAGGGGGTTGCTGGAAAGTACAATGTCATCATGTCTAATGCTGGCATAACTGTTGACGGATTCTTACGGACTAACAAATTTGTCGAAGCTAAGGATTATGTTCTTTGCGATGGACCGTTAATTTCCAGGTCTGCTGTAGTCAATGGGTATGCCCCTCTGTACTTCAGAAAGTTTGGCAACAACACAAATGATGCATCGCTTCAATTTGAGTCGTCTACCAATAAACTTCTTATGACTACCCCGACTAGCTACCATAAAATTGGTAATAACATGATCGAACTTGCCTCACACGCTGCTGCCAGAGGTAGTGAAAACGCGCTACTTAAAGGCAGAGTAGAGCCGGGTTCAGTGGCAAGCTGGAGAAGCAGGGCACCGGCACTTCAAGTCGATTCTGATGGTTTTGGCAGCGGTTATATGATGTGGCGATTTACTCATTGGGGAACTGAGCATATCGCTAGCATGCAGGTAGTCCCTATCTCCGGTGACACCTCTTATACAGTGCTATCTATTCGTGGCACGCATTTCCATACCAACGAGAACGGAACCAGATATATCACCAATGATGCCGGGACAATAAACAGAACCGATGCGCCTAATGGGGATATTAATGGCGCAGTATGGGGCGGTTGGTTATCGACTAAGCTGGCTCAAACCCGAAGTACATCAAACACCACTGTCGATGCCAATGGTTTTATCAAGCAAGCCTCACCAATCATTCGCCTGTTCGATAACGCCCGGTTCGATGATGTGGCTTATTACAGTATGCCAGAGGGGTTCACACAGGCCGGAGCCGGTGCGGTAAACGGCGAAGCGAAAGGCGTAGTGGCGACACGTATCAGCGAAGGGGTTTATCAGGTTACCGGTGCACAAGGTTTCGCTCTTGAAGGCTGGCAGATTGAATTGCCGACCGATGATAACCGCCAGCCACTCATCTGGGCAGTACGGGAAGTGGATGAATCTGGTGTTATCACCATCCGCACTTATCACCGTGAACACCCCAACTCACCACCCTTTGCTCAAAATAAACGGGACGGTTACGGCGATGGCCAACCGGTGGATATTCCGCATGGGCGTTGGGTGGATTTAAGGTTGGAGATGGCGGCAATTGAAACTGAAGAATCAGAATAAAATTGCAATATGTGGCAGGGATGCCAAATGAATATTCCTACTCATTATCACCGTCGATGATTGATGATACTGGCAAGCGTTTGAACGCGAAAAAGTCAAAGACCATTGATACGAAGTAATTAACGCGCTAAATTACCCAAAGATGCCAAGCCTCACTTTTTAGTGGGGCTTTTTTTATGCCTGTCGGGAATCACTCATTATGCCTGCTATTGATATCACGACCATGCGTGGTGAAATGCCGCGTGCGGTCGCACATCTGTTACCTGAACAAGCCGCCACGGTTGCCCGTAATTGCCACTTCCGCCACGGCGTAATTACCCCAATGATGGCTGATGGTGACGGCGGAAAAACCTTTGCCTTCAAACCAGAGACAATATTCCGTTACCGGGATAATTTTTGGTTTGCCTGGCGCGGACAGGTGGATGCGATACATAGCCCAATCGCTCAGGATAAATATGATCGGGTGTATTTTACCGATGGCGAATACCCCAAGGTAACCAGTTCCGCCATTGCGACCCAAGGCAGCGGTAATTATCCTGCGGCCAGTTTTCGGCTCGGTATTCCTGCGCCAAGCAATCCCATTGAAGTCACGTCGATTAACCCGCCGGCAGATCATGGCGAAGACGACCCGACCGACGACGATACGCGTTTTTATGTGGAAACCTACGTCACTGATTATGGCGAAGAAGGGCCGCCGGGGCCGGTATCGCAGGAAGTCACAATCACCTATCCCGGCAGCAGTGTGGATCTCACTTTGCAGCCACCGGGCAGCCAACACTCTAACATTACCCGCCGTCGTATTTACCGCTCTGCATCCGGTGGGGGCGTGGCGGATTACCTGCTGCTGGTCGAACTGGCGGTTGGCGTACTGACTTATCAGGACTTGTCGCTGGATAAAGAACTGGGGCCGGTGCTGGAAACTGAAAATTACCTGATGCCGCCGGATGGAATGATCGGGCTATGTCTAATGGCTAACGGTATTGCCGCGGGGTTCGCCGGTAATCAGGTGATGTTCTCCGAGGCATTTCTGCCCTATGCCTGGCCGGAAAGTTACAAGCAAACTACCGAGCACGACATTGTTGCCATCGCGCCGATCGGTGCGGGGCTGGTGGTGGGCACTAAAGGGCGGCCTTATCTATTTAGCGGCATTTCGCCATCCAATATCACCAACATCAAATTGCCATTGGTTCAAGCCTGCGTAAGTCGCCGCAGTATGGTGGCGATGGATGGTTTCGCTCTCTATGCCTCGCCTAATGGACTGGTGTCGGTGGATGGTTCAGGCAATGCGCTGGTGGCTACCGAACAGATTATTGAGCCACGTCAGTGGCGTAAGCACTTTAACCCGGAAAGCATCAAAGCCTGGCAAGTAGAGGGCGAGTATCTGGCGATTTACCAGACCGCCAAGGGTAACCGCGCCGGATTTATTTTTGATCCGCAGTCGATGGATATTCGTCATCTCACCTCGGTTTTTGATACTGCGTTTAACGATCTGGAATCTGACACGCTCTATACCGTAAAAGGCGACAAACTGTTTATCTCTCAGTCCAGTGCCTCACCGTTACCGCTGGTATGGCGTAGTAAGCTTTATCTAGCTCCTGCGGGCACCTCATTTTCCTGCCTGCGAATTATGAGTGATAGCGTGCAGCGGGTAGGCGTCAATTTGATGGTCGATGGCGCTCCGGTGCTGTCTTTGCCACCGGGATCCCTAACTGACGGATTGCTTAAATTACCGCCAATTGTGGGGCGTAAATGGTTGGTGGAAGTTTGGGGCTATGCACAAGTGGAGCGGATCACCCTCAGTACCTCTATGTTGGAAATGCCAGCATGACCAGCAAAACCTTTCGCGCCGGGCGAGACTCTGCCGCCGTATCCGAAAACATTGAAATTCTCACTGGCCAACGTGGGAATGGGAAAGATCGGGCAGTGACATGGGGGGAGTTGGCTGGGCTGGATTTGGCGAAATTACGCGTGGGTGCGGGCGGTAAGTTTCAGCTTAAGCCCCAAGGTGATGGCGTCACTGGCCCCGCTCCGGCTTTTCCCACGCAGCCGAAAAACTTCAAAGCCAGCGGGGGGTTTAGCGCGGTATTACTGGAATGGGATATGCCCAAGTATCGCGGTCACTCTCAAACAGAAATATACCGTAGCACAGAGGACAATCTTGCCAATGCTGTAATGGTAGGCACCTCTGCCGCCGCTGTTTACGGTGACCCGATAGACCCGGGCTGGAAAGGATATTACTGGATCCGCTTCGTTAACGCCGCAGGTGTGCCGGGGCCGTATAACGATGCCGAAGGTACCTTTGCAGAAACCCAGCCAGATATCGATGAGATGATCGATCTGATTAATGCTGAAATCAATAACTCCCCACTCATCAGCGAATTAACCAGCGGGCTAGAAAGTGCCAACAAAGGGCTGGTAGAAACCAATCAAAGTGTAGTGAAGGTGGAGCAGAACGTCGCCACTGTTTCCGGTGACGTGAGTAAACTTGGCAATCATCTGAATGGAATTGATAAAAATGGCGGCGAAGCCTTTCAGGCGATGTGGAGTACCAAAGCCAGTGCCAGCGGTATTACGGCAGGCATTGGTATTGTGGCCGGTAAAGATGCCAATGGCCAACCGATTAGCCAGGTAGGCATTTCCGCCGGTCAGGTTTTTATCTTCGATCCCAATAATCCTAATGACAACAGAACTTACGCCATTCCATTCAGTGTCTCTGGCGGCAAGGTGGTGATCAGCGAAGCCGCTATTCGTGAAGCCACCATCAAGATCCTCAATGCACAAACTATCGTCGCCGACTCCGTGAAAGCCGGTATCAGTATTTCCACGCCTACATTGAATAGCGCCACGATAAACAACGGAAAATTCACCGTAGATGCCGCCGGTAATCTGAATATTGGCGGGTTATTTACGGTATCCAATACCGGCCGAATTACCATCCGTCAAAGCGCGGGGAATATTGGTCTGGTCATCACCAATGAGAAAATAGAGGTATACGATGAAAATGGTGCGCTTATGGTTCGTCTTGGCAAGCTTAATTAGTTTAACCGCTTGCATGTCCGTTGGTCAGACTCCTCCGCCTGATTTTAATTTTAATGGAGTCTGGCAGTGTCGCGCTACGGTGTAGAAGTTTTCCGCCGCGATGGAACCTCGATTGTTTTAGATAACCAAACCACCGTGACCAAGATATTAGGCATGGGCAGTAAGGCGTCGAGTTATGGCGAATGGAATACCGGTATAACTATTCCCGCAGGGCATGACTATTGCCTGTGGATGTCGTCATTTGCCTGGCTGGAGTATGTTGTCGGTCGTAATGGAGGTCGCAGCCAGTGGACTCCCGGACGGCATGCTTATAATCGCGCCTATTTGGATGCAAATAGGGTACTGAAGGTTAGTTCGGTCAATTACAATACGGCACTCCCCGCGTCATATTACGGCGTTTATACTTGGCCGGTTGGAACTGTACACGGGAATTATGGCGTTCAGTTCTTTGGTGCCAATAATATTTCTGGCATTAACGATATCAGTCAATTCACTTGCCTCCTGTTTAAAGGCGAGATCGACATTTATAACGGTTGGTTGCCCAGCCATATTAATGCCGGTTTTACGCCCGATAAAGTGATCTGTTTTTTCTACACTGAAGATGCCAATAAAACCATCGTCACTGATACGCTCGGGAACGTTGATAATCCTCCGGCAGTGAGAAGTTATCGGGTTTTTGCTTCAGGCAGTGGTGAAACCTCTCCCGTTCGCGCCAAGGTTTGCATATTCGGTAATGGTGCATTGAAGAAAGATGACTACGGGCTGGAGATTTACTCTTCGCAGTCTCATGCACTGGTTTATAACTCCGGCTACGACATGCTAGCGCGACCCAAAATGACGCTACTCTCTGGTATGGCATTGGGGGAAAAGAAGAACATTCCGGGTATATCTCGGCCAATGTATGCCCCCTGCAATATCGGGGGGCTGTACAGCAACAACTGGCAGGTCAATGTCTGGATTAACAGCAACGGGACGCAGGTTGGTCCGTCTTGGGGACATGCGGTATATCAACCGGCGTCATTCGGCCCCTACACTTACTTCGTAGGTGACATTCCTATTTTGGTGTTAGATGCCGCAGATTACTTTCGATTCTAAGCTGGCACGGGTTGCTCGCGATGCCGGCGATCCTTACTTGCTGACTCAGATTCAAGACGCCTGCCGTAAAATGCAGGCGTTTTGCTTTGCGGCAGAGGATGCGCGGATTGTATTGCGACCAAGGCTGAGGGACGGCGTGCCTTATGTGGTGGTGTGGCTGGGCGTCAGCAGTGGACATCATGGGTTGGAGAAATACACACCCCAAGTACAACAATTAACGCGAATGATTGGCGGACGTTGGGCTGAGTTTTATACGGCACGTAAAGGTTTCATCCGAATTGCGCGGCGCCTCGGTTTTGAGCGTTTGGCTGATGAAGGTGGATTGATGAAATTCAAAATACCGATTTAATGTACACGAGTAGATAAGCGAAAGCCCCGAACTGTTAGCAGCAGTCGGGGCTTTCTACTTTCTGCACCTTGAAAAAGGCAAGGGAGAAGATGGGTGAATATTAACCTAGGAGAATGGGTTGTGAAAGCTCTAGAACTGTTTGAACGAAGTAAAACACTCCGGCGCATGTATTACTCCACTGTGCTGGTCGGCATTTTATATGGTGTGGCCGGCGTGCTATCCGTAGTCCGTTGGTGGTGAATATGGGAGGTCATTATGGGCAAAAGCGGCGGAAGTACCGAGGTAAAAGAAACCTCACAGGAAATTGCGGCGGCGGAGATTGCTGGCAAACAGTGGCAACTGTACCAAAGCGATCTCAAGCCGATGGAAAACCTGTTTATGGACAAAGTAGACGGGATGAATCAGGAGTCTAAATACGACGATGCTGCCGGTACCGTCAATTTGGGTTATCAGCAGGAGTTTGGCAAAGCCAGGCAACAGACGGCGACCGAACTGGCCGCATCAGGTGCGGATCCTACCAGCGGCAAGTTCCAAAGCGCTCTTGGGAATATTCAAAGTGACCAGGTGGCAGGGCAGATCGATACCACGAATCGGGCGCAAACCTCCCAACAAGATAAGTACGTTGCTGGGCTTCAGGACGTGGTGGCTATGGGTTCAGGGCAAAAAGCCGATGCGTTGGCGGGCTATAGCAATATCGCCAACCAAAGCCTGAATAAAGCCAGCAACGACGCGCAGAAATCACTAGGGGATCGTCAGGCTGTCGGGCAACTGGTCGGTGCTGCCGGTGGTTTGGCTGCGCGAACCTACGGCCTGAAAGATGCCAGCCCCACGGCAACCGGCGGTCAATCCAGCGGCGTGTTTGGTGGCCGCGTCTCTAATACGCCATTCGGCGGCACTGGCTACAAAGGGAGATAACTATGGGGTATGCATCTGATACCTATGCGAATCTAATTCGTGAACAATACAGCGACTGGTTAACCCGCTATTACCCCAAGCAGCAGGAACTGATGGGTATGGCCACCAACGGGAAGTTGATGAACCAGCAATTAACTCGCGTCAGTGACAGTTCCGCCAACAGTCTGCGTTCTGCTCAGTTGGGTACGCAAAATCAGTTAGCGCGTTATGGCACCACTCAGACGGCTAACCCGAATGATAACAGTCTCGGCCTACGTTCGGCGCTGGCCACGGCGGGGGCGAAAAACGGTATCCGTGAGGCAGAACAGGATCGGCAAATGAACATCTTAACCGGCGGCAGCGCCAGTCTGCGCCAGCAAATGAATATCGGCGGAGGAAAATCTTAATGGGATACGGATTGATAGATGTGGCTAACCAGACGCGCCAACAGGCGATGAGTGGTCTGGGTGATGCCGCTAACCGCGAAACGCAGCGGGAAAGCGCTAACCAGCAGCTCAAGGCTCAACAGAAACAAAGCCAAATGAGCATGATTGGCGTTGGCGCGGGTACCGGTATGGCCGTGGGCGCAACTTATGGCGCCGCGGGTGGGCCGATCGGTGCGGGTATCGGGGCAGCAGTGGGTTTGCTGGCGAGCAGTCTTTTTTAAAGGGTATTTGTCATGGGTGTACAAGGTTTGGCCGAAGGTTTTCTGGCTGGTTTTAACACCGCCGATCAGGCGGTAAGCCGCAACCGCGAACTGGGCTTGCGTGATGCGGCTCAACAGCAACAGATTAAGGACTCCGATCGTAATTACGGTCTGGCGCAGGAACAGGCGAACTGGAGAAAAGAAACCGATAATCGGGATCATCAATATAAAACCCAGCGGGATAGCGTGGGGGACGAGCAGTGGGGTAAGAATTACGGTTTAGCGCAGGCTAACCAGCGCACGGCCAATGCCAGCCTGGGAATGCGGGAGCAGGAGCTGAATATGCGTAAAGATGAGTTAAATTTCCAGCGTTCACATGCTCAACGTCAGCAACGGATGCAAGAAGAAATGCCGGTTGTTCAGGCGTTGTATAAGCAGATTGAAACTACGGGTCAGGTCGATCCTCAGCTGTATCAGCAAATCTCTAAAGATAATCCCCTTAATCCGTCGCGCTTCTTTGGTCAAGAAGCCATTAATAACGTGATGGAGATTAACCGGATAATGCCAAAGGTACTTACAGGGGAGGTGAACTACAACGATCCCAAGGTATTAAAGGTGATGAATACGGTGCTGGCTCCACATATTGGGCGCAATACCGACGAAGTGGATCCCCAAACTGGCAAGAAGATTAAGAGCAAAGAGCTGAATCACATCGGCATTACCGAAGATGGCAAGTATGTGGTGCCGGGTCTGAAGGTCACCTATAGCGATGGCACCACGGCGAATAAGCCAATGACTCAATTTGGCTCTGCCGATGTGAAGGATAATCAGGTAGCTAAAATCCCGATTGAGCAGTTTATGAGTCAGGTGCGCGGTTATAGCCAGATGGTCGGCCAGCTCAACCAACCAGAACGTGCGAAGTTTATCGGCAGTATGGTTAATCCGCCGGACTACAGCGCTCTGAAGGAAGAGGCTAAAGGGTTACGTAAAGATCTGCTAGATATCGGTAAGGCGCGGGCTAAAGCAATATCTGAAGCCCCAGATAAAGAAGCTGCCGCCACAATCAATAAGCAGTATGACCAGCTAGAAGATCAAATTAATGAATCGTATGGAAAACCCACTAAAGACCGAGTCACTCCAGTGGTGCAGCAGTGGACTGGAGATGATCAGACTAAAGCTGCTTTTGTTCAAAATATTCAAAAGTCAGGAGCTCTAGATTCATCTATAACGTCTGATCAGCTTGATAACGCATACAAAAAGTACACTTCCAGCATGGGAAATAGGCAAACAACAGACCAACAAAATATTTCTACAGAACAGACAAAAGTCCCACAACAAAATACTGCATTGCCTACTCAACCTGATATTCAACCGCAAAAAAGGGAAAGTAGAAGTATCCAAAATAATTTAACCACAATGAGATTTTCTGAAATGGGGGTTGATGAAATATCTGACATGAGAAATCAAATTAGCGCTTACAAAAATGACATGGGTAAAAGTGAGTTAATTCATCTTAGAGCTAATTTACAACGAGAAAGTAGTCGAGCACATGGAGAGAAATCCAAGTATTTAGAAAGTATGTTAAGTGAAGTAAATGATGAAATAAGCAAAAAGGCAGGCTCAAGCTTTAAGGGACTCAGTGATCTCGGTCCAAAACCAATGACATATAGTCAGTGGGAAAAAGGGAATAGTGGACCAGGACTGAGAGACTTCGCTAACTGAACTAAGCCCCAACTGGGGCTTATATTACCTTTAAAGTGCTGGTTTATTGTTCGGCTTTATTTTTTTAAGTTCATTGGTTAGAGCTATCAATGACTCTTTAAATCCATTGGAGGTGAAATTACCACCAATCCCTGCCCATCGTATTGTTATCATTGAGTTCCCCCATAACTTATCAATAGCATATTCAGCCGCATCTTGACTATTAGTACAAACATATATGCTCTTTGTTCCGTTAGGTAAGGAAATAGTATCAACTTTGACATTTAAAGCTTGGCTATCAATATACATCTGTCCGTGATAGTCATCATAAACCGCAGAAGGGAATAGGGCTGGTGTAGAATAACAAAATGTCAATGGCTGAAATAAAACAGATATTGAATCACCACTTTTATTATCTAATGTCATACCTGCCATTGCAGTATCATATGACCAACGCTCAACATTTTGACTAGCGTTAACATTAAAGATCATAGCAAATAATAGTAAAACAATAATCCTTGGCATTAATCACCTCGTGTTTTTTTATTTGTATTCTTCTTCGATGGTAAAACATACTGACTTTCAGGGTGTTCGATTGTAAAACGCCATAAAATTTCATTATTTTCATTTAATGTTTTTTTTACTTCATTTAATTCTTTTACAATTGCAGAAAACATTTCACTACGATTCTCTTGTTCAATAACAAAAGGATAATTATCAGTATGGACAGTCTCTGTATTGATAGCTTCCTCTAAAATCATGATGATTTCAGTATTCATGGATCGCCCATTATTTTTTGCTCTTTCCGCAATTTTATCACGAAGACCCTCAGGGAATCTCACTGTGAACTTATCTTGTGTTTGGCTAGGAAATTTACTCATAAATGATTACCTAATGGTGCGTATCAATTTGATTGATAATAGCGGCAACTTGACATTATCCGCAATGGTGTTAACTTGACTCTAGTGTCAAGTTGACTTTATGTGGTATTCACAGAAAGGCAGAGCTCATTCTCGGGCTTAGGTCATAAACAGAAGGGAAAATCATGAAAAGTAAGTCCGTCAAAATGAAAACCTCGACTATACGGCTTCCCGTTGATCTATCTAAGGCCCTGAGCCATATAGCTGTAGATAACGAACGCAGTTTGAATACAGAAATGGTTTATGCACTGAGGCGTTATGTTGAGACAAATAAAAATCGGGGGTTCGATGTATAAGCAAGGCACTCAGAAAGGTGAAGCCCTAACTGCACCAACAGCCAGGGCCTCTAGTTGTCAAATCCAAGCAAGGAATATCGACATGAACAGTTTAGCAGCAAACAATACCGCAAGCACAGTCCCTGTGATCGCTGGGGTAGAAATCACCACTGATCTGGAAGGGCGCTTTAACCTGAATGCTCTGCATAAGGCTAGTGGGTTGGGGGAAGATAAATCACCTAGCCAGTGGATGCGTCGTTCTACCACGAAAGCGCTAATAAATGAGCTAAGTGTAAATTCACACTTAGCTGATAAAGTAATCAATTCTATAAAAGGTGGCGTAACTCCAGGCACTTTTGCCCATGAGCTTCTTGCTGTTTCCTATGCGGGATGGATAAGCCCGGCATTTCAGTTGCAGGTCAACCAAACATTCTTAGACTATCGTACTGGCAAACTTCAATCTGCACCGATGGCATTACCCTCCATGAAAGAACTTGCATTGATGGTAGTTAAGGTTGAAGAAGAGAAAGAATTATTGACCTTCAAAAACCAGCAACTAGCGCAACAAGTTGAAGTTGCCACGCCTAAAGTTGAGTTTCATGACAAGGTTGTCGCTGCGCATGGTGCAATTAGCCTCGCAAACGCTGCGAAAATTTTAGGTACAGGCCGGAATCGTCTTTGTGAGTTCATGCGGCATAACGGTTGGCTTACGCGTCGAAATGAACCCTATCAAGAGAAGATCACTGCTGGGTTATTAGATGTAAAACTTGGAAGTTGGGATCACCCTGATCATGGAGTACAACAATCAGTAACAGCTTTAGTTACTGGTAAGGGTTTGGCACAGCTTCAGCGCTTGCTAAGTAATCGAAGTTGCACAAATCCTAACCTGCCTCAGCCAGTCACGAAAAACGGTATGTCATTAATATAGTTAATCTATTATAAGGACAGTATTAATGAAAATGACGACTGAAGAGACTCTGGGATGCCTTACTTCATTATTAGATTTAATGACACATTGCAATGACAATACCGATGCTGAGACCATTCAGAACGCATCTTTTCTGGGGTTGGCATTATTGGCTAACTTGAAAGAAAAGGACACGAAGAAACCTTAACTTCACATTGTTCTAATTCCGCGCTAAATTACAGAAAGATGCCGAAGTGAGCTTTAAAAAGCCCTTCGGCTTTTTAATTGATAGAAATTACCACTGACCTAAAAGGGCGCTTTAACCTTAATGCCCTACATAAAGCTAGTGGTGGGGAGAAAAAGGATGGGCCAGCCTATTGGCTTGTTCTTGATAGCACTGAAAATCTTATTAATGAGCTTGAAAAGCAAACTACCGAGATTACGGTAGCTAAGAAAGAATGCCGTAATGGCGGAACCTTTACCCATGAGCTTCTTGCAGTTTCCTATGCGGATGGATAAGCCCGACATTCCAGTTGCAGGTCAACCAAACATTTTACTCAGCGCAATTTTGCGCCCGCTGATTCCATTGATAAAAATGGAAATGTACAGCCGATGTTAAAGCAATTAATAAAGCTTGTAGCAATGCTTTCAACGCTATCGAACAGCCTCAAAATGAGGCTTTTTTTATGCCCAAAAATTGGAGTTAGCTAAATGGCTTACGATCCACAGCAACAACGTCCTGAAAATCAAATGACAAATAACAATCGGCAAGGGCTAAATATTCAGCAGCCCGGAGAAATGTCAGACTTTGACCGAGAGTTCTTCTCGCCAGAGAATTGGAAGAAAGCCATATTGCCGCCAACAGAGCCAAGCATTATTGATACTATTTCTGATACTGGCCGCAGCATTTGGAGTGGGATCGATAATGCAGCATTAAATACAAGAGAGGCAATTAGCAAAGTTCCACTACTTGGTGGTGCGATTGTTTCCGGTGTTGATGCGGTAGATAAGCATGTATTTGGAAATGGCGATTCAGAGCAGTTTCTCAAGCAAGATCAGCGGCAAACAATTTCCAATATGACACCTCAAATGCAGGAAGCATTGCAAAAAGACTGGTGGGATAGTGATAAGGGGACGTTAGGCGCAGCTTGGTCTGATTGGCGTAGTTATGCTGGAGGTGCCATTCAGTCTATACCCGAAATGGCACTGACTATGACGCCAGCCATGCGTTTAGCTAAAATTTCATATGCATCAAAAATTGCCAAAGGAGCAGATGCTACAGAGGCAGGTATCGCTGCTGCAAGGACTGCATCCATAACAGGTAAGATCACCGAGGGTGTATTAGCTGGAGGCGCATCATCTCGCGAAGTAAGGGATACAATAATGTCGCTTCCTGACGAAGTAATATTACAGTCGGAGGCTGCCCAGGGACTAATTCAATCTGGCATGGATATTGAGCAAGCACGCAAAACGTTGGCGGAAGATGGATCAACAAAAGCATTTCTAATGTCTGGTACTGCGACCGGAACATTTGGTGGACAAGGCGATAAAATCATAGCAAAAATCCTCACAGGTCAGATAACTAAAGGTATTTTGCCCAGATTTATAAAAGGTGCTGTTGCCGAAGGCGTCATGGAGGAATTACCTCAGTCTATCGGGAGTCGCGTGGCTGAGAACTATGCTATCCAGTCAGCAGACCCTAACCATAAATTCTCTGATGATGTGCTTAATCAGGGACTTGGTGGTGCAGCATCCGGCTCAATAATGGGAGGAACCATTGCGGGTGCTTCTCGTCCCGGTAAGTGGGATAGCCAAAGCCCATCAAAACCAGTGGAACCTGTGAATCAACCGTTCAACTCGGAGGATATACCACAAGGTCAGGTACCCCCTGATGCTAACAGTCAACCTTTGGATAATCAGTCTCAACTGGAACAACCATTTTCCGAGTCTGATAGTGCGAATGAAACCGGGGTACCCAATTCCCAGATTGATGATTTCCGCGATACCCCAGCTTACTTACGTCAGGATCCTCGTGTGCAAGGCTTTGCTGATGATAGCGATGTTCAGCGTTCACTTGCAGAGCCAGAAGCACAGCCGACTGCACAAGATCTTATTCAGCAGCAAATGGAATCAGGAGAGCAAGGTTTTACCCCTGATGAATTAGCGATACTTGAGCAAGCCGACCAGATTCGGGCGCAGCGAACGCCACGCCTGCCAGCGCCCGGTAATATTCATCCAGGCGAAGGTTTCCCTATGCCGGGGCCAATTCAAGGTGATGAACCTCAAGCGGGTTCCGCGCCACAATTCACTGCCGGGGAACAGACTCGTGGGCAAGTGTATTTGCCGAGGGAGCAGGCAGAGCAGCAAGGTGCGGTCAGAGAAACCCATACCTACGATGGGCAAACGGATCCGCAGGCCATTACGGATAAAAACATCATCTTTGCTGATGGACCTGTAGTTAATCCTGATGATGTTCAGTCAGGGAAAGCGCCGCAGTTTGAGGGAGGGCAGCGTAAAGATGTGCGCCGCTTTACTGAGGCGATGGGAGCGCAGTCTGAAACAGCGATTACCGATCAGCGTCAGCGTGCTGGTGGTGTCCCTATAGATGCACGTACTGAAGCTTATGCAAAAGGTGAAACTCTTGGCGAGTTGAGATTGCACCACGGCAAGCCATTCCCTAATGAGAAAGTGGCCAGATTCACTAAGTGGGCAAAAATGCCAGGTGCTGTTATTGAGCCGGTAGGTGACGGTTTCGGCGTACGGTTACCGCTTGAGCCAACTGATAACCGTAAAGCATCCACCAAAGAAGGTCACATTGAGTCAGTAGATCCGCAAGGCGAATTGAGGTTGCACCACGGCAAGCCATTCCGAAGTGAGAAAGTAGCCAGGCTCACTAAGTGGGCCAAGATGCCGGGGGCGGTGATTGAACCGGTCGGTGATGGCTTTGGCGTGCGTCTGCTGCCAGATCCAACAGAGGATAACACGAAAACAGCGCCCTCAAATGAGGGCGTTGTTGCATCTAGTGAGCAGCCAACGGGTGAATTAAAACTATTTGGTGACCAACCATTTTCCAGTGAAAAGGTTGCTAAGTATTCGAAGTGGGGCAAGATGCCGGGGGCGACGATTGAGGCCGTTGGTAAGGGGTATGGTGTGCGATTGCCAGCGACTGAGCCAGCGCCTAAAGCCAAAAATACGGATGTAAAAATTGATGATTTTGGTGAGGAACTTAAGGGGGCAGCTAAGCATAAATGGGGCCAATTGGCAGAGTCACTGAAAGCCGATCATGATATTGAAGAAATTAAGAAACAGCCTCTTTCGAAACTATTCCCGCACCCTGATTACACCAAGATGCATGAGAATGGCATTGAACCAGGGAAACTGGCATTACTTGCGGCATTACGTTCGTTTATCCCCACCAAGCCGGGATCCCCTTATAAGCTTAATCAGTGGGCTGAACAGGTTAAGGGGGTTCGTGATTTAGCGAGTTCCATTATCAATAGTCATGCGAGTGTTGACGATATAAAAACCATTTTTCGCAGTAAGTCCTCCTTGCGTTCTGCCGCTGATACCATTGATCTGATCTCACAGTTCAAACCTGCGCAAATGGCCGAGGCGTCTAAATATACGATCCATTCCGGTCATTACACCTATTTTGACGGCAAGAGCTATCCCGGCGGTAAAACACTGTATCAGCTAGTCGCGCCAAGGGGCGTGACCGCAAATATTTCAGCGGGATCCATGGCGGAACTATTACCCAAAGCCAAGGCCTTTATCGAGACTCAGCTCAATAGTGATAAAGGGGAAGCGGCCCCTAAACAGGCTAAGTTAGAGGTCTATACCCGGCGGGCAGATAAGAGCGTGTTTATTGGCTACAAAGGGGCTATGGGCGTTTTGCCGCTTAAAGCGGGCTTCAAAACATCTAACGAGGCACGAGCTTATCTGGCAGAGAATCGCGCTGAAATTGAAGCCAAACTGGATAAATTACGCAAAACATCGCGAGAAGAACAACGCAAATTAACCAACGAGCCCCGGATAGGAATTGAACGCCGTAATGGCAATGTGACGCCTGAACAATTTAGTGATGCCTTCGGCTTCCGCGGGGTGCAGTTTGGTAACTATCTTGAGGGAACTCGACGCCAAACTGAATTAAACGATGCTTATGACTCGTTGGTCGATATGGCCGAATTACTGAATGTGCCGCCAAAAGCGCTGTCATTGAATGGCGAATTGGGCCTGGCATTTGGCGCGCGGGGTAGGGGCGGAGCCAAAGCACATTATGAGCCTGGGCAAGTGGTTATCAATCTCACCAAGGGTAACGGTGCAGGCTCGCTAGCGCATGAGTGGTTCCATGCATTGGATAACTATTTTGGCACCTATGATGTACATGGCGAGGCATCCGGTAAACGTTCATCCGAATTTATTACCGATCGTAAACGTCCTCTCTATGAATTTAGCGGCGGCAAAAGGCAAGAAATCATCCATCCAGTCCGGCAAGAAGTGCATGACGCCTTTAAAAGTGCCGTCGATAAAGTCACCAATAGTGGAATGGTGGAGCGGGCTACATTGTTAGATGGTGGCCGAAGCAAAGCCTACTGGACGACTAAACTCGAAATGTCAGCGCGAGCCTTTGAGCGTTATTTGCTTGATAAAGCACAGAGTAAAGGAATCACTAACGACTATCTAGTGAACCTGCGCAAAGCTGACGAACATGCAAACCCTGAAACTTATGCTTATCCAACTGAAGGTGAATTAAACGGCGGCGTGCGTCAGGCATTTGATCACCTATTCCAAACCATCAAAACCAAGCCAACCGATAAAGGTATCGCTTTCTATGCGCGTAAGGGTACTGACATTGGCAAAGGCAATGTGATTTCAGATACCGGACACACTGCTTCTGGCGACAAACCCACTCAAGGAATACGGCAAGGGCGGGCTCAAGTTATCGCTGATGTTTGGGTGCGCAATTTGAATGGTGCAGCCAAAATTAAAGTTAAGGTAGTGCAAACCCAAGCTGAAGCGGCTGCCATGATGCCGAGCGGGATCCCGAAAGAATTCGGCATTGTTCATGCAATTTATCAACCGGAACTCAGCCGGGTGATTGTGGTAGCGGATAACATTACTTCTGACCGCGAGCTTCGGGCTAAATTGCGTCATGAGGTCTTGGCGCACCATGGGCTAGCTTCCGTCATTGGCGATGTTGAATACGACCGTATCATGCGTGTATTACATCAAACGCGTGACAGCAAAAATAAAGAAATTCAGGATGTTTGGCGAGAAGTCGATAAATCATATCGCAATGAATCCCCAGAAATGCAGGCTAATGAGTTTTTGGCTCACATGGCTGAGCGTTCAGAACTCACCGGCCTTGGAGCAATGTGGGACCGTTTTGTTTCTGTGCTGCTCAATGGATTGAAGAAAACGGGCATCATGAATGCGAATGACATTTCCCCATCGGAAATACGTAATATTCTGCGCACGGTCGCCGGGCGGTTTAAAAAGACGGCTATGTATGATGGCGAACAGCCGGGAACACGGGAGTTCGATAATACTTTCTCTCGCTCTGATGCGTTGTATTCGAAACATGATGATGTTGACCCACTCAAGCCATTACCAGTGGAAGCCGAACAATACAGATCTGAACTTGATAAGGCTATGCGGTCACTACGCTCAGTAGACACTCCAGTAAAATTAGGTAGGACACCTCCAGTGCTGAAAGCATTGGGTGCACCGAATCTGGATATGTTTATTACCCGTGATACGGTCCGCAAAGCTACAAATGGTATTAAGCATGAAGTGCCAATGTCGGTCATCGAACAATTGCCTGAGCTACTTCATGACCCGCTGGCAGTCTATCGGTCATCGACTCAGGATAATGCGGTCGTGGTATTACTCGAAGCGAATGACGCAAGCAATAATCCGGTTGTAACGGCTATTCATTTGAATGCGAAAAAAGGCTTTATTGAGGTTAATAAGATCGCTTCGGTCTATGGCACCGTTGGTGGGATGCAAAAAATTAATGGGATGGAAGATGCGGGGTTAACTTTATACAAGCGAGAAAAACAAAACCCTGAGAAGCTTCATTCCAGAGGGCTTCAATTGCCCAAGGAGAACACTTATCAGGGTTCAGAATCCCAATCTGGTACGGCCCAAGAGCTTCAATTGCTCAAACACGGTTCACCAAATCAAGATTCAGTTAAAAATATACTCTCATCAACCGATATTCGCAAGAATAAGGCACTTTACTCCCGCACTGCCAACCCATCAATGGATGCGGAAACCAACCGCAAAATGGGCTTTAACGTCGAGCAGGGTTGGTTTGATAAGGCCAAAACGTTCTATGGCACGGTGATCAGCAAAGACAAAACGGCACTGAAAGCCTGGTTAAAAGAAACGGGTCGCAAACTCAATACCAAAACCTTTGATGGCATGGCTCCCCTAAAGTACGCCGAAGATGCTGCCGGTATCGATGATGCGCGCAGTTCTGCATATATTGGCGCACGTATGGCCGCAGGGGCGGGTTCTGTTACTGCTGCCACTTTAGAGCATGGCTTGCCGCGCTATAACACAGCGGAGGGGATTGTTGAGCGCCAAGCCGGTACAGGGAAAGACGATGCACTAATGGGTATCCTTGACGGCTTGGGAAACCATCGGGAAAGCTTCTTTAAATGGATCGCCGGCCACCGTTCCGAACGGCTGATGAAAGAGGGCAAAGAGAACAACTTTAATGCCAATGAAATTGCTTATATGAAAACCCTCAACCGGGGTAATGAGGCTTTATTCGAAGGTCAGAAGAAAAAGTATGACGCCTTTATTAAGTCGATTCTGGATCTTCAACAGGATATGGGATTGATTGATCCAGAAAGCCGCGCACAGTGGGAGGATGCCTGGTACTTGCCATATTACCGCGAAGCAGAAAATGGTGAGGTGAAGGGGCCGTGGACCAGTAAAGGCATTGCTAACCAGAGCAGTACCGTCCGGAAATTGAAAGGTAGCGATCTGACTATCAAGGATCCGATTGAAAACCTGTTTAACTACGTGGCGAAATCGGTCGATGCTTCGATGAAAAATGAAGCAATGCGCAGGTCAGTGGTGAACCTTGCTGATACTGGTGTGCTGGAGGTGATTGAATCACCGAACAAGATGGACTTTGAGCGTATCGGCAAAGATGTTGTGAAGGTGTTTATCGAAGGGCAGGAACAACTTGTTCAGGTTAATGATCCGGAACTGTATCGCGCCTTTACCATGATTGATCTCGAGCGCAGCAATTCTACTTTCATGAAGGCAGCCCGCCAGGCTAAAAAAGTGCTGACCGTCAGCACCACATCGATGCCTGACTTTATTATTCGTAACTTTTTACGTGATTCTATTCATTCATGGGCGATTAATAAGGATGGCTTTAAGCCCGTTACCGCTTCATGGGCCGGATTTAAAAAAGCGTTACGTACTGATGATAGTCTGGTGGATATGATGTTTGCCGGCGCGACTTTTGGTGGTGGTTATTCGAATGTTTATGATCCGGCATCGACTGCTAAAACTATCCGTAGCGTGCTGCGACGTAAAGGCTATAACGACAGCCAAATTCATGAGTTTGAATCTTCCATTGCCCGAAACAGTAAAGAGGTGATGGGCAAGATTGAACAGGGGTTGCATAAATACAAAAATCTCAGCGAAGCCGCCGAAAACGCCAACCGACTGGCTACTTATGAGGCGGCGATTAAGTCCGGTAAAAGCAAGGCACAGGCGGCCTTCGAATCCCGCGATTTAATGGATTTCAGCATGATGGGTGCCAGCAATATCATGATTAACCTGAGCGACATGCTGCCGTTCTTCAATGCCCGTATGCAGGGATTAAGTAAGTTGGGCAGGGCGATTAAAGATAACCCCCGCGAAGTGCTGAAACGTGGCGGCATGATTACTGCCGCATCGCTGGCATTGATGGCTTTGAACTGGGACGACAAACGTTACGAAGAGCTACAGGACTGGGATAAAGACACCTATTGGCATGTGTGGATTGGCGATCAGCATATTCGCTTCCCGAAACCGTTTGAAATTGGCCTGATGTTTGGCACTTTACCAGAACGATTTGTTCGTGCGCTGGGCGGTAAAGATACCGGGGCTAAATTTGGCAAGCTGGTGGCGCATAACTTTATGGAAACCATGGCATTCAACCCTATCCCACAAGTCGCCATGCCGATTGCGGAGGCTTATGTTAACTATGATTTCTTCAAAGGTGGTCCGATTGAGAATATGGCCGACAGTAACCTGATCGCCGGTGCTCGCTATAACGACCAGACCAGTTTACTGATGCGTGAGATTGGTGAGGCAACGAATCTATCACCGAAGATGATGGATCACATCATTACTGGTTATACCGGTAGTTTGGGGGCATACGTGATGGGGGCAACGAATATTCTCATGCGTAATCTGAAAGACTATGGTGAAACGCCCGCTATACGCCTGGATGAAATGCCCGTGATTAAATCCTTCTTTAGAGGTTCAGATCCGGCTAAGTCTACCCAGTTCACAGAAGATTTTTACCGCATGATGACTGAAGCCAATCAGATAAACAGTACCATTAACAGTTTCCGTAAGCAGGGGCGTGGTGATGATGCTAATGAATTGATAGAGGACAATAGAGGGAAGTTATCGCAGCGTCAGGGGCTAACAGCGACGCAAAAGCAAGTGAAAGCACTGAATGCCCAGATTGAAATGATGAGGCGGGACCGGATACTAACAGCGGATCAGAAAAGAGAAAAAATTGACCGGTTAATGGCAACCAGAAATAAACTGGTACAGCAGGCGGTGGAGAGGGTGAATCCGTATTTTAATAAGTAAATTGAAAGGGAGTTTGAAAGAACTCCCTAATTGATTAACCTTTGAGTAAAGTAATGTTGTCATGGCTATAGATGGCTTTACTTGCCAACTCAATAACAACCTCGCATGAGGGAATCGGCCCATTGCTAGACGCAGACGTTGCTAATATCACTGATGTACTAACATAGGGGCTCTGGTCTGTTCACAAAGGCGTAGGGTTAAGCGCTACGATATTGAAAAATAGTGAGTTGCTATAAAAATATGAGGTAGAGAGTGCAATTTTTTTCAGCACTATCACTGTCAAAAATTCTAAAAGGAAAAAGAAATGGCATTTGTTGTAGATATTCGAGTTGAGGATAACTCTGTAGCAGCCGCAGCAACAGCACAAGTTATAGCCCAGCGGTTAGGTGGTGGTTTAAGGGAAAGATTTGAGAACTATATTCACAAGCGGGAGTGCCAACCAGGCCAACAAGACTACAACATTAAGATGGCAAGCAGAGCTTTGGCTGCGTTTACCATGTACCAACTCAGCGGAGTTGATGAAAAGCACGCGGGAGAGTCGGTTTGCGATAGTAGTGAGGATGGTGGTATCGACGGTATAGTAATAAATCATAATGAAAAAATTGTCGTCGTTGTACAATCGAAATTCAATCAAGCTGGCAATGGGACATGGACCAAACCTGATTTTCTTTGTTTCCAAGATGCTTGTGAAAAGTTACAAAATGAGCGCTATGAATTATTTGACCAAATACTCCAAGATAAAAGTGCAGATATAAGTGCTGCACTTAATTCTTTTGATTATAAATTTGTTTTTGCAATGACCCATACTGGAAAAAAAGGTGCCTCTGAGGAAATTTTGCGTGAAATGCAAGAGTGGCAAAGTCAATTGAACGCCGCTTCATTTACACCGGAGGAAGAACCAAAAGAGGAATGGGCTTTTCAGGTTCATTTAATTTCATCTGAAGACTTAGTTCATTGGCTACATACGGGGTCAAGAGGGCAAATTGATTTGCCGAGCGTTGAGGTTGAACGTTATGGATATCTAAATGAACCGTATAAAGCATTTTACGGAACACTATCAGGTGATCAGATTGGGAACTGGTGGAAACAATATGGAACACGCCTTTTTACAAAAAACATTCGAAACATGTTAGGAAAGACCGATGTAAATGAAGAAATAAAAAAAACAGCTACCGAAACACCTGAGATGTTTTGGTTTTATAATAATGGGATTACCGTTTTAGTTAATGAGGTCATTCCTCATAGAAGAAATGCGGCTGCCGGAACAGAAAGGGGAGTTTTTGATTTTAAGGATGTAAGTATTATCAATGGCGCACAAACTGTGAGTAGCATAGGTGGTGTTATGGACGCTCTTGGAGATAATATATTTAGAGTTAAAGTCCAAGCTCGCTTCATTGAAATTAATAATGATGAGGATAATCTTAATGCTAACGCAATAACTAGGGCAAATAACTTCCAAAATAGAGTGCTCGGAAGAGATTTTGCTTCACAGCAACCTGATCAGCATCGGTTGGCAAGAGAACTTGTATTGGAGGGATACCAATATCAACTTTTACGGACCGACGAGGATTATTCACAAACTAACATCAAGGTTATCGATCTGGATGAGGCTTTGAATGCTTTAGCTTGCTTAAGTAAAAATAACACCATTGTTGCTACGTTGAAATCTAATCGAGGCAGGTTTTTTGAGAATTTCGAGGGTTCTCTTTACCGGACAATTTTCAACCCAAGATTAAGTGGTGTTAAGCTTATCAATGCTGTGAATCATTTTAGAACAATAGAAAGAGCCATTAGTGCAACTTTATCTGCTACAGATAAGTTAACTCATAGTAGACGACATCTGATAATAACGCATGGTAACAGATATTATGCCTCAGTTTTATTAAACACAGTGCCTAATTTGAATACTAGCACTGATAAATTAACCCCAGATGTAGCGAGACTTACTACAGATTTGGCTAGTTTGATAGCCAGAACAGAGAACTATATAGAGGCACATTATCCAAACGCTTATCCAGCTAGATTTTTTGCCAATCCTGCGAAAATACAGGAGTTATACGCTAATAATTAGTTTATAAAGGGAGGGGCCTGAGGTATCCCCAGAAAATGAGACCGGCATAGAGATTTGTGATCTTATTGGTTGTGGAGCCAATTCAGTGAGATACCGCTATGCTAGAATTTTTCTGTGATGGGTTTGCCCCTCCATGCATATCGCCAAAAATATCTTAAGGATGCCATTACCACTGCTATCAACGGTGCGAGCCATACTCTCACCGGCATCAGTTAGGCTAGGCTCATAACAGAAAAACGCGCGAAAAGACTTCTCAGTAATTGCGGTCTTCTGGAGGTGAATCACCACTAGAGCTCTAGGTACTTAGAGTCGGTGGGTAGTATTACGTCCACTTTTCACTCTTAGTTGTTCATCAGATTGAGTAGCGATTAATGCACATTACAGTATTAATAATTATTTGAGAGCGTCATTAACAATAACGAACAGAACCAATAGCAGAATAAATCCGATGATCCCTAAAATGATACTTGTGTTACTGTCCATGTGCATATTGCCTTTACCTGCAAGCAAGTAAGCAGCGATAACGAAAGGAATGCAGAGAGCAGGGTGGATGGTGATCATTACGGCGGCCAGTATTAGGCAGACTATAAATAGTGTTGATGTCATGTTTCCCTCATTTTAGCGCCCGAACTTTTCCCGAGCATTTTCGAAATATATGATAACTATATGATCATATTGATCTTTTAAAGACGGTATTAAACGTATGCTAAAGGTCATAACTCTGATTATCTTATTGTTTTATAAAGATATAATCAATAATTCTCACCTTTAGGAATCGTATTCGGTCTTTTTTTAATTAGTTGATTTTAAAGCAATTATTTTACAGCAAACGAAAATAAACGAAATTTCCACGAAATCCTATACTCGGCCTAAATTTCTACCCACTCATTTTTACGTGAATCCAGGTATACATTAGTCATTTTCATCGACTTGTGACCGAGCAGTTTCTGTGCAAATTCCTTACCGTATTCTGCTTCATAAAGCCGCGATGCCAGGCTGCGGATTTCATGAAAACTGGGCGGGGAGACTTCATAAACCAGATCGGTTGCCTTCAATGCTTTAACAAATGCTTTGGTGAGCGAGTCCGCATTTAATGCACCGGGCTCTCGGCCTGATTTTCTACTGGACGAGCAAATGAGATATTCGCTCTTATTGTTATTCAGGCATTGTTCTACAACGTCACCGACGGAGGTATTCATTATTTCCAACCGAAGTGATAGTGATATAGCTATCTGCATTTTAGTTTTACTTTGGACTATCCAAAGCTTGCCATCATGCACGTCGCTTCTTTTTAATTGCCGCACATCGTCACGGCGTTGACCGGTAATCAGCGCCAGTGCCAGGCTGAGTTGAACCCAGTTCTGTTGTTGGCCGGCAGCCTCATAAATCTTGCAAAAGGTTGCATAGTCTAGCCGTTCTCGCTTAACTTTTGGTGAGGGCGTACGGGTTGCTTCCACAGGATTGCGGCTAATTAATCCATCAGCTATGGCCTCTCTGAAAACGTCTGATAAAACAGAGCGCAAATTAACCGCCATTGAACTTTTACCATTATCGACATAGGTATTAATAAAATCAGCGATATGCTTGGTGGTAACGGTTTCAATCGGCTTATCTCCAAATTCTTGGTTAATATATCCGATTTGCAGGACTCTCATTTTCATGGTGTTATCAGCCAGCTCCCGACGCTTTAATAGTCCTCATGTATTGGCCACCTGAATAGAGGTGATATGCTCACCTCAGAACAATACAGGTGCCTCAATGAAAAAAAGAAATTTTAGCTCAGAGTTTAAACGCGAATCAGCTCAACTCGTTGTTGATCAAAACTACACCGTTGCTGATGCGGCCAGCGCTATGGATGTGGGTCTTTCCACCATGACGCGATGGGTAAAACAGCTGCGTGATGAACGCCGGGGAAAAACGCCAAAAGCTTCTCCTATTACTCCAGAACAAATTGAAATACGTGAGCTAAAGAAGAAACTACAACGTATTGAAATGGAAAATGAAATATTAAAAAAGGCTACCGCGCTCTTGATGTCAGACTCCCTGAACAGTTCTCGTTAATCGGGAAACTCAGGGCGCGTTATCCTGTGGCCACACTCTGCCACGCGTTCGGGGTTCATCGCAGCAGCTACAAATACGGGAAAAACCGCCCTGAAAAGCCAGACGGCAGATGGGCTGTATTACGAAGCCAGGTTCTGGAACTGCACAGCATCAGTCATGGCTCTGCTGGTGCAAGAAGTATCGCCACAATGGCAACGCTGAGAGGCTTCCGGTTGGGGTGATGGCTCCATGAAAGAACTGGGTCTGGTCAGCTGCCAGCAACCTGTTCATCAATATAAACGTGGCGGTCATGAACATGTCACTATCCCGAATCATCTTGAGCGTCAGTTCGCAGTCACAGAGCCAAATCAGGTGCGGCGATGTGACATATATCTGGACCGGGAAACGCTGGGTATATAAAAATGGAAGCAATACGCTATCTGAAGCGTTATATCTCACGCGAAGTTTATACATTACTGCGAAATCAAAACAGACAGATCAACAGCATCTCGATAACGGCTTGACTCTTAGAAGGGCGTCCAGGGTAGCCACTATACAAGCAGGCAGTTCCGACAGTCACTGTGGCGGTACCGGATCAGGCAAAGTATGAGTCGCCGTGGAAACTGCTGGGATAATAGTCCAATGGAACGCTTCTTCAGAAGCCTGAAGAATGAGTGGGTACCGGTGACGGGTTACATAAACTTCAGCAACGCAGTGCACGCAATAACGGACTATATCGTTGGGTATTACAGCGTGCTCAGGTCGCACGAATATAACGGTGGGTTACCGCCAAACGAATCGGAAAATAGATACTGGAAAAACGCTAAAGCGGTGGCCAGTTTTAGTTGACCACTACAAAACGCGTATCGTCGTCGGTCGGGTCGTCTTCGCCATGATCTGCTGGCGGGTTAATCGACGTGACTTCAATGGGATTGCTTGGCGCAGGAATACCGAGCCGAAAACTGGCCGCAGGATAATTACCTCTGCCTTGGGTCGCAATGGCGGAACTGGTTACCTTGGGGTATTCGCCATCGGTAAAATACACCCGATCATATTTATCCTGAGCGATTGGGCTATGTATCGCATCCACCTGTCCGCGCCAGGCAAACCAGAAATTATCCCGGTAACGGAATATTGTCTCTGGTTTGAAGGCAAAGGTTTTTCCGCCGTCACCATCAGCCATCATTGGGGTAATTACGCCGTGGCGGAAGTGGCAATTACGGGCAACCGTGGCGGCTTGTTCAGGTAACAGATGTGCGACCGCACGCGGCATTTCACCACGCATGGTCGTGATATCAATAGCGGGCATAATGAGTGATTTCCGACAGGCATAAAAAAAGCCCCACTAAAAAGTGAGGCTTGGCATCTTTGGGTAATTTAGCGCGTAACCTGTTCGGCATCAATGATATCGTCGTTTTTTTCGCAACCAGAGCATCAAACAACGACGGATAACACGAAAACCATGAGCGAGCCAACATCCACCTTATCAATAAGTATACAATTTGATAGTATTGTAAAAGATATTCAGATGTATTTTGTGAGTTCGGAATTTTAGGTTTTTCAGGAAATTAACGTAAGGGAATTATGTGGCTAATTTAATTTAATTTATTTGACTATAAAAGGCGAAAAACAGGGGCTTATCTCTGCTGGATGCTCAACTTATGACTCAATCGGCAATAAATTTCAAGCCGGTCATACTGACCAAATAATGGTCTACTCACTGACTCATGGTATCAACCGGGCTCAGAATGCGACTCACTTACCTATAAATATCGTTAAACCAATAGATAAGGCAACGCCATTATTAGGCACCGCTATTTCTGATAATGAAGTTTTGCATCTGACGTTGACCTCTACAGAACATCAAGTAATGGTCATCAAGAAATCTATTTTTCCATTGAAGTTAGAAATGCCAACATCAAGCATGTTGGTATAAATTACCCCCATATTATGACCAATAAAGATAGCCAACCCGAAGAAATGCTCAGTGTCACCTACCAAGATATAAAATGGGTCCATCACGCGGCAGGAACGACAGGTTATAGTTTGTGGGAAGATAGGGTTTATTAAGCCGTTATGACAGTGACTGGTAGTGTGCCGGTACATATATAGATATTGTCTGCTGTGTACCGGTATTTTTTTATTTCTTTTCTGATAAATCTTCCCAATTAGTTGAGCTGCCATTTATCAATTGATAGAGGGAAAGACCGACGGTAGAATCGCCAGTCACTTCGCTGATGAGTCCGGCAGCTCCCATGTCTCTCCATCCAATAATATAATCCTCTCTTATATGGTGGAAAAGCTTCCAGGCATCTTTTTTTAGTACCGACCTGAACAGCGAACCGGCAGAAAGAGAAAGATCACCGATGGAGAAGGCGATATCACCGTCTTTATCATCGCCGCCCAGAATCCTTGCCGACTGCCGGTATACGTTTCTTAATGGTACTAGACTAGGATCTTCTCGATATAAAAGATAATAGCCATTCTCCCATACGTTCTCTGAACCATGCAAAAGTAAAGGACTTCCCAAATAGGAGCATGCTGCCCCTAGGCTGGTATAACAAATCCCCCGCCACCAATTATTTTTAACCATCCGCTTACAAAACCAACCTGTTTCAAGATAATATTGGTTATTGAATTCTGTTCTTTTTTTCTTTCCACAATGGCATATAGCTTCGCATTTCCCATATGAAGAGACATGCTTACTTTTAAAAGAGATTGATATTGGTCATGAAGTTTTGTATTGGCTTCGGAAAATTGAAGTCGTCCTAATCTATAACCAGTAACGCTGGCTTCTGCCATTTAATATTCATCGAAAATGAAATCACTAATAACGGCCCCATTATTTAAATATTGATAAGCAACATCTCTAGCCATGCGGTTTATCTTTTCTCGCTCTCTTTCTAATGCCATAATCGCATAACTATCCATGCTATCTCCCTCCTAATGAAAACAATACTTTAAAACTCCAGAATAATTTTTTGAAAAAAGGAGTAAAGATGTACATTATAACAAGGCCTGGTAGGTATATAGCACTAAATGTTATAATTTCTCTACTATCCATCTTATTGATGAAGAATAAGTAAGTCAGTATTATACATAGCGTATACCAATACAAACCGGATAAGCTTAAAAAAAATTGCCAGCTAACGCTTGTTTTTTTATATTTGGCGAGTTTAATTAATGTGCCAGCATCAATTTGTTTCATTCCCAGCGCGATTAGTTTGTTTTTTAGCTCGACATCATCCATATGTTTAATTCCTTTTAAAAATAAGTATCTATGTTAGATAAACGTAGTCGTTCGCTTTAACCAGTTTTTATCCAACGGGCGAAAGTTTAACCTCCCCCCTCTCCAACCGCAAATCTACCCACCGCCCATGGGGAATATCCACCGCCTGGCCATTGCTGTAGCCGTCCCGTTTATTCTGGGCAAATGGCGGTGAGTTGGGGTGTTCGCGGTGATAAGTGCGGATGGTGATAACTCCGGCCTCATCCACTTCCCGTTCTAATTGAGCGTGAAAAGCGGATTGTCTTACAGGCCAAACACTTTATGCGAGTTCGTAATTAAACCGAAGCAGAATCACAACGGGGGCAATGAAGGTTAACGCAAGCCATGAGAAAACCTCAAAAGATCGCAATGTACATCAAATTCACACAACTGGAGTCATTATCTTTTAGAATAAAGATTCACCGTCTTCTAACGGTAATGTTTTCGGAAAGAAGCACTTTATGTTCTATCGCTGCGGCTAAAAGGAGAGTTAGCCACTTGTTTTGTTCATGATCGAAACCATCAACCCGATGCGTTTGCGGCAATTTTTCGTTGGCCGGTTGCATTTTTACACGACAGCTACTAGGCCATGCTGAAAGCATGAGGACAGTACGGCCTGATAATGTCTAAAGCGTGGGCAAGGTTGACGGAACCGTCTCAGCGTTACTCAGGGGCTTCATAGATATTGACGGTCATAGAACTGAAGATGGAGTAATGTTTATTAAATACCGAGCTCATCCAGTTTTCAAACTCAACTGTGGAGGTGAAGGATAACTCGCCGAAATTTGGATCCATAAAGCGGATATGGTCTTGCTCATCTTTTATACAGGCGACGGCATGTCCTGGTCCATCGTCTGGGGTGAGTAGATAACACATGTTGTAGCACCCCTTTTCGTCATTGCGTGCTAGGCTCATCGCTTGGGCAGCGAATTGGGGGGTAAAGTCTTCGTTGTTCACTATATAAGTACCAACGTGATTGAAGTGATCCTTCAGTTCATACTGGATTCTGGTTTGTGCTTCAGGGGGCGGTAGGGGGTGATAGTCATCGTTAAGATATTGAGATAATACCTGCCATTTGGCAGATGAATCGGCAAGCCAAGCGTAAAAACCCTCCCCCTGTGAATTCTTGACAAGATACTTTGCCGACATGGCCATGCAGACGCCGTTATCGGTCACATTGGTTTTAACACCAAACGCCTCATTGACGCTCTTGGTAATCTCCGATTGATTGTAGCTGGTTTCTATATGACCAAAGATCGTATTCTGATTGGTGACATTGTTTATCATGGCTGAATCTCTACGTCCTTAATGTGCTTTATTTCCCTGAGTTCTCTATAACAAGTGAAGGGGCTCAGGTTGGTTTTACTTAATAATATTAGAATAATGAGAGTTCCACTTTCATATTTCGTCCGGTCTTGTTGCAAGAATCGGTAATGACTCCAATTGTGTGAATTTGATGTACATTGCGATCTTTTGAGGTTTTCTTATGGCTTGCGTTAACCTTCATTGCCCCCGTTGTGATTCTGCTTTGGTTTAATTACGAACTCGCATAAAGCGTTTGGCCTGTAAGACAATCCGCGTTTCACGCTCAATTAGAACGGGAAGTGGATGAGGCCGGAGTTATCACCATCCGCACTTATCACCGCGAACACCCCAACTCACCGCCATTTGCCCAGAATAAACGGGACGGCTACAGCAATGGCCAGGCGGTGGATATTCCCCATGGGCGGTGGGTAGATTTGCGGTTGGAGAGGGGGGAGGTTAAACTTTCGCCCGTTGGATAAAAACTGGTTAAAGCGAACGACTACGTTTATCTAACATAGATACTTATTTTTAAAAGGAATTAAACATATGGATGATGTCGAGCTAAAAAACAAACTAATTAAACTTGGTATGCTACCAATCGATGCCGATACATTAATTAGCATAGCAAAAAAAAACAACACCAGTGTAAGTAGAGTTTTCTTCATGAGTTTACGAGGGTTGTATTTTTCAAATTTATTATTAGTTGTTACTTACTTCTTTTTTACATACAAAACGGACGTTAAAAGTTTAATTTCATTCTCAGTTGCGTATATATCAATAGTTCTTATTCTTTACTTCGTTACCCCATCATTAAAAACTTTATTTTGGAGTTTGAAGGTTCTGATTAACTTAAAGGGAAGGTGAATGAGCAACTATTCAACAAATACACTAGAAAAAAAGAAGACATTTACTGTGCAGCTATGGATGTTGCCTTTTTATACATAAATGATATACGCCTTCGCAGTGGTTTTATTTACAGTGAAAATGAAATCTAGGTATACATTAGTCATTTTCATCGACTTGTGACCGAGTAATTTTTGTGCAAACTCCTTACCGTATTCCGCTTCATACAACCGCGATGCCAGGCTGTGGATTTCATGAAAACTTGGTGGCGATGTTTCATAAACCAGATCGGTCGCCTTCAATGCTTTAACAAATGCTTTGGTGAGTGAGTCAGCATTAAGTGCACCAGGCACCCGACCGGATTTTCTACTGGTGGAGCTAATAAGCCGTTCTCGTTTAACTTGTTATGGATTTAAACACGCCCAAACACAGATCCAATATTACTTATCCTAAATTAATTATAAAAATGGATGCTTAGGACTTTTTAAAAGTGTTTCATATCAATAGCTCAACTCAAATTAATCACATTTGGTTATTATGTTTTAGGTTAGAGTAACGCAATGCAATTGATTATTTTGTTATTTCAATCATGAACGATTAATATTTCATTACATTGGTTGATCAGGTATGGCTTGAGCTGTAAATTATGTGCAAATAAAATCTTTATAAGATAATCATGAGCAACAAACCAGCCGAGCAACAATTTTTTTGGGTTAATCACAAACAAACATTCAAAATTGCGCGTAAAGAAGGATTTATTTGGGCACCTTGTCGGGCTAAAGATGGAAAATCAAAACCAGCGTACGATACGCTCCAATTAGTCAATCCTGGTGACGTAATATTTTCCTATGCATTTACTAAAATAGGTGCTGTAGGTGTGGCTAAGTCCAATTGCTATGACGCTATGCAACCTCCTACCTTTGATAGCTTTTGGGACGATCAAGGGTGGAAGGTTGATGTTGAGTTTACAACGTTAAAGACTCCTATCTTTCCAAAGGAACATCTCGCGGAAATCGCACCGTTATTACCTGATACTCGTTCGCCAATAAAGCCGCAGAATGGCAATGGTAATGAGATGTACCTATCAAAAATCAGCCATGAACTAGGTCATTTACTGTTAAAGATTTGCAAATCAGCCAGTTTAATACAACAAAATAATGCTTCTGATTATCAAGAAATTGAAAAGGACATTACTGAAATTAAAGCTAGGAGGCTTAGCGACTCTACAACCACTGAAAAATTAATCCAGGCAAGGGTGGGGCAGGGTTTATTTCGCCAAGATGTACTTAAGCACTATCCTGAATGTCCAGTGACAGGAGTGTCTATGCTCGAATTACTGCGAGCAAGTCATATTAAGCCCTGGAGACATTGTACTGATGAAGAACGTTTAGACCCATATAATGGCTTGATGCTGGCTGCGCATGTAGATGTGTTGTTCGATAAAGGATTTATCAGTTTTTCGGGTCAGGGAGAGATGCTTATCGGAGATAAACCGTTAATTAATGAGATGATAGAAAAACTCAATATAAAAACAGATGTAAAAATAAAGGTGAGCGATAAATCAATAAAGTATCTTAAGTGGCATAGGGATGTTCTATTCAATAAGAATCAATGATTATTTATTATAACAAGTGAATTTTTTTATGCTTATTATAGATAGTTAGATATTGTTGGCTTTTTGAAAAAAAAAGAGCAATGGATGGACATTGACTGCTCAAGGTGGCTCTAGTAATTGTTGCGATTCATAGTATGAACTATAAGATCAGTCTTGTGAGCTATAAAATATAGGACTGACCAATGATCACAGCAATTGAACTTATTAAAATGCAAGTTCCGCGCTGCGTCAGCATTGAATCGCTAAGTATTGGCTGAGATCGTGCAGTTCTGACCTAAGACTAGATATTTGAGGCTTCATTTCCCTGCCAACGCTATTTGTAGGCTGCCTAATCGGTAACGCAACTTTTGCCAACTTCATGTCACTAATGCGACAGAGCCCTATAAAGAGCCATTTTGCTGAAAAGTGTCTCAATAAAGTTTAGATGTGGAAAACGTAACGTCGGGATGAGACAAAACAAACTCAGTGAGACAAAAATACAGTCTCACTGAGTTGTCTATTTTAGGTTTACTCAAACAGGATAACAGCTACTCCTTCTCTGGAGTGGAGTATTTTATCTTACTAAAAATGAAACTCTCAGGGGCGGAAACATAATCCTGGTAAGCTCAATATCACTATCCTGTTATTATGACCGGGGTAACATTCTGGCTTTGATGATATATCGGTGAGATGTTCCATATTGTTCTGGGTTGTCCATATAAGACCTTCCTTCTGGAAGGTATTGTAAAGATGTTATCTTCATCCTGTTGTATAATGGAAACGTCACTTCACCCTCGGAGGCATACAATCCTTCAGAAACACCGGCGTGTCCTGGCTCAAGATCAAAGTGCCACATAATTGTTTTACCTGACACATAACCCATTTTAGGATCCTTAGCTGTAGACATTATGAGGGGAGATTTTATTTCTAAATCCATTGATTTTTGTACAGTATCGCTCTTACCTTCAGATTCATTTATAAACTCAGCAAGCCAAGAATAACTATTAGATATTACTGGCGTGTCTCCACGGAAGGTTTCGTTCACATCTGCTGAATGATACCCAGACCATTCAGCATCAATTTTGCCCAGAGTTTTCTGAACCTCTATAAACTTGTCGTGACTAATATCTCTTGCTGCCGGCTTCATGTTTCTACCAATTTCAGCCCACTTGCTTATAAAGTTGTCCATATCGATAATTGAATCATAATGACTGATATTAAGCTTCTGTAAGGCTATTGTGAATGAAGAATAGTATGGATATTCCCCCCCTTGCTGTTTATATAAAGCGGGGTCTTCCTTAATAACCCAGTTTTTCTTTGCTACATTTTGCTGCCCGGGCATCGATGGTGGCGGCGGAGGGTTTCCTCCCGCCATCGGTGGCGGCGGCGGAGGGTTTCCTCCCGCCATCGGTGGCGGCGGCGGAGGGTTTCCTCCCATCATCGGTGGTGGTGGCGGTGGATTTCCCCCCATCATCGGTGGCGGCGGTGGAATCATAGTATTGATAGGGATTCTTCCATCATTGTCCTTCCACGCCACCGGATTATTCCGCACCATCCTGTACAGATTCAGCCCGTCCACCGAGCCCGCCGGGTCTGCACTTAGCCATCTGCCCGCCCACGGTTGGTAGTACCGGTAACCGTAGTAGTACAGCCCCGTTGCGTCCCGCTCCTTGCCTGAATACCTCACGGTCTTGTAGTTTGCCTCCACCGCGCTGCGAACCGTCCATACCGCTGTCCCGCCGTACGGATAGTATTCCTCCATGCTGATAAGTTTGCCGTCGCTGTCCAGCTCCAGCACGCTACTGCCGGTCAGGTTATCGTAACTGTAACGTACCTTGTCGTCAGTGATTCCATCCGGCCTGCCGCTCTCCCAGTGCAGCATCCGCACCTGCGCACGGCTCGCCTCACCCACAGTGATAACCTGCAGGCTTTCCGTTTCCGTATCGCCATTTTTCGCGCTGCGCAGTTCCAAGCCCGGAAGGTACAGCGCCCGCTGCGTCTGCGCGCTGTTACCGGTTTTCTGTACACTGACCTTCAGAATGCGCTGACTACCGCCGTCATAGCGGTAATTCTCGCTGTCATCCGCACTGCCATCTCGCATCACCGGCGTTACCTTCAACAGCTCATTACGTGCCGTCCAGACCAGGCCCAGCCCCGGCTGTAGCTGCGTCTGCTGGCCGCCCGCAGTGAACAGTGCGTCCACGTCTGCGGCGTTTTCGGTCAAGTTGCTAAGCACAGCCCGGTTGCTGCGGTTGCTTACGGTGATGTTGGTTGTGTAACCGCTGCGTGTTGCCGGGGAATGGCGTATCTGCGTCAGGTTGCTGGCTTCGTCGTAGGTGTAGGTGCGGGTGTAACTGGTATATGCGGAGCTGTCTGTAGGAAAGGGGACGGTAGCTGACGGTAAACGGCTGCCCTGCTGTCCGACGTTTGCCATCTCGCGCCCGGTGGCACTGACCAGTTGGTACAGGCTGTCGTAGGTGTAGGTATTTTCCGGCACCACTTTCTGATTACTCCAGAAGCGGGTTGCTTCAGCATCATTGGTGATTTTCAGCACGTTGCCCACCGGGTCATACTCATAGCGCAGGTCCTGCAGCACCTTGGCACCCGAAGCGTGGCCGGCAGGTCGCTCCGTCCGGATGCCGGTCAGGCGCTGCGTCTCTGCCTCGTACGTGTACGTGATCACCACGCCGTTGCCGTGATCCTCGCGTTGCTTCTGCCCGGCGGCCGAGTACGTCAGGGACTTCACGATAACCTGTTCCGTACGGTCCCTCACCGTCAGCCAACTGCCTGACAACAGTCCCGCCACGTCGTACCTCACGCGCTGAATATTACCTTTCGCATCGGTGGTGGTCAGCACCGTCCCGGTGGCGTCAGCAGTGGTCAGGGTGACATACTCCTCGCCACTGAGCAGATCATTCCATGCAGAGGCACCTTCTCCTTGCCAGTCAGCCACGGTGTCCGGGTTATCCGCGTCCTTCAGCAGACGGCGGGTGACGGAGAGCGAGACGCCTGTCAGCGCTATGCTGTCTGTCTGCACCAGTCCTGCCGTATCGTAATGACGGACGCATAATCCCGCCAGGTTCAGAGTCTTCTCTGCGCCAGTATTGCCGGCATACACGAAGCGCTCCGTGATGCGGGCGACTTCAGTGCTGATCTGCTCCGTCACGTTCAGTGGTCGACCCGGAAGCGCCGCATCCTCATACTGCCAGGTGCGGGTCACCGCCAGGCTTCTGTCCTCAGTGCCCTCATCGGTGGCGCTGATATGACTGACCACGATAAACGGTCGTCCGGCGATGTCGTTCAGACTGACGCTAGTACCGTTATCCGCCCCCTGTGTACGCAGAACGCCTCCGGCCAGGTCCGTCAGGTAGCTGAAATTTACGCGACCGGCGTCGTGCAGCCGCGGGTCGGCGCTCTGCGTCAGAAAGCCGCGTGCGTCGTACTGGTGGGGTGTGATGCGTTCATTTGTCACCTCAGGGGCATCAGGGTGGCGATGGTACGCGATGTCGCGCGCGGTCAGGCCGCGGTTATCAAAGACCGTGACCTTCGGGGTTCTGCTGAACAACGATGTGCTCATGGTATTCTCCTGTTTATGATATGTAGCCGGTCAGGCTGCACAAGAAATAGCTTTGTCGCAGATTTATTAATGGTCAACGACAATACCGCGCTCTGCCATCAACGA
>NZ_JBOBDP010000014.1:0-82661 GCF_050586585.1 Yersinia sp. J1
TTCGCTGCGCGATTCATGTTTTTCTTCCGAGAAAACACTCGGTACATATCTTTCTAGCTCACCATTAGTCAGTGGGCGTTCTTGACGAATAACAGTCGCATTACCAAAACCGGTATATAGACGTTGCATATTAATTCTCCTTTGAGTTTATTTCTGGTGTCACTCTTTATCCGGCGTTGCCGGGCTCAGAGCGTCTTGTGCTGTGACAATAAGACCGGGATGGGGTATAAGCTGTAGGCGCAAGGGCGTTACCGCATGCCGCACGCGCAAGCGAACGACCGCAGGGAGGGAGTGCGAACGGGAGAGGATAACGGCGCAAGCGTACCCTTGTGACTCCGGCGCCCCAGCCTAGTGTCTGTCACGGCATAAGGCACTCTGTGCTCAGCCCGTGGACTGGAAGAGTGATGCAGATACTCTCAACCTGGCGCAGCCAGGTATCCTTGACGTTGCCACTATCAGTGGCAACAGTTGAAGCGGGGCGGGCTTTGCCCGTTGCAAGCGGCGGTTCTTCGGGGGGGGCCGGTTCAATACCGGCATCAACCGATTAGCGGGAAAAAAATACCGCCTATAAAGACGGTATCTAACGGATCATATTCACATTACGCGAGTGCATTCTGATACAAAAACTTAATAGTATCGATGAATACGTTTTTTTCACTTTCATCAATTCTTAGCCAGCTATTGAGAAGAAGAGCCAGAACGTCAGACGCGAGAAACTTATCAGGAACATCATGAAACTTGATTAATTCCTCTCCAAAAGGCTCTACTACTTCATATAACCAAACGCCCGAAAAATCATAATTTTCGGAAACATATTCAGCGACAGCCTCGACCCCTTTTGCTTGAGATATCAAGGCCGCAATCATGTCCATCTCACTGACTGCCGACCGCTCAAGCGCCTTAATAAAATCTTCGCGTCGATCCAGTGCGCCCCGAACCAAATAAGTTGCACTCAAAACTGTTTGTTCATTCATTGCATCACTCCTGTTCGATGGAATACCGCCCCATCATTGGGGCGGTGCGTTTAATCAGGCATAAGCCCGTTTAAGTTCCAGCGTGCGGAGTAACTGGCCCAGTTCACTGATAAGCATTGCCGGTACTCTGACCGACCTTTTTTTGCTCTGGCATTTGGCAATGTGGCGTGCCCGCGCTTTGCTTGACAGGCTGATCTCGTCTACAGCAATTGCAGGATGGTTTATTCGCTGCTGTTTTTTCGGGGTCTGCTTTACAAAACTGGCAGTTGGTGCAATGATACGACCGTCAATTTTCATAGTTTTAACTCCAATAGATAATTGATAGCCGGTTAAACTTTCCTAGGGCTAAACCGGCAGAGAGAGCAGACGCAAGTCTGCTTTTTTCATTTCTGGTTTTGGCTTAACACCTCCTTTTCTATCCGTTCGATTATTTCTTCGTGGCTCAGAGTGACAACGTCACGAAACTCAAAATAACGATCTCCTACCTTGGCGTAGATACAAGCCACATTGCCGCAATACATTTCGGCCAGCTTGAACGATTCGTTAACCATGTTGCCGCGCCAGTCGAGCGGATACATCGTGCCAATCATATCCATGTAGCGTTCCAACGTAATTTCGGCAGGCTTGGTCATAGCCGCCTCTTCCCTTGACAACCAATAAGCGGCCTCAGTATTGCTATCCCAGCTAAAACGATCATTCGTGTTACACACTGTCTGATACATCGTATTTCTCCTTGGTTGATAAGAGCCAGCCAGCGGCTGGCTCTAGGGGGTTTAATGCTTTTTGAAACTGCTGAAAAAACCGAATAACCAATAATGGACAGCATCCCTAAAACAAAACGTCTCCCCATAATGGGCGTGGGCCTCTTCTGCCATTGCGACCTCCTGTATGGCGTTATCGAACGCACGACTTAGGGCCGATTTTTTTGCTATGCCGTTCTGAGTGCTCATAGTGGTTTCTTTTTCCTCATATCTTTCTGTAGATTCAGGAAGCGGCGGTCTTGACGTTTGTGTGTTCATCCTGGTTGCTCTCCTTCGGTGGTTGTCCATCTCTCTGTGAGTTCTATCGCGGCAAGGGCAAAGGAGCAACGACGACGGGAGGAACGCAAGGGCGCCGCTTGCGGCGTGCTATTTACCCTTGCGGGCATCCTGGCGGTGGTGCTACAAGCAGCCCTCCGCGAGAGGGCTTACCGAGTGATGGCGTTCCGAACTGCACAGACAGGATGAACACACCGCGACACGACGGTACGGCGGGGCGTCCTTGCAGCCCCGGAGGGGTTATCGCCGGGGCGGTGATGGCGCTGGCAGTAGCCAGCTGCGGGGTGGAATTTGACGTTATCCATCAGACACTAGCCGAATGGCCCGAAACCTGTAGGGGTTCGGCGGAGACTGCCGGGGCGTAGCCACTGCTTGGCGGAGTGTGGCTCGACTGTTGAACGGCGTCAGCCGGTCAGCAGCCGGAGGTGGCAAGCAAGGTTTTTGGGTCTACTTTCACCAGGCAAACAATGAAATCAATCATTATAAATTCAATAAATAACACTCAGATATAAAATTTAAGCTATTTGTTTCCATTGATATTCTGCGGTTCACTGAGTCGCTATAAGCTATCAAAAATATGCTAAGAATCAGTACGCGTAGCGCCGTTAGGCGCATTACGGCAGGCGAAGCCTGCCAGGGTTTTGCGCGGCATTTGGCAGGCCCCCCTGCCTGGTTCTTTATGCATCCGGGAGTTTTCCACTACCACCCTGAATTATAAATTGGTTACAAATGTAAACTAATGCCTGCCATGTTAAATATTCACACATTGAATCGACAATCTGCGCGGTAGTGACGGGGTTCAGTTCATTGGCCTTTCTACGCTCATTGATCAGGTTTTTATACTGCCTGAGGATGTCACGGCTTTCTGGTTGGAGTTGCATGAAATGTCCTTAGCGGCAAGGTTCTTCCTGCCGCTTTACAGTGTCAGGATGTGAAAACAAAACCACTATAAAAAGTCAGGCCGCTGGTAAACAGATCCTGCGCGTATGCTTCAAAGTCGATATAATGCCGAAGACAGTCTGGAACTTCACTGAGTAGACCAGATTCCTCCGCGTACTCGCGGGCGTAGTCTTCCTCACTTCCCGCCTCCCCAATATATGCTTCCTGAAAACTATCGAAATCACACGCTCCTGAGTATTCAGCCCAAGCCACAAATGCCTCGCTCCGCCCTTCTTCCCCCGCTTGTCTGAACGCTTCAATAAATGTCCAGTCAACATGGGATTCAGAAGCGTGCTTTGATGGTATTCCTTCCCAATCCTGAAACATCAACTCTGGATCAGATTCGTCGCAGTGGATCTTGCTACAAGCGGCGTAAAAATCCTCTTCACTGTCAAAATCAGTCAGATCCAACCACTGCCCAGCAATGCTGCCACAGTTGTATTTATGGTACGTGCCGACATAGACAGCAGGTGAAGTCGTGCTCATGTAAATTCCTCCGCAGGTTGTGGGATAACAAGTCCGGCTTACGCCGTGCCGACACGACTGACGGGCGAAAAGCGGAGGATGCAGGGGCGCTACCGGAGGCCGCAGCGCAAGCGAAGGAGGGAAGTGGACTGGACGGCCAGCGAGTGAATATTGAACGAGCGGGCAACGGGAAGAACACTGAATGGATGAGTGCGAACGGGTGAGGATAGCGGCGAAGCGACCCCTTGCAGCCGCAGCGGCCCGTCTACAGTGAAGGCACGGCGTTAGCCGTCACAACGCCAATATTGTAGAAGAAATAGATTTAATAACCGCCACTGCTGGCAGTGGCCAAGCTACCGTCCCTTTGCTCATAGCAAAGGGAACGAAAACGGGCGCTCTCGATGGCGTCCGTTTTCGCTGTTAAGCACAAAATGGGAACCGTACCGGAATATAATATTCATCCCAATACGGCATATTTCGAAAGTTACCTATCCTCAAGCACTTCTAAAACCACATTTTCTATGACAGACCAATTGATTCCAACATTGGCATCATGTTCGCTGGCAATCCAAGCCATAGCTTCATCAATTTCTTCTCGGGTCAACTCCGTCCCCTCCGATACAGCTTGAAAATCTTCATCGAACCAGATCGAAGCAACACACAATTCTTCTGGGGAATAGCGCTGTAATCGAGAGATCAAATTCTCTACTGTCATGGTCATGCTCATACAATCTCCTTAGTTTCACGTTTCGATATGCCGGCTAATGCCGTGACCACATCGATGACGGGCGCAAAGCGGAGAATGCAGGGGCCGGACCGGAGGCCGCACGCGCAAGCGAACGACCGCAGGAAGGGAGTGCGAACGGGTGAGGATACGGGCAAAGCGCCCCCTTGCAGGCGCAGTGGCCCGGCTACCGTTTGGGCACGGCATTAGCCCCAAGCGACACAAAATCCATTTAAATCCCCGCCCATAGGGGCGCTCATCAGTTTTACCCACCAAAATGGGGGAGGTTATCTATAATATAGTCAGGTCCAATTTCGCGGGAATACTCATATCCATCATCCCCCATAAACTCTTCAAACTCGATATTATCATTCGCTCCATCAAGCAAATCCCCCTTGCTATATTCGCCATACCCACAGAATCCACACCCTGATTCACTGAAATAGTGCATAACATCACAGTCAAATTGACGACTCAACGCACTTAACACATCATTTGACGGAGGTGCCCAAGGAGTATCAAAATCTATCGTTAATGCACATGTTTCCCCAAAGACATCAAGGCTACAAGCTGTTGGCCATTTAACCTCGTACAGACTGAGATATAGGCTACAACTACTACTGATATTCGCCAGAAGTCGGCCATTAAAGCCATTGACCTCATTCGCGAGCCGTGTAGGCAACAACGTCCGCATATCAAACGGCTGTCCATTATCGATAGATAAAGGGAGATCCCAATATTCTGAATAAGATGGCGATGTCCCTGATACTGTACAATTAAACCAGTCATATCCCTTTTCTTTAAACAATGACTCAATAGTCTCCTGAGCCGCATCGGGTAAGGTTTCCCATGTCTTATCCCCTATCCCGCTTTGTCCATATAGCCGGTCAATATATGTGCAAGCTGTGTCATCCAGTTCTACGTTATTCAATAGCAACGTGACCCACTCGGTAAACGCCAAATTTTCTGGCGAGATTACACCGCGCCCCGCAGAGGTAAGATCCCGATATGGCGTATATTCCGAGCCATCCACAGTCTGCAGCAGACCAGCGCATCCTGCGACAAATAGGCGAATACTCTGTTTGATGGCCATTTCATACTTATGCGGCATTTCACCCATCGCAAAAGCTTCAACGGCATCGAGCTGTTCTTTACTGCCGGTCACAATTAACCGGTTCGCGCACCAATTTGGCATGTTACATACTCCCATCTAAAGATTATCGGATAACGGCTTGCGCCGTAGCCACAACACAGACGGGCGAAAAGTGGAGCAGGCAGGGGCCGGACCGGAGGCCGCACGCGCAAGCGAATGACCGCAGGGAGGGAGTGCGAACGGGTGAGGATACGGGCATAGCGAACCCTTGCTGGCGCAGCGGCCCGGCTACGTTCGGGCTACGGCGTAAGCCCCAAGCGACACAAAATCTATTTAAAACCCCCGCCCATAGGGCGGTATGCCTGACTACAAACGAGGATAGTGTCGATATTGTCACCTCGGACATGACCGGTTCGAGGCCGGTCATGTCCGTAGCCTGAAAAATCAGTACTCACATCCCTGGATAAAGTAAACTGGCCCGCTCTAGGCAGGCCAGCCAATAGCTTAACGACACGCCAGCTGCTGCTCGCAGTCCAGGGCATATCCATCTTCATTAAACCGCGCAGGCCAATCATGCATGTTATGTAACTGACACAGACTCAGTTCCCCTGGGCGATATAAAAGATGTCGGCACCAGGCACAGCAATCATCGTCAGATATCGAGCGGGAAAACGGGGTACTTTCCAATGACAAAACGTAAACGGGGGCTTGCTGGACGTGAAGAGGGATAAAATTGCTCATGACATTCGCTCCGAGTTATCAGATTAAGGTAGCGGCCTACGCCGTGCCCCTAAACCAAGACGGGCAAATAACGGATTTTACAAGGGCAGAACTGGAAGCCGCACGCGCAAGCGAATGACCGCAGGGAGGGAGTGCGAACGGGTGAAGGGCTGGCGTAGCATCCCCTTGTGGGAACCGTGGCCCGGATTAGTGTCAGGGCACGGCGTAAGGGGGATTTCGTTGATCGGGCAGAATATCGTCCATGGGGGACCCGACAAGGTCGGGTATCCTTTCTGTGGCCGGTGTTTGGCCACCATAGAACGACGGGCTATGCCCCGTCGGTTTGTAGCAGCAACCGGAGTTGTGGCAGGAGATCATCAGGTTGGCCATTCGCCAGTTGGGGAAGCATAACCAACAATGTCAGTGCCTGAATAGCCAATATAACCCGCCGTGGAAGCTTGTAGGATCCTTGTTCATAGCTCTTATAGGTCCGAATAGTGACCCCTAACTTTTCCGCAACCTGTACCTGAGTCCACTTTAGAGCTGAGCGCCACTGTTTTAACCCTAACGATGGCATCACTACCTGATAAGTCGGCATGACCCCGAGCTCTTGTTTAGTGCACCCCGTCAGAGTTCGCAAACGATTTATTGCCTGATCGAAAGGCAATCTGGCCAACTCTGATAACATGGTTTGAAGTGATAAAATTTGCACACCTAGCTCAACCACTAATGGTGGCGTATATTGTTCATAAGTGCGATAGGTTCGCAGTGTTACGCCAAGTTGCTCCGCAGCATCCTCCTGCCGCCACCGACTTCCGATGCGAATTGATCTAACCTCATCTCGCGTCCAAAATTGTCCAGAGCGCCATAATCGCAAGTCGTAGCCAGTCATTTAATACGGCTCCTGTGCTCCATAAATTTAATGAATTTTAAGCAATTTTTGCACCTTTTTAGTAATGGAAAGGGAAATTTTTGCTTATTTTTCTACAATTCAAATGAGCTTATCCATCTTTTTACGAATATTTTCCAGTCCATCTGAGTTGTGTTCATCTTCCTTATGGACTGCCGCCTCATTAGGGGCAATGTCGACCGCACATAATGAGGCGATCACGTCGCGAATATCCGCCTGGCTGGGTTTCCATCCGGTAGTTTGAGTCAGCAAGTTGACCAGTTGATCAGCCGTCAACTGGCCATTAAACAGGGTGGCCAATAGCACCGGCAACCGAGGATCAAGCTGATGCAGTGCTGCTGTCGTAATAACGGCATTACGCAAGAAATCCCCCCTTACTCGCTGTGATATGGACTCAACGACGTCCAACGCATGGCGATCAGCTTCACTATCCAGTTGCAGATAGCAGGTAAATTTCCGGCGGTTATCACTGCTTTTCTCGCTCACGTTCTGTTACCCCTTTAGCTTAAACAACGCCATTTCATTGACCAAGGCACATTGCGGATTGGAAACTAGCGTTATCCGTTCTGCAGGTAATTTCCAGGCATTTCGTATCGCTGATTCTATCAGTGGGGCGCCCCCACCGACCAGCCATACCCGATTTACATGACGGAAACGGGCTAATTCATTCACAACACGGTCACCCAAGCGACTGATGGCTGTCTCAATCGTATCAATCACATTATCAACCTGCGAGCCGTCATTGATAACCTGAGATAAAAACTCCCGGTCGTGACGACGCTGGATAACCGTATCGGCTACGAATGCACTGGTATCACTCTCCGCGATACGTAATGCCGTTAAGGTAGCCTGCGTCACCAGTGAAACACCAATCATCGGGTTGCCATGGATTGCCGTTACGTCATCGAACTGGCCAACAATCACCCCTGCATCGAGCGTCGTACCGCCTAAATCAATGACAAGTGAGGTTTCAAGCGGCCCGACATTCTCACGGGCCAATGCAGAGAAAACAGCGGGTAATGATTCCGGCATCACTTCAACTGCCGAAATATCAAAGCATTGACCTTTATTCAGCACTACCGGCCGTAAAAGATTCTCAATTTTACGTTGAATATTCACCGTGTTTTTCTGGCAGTCCTCGGTATAAAACTCACTGATAGGCAATGTTACTGTCAATTTAACCGCCTGGGGTTCCAAGCCGCTGTTGAGCAAAGCATGATGCACCGCCAACAAGTTGGTATCACTGTACTGATATTCAATATTAGTTGTGCTGATTGCCTGGTGACTGACGTCATCAAATGTGTATTTCACGCCATCAATTTGATAGTTGAACGTGCGTCGGCTTCCCATGCCTTCGATTTTCCAACCGGGGCGAAAAGAGTTGGGGGAGAGGAAAGTGTTGAGGTTGTCATTATCAAACCAGGCCAGTTTTACATTAGTGGAGCCGTCGTCACAGCAAATATGTTTCATTTCAGTGCCCTTTTAAGTTACTCAATTTGAGTCTTATTATAGATGAGTGATGTTGGAAATCAATGCTTATTACTCGATATGCGTCAATTAATACACTCAAATAGAGTTTACTTGTATTATTGGTAGCGTAAAATTGCTTTCAATGCTACTCAGAATGAGTAACATTAATTATGTGTGCCCAGTATCCCCCTTGCCCTGATACCGTCTTGAACAAGGGGGAAAGGGCTAAATGCATGCCCTTATTCTGGCCATACGACTATTTATGGCATTCACTGACAACCGCCAGAAGTGCATTCGCCGTTGGCAACCCCTCAACATTTTTAATAATGAGTGATAACTCTGCAGCTAATTGACTGGCCATTGTCGCGACGTGTTGTGTTGATTTTTTATTGTTGATGTAAAGCAGCAGTGAGCAAGCGGCATCAGGATGCGCACCCTTAACATCAATCTCAATGCCCGTTTCTGCCTGGAAATGATTCATCGCGCGAACAAGAACACGTTCTTCCCACAGACCAAAATCGGTGTACAGCCCCTGCCGATGCAACAATGCTCCCAGATGAAACAAATCAGCGATAAGATCACTGAATACCGACTCAACATCGATTTCATCGCATTGACTGTTATCCATAAAATTCAATAAAGCCCGGGCCGCTAACGTACTGCGGGCCAGGTTATCTTCTTCATCCGTTCTGTACGGGGTGCTCCCCGCTTCGGGCCCAATCAGGGCGACCAATGCATCTCTCAGTGTTGTAGTCATAAAACCCTCTCGTTTCGACTTTCTTCTGGTGTATTCCCCTTTTGGCTTTTGCCGGCGCGGGGTGTCTGGCGCTGTGACATTAAGACCGAGACGGGGTATAAGCAGGCAGTGCAAGGGCGGCGTAGCCGGCGCCAGCGAACCCTTGCGCTGACTGCGCCCCGGCATAGCGTCTGTCACGGCGAAAGACTCACAGCGCTATTGCCAGAGTAAAGGGGATCACCAGAAAGGCCGGGCTTTAGCCTGGCTTTCCCAGACGCTGGCACATCAGTGCCAGCAGTGAGAGCGGCACGAGCGAAGCTCGTCGCAAGCGGGGGGTATATTGGTCAGTGCCGGCTCAACGCCGGTTCTGGCCAATAAAGGCAAATGGGCAGATTTGGGATGAAAAAAACCGCTCAGATGGAGCGGTTTCTATTTGGCAGGATCAGGCGTGTGAGATACGCCGCCCCAACATTTCCATGATAGGACGCATTGGGGGCCGCTTATGTTTTTGAAGCGCTTCTCGTGCTTCCCAACGGTCATGAGCGGCTTGGAGGTTCAACCAAAATTCGGGCGTCGTCTCAAACAACTCAGAAAACAGCGTCGCTTCTTCTACAGTCAGACGACGACGGCCTTTGCACAAACGGTTAACCGTTGCACGAGTCACGCCCATAATATCGGCCAGTTCTTCCTGCCCAATGGCTAATGGGGTTAAAAATTCTTCCTGCAAAATTTCGCCTACCGTAGTAGGTTCGCGAGTAGTGGTATCAAGCATAAATCCCCCTGCTAGGTGTCTTGATGAGGATCGAGGTAGATGCTTTCAGCATATCCGTCTTTCCATTGAAACATTAACCGCCATTGAATATTGACTCTCATACTTGACCAGCCATCAAACTGCCCTGAGAGACGCTTGTAGTAATTACTGGTTGGAATAAACAAATCTCGCTCATTATGTGCGGCGGCCAACATATCAAGCTTCTTCGCTAACTGGCGCTCTATTGTTGCCGGTATCGCGCGATCTCGTTTACTTTCCATATAGAACAGTTCTAGGTTTTTATCCCGAAAAGACTTAATCATTGTCTGTTCCGTCATTCCATTCCGTATATGCATTGTATCATTAAAAGTTACACAATGTAAAATATAAAGTTACTATTATCAAGTACTCTAAATCAAAGTGATATATGATTTCTATATATCACTTTGTATTTAAAGTATTAAGCGGCTTGTAGGCGGGAGAATATCGTCATCATCCGCTCAACGACTTCAGCGTGTTTTAACTTCTCTTCCCACCCCCCCAGATACCAAAAAGGTGTGTGGAAAGTTCTATTCACTGTCAGTGTGAGTGTATTACCGGTAATAACCTGGGCAGGGATACCCAGCAACGATAATTGGATGTAACACATATCAGCAACCATGCCATCAATATCTGTACAAACCATAAAAATTTGCTCTTGGGGGTTATACCCGTTTTCACGCATATACATCGCTGCTGCAATAGCCATCCCACCTGCCCCACAGGCGGGTTCATTGTAAGTTATAAAGGGACGTTTGTTTAAGTTTTGTACTGCGTCAGACATCGTTAATGCTGCCATCATTTCCGATAATGAATATGGGGTAAAGAATTGACCTAAACTGGACGCACTCAACTCTAATTCCATATAGAGACTCCCCAGAAAGTCACTCGGCTCTGCGTCCAAAGCACCAATAACACACCCTAGCAATTGAGATAACTGACTCATATTCTCTTTGCCTAAGCGTCTTTCAATTACAAAATATTCTTGCTCTAACTCATCTGACTTTAAAAAAGCATTTTGAATAGCAATAGCAGCTGCATGTACAAAATCACGAAACACATCAAAACGGTGATGATGTGGTGCCAAGTGTTTGAAAATCGATACAAACTCCTTGCGATACTGAGCAGCTGACACGCCAGGGCGCCGGTTCGAGGGATCAAACAGGTTTTGGAGTGGTGAACGTGAGAACAGGTGGCCTAAATTTAATGAGTTGCTCGGTATTTCGGCGTTATGAACTTTCATCTGGTGTATTCCCCTTTGCTGTTAATCGCGAGTTTTCTGTTTCTCGCGCCGTAAAGCGTCAGGGCCTCTGCCAGATAAGCGTGATTGCAAGTGCGTCTGCAAAACCGCAGCGCAACGACCGAAGGGAGTGAGAACGGATGTAGTAGACGGCGATAGCGCACACTTGTTGTCATGCCTGGCGGTGGAACTGTTTAGCGGGGCGGGAGAATAAGAAAATGCGTACACCGAGAATTGCAGGAATAGCCGGAAGTTAATTTGTTCTGAAATTATTATGTTAGGTCGAAGACCTGATTCGGCGTTGTTCTCTTACTTGCTATTGAGATAATTCCGGTCATTATTACTGTGTATGCGTACAGTAATAATGAGCCACACAATGAAAATTCAATTCCTATCCTTAGCGGGCATCGATTTACCAACTTCAACTATTCCATTATTCGCCGATCACTGTGTGGCTGGATTTCCCTCTCCAGCCCAGGACTATATTGAGCAATCCTTAGATCTAAACGATTACTGCGTGCCTCATCCTGTGTCTACGTTCTATTTGATTGCACAGGGGGAATCGATGGTTCAAGCGGGCATCCTTTCCGGCGATCTTCTTGTGGTCGACAAATCTCTTCAAGCAGAACATGGCGATATTGTTATCGCTGCTTTAGATGGAGAATTTACCGTTAAACAACTTTGCACCCGCCCTACTTTGTGTTTAATGCCAATGAATCCAGCCTACAGCCCGATTTATGTCGAACCAGATCAACTGGAGATTTTTGGCGTTGTAACTTATGCCATCCATCGGACAAAGTAATGTACCTATTGTGTGATGCTAATGCGTTTTATTGCGCATGTGAGCAACTTTTCAGGCCCGACCTAAAAGGCAAGCCGTTGATTGTCCTTACAAATAATGATGGTGCCTGCGCGGCCTTGAATAAAGAAGCAAAGCTCCTGGGAATTAAACGAGGCCAACCCTACTTTGAAATTAAAAATATAATTAAAAAACATAACGTTAGCGTTTTCAGTTCCAATTATGCTTTGTATGGAAATATCTCTAACAGGGTCATGACGTTACTAGAAAGTATGGCGCCGAAACTGACAGTTTATTCAATCGACGAGATGTTTCTCGATATTCGCGGTATAGACAGCTGCATCGATTTTGAGGACTTCGGCCGGCAGTTGCGTGAGCACGTCCGCTCCGGAACAGGGCTGACAATTGGTGTCGGGATGGGGCCGACCAAAACGCTGGCTAAAAGCGCGCAATGGGCATCAAAGGAATGGAGGCAGTTTGGTGGCGTTCTGGCCTTAACGCCGTGTAATCCCCTGCGTACTGAAAAACTGCTGTCCCTTCAGCCAGTAGAGGAGTTATGGGGCGTTGGCCGCAGGATCGCAACGAAGCTGAACACAATGGGTATCACCACTGCACTGCAGCTGGCCCGCGCGAATCCTGCATTTATCAGGAGAAACTTCAATGTGGTTTTGGAGAGAACGGTCCGGGAGCTCAACGGAGAAAGCTGCATTTCACTGGAAGAAGCGCCCCCGCCGAAACAACAGATTGTCTGCAGCAGGTCCTTTGGGGAGCGAGTTACGACGTATGAAGCTATGCGGCAGGCAGTCTGCCAGTATGCTGAGCGTGCAGCTGAAAAGCTGCGCGGCGAGCGGCAGTTCTGCAGGCTTATTGCTGTATTTGTGAAAACCTCACCATTCGCGGTGAACGAACCGTATTACGGGAATATGGCCAGTGAGAAGCTACTGACACCTACGCAAGATACCAGGGACATTATAGCCGCAGCTGTGAAAGCACTGGATCGCATCTGGGTGAATGGGCATCGCTATGCAAAAGCGGGTTGCATGCTCAACGATTTCACTCCTACGGGGATTTCGCAACTGAACCTGTTCGATAATACTCAGCCCAGAAGCAACAGCAACCAACTGATGAAAGTCCTGGACGGTATCAACCATTCAGGACTGGGGAAAGTGTGGTTTGCGGGACGAGGTATCGCTCCTGACTGGCAGATGAAACGAGATATGCTGTCACCATCCTATACTACACGCTGGAGTGACCTCCCGGTGGCTACGATACGATGACCTGCAACCAAAAGATTTCGCATGCGAAATCTTCGCTTACAGCTCTTCGTCAAAACTCATTCTCATCCATAGGTGGATGCGATTTCGCATGCGAAATCACTTCTTTTGTGCGGCCTTTCGTTAAATAGTGCGTGACTGTTGTTTCTGATGTGGAGTAATCAACACCTTCTATTTTATGAATTTCTATGCCATCGAGTTTTAACTCAAGTATATCTTCCCTATTTTTCTTACTTGAGAGCACCTTAAATTCACGACGGAAATCTTCGGGAGTTGTCGTTATCTCTGGGGCAAAGTATGAGATATCATCATATTGCTGACACATATCTACGCCAGCTTCCCGGTACCTTCGGTCTGCATTCAGTACCCCAGATGATTTATGAAACAGGATAATATTTCTGACAGATGGGTCAGTATTTTCCTTTGGCTTTTGTGCGGAAGTGAACAGTATCCCATCGAGATCGTAGCGTTCAGATGTTGAAAGATAATCTGCGATAGCTTGTGTCAGCAGGTAATTAGCTTCTTCAAGTTCAGGAACAACCGGCATAACAAGCTTTCTGGAGAGGTTCTGAATAAAACTACTGCGTTCATATCGAAGAAGATACTCCGGGTCAAAACGGCTAAACCCGTTAACAGCCAGCCCTCTGAGACTGGACAGATCGAGTAATCGGACTGTCCGCAGCAAAGCGAACTCTGCAACTGCAACATAACTCCCTACAGGTGGTCGCACTTCGGATATGGCATTTTTCTTGGACGTAGCGCCATAGAAGACTGAGATACCTCTTGCATTCATTCTACCAGATGGTGTCAGTTCAGGAGGAGGTGGACCGAAACTCGACTCGGGCATTCGTAATGCGGCTTCAAGTACATCTTCTGACTGAAAAATTCGGCCACGGAAAATTGATTTGTTTGGCTCAAAATCGATAAATGCTGAGGGATGATTTTCGTGAAGATAGCCAAAAACCTCTTCAAAAGTTGCCATCGCGTCCATATTAAAGAATCGATTACTCTCCCGAAGTTTCCGTTCCATTGAATACCATTGTCTGGACAAGTTGCCTGAGATGGTTACAGCTTCAACAAAATGGGGGTCATCACCATATCTTCTTTCATGTGAGCTCCAGTCAAACCATAAATCGTCGAGTAGTTCCGATAAGTCATTGATGATATTATCATTGACTGTGACCTCTTGCTCAAGAACTGAGAAGAGAGGTTCACCTTCATACTCTTCCAGATAATGGTTATATTCTCCGCCCCGATAATAGTTTTCAATCAACCAGACGACCTTTTCAACCAGTGTTTCCATCGACATTGTCATCTCTTCGGAGTCACAATAATCGCATGATTCTGATGCATTAGGATCGCTTGCAATGATGTTGTTCAGATAACGGTCATCGTTCAGACACTGCCTGCAAATTCTCTTTGAACCCGGCACTCTGTTTAATCCTTAGGTTAGACAGATTTCGCATGCGAAATCTTTTGGTTTAATCACGTCGATGCAACTGTATAAGAGCCTGAGAAGGACGGTAGTGCTGCTTTGCCCACCGCCCGTAATTATTAACGGACTCATACTGACGTTCTGCAGCACCATCACGGTAATACAGTACATGGATAATCCCATGCAGTTGCAGATAGCTTGCTACCGTTGTTACATTATTGCGAACGAAGCGCGTGTGGCTCTGGAACGTATCAAGATCAACTCCGTCCTGTCCGTCATCAAGCGCATCAAGAATAAAAGCGATTAACGCTGAAGCGATAGAACGCCTGCCAGAGCCTGCGATACAAGCATCAAGCTCTTGAAAGGTCATCTGGATTTCCTGTTGTAACGGTAGTGAGCATCCTCTTCAATTGCAGCCACGAACCATCCGGTAGCAGTTTGCCTGTCTATGTTCTCAGGCAAGGAAGCGACTAGCTGCTCAAGTGGAAGTGTACGATTAGATCTGAATATCAGCGCCGACATTCCACACCAGTCCTGGTTACTTTCAGGCTTCCAGCCGATGCTGAGCATCAACGTTAACGCCGTCTGAGCCGCCCACAATGGAGTTTGAACCGGGTTAGAGGACCATGAAAGTAACGCCGTTCCGGGTACGGGCCGGCTTCTTGTAACGTATCCAAGATTGAAAGCTGCTTCTGTTAACGCAGCAGCGGCTTCGGATTGGGTGCCGGGATATCGAAGCGCCCAGAGGCGGATAATTTGGCCACGGAATGCCGTGGCCATTTCGGTGAACGGGGTTGATTTCATCACAGAGATCGCATCCCTTTGACGCGTAGTTCAGAAGCCTCAACTGAAATATCACCAATTTCCAGTTTCACCCACACAGACCCCGCTTTTTCTGGCGCGCGGTCGGTCATTATTACCCCTTGCTGACCGTCTATCTCGACAACAACCTGCCAGGTTTTTACACCGGAGTTGCTATCCAAAGGCTTAGCTGGCTTTTTATTCTGAGACTGAGATTTCGCATGCGAAATCTCACCTTTGCTTTTGTTCTTAACTTCATCAAGAACCGCTTTAACCTGCGCGCGTGAAATACCAGACACCCGCGCTGCCGCGACAAGCTTCTCGGCCTCTTCGGGAGACTTTTCATTTACCTGGATCAGCGTGTAAGCCAGATCGATATCGGATGTGACTTTATCCCGTAGGAGGGCAGTAACATTTTCCGGTGCATCAATGAGACGAAGATGTTTACTGACAAATGAGGTAGGTTTACCCATTGTTTTTGCGATCTGCTCACCCGTCATATTGAACTGATGCTTGAGCTCATAGAACGATTTTGCCGTCGCTAATGGTTTCAAACCAGACTGTTGCAGGTTTTCAATGAGCTGACCGATGATACGTTCTTTTCTTTCCCGTGGTGGTTTGCCAACATAAATATCTATATGGGTATCACCACGTTTGCGAGCAGTACGAACACGTGTTTCTCCTAACCATATCTGGTAACCACGTCTGTCGCGAGGATAACAACGAGGCGGGGTAAGCATCCCTATAGTTTCGAACGTATCAGACATACCATTGATGACATCTTCCTCGAAGTCTTCTTCAGGTCGCACTTGTTCTTCAGCATAAACTAGGTTTATATCGACGCGGATTATCTGTCCATCAGGTTCGATATCCGGGCGGGCTATATCCGACATAATCTGGTGCGCAGCTATATCATGGCTCTGCTCATCTCGCTGTTTATTTGCTATGACCTGTTCAATATCAGAAACAACAGCAGCATTTTTTTTCATTTCCTGCTGCGCCTGGAGTCGTTTCATAAACGGTTTCTTGGCCATTACTTACCTCCTGCGAACAGAATAATTTTCTGGGTAAGTTCTTTATACTGGATTGCAGGAAGACACTTAGGGTCATATTCATCAAAGGAGAGGCCAAGCTCGATCGCCTCTTTTGCAGCTGCAGGTACAAATGATATATAGGCGAGAATGCATTCTTCGGAATAGCCTTTTCCCTGAAGGATCTCGATAAGGAGATTCAGGTTCAGTGTATCAATAGGCCCTAGATATCCTTCTTTAAGCGGCTTTTTATAATTTTTCACCTGCGTCTGGGTCACATAAGTCCCCATGAACTGCAGCGAAGGATTATAGTTCCGTTTAATTTTCTGCATATAAGTAAGCTGTTTACCAACGGCATTACGAGCCTGCTTCTCCAGCAGGGTAGGGATCAGAAGGTAATCAGCTGACATATGCGCTGCGATCATAACATTTGAATATGATGGCGCTGAATCAGCAATAATAAAATCAAACTGTTTCTTCAGTTCTTCAATACGATCCCTGAAGTCGAACATGCAGTCGCTGTTTCGGTAGTTAATTTCATTAAGTTCACTGGTAGCACCAATAAAGAAGCGCCCGCCAGGAAGCTCAATAGGGCGAACCTCTGTGTCCGGAAAGAAAAGCTGATATGTATTCGCCTCGCCGGGTGTAAAACTGTTACTTAAAGGTTCGCGTTCTATCTCACAAGGTAAGTCGTCGGGAAAAGCTCTTTCCGTCAGACCAGTTGTCCAGTCCATATCAATTTCAAGCACACGGAAACCAGTTTTACGAAGATCATGTGCAATTTCACTGGTTGACTGCGATTTAACGATGCCGCCCTTCTGGCTACATACAACGATAAGTTTACCGATAGGTCCGATTTTCAGTGTCATGTAACTGTCCTTAAGATTTCGCATGCGAAATGTTTGAGAAGGGGCGGCACGACTTGAGAGAGTATTTCAGTAATGAGATGAATTCATTGCGGTATTTCATACATACTCCAGTGAGTCAGGCGTTTCGCCAGATGCAGAAGCAGCTATCTGCCACTGCGTTTGTTGTCATGCATTCAGGACAACACAAACAGTATACAGAGAATCTGTAAGGTATCAATAATGATACGCAATAGATTTCGCATGCGAAATCACATTTAGTGTCTGTTAGTAAACAGCCGACCCCGTGGCCTTTTTTATGCTCCTCATTTAATTTCCCGCGCACCTGGACAAAGTGCTGATTATAGCCATAACCCCCATTGCTTAAAGACCAAATAAAGACTATATTTAGACTTTATTAGATAGTGAGGTGTATGATGAAAGTAGAAACTATCAGCTACGTGAAGAAAAATGCTGCCGCGCTTGATCTCGCAGAGCCTATTTTGGTCACACAGAACGGGGTACCGGCCTATGTTATTGAGTCCTATGGCGCTCAGCAGGAGCGTGAAAGCGCCATAGCGCTTCTTAAACTGCTGACCATCTCGGAGAAAGATAAGGCTGAAGGCAACATATTCAGCAAAGAACAACTGCTGGCGAATCTGTAATGCACGTAACCATTCAGTACACGAAAACGGTCAGGATATGCATCGAGGATATAGTCAGCCATTTACGTCGAGTCGAGGTAGAGCCGAAAGAGGTGATAACCGCCATTATTGAGCACTTTGAAAACAGGGTGAGCGATTTCCCTCTGGGGTGTCAAATTTGCCCTGAATTGCTCAAAATTGGCTGTGCGAAATACAGGGAATGCAACACACCGGATGGTTACAGGGTGCTTTATTCCGTCGATGGCAGCGAGATAACTGCTCACGCAATCCTTTCGCACAAGCAGGATATTCAACGCTTATTATTTAGGCGATTGATTAGCATCTGATGGCAGCTCAGATAATTCGATCTTCAAACACAAGGTATATATCATGGGTTTTGTTAACAACATCAGGTTTAAAAAAAGACCACTTCCAGACAAGGCTACCACGGAGGAATTTACAACAAAGGATCTGGAATTTGGTTGTTTGTTTTATGAAATTTCAGAGGAAGGACGGTTGCTGAAAGATAATGAAGACGGTTCTTTCACTGATATGAATTTTAGCGGTGAGTTGCTTGTAGATACTCTACATGGCTTTAGTTCATACTTTATGATTTTTAATGAAAATGGATTCCTTGCCGAAGTTAATGAAGTACCGGAATACGCTTATTACTCTTCAGATATATCCAGACCAGACACGAAACGCCAGCCGTTAAAAGAAGAACTGGCAACAAACATAGCAACGGTTTGCCATTATGAGGGGTCTTATGACTACACAGAACAAGAGCGTAACATGGCGCGTCAAATGCGGGATTACGGTAAAAAGACAATTACGGTGACGCAGGATGTAAACCAGTTAATCAAGCCAGAATAAGCCGCGCTGCGGCTTTTCCTGCTAACCGGGACGTTCAGGTCATTCTGTCCATTGTGCCAATTTTCAGGGGTCAGGAACCAGAAACAACCAGACATCGACCAATCTGAACCAGATTAAAGCAAAAGCCATCCACTCCAGCAGTTCTGCATACCATCTTGGACGTTCCGGTGATTCTGTCCAGTTCAGTCCATGCCTCGTTCTAGCACCTTCAATCACGCACCAAGAATGTACAAAAAAACTATCCATCCTGGACATTTCGGCACTATCGAAAAAAGTGTTCAGAAAATAATTCTGGTGATCGTATTTATTTTTAGTGACCGTAATACAAAACCCCTAGTCTGTTCAAAACTCGTTTTTGAGCAGACTAGGGGTTGGGCAAGCCCGGCGAGCGCGCCAGCCTGTAACATTGTGGTATACCCTAATGTCATAGATGAAATTAGGGGCATTTCCCCATTGGATCATCATCTATCTGTCATGTACATTATGATCATCACCTAAACGTCACTTGTGGGTAAAAAATGTACATTCACGGCTATCTCCGCGCCTCAACCAAAGAACAAGATGCGCTACGGGCAAAAAATCGCATGAAAGCCTTTGTGGAAGAGAAAGGTTTTCGGATGGCCAGTTGGTACACCGAGAATGTGTCCGGGGCGTCACTCCAGCGGCCAGAACTGTTACGGCTGCTCGATGATGCGGCACCTGGTGATATTATTCTTATCGAACAGGTCGACCGACTCTCCCGACTGGATGAAGATGGATGGCAGAAACTAAAACATCTTATCCAGGAAAAAAGACTGGTCGTTGTTGGGGTTCGAGGTCCAATGGGGCGAAAACCTACGCTAAGCGTCTATATATTCGTTAAACTGTTGATTTAAAGGCCTTAGATCACCTTCCATCACATTTTCAGACAAGGTGAATGAGTAATGACCTAACATATTGATAGGGGTTGTGTGCACATTCCCCCGAGATACGCCACTTGCAGCTTAAAAGCATATATTTATCAATACATTAATAGTTATAAATACTCTGAAAACAGATAATTACCTTACCGACCCAACGGTTTAAGAATGTGAATATAAGTAAAATTGGTAACTGTCTGGAATATAAAAATATATTTCACATCTGAAACCATTCCTAAAACAGCGTCTTTTAAATCGAAAAACGGCATTTAATGCACATTAGTGTCTAATATTCGATTTTGTAGACACTTTTTGTATGTTTAATTTGACCATTTAGTTAAAACTCAAAAAAATATAGTCAACTATATGATATAGCTTAAATATTTACTTTCAGATGGCACTTTTCGGGGAAATGTACACAGAACACCTATTTTGCCGACCTCGCTCTGTTAATGCGACAAAACAGAGCTACGGGATAGGATGCTTGTAGTGGGATTACCGATATAAATATTTTACTTCACAGCAAAATGCAGGTTAATCGTCTCGCCTATCAAGATAAATTATGTCAGCTAATCGCGGTAATCTCCCCAGATGGAAAGATAACAACGAAGGCACTGTTAACAAAGGCACTGTTAACAAAGGCTTACGCCACAATGTATCGCGCGAGAACCGTAGGTAAAGGAACTTATACTATCAGCTAATTGTGCACCGTTTACGGACTGCTGCATCGTTTAGGGCGTCACTCAATAGGGCGGGTTGTAACGTTGTGAGCAAGATTCGCATCTACACTTTAGATGATTTAGCTGAGTTTCTCTTTACCCTATACAAGGTACTCCTATGATCCGTTCTACAAAAACAGTTGATAGGTTCAACTTTCCAGACTATACATCCCACGTGCGCAGTCATATCGAAGGCGCTGAAGCCCATCTGAAAAATGATTCAGATGAACTACGACAATGCTCGCCAGAACAGATGCTATATCGCGAATACCAAAATGCGAATGCGCCGCATGGACCGGTTTTGTATGCGGCTAAAGGTGAACACTGGAATGGAGTATCACCAAAATTCCTTGAATTTATTAATACGTTCACTCTGTCGCGGGCGCAAATGGGGTATGCAGAATGCGGTTATGGGATACAGAAACACCGCGATTTCATGCGGCAACTTATTATGGCCGAGCATAACCTGACTGACCGCCGCCCCTCCCGTGAGTTAGATATCGATGTGGGTTGCTTTACGACGACCACAAGGCTTGCGATGTACGATCTGGCCAAGGTGGCTATGCGTCATGCGCGTGAGAAATATCCCCACCAGTCGCCGGTTGCGCTTGTTCCTACCCCTGGCTGGGATTACCGTGGAATTCTCAAAGATGTCGGCTTTGACATTGCCTACTTACCTATCGAGCCAGATAACAGTTGGCTTCCAGACCTTGAACAATGGACTCATATCGTTGATGAGCTTTGTGCTTCTGGCAAGCATATTGCTTTCGCCGTATCAAACCCACAGCACAACCCCACAGGAAAGCAGTGGCCAACCACGGTCACCCAATATTTATTAAACCTGTGCTTACAAGAAGACGCTTATCTGCTGTTGGACGATGCCTATTATTGTGTACACGATCCACGTGTGCCTGTTGTTAATCATCTTAAATCGCTCCTCGATTGTTTTGACCACCCTGGCGGCGTGAATACGCTTGTTGAGTCAGGGATGTTCGACCGATGGGTGGCCACCAGGCCGTTCGGCAAACAATTCAGTTGCAATACCATGGGCGTTGCCGCGATCACCACATCACCCAAGTTGTTACGACAACTCAATCGGGAATCGTGGGTGAATCGTTATCATACGAATACCCACAACGCCGAGATCATGTGTGCGTGGCTTGAAACGCCAGATGCAGCCGATTGGACCATTGAAACTGGCTTGTTTTATGCTCGCCAGAAGGCGCTCGTTCAAACGTACCTCAAAGAAACCCTGGGATGGCCGGATGATGGTGTATGCATCGGGCCATCGACATCTTACATGTTGATCAAAATCCCGAAGGTATATCAGGGATCGTTGAGTCATATTGATAAGTTCCGGGATGATCTGTTCTACGCCACAGGGACACTGGTTTCTGCATCCCTGTTCAACCAATATCAAGCGGAGAAAATCCCGTTTGTTCGACTGCACTTGGGCAGCCATCCCGACGTCATTGAAGAGTTTCTGAGACGCTGGCAAATGGCGGGCTTACATTATGAGCAGAACCACATGTTTTCAGGAAAGGCGGCTATGCAAAAACCCCTTCAGCCCGTAAGAATGCGGATTTGCGTATAATAGATGAAGCGCAAGTGACCCATAAGGCCCACTTTTTAAACTGTGGGCGTTGTGTTTACCGTGACATATCGGGTCTCAACGGCAGTACGGCGACGGAGCAAGATGACCAGTCTCAGCGATTGGCAACATCCTGTTACTCTGCATATAACCGATAAAATGGCCTTATACTGTATTAAATCACATAGCGATCCTATGCTTGAGCCAATGATGACTATAAGGCTTTAAATATTATATGAATCCTTCTCCATTCAATGTCCATACGCAGCAATCGTCCTCATCCTGGCTTTCATTTAAGTTACAACAAAATGTTTTGCTACCACTGGTTATTTTCATTGTTGGATTAGCTATTTCAGGTGCGGGAGCATGGTGGCTTTATAACGAAATTGAAGCCAATGCCAAAGTCGATTTTCAACGTAATGTTGACAGAGTTTCTGGAGAAGTTGAGCGGCGTTTCAATCTCCCAATATATGGACTGAATGGCGCAAAAGGAACTTATGCAGCCAGCAGTGATTTAACCCGTGAACAATTTCATGCTTATGTCGCCTCGCGTAATTTGCCGGTGGAGTTTCCTGGTGTGAGGGGATTTGGTTTTATTCAGCGGGTGCAACGCAACCAGTTAAATTCCTTTATGGCTGATACCCGTGCTGACAGCGCACCAAACTTCGCTCTACGACAATTGCAGGATAAACAGCATGATGATTTGTATATTATTAAATATATAGAGCCATCAGAAGGAAACCAAGGTGCGGAAGGATTCGATGTGGGTTCTGAACCGGTACGACGCGCAGCCGTACTGTCGGCAATAAACAGTGGTAAGCCTACTCTTTCTGGCTCTATTCATCTTGTTCAGGCTAACGTTAACACTCCCGGGGTACTGCTTTTTGTTCCTGTTTATATCTATGGCTCAAATCCTACCACCCCAGCGGAAAGACAAGCGTCGTTAGTGGGTATTCTCTATTCACCTATCGCCATTGCAGAATTATTAAGTGATATTCCTGAGTTTATGAGTGGGCGAGTGGATGTTGAACTGTTTGATAGTATCAACGACTTGTCTGATAAAAATTTGGTCTTTGATGCGGATGGTAGCAAATCCGCTAATTTTGTCCCTACAGAAGAGCATAGCGATAAAGTCATATCTGCGAGGATATTCAATAGTACCAATGTATTACGACTGCCGGGCCGTGACATGACACTGCGGATCAGCAGTACACCGACATTTGAAGCACAGATAGGGCGTTATGTCCCCTGGCTATTATTTGCTTTTGGTCTTTTGCTCAGTTCGGCATTGGCTTTACTTATTCGCCAGCAAGCCAGTGGGCGTGATCGGGCAGAGAGGCTGGCGCGGAATATGACTGCAGATCTTGAACGTCTGGCTTTAGTGGCCAAAAATACCTCTAACGCCGTCGTTATTACCGATGTAAACCGTAAAATTGTCTGGGTTAACGAGGGTTTTGAACGTATTACCGGATACAGTCTAGCCGAGATATTGGGCAAGTCGCCAGGGAAATTACTGCAATGCAGTAATACAGACCAGGGTGTAGCAAGGGAGATGAGAATTGCGTTAGATGCTGGAGAGTCATTTAAAGGCGAAATAGTCAATCGCACAAAGTCAGGTAGAGAGTATTGGATTGAGCTGGAGATTCAACCGCGTCATAACGATAAGAATGAACTTATCGGCTTTATGGCTATTGAGTCGGATATCAGTGAACGTAAAGCGACTTATCAACGTCTTGAAGCGGCCTTACGTGAAAATAATGCCTTACTCAGTACGCTTAATTTACACGGTATTATCTCTACCGCAGACCGGGATGGGATAATGACAGATATTAATGACGCCTTTTGTACTATCAGTGGTTACAGTCGCGAAGAACTGATAGGGCAGACTTACCGATTAGTTGATTCTCATACACATTCGACTAATTTTTGGCAGTCGATGTGGCATAACATTGCTAATGGGATCTCGTGGCGGGGGGAAATCTGTAATAAAGCTAAAGATGGCTCTTTATATTGGGTCGATACCACGATTGCTCCGTTTAACAATAGTACTGGCCAGATTGAGCGATATATTTCCATTCAAGTTGATATTACAGCGAATAAAAATCAGCAAGCCAATCTGATTATTGCTCGAAATCAATTAGTCAGAGCGGCGGATGTTGCTGAGTTAGGTATTTGGACCTGGAACATTCCAGACGGCACACTTTCTTTCGATGATCGGATGAATGATATCTATGGGGTCCCTGAGGAATTACATAATACCCCTATCCCGTTGGCGTATTGGTATAGCCTTGTGCATCCAGAGGATATTTCCGATGTTAAAAGTGCAATAAAAGCGGCGTTAGAAAATGAAAGTGTCTATCGTCAGGTTTTCCGTATTGTGGTGAGAAATGAAGTCCACTTTATTCAATCAACTGGAACGGTTGAACGGGATGAAAGTGGCAAAGTAATGTTGATGATGGGGATTAATCGGGATATTACTCAACAACGCGAGGCCGAGAATATCCTGAAAACAGCAAGAGAAGCTGCTGAAGAAGCCAATAAGGCCAAATCTGCATTTTTGGCCAATATGAGTCATGAGCTACGGACCCCGATGAATGCCATCCTTGGCATGCTGACATTGCTGCGTAGGACGGGTCTTGATAGGAAACAAGCTGATTATGCGGTTAAAAGTGAAGCCGCCACGCGCACCTTGCTGCGCTTGCTGAACGATATCCTGGACTTCTCCAAAATCGAATCCGGTAAAATGGAACTGGAATGTATCCCGTTTGATATTCATGTGATGTTGCGTGATTTGGCGGTTATCTTATCGAGCTATCTGAAGGTTAAAAAGGTTGAGGTCTTATTTGATATTGACCCTTCACTACCCCAGTTTGTTGAAGGCGATAGCATGCGACTCCAGCAGATATTAACCAATCTGGGGGGCAATGCACTGAAGTTCACCGAACTTGGTGAGGTGGTGCTTTTCATCAAGGTTATCACGCAGAATAGCCATTATGTGACATTACATTTTGGGGTGCGCGATACCGGGATTGGCATCGCACCAGAGAACCAGGAAAGTATTTTTAGTGGTTTTACACAAGCAGAAGCCTCTACAACGCGCCGATTTGGTGGCACAGGATTAGGGCTAGTAATAAGCCAGCGCTTTGTTGCATTGATGGGTGGGACGCTCACCTTAGAAAGTCAACCTGGTCAGGGGAGTCTATTTCATTTTACCCTAACGCTGTCGCTGCCTTCTGATACCAATCTGGTTATTAATAATGAAATACCAGACACGTTGGTAAGCAGAGCACAGGCGTTGAACAATTTGCGTGTCTTGGTTGTTGATGATAATCCGACGGCCTGTGACCTGATCAAACAGATGGGGGAATCACTAAAATGGACCGTTGATGTCGCAACCAGTGGCAATGATGCATTGCAATTGATGAGACAACAGCGTGATAGGGGTATTACCTACGGGGCGCTCTTTATTGACTGGCAAATGCCTGGCTTAGATGGTTGGCAGACCAGTAAATGTGTGCGTGAACTAATGCCAGTCGATAACGGCCCTATGATTGTCATGGTAACCGCCCATGATCGTGAAATGCTATTACAGCGCAGCGAAGAAGATCAGGCATTACTGGACGGTTATCTGGTTAAGCCGATCACGGCATCGATGTTGTTGGATTCCGTGATCGATGCATTAAATGAACGCAAACACCCTGATGTTGTGAAACCGGCAATAGCCAAATCTTCACACCGGTTGTCCCGTATAAGACTGTTAATTGTTGAAGATAACTTGAATAATCAGCAGATAGCCCGTGAGCTGCTGGAGGATGAAGGGGCGGAGGTCCGTATTGCCAATCACGGTAAAGAAGCGATTGAAATATTAGCGCATAACGCGTCTTCATTTGATCTGGTCTTGATGGATTTACAAATGCCGGTCATGGATGGATTTAATGCAACACAGTATATTCGTGAAAGTCTCGGTCTGAAGGATTTACCGATTATAGCCATGACGGCCAATGCGATGGTATCCGATCGTGACGCCTGCCTGGCTGCTGGAATGAATGACCATATTGGTAAACCTTTTGACTTGAATAATCTGATACACGTCATACGAAAATACAGTGGGCAAGCTGATGTTGCCGCGACGGTTAGCCACAAAACACCGTCTTCGTTATCTATTGAATTGAACAATGTCGCGGCTGCGGCAGGCATTGACGTTGATGCCGCTCTTAATCGATTAGGGGGCGATATAAAACTGTACCAAAAAATGCTATCGCTGCTCAGCACCGATTTGTCTAATTTCCCTGCTCAATTAAATACGTTGATGGATAAGGGTGACAATGTGTCCGCTTCCCGTTTGTTGCATACCATCAAAGGATTGGCCGCACAACTGGGAGCTACTGAGCTTTCCTTGATTGCAGGTCAGGGTGAAGCGTTACTCAATAATAGCGTGATACCAACACCAGATACGCTTAACCGACTACTGAATGAAATTCGACATAAAGTGTCGGCCACCGAGTCGGGGATAATCGCCATAATATCGATATTATCGGTAGATGCGCCTAATGATTTACCGGCAATACCCCCGAGTAAGCAACCCATTAGGCCAGAACTTGACAGCTTGATGTTGCTATTACAAAACTCCGATATGGCTGCACTAGAAGTGATGAATAAGTTAATGGTGACGTTTAGTCAGCAACTTAGTGGACAATTACTGCCGCTCAGTGAGGCCGTCAACCAGCTAGACTTCGTCAAGGCTATCTCGCTGTGCCAAACCCTGATGGATAATATTTTTACTCAGCAAGATGAGGGTATATGACAATAACCTATTATTTTCCTAAAGGGGGGCAGCGATCATTTCCTCCAAAAGACCCACTTTCACGTCATATCACTTTGAATTTTAATGAGAAAGTTGTTCATTTTTAACATCGTTTTTTATTTTTCTTTTCAGCCGAAAGTAGGTCGCTCGAGAAACTCCTGTTTTTTCTGTCACACTGTTCACCGTTTCACCCTGCAAAATCAAGGTCAGAGCTGCCGGTGTCCGGGGATGAATTTTTCTTCCAAATTTTACGCCTGCTGCCAATGCTACTATTCTACCGTCATTAGTCCGTTCCAGGATGCGTTCACGCTCAGCTTCTGCCACTGCAGCTAGGATCTGGATAACCATTTTCCCCATAGTACCTTCGGTACTGAGGCCATTCTCCAGGAAGCGGATTGCTATCCCTTTTTTGTAGCAGCCATCAACAACACGGATCATGTCGGCGGTGTTACGTCCAAGACGATCCATTTTTGTGCAGATAATGACGTCATCTTTCTCTGCACGGGCCAACAAGCGCTGTAACCCCTCTCGCTCATCCGTTGCACCCGTCATCATATCTGTAAAAATGCGATCCTCGCGGATACCAGCACTTTTCAGCTCCATAATCTGATGCGTCAATTTTTGATGGCTGGTTGATACCCGTGCATACCCCAGTAATGCCATTTTTGGTCTCACTTATCGTTTTTGATACTGCGTGGTATCATAATGCACGAAATGCGACTTTTGAAACCTACTTTCGAACTGTTTTAGACAGGTATCAAATATCATAATATCTGATACCGCCAAAATAATACGGATCAATAAATAACGAAAGGATGCGTGATGGCTGCTGATTTTCTGACCGACAAACAGACACAGAACTACGGGCGTTATGCCGCAGAGCCAAACGAGATCCAACTGGCACGGTATTTTCATCTTGATGAGCGAGACCTTACTTTCATCAACCTGCGTAGGGGCAGGCATAACCGGTTGGGAATTGCCCTTCAACTCACAACTGCCCGCTTTCTGGGAACCTTCTTGTCCGATCTCATGCAAATACCGTCCGGTGTCCAGTTTTATGTCGCAAGGCAACTTAACATCCGCTATCCAGAGATCATTTCCCGCTATGCTCAAAGGGAAAACACACGTTGGGAGCACCACGGGCTTATCAGGCAGTACTATAGCTATCATGATTTCGGTGATTTCCCGTGGTCGTTCAGACTGAAGCGATTGCTGTATACCCGTGCATGGCTCAGTAATGAACGCCCCGGACTGATGTTCGATTTTGCCACAGCGTGGTTGCTTCAAAATAAAGTGTTGTTGCCAGCCGCATCCACCCTGACGAGAGTCATTGGTGAAATCCGTGAGCGTGCGACCCGCCGCTTGTGGCGAAAATTGGCCGCGCTGCCAAACCGTTGGCAGACCGCACAACTGGCTGGGTTACTTGAAATCCCCGAAGGACAGCGACTCTCAGTGATGGAGCACCTAAAAAGAGGCCCTGTCACTATCAGTGGCCCCGCGTTCACTGAAGCACTTGAACGTTACACTCGCCTGCGCAGCCTGGAATTTGCCTGTCTGAATTTCACTGGGCTGCCCGCCATACAGATCCGCAATCTGGCACGCTATGCCGGAATGGCATCGGTGAAATATATCAGCAGAATGCCAGAAGAACGGCGGCTTGCGATCCTTACCGCATTCGTGAAAGCGCAAGAAATCTCGGCGCTGGACGAGGCCGTTGACGTGCTGGATATGCTGATCCTCAATATTACCCGGGAGGCGAAGAAAACCGGGCAGAAAAAGCGACTTAGGACGCTCAAAGATCTTGACCGCGCGGCGTTGCTGCTGGCGCGGGCATGCGCACTTTTACTTGATGAAGATACCGCCGATGATTTGCTGCGAAAGACCATATTCAGCAGTGTATCTGTCGCCAGACTGGCAGAGTCCGTGGAGAAAGTGAATGAACTGGCCCGCCCCCAGGATACAAACTTTCAGGATGAAATGGTGGAGCAATACGGACGGGTAAGGCGTTTTTTGCCCGCACTACTGCGCGATCTGCATTTCCGTGCGGCCCCAGACGGTGAACATACCTTGGCTGCCATCCATTACCTGGCAGAGCTAAACGGCTCGAAAAAACGGATCCTGGACGATGCACCTGAACATATCATTTCAGGCCCTTGGAAACGCCTGGTGTACGATGCTGACGGTCGGATACAGCGAGCAGGTTACTCGTTGTGTCTGCTGGAGCGACTTCAGGATGCGCTACGCCGTCGTGACATCTGGTTGGAAAACAGCGATCGTTGGGGTGATCCGCGCCAAAAACTTCTTCAGGGGGAGGAATGGCAGGCGCAGCGGGTTCCAGTCTGCCGGGCATTGGGTCACCCCACTAGTGGCAGTAAAGCATCGGAGCAATTGACCGCACAGTTAGATGAAACCTGGAAAACGGTGGCATCACGTTTTGATCGCAATACCGCCGTGGACATCTGCAATGAAGGTAAACATCCTTCGCTGACCATCAGCAGCCTGGATAAATTGGATGAGCCACCGGCGCTGATACAACTGAGCAGCCGAGTCAGACAATTGCTCCCACCCGTTGACCTGACAGAACTGTTGCTCGAGATTGACGCCAGAACTGGCTTCACCCGTGAATTCAGCCATGTCAGCGAGTCAGGTGCCCGTGCGCAGGATCTACATATAAGCCTGTGTGCGGTGATGCTGGCTGAGGCCTGCAATATCGGACATGAGCCGCTGATCAAGCACAATATCCCTGCACTGACCCGCCATCGCCTGAGCTGGGTGAAACAGAACTACATCCGAGCAGAAACGCTGGTTAGCGCCAATGCGCGGCTGGTTGATTTTCAGTCCTCGTTAGCGTTGGCAGGATACTGGGGTGGCGGGGAGGTAGCCTCCGCTGATGGTATGCGTTTTGTCACGCCAGTGAAAACGGTGAATTCTGGCCCCAACAGAAAATACTTTGGTTCAGGGCGCGGCATCACCTGGTACAACTTTGTCTCTGACCAATATTCGGGTTTTCATGGCATAGTGATCCCTGGAACACTGCGGGATTCCATCTTTGTGCTGGAAGGGCTACTTGAGCAACAAACGGGACTAAACCCGGTTGAAATCATGACGGACACTGCAGGTACCAGTGACATTATCTTTGGCCTGTTCTGGCTACTGGGATACCAATTTTCACCTCGTCTGGCGGATGCGGGTGAGGCTGTGTTCTGGCGGGCCGACAAAGCAGCGAATTACGGGGCGTTGGACAAACTGGCGCGGGGTTGTGTTGACCTTTCTAAAATCGAAAGCCACTGGGATGAGATGATGCGGGTTGCCGGTTCGCTGAAGCTGGGCACTATTCATGCGTCAGAACTCATTCGTTCGCTATTGAGAAGTACCCGACCGTCAGGGCTTGCTCAGGCAATAATGGAGGTCGGAAGAGTTAACAAGACACTGTATCTTCTCAACTATATTGATGATGAGGACTATCGCCGCCGGATCCTAACACAGTTGAACCGGGGTGAAGGCCGCCATGCCGTTGCAAGAGCCATCTGCTACGGTCAGCGTGGCGAGATCAGAAAACGTTACCGCGAGGGGCAGGAAGATCAGTTGGGTGCGCTGGGTCTGGTGACAAACGCAGTGGTGCTGTGGAATACGCTTTATATGCAGGAAGCCTTGTCGCACCTGCGCAGCATCGGGGAAGGGCCAGAAGATGAACATATCGCGCGGCTTTCGCCTCTGATGCACGGTCATATCAACATGCTGGGACATTATACGTTCACACTACCGGAGGATATTATGAAGGGGGAACTGAGGCCATTAAATCTCAATATAAACAATGAATTATCTCCTTAGCGTGGTTTTTTACATCATTGGCCCTCAAACCCCTTGTTAGCCTGGATTTACCCACAAGTCACATGGCACTAACTCCGAATGCACCTGATGAATTCACTCTTGCCATGCTGAAAGCCATCAATGGCATGATGTTGGATATGTTGGCCGCTATCGCACGTAAAGATTACAGCGATCGACGTCGGCGCCAGGAAGAGGGGATAACCAAAGCCAAAGCGGCGGGGAAATTTAAGGGACGACAAGCAGATCGCCTTTTGCATGAGAAAATAATAGAGCTGCGCATCAAAAATGGCCAAAGTATCAGGGATACAGCAAGGCTCACTGGTGTATCTGAAAGAACAGTTATACGGATCGTCAACAAAGCAAAAATGGCTATTGAAGAAAGCAACGAAAATAAATAGGTGATCGGTCACGGCGGGTTTTGGGAGTTTTCGCTATATGGGGGAAAAGCCAAGTAAAAAAGGGTGGCAATCGGAGCGTAACGCGCCCGAGACGCTCCGATTGCCTGCCTCTGGCGGTATGCAAGCCACTGAGACATAACGCATTATAGCAGACATTCAGGGCGGGAATAGGGGAGGTTGGGCCATTTGGCACTCCAGGGGTAAAGCCAACTGAAAAGAGGGGGATGAGATATCATATAAATAGCACTTTTTGCACAATGCAACCATTGTTAGCTGTGCTATAATTTACCTAACAGGATTACATTCATATTTCTTTACTTTGTAGTGTTTATAATATACTATAAAAACAATAGAAGAAAGCAAATGCACAAATTCTTCCAATAACACTTCCTGTTCCTTTCCAAGAATTGTTATACATCCCAGTTGATAGCCCTCCCACTTTAAGAATGAATCATTCTTTTTGGCGGCGAACTATTATCTGAATTTGGCAAGATAGCCCCTTACCCGAAAAAGGAGAAGCAAATGAACAGTATTATATAAAGTATTATCGGCAGTTCTATCTAAAAACAAGAAATCTATGACGCTTCAATATTATGGCGGCGGGTTCTCTTTGTCATTTTTTTAATCACTACACAGTGAGTTGCAATTATGAAAATAATTTATTCAAACAAAAACTTTCATTTATCTAAACAAGAGGAATTCATAGCTAATGCCATATTATATCTCTGTACTCAATGGTCTTATCTCTACCATCAAAGATACTGCGGTTTTATTTTCAATTACTATCAGCGACGTAGTAAACGTTTTAGGTCATATATGTTCGTATGGGAGTAATATAAAAACAACTTACCAAGAAGAGAGGTATTGGACTACGTGCTTACTACTATTGGTAATGTGCTTTTACTTAGTTTGTATTGCTGTGGGGTTTTTCTATGTACTACCAGTATGGAAAGGTTGGCTAATAGCGAAATGTGGATTTTCTCCACTACTAGCCAGTGTTGTTTCAAAAAGGTTATTACACACTTTATGTAAACACATTTTATCTATCCGTAATCTAATCAAGTAATTAGATTAGCAGGTGAGAGCTGCAACTTTCACCTGCGCTTATATTATAACCAATCTACCCGCTCAGTGCAATCATTGTGCAGGGCGGGGGGATTGGCCTAGTGGGAGCGAAGTTGCAAAATGCGACATCTGACTAAATAGTTAGCGTCAACGGCTCTAGGAAAATACACTTTCGCGGCCCTTGTACAGCTATGGCCGCGGTAGATATAACAGTGAACTTAACTAATATACCTCAAGACTACGGCCCATAAATATCGACGGTTCCGGCTTATGCTCTCCTTAGAGAATTTTAACAGAAACTTACGTTTTGGGATTGTAAGCCAGATATTTCGTCACCTAACTCGCTGGTATATTTAGGTAACGAAATGCCAGAAATGGGCAGAATTACCTCACTGCCCAGAAAGATTTAATTTTCTGGGCAGTGAGGGTAACAACAAATGCAACAATGATAACAGCGGCAACGACAAGGGAGAATATCGAAACCTCACGAAACAAAAAGGCAAAGCCCGTCACAATCATATCTATGATGCTGCTCATCGACTGCCAATCATTGAAGGATGGCGGGTTTAGAACGGCACTTATAAAAAGTTTAACTGTATCCATACTGGCCTCCAATAAAAGTATTTTTTTATTAGTATACAAAATATACTTAACGTAGGTTTTCGCACCATTGGACCTCAAACCCCTAAAACGACATACCAAAATCCGCTGTGAGGCAACACCTTATGATCCGACATTCGCCAGTTACTGGAGTTCACGTAAGGAAAATAGGGACAAAAGCCGAAACAGCTGGCATATGTCGCTGGAAACCGCGTTATGAGAAGTTTGCCGGGTAACAATAATTGCCTTTGAGAGGCTTGAGCGGAGTGCGGTGAAAGTCGGGGTCCGCTTGGAAAACGGAAAATATCCTACGCTAAGCCTGTTTTTTGTACAAACTGCTGTCAACTGAGCGTAATGAACGGTATTTCCCCTGTCCCAGCTTGAGGTTTGTTCGCCAGACGTAATCTCCACTCAGGTTGATGTGTTCCCATCCCAGCGGGGACAGATGAGAAATCAGCTGGTCATTGAATGGGATCCCTTTTCGCTTTAGAGAATCGATGGCTCTTTCTATATATACCGTATTCCAGAGTGAAATTGCCGCAGTCAGCAACGTCAGCCCACTGGCCCGGTAGCTCTGGTTTTCCAGTCCCCGATCTCTGATTTCCCCCAGTCGGTGCATAAAGACTGCGCGCGCAAGGGCATTGCGTGCCTCACCTTTATTCAGCCCTGCCTGTACGCGTCGACGCAGGAAAGGATCCCGGAACCAGTCCAGCATAAACAATGACCTTTCGATGCGACCAATTTCCCTCAGCGCTTTTGCCAGACCATTTTGTTTAGGGTAACTGGCCAGCTTTTTCATCATCAGCGATGCCGTCACCGTTCCCTGCTTTACAGAACTCGCCAGACGTAGCACCTCACTCCAGTGAGTTTCAATGTCCTTTAGATTCAGGCGGGTTGTGGAGATGATTGACTGAAGCCCCGGATACAACTCGGCCTTTCCATGAATAAACAGCCGCTTGTCATGAAGATCCCGGATCCTTGGCGCAAAAGCGAATCCGAGCAGATGCATCAGCGCGAAAACATGCTCAGTGAAACCTGCGGTGTCGGTGTAATGCTCTGTGATTTCCAGATCACTTTCGTGATACAGCAAGCCGTCAAGTACGTGAGTAGAGTCGCGCACACGGCTGATGACTTTGCTGTAAAACGGGCTGTACTGGTCCGAAATATGCGTATAAATCTGCACGCCTGGCTCCTGACCGTATTTCAGATTGACCTGACCCGCGTAACGCCCATGACTGCCCACCCGAAAGTTCTGTCCATCAGACGAGGAGGTTGTCCCATCACCCCAGAATGCCGCCAAAGGCCGTTCTTTCTGAGCATTGACCAGTTCGGCCAGCGCGGCTGAATAGGTTTCATCTCTGATATACCAGGCCTGTATACCCTCAAGGGACGATTTGGTCGTTCCCGGACAGGATTCAGCCATTTTTGTCAGCCCAAGATTGATGCCATCGGCCAGGATGGTGGTCAGTAACAATTTTCTGTCTTTAGGTCTGACGTGATGATTTTTGAGATGGGTGAAATGGCGGGTAAAACCGGTCCAGCCGTCCACTTCATCTAGCATTTCAGTAATTTTAGGGTGAGGCAGCATGCCATAAACCAGATCGGCAAACGGGGATACTGCTGAAGGGACACTGTTGTCCAGCGGGGTAATTTTCACGCCTTTATCCGATATATCAACATCGGGCAAATCACCGACCAGCGCCATCGCATTCACTTCCTCCAGGCGCGATGCCAGAAGCGTCATACGGCTCTTTATGTACTCATGACAATTGGTCGGGATAGCTAGGGATAATTGGTTATCCCGGAGTGATTTTTCAAAATCGCCGGATGGGATCAGATAATCATCAAAGTTCCGGTAGCGACGCGATCCCTTTACCCAGATATCACCAGAACGCAGGGCTCCCTTCAGTTCATTCAGCACGCAAAATTCGTAATATTTTCGATCAATGCCGGAGGATGTGATCACCACTTTTCTCCAGCTTTCCGGGATGAACCCGGTTGGCGCAGAAGGCGGTACTTTTCGGAGTTGCTTTCGATACATCTCTCTGACGGTATCCAGCGCGTCACTGAGTTGCATTGCGGCGGGTGCAGCAATGAACTGCAACGCGGCCAGCATCCGGGGGGCGTATTTACGCAGCGTACTGTATTTTTCTGTGATCAGATGCAACGGGTCGAAGTTGTCCTTACGTGACAGGAACCGCGTCTCTTCCACGCTGTTGATGAATTCCTGCCAGGGAAGGACGTCTTCTATTGCAGCCCAGGGATCTTCTCCGGACTCTCTGGCGTTAAGCAATGCCTGCCCGACGGTAACGTATTGCTTCAGCTTACTTTGAATCAGCTTTCCCGTTTGCTGGAGTCGTTCGGCCTGCGTGCGTTTTGCCCTGCTGAACAGACTGCCCAGAATACGCTCGTGCAGCTCAATAACTTCGTCTGTCAGGGTGGCCCTGGCTTCCGATATAACACAAACCAGCGAGGCATAACGGCGAACATCAGTAAATTTTGCCAGGTCACGGCTACTCATTTTCCTGCCTTCACGTGCGAGTTTCAGGAGCCGGTTCTGGTGAACGGAAAGCGCAATGCCGTCAGGCAGTGACTCAATCGAATTTAATCGGTCGATATGTTGCAGGACATTTTTACCATTAATTTTTCCTGGAGGCTGGAGCAGCCAGGCCAGCCGTGAAGTTTTCTCACCCTCAGAGACCAGCAGACGGTCCAGCATCGCTTTATGTCCCGGCTCAAGCTGCGCGGTAAGCGCAGAAAAGACGGCCCTGTCTGCAAGCGTTGTTGCTTCGGCCAGTGTTCGCTCGATAACATCAACAGAAGGGAAAATCACTTTATTTAGGTGGAGCCAGGAGAGCATTTCCTCCGCAAGCAAAAAGCCTCTGTCTGTCCGCATGGCATGGGAATAAAGGTGGCGAATGCAGGTTTTTTGTAGCGCCCGGTTGAAGGGAGATAATTCCAGGTAGCGGTAGAGTTCAGCCAGATGCTCCCAGCGAGTGACTTCTCTTGATGCATACTCGGCCCACAAATCAGGCTGAAGTTTCAAATGAGCCGCCAGTCGGGAAACAACTCCGTCGTGAGGGGAGATATTTTTGTCGGGAGGAAACCCTGGCCCTCGCAAATAGCAGAGTAAAACAGTAAAGCCCAGACGGTTTGCAGGTCTGCGGTGTTTATTAATAAGCGCGAGGTCATGTTCACTCAAAAAGCACATGCGCGTCAGAAGAACGTCATCATCCGGCACAACCAACAAGCGTTCTTTTTCTTCACTGCTGAGTATTTGTCTCCGTGGCATAGATGCTTCCTCTGCATATAGTTTATTTTTGTTATCACTTTACACTGACCGAAACCGGTCGGTTTCGTACACTAGTCAGCCATACTGTCCGAAAGTGAGTGAATTCACTATCGTACATACGTTATAATCCGTACATCCTTTTCGTACAGAAAATATCACTATGTCACGTGTTTTTGCTTACTGCCGGGTTTCGACTCTGGAACAGACAACAGAAAACCAGCGGCGGGAAATTCAGACCGCCGGTTTTAATGTTCGTGCCCAGCGATATATTGAGGAACATATTAGTGGTTCGGTTGCCGCGAGTGAGCGACCTGGATTTATCCGGCTGCTTGATCGTATGGAAAGTACCGATGTTCTGATAGTCACCAAACTTGACCGCCTAGGTCGAAATGCGATGGATATCAGAAAAACGGTGGAACAACTGGCAGCTTCAGGTATTCGGGTTCACTGCCTGGCTTTGGGCGGTGTAGATCTCACCAGTCCGGCAGGGAAAATGACCATGCAGGTCATTTCCGCCGTAGCGGAGTTTGAACGGGACCTGCTGCTTGAACGCACACACTCAGGTATTGCGCGGGCAAAAGCAGCAGGGAAACGTTTTGGCCGTCCTTCCACCCTGAGCGGAGAACAGAAACAGGCCGTTATTGAGCGAATTAATATAGGCTTAAGCATCAGCGCAATAGCGAGGGAGTTCAACACCACACGGCAGACCATTCTCAGAGTGAAAGCTGCGCATCCGTGATATTAAGATGCGCCCCCGTGTTTCACATATGGCACCAGTGGAGCACTTAGCCAAAGATGCCAAGATACCCATGAATCCCCATGTAAATCCCTACACATCCAATAAGAGCACTTGAAAAATAAGGCGCTTTTTTTGCAATTTTATTAAAACCACCCCAGCGCTTTGCGACCTGGCGGACACTCACCGCAGCTCCAACACCGACAGTGACCAGCGTCAGTGCAAGCCCAATGCTGAAGCAAACAACCAGTGTTGCTCCTAATGTTAAAGCTTTAAGCTGGATACAGATTAACAATACGGTAATTGCAGCAGGACAAGGAATAAGCCCTCCAGTCAGGCCGAATAACAGGATCTGTCCGTTCGTGACTTTTTTTTCGGTAAAGCGCCGCTTGATGTCATTTGCATGTGCCAGCTCATGAGCATCCTGATATTCCTTAGAATTTACATTCAGGCCTCCCAGCGAAGAGTGATCATGTTCGTGTTCATGGAAGGCAACATCATAATCATGGACATGGCCTCGATGGCCTAACGAAAGACGAACTCCAAAGTTATGAGGTTCTGGAATGGGCAATCTGGATTCTAAATATTCACCTTTATCAACAAATTCAAAAAGCTGTGAAAACGTAGCTGCCTCTCGAATTGTGGCTAACGAAACATCGCTGGCTGCCCATTTCGTGCCACTGAGCGTGCGTAACCGCCAGTGTGGGGGCTGATCTTCCTCAAAGATGGATAATTCAACTTTACCGTGACCGGTATCTATCAGACGTGACTCGTCATGATGAAGGTGTTTTTCACTTTCCTGCATCCCTTCCAGCCAGTTCTTTTCACCTTTCCAGGTCCGCCAGAACATCCAGATAGCAGTGCCAAGGATGATGACTGCGGAAACCAACTGTAGCCAGGGTTCGGCAGATTCGGCGGTGAACTTATTGCTGAGATACATTCCGCCAAAGGCAATCAACCAAACGATCGCGGTATGTGAGAGAGTTGCTGCCAGTCCAAGCATGACAGCCTGCCGGACAGTGCCCTTGATAGCGATGATGAAGGCCGCCATCATGGTTTTAGAATGCCCAGGCTCCAGCCCATGAAGAGCACCGAGTAAAATTGCACTGGGAATGAAGAACCAGGCGTTTCCTTGCTGCAAGAGAGTTGTAAATTCGTTCATGATAATAATTCGTAGTAAGAAGTGGCGATTCGAATTCTACTCCCCCCCAGTATAACATACTACCCCCCAGTAAAATGGTGATGCTACACTTCAGAGAGATTTTTTTGGTGAATGAGGTTTCAGGATGTCGCATACGATCCGAGATAAGCAAAAAATAATAGCCCGCACAAACAAGATTCAGGGGCAGGTTGTGGCGCTGAAAAAAATGCTGGATGAACCCCATGAGTGTGCCGCCGTTCTACAACAGATCGCAGCAATACGTGGGGCAGTGAATGGATTAATGCGGGAGGTGATTAAGGGGCATCTGACAGAACATATTGTTCATGAAGGTGAGGAAAAGAAACGAGAAGCAGACCTTGAGGTCGTGCTGAAGGTGCTGGATTCCTATATTAAGTAATCGCTCCCATTCCCACATTTTTGAAACAATGCCTTTCATTTGTTTCCTTCTCAGACACGCTCAAAATATCTACTGAAACCATGCGTAACCCCTACGTGTGGCAGACTGATGTGGCTTAATGAGATGGTCACTCCCTCCTTCAAAGCTGTATGCTGAGAGCAGGCTTAAACTGGAGAACCATCATGGAAAACATTGCGCTCATTGGTATCGATCTGGGGAAAAACTCTTTCCACATTCATTGTCAGGATCGTCGTAGAAAAGCAGTTTTTCGTAGCCAAAGCTCTTTGAATTTCTGGCTACATGCCCGACAACCACCATTGTGATGGAAGCCTGTGGTGGTTCTCACTTCATGGCGCTGGGACATACGCCAAAGCTGATATCACCACAATTTGTCCGTCCGTTCGTTAAAACTAACAAAAACGACTTCGTTGATGCCTAAGCTATCTGTGAGGCTGCATCACGTCCATCAATGCGCTTCGTTCAGCCTGGAACGGTGTCTCACCAGGCCATGCTGGCCCTACATCGTGTTCGTGAGTCTCATGTGCAGGATAAGCTAATCAAATGCATGCTTTTCTATTGGAGTTTGGCGTCAGCGTTCCTCGAGGTGCTGCGGTTATCAGTCGGCTACACGCACGATACCAATCGAACTGAAGACGCCGGACGCAGAGCGACTCAATGCAAAACAGCTGAACGACGTAATGGTCTGGAGCCAGACGCGACAATCCTTTATCCCAATAGGTAACGTTGTCAGTGGGTTTTCTACCGAATGGGAAGATCCACTGATTATGCGTAGGGATCGTAAACGGACGCTGACCGTCCAGATCGATCCCACTTCTCAGAGCGGTGAAACGTCGGCCGAACTTCTGTTGCGCATCAAACCACCTATTGAGGCTATCAAACTACCCCATGGCTATAAACTGCAATGGGGAGGGGACTATGAAAGTACCAAAGAAACTCAGGCCGGTCTGCTCACCTGTTTACCTGTAGCTTTTTTGATCATGTTCATTATCACCATGCTGATGTTCAGCTCACCGAGGAACGCCGTGGCGATTTGGCTGACCATTCCGCTGGCACTGTTCGGCGTCACGCTGGGCTTCCTGCTCACCGGTATTCCGTTTGGCTTTATGGGGCTGATCGGCCTGCTGAGTTTAAGTGGCATGCTGATCCTGCTGGATGCCATTATCGATGCATCGACCTCGTGTTTACGCCCGATCCTGCTGACCGCCTTTACCACCGTGCTCGGCCTGGCCCCACTGCTTAGTGATGCCTTTTTCCAAAGCATGCCGGTTGTCATCATGTTCGGGCTAGGTTTTGCGACGGTACTGACGCTGCTGATTTTACCGGTGTATATTTTCCCTCGCCTGCAACGGGGGGGAGAGTATAATACCTGCTTGCAACAGCCCTACTTTGATTTACTCTTTTATACTTTATCCGTTGGTGCTGTTGCAAACGGACGGAATTTTACCCCTGATGCTTTAAGATGACGAGCGTCAGGAAATCATCCTTTGCCTGGTGGGTACACTGTCCAGACGGAAAATTAACCCATCTTTTTCTAATATGAGGATCCATGACTATATTCACTACTTTTTGGGCGTATCTGGCAGAGACTCAGTCCAAGCCTCTGCGCGTCTTGCATCTGACCATCGCTTTGTTTGTCATTGTCCAAATTGTGAATAGCAACGGGGTTCAGTTGGATGCTCTCGCACAAGCGAATGCTTCAGGAATGAGCTTTTTTTTCACCTGGATGCATATTGTTATTGGTATTACTCTTTTTTTACTCACACTCTCTTTGACCGTTTACTGTCTGGTTAGCCGTGGCATTAAATACTTTTATCCTTATTTATGGGGGGACTTCAGCCAGATAAGGCAGGACCTGAAACAGATGATGAACTTGGGGTTGCCCGCGGCCTCACCAAAGGGACTGGCGGCGTGTGTTCAGGGGTTGGGATTGGGTGCTTTGTTGTTGGTCGTCTTATCCGGTCTGTCCTGGTTTATTCTTTTCCGTATGGATGTCCCTTGGGCGACAGAAGTGCTCGGTTTGCATAAAACCTTGACAGCACTGATTGAAGTGTACATTTTCGCACACGGCGGAATGGGGATACTCCATCTTATCCTGAGCCACTATATGAAAAAAAGGGCTCGTTAAGCAGCGTGTATGACACACCAAAGGGACAGGCCACCGTTTTTTGCCTGCCTGGTTTTCCTGCGTTTCCTCGTCATCCATTTACCCGGAAGTCGACACCGACGTTCTGGTGAACCCCGATTTCGGATGACGACACCATCACAGGCGCTTCGGCCAAATCCATTGCCAGCGTTGCCGCAGTATAATCGACAGACGGTTATACTGCGGGCAATTTATTGCCACATCAAGCGACACAGCAATACGGCAATACGGCAATAAACCCAACAATGATTAGCCCAAATATCTCCATCGGGAAATAAATTCCCATATAAATCTTTCCCCAAACGATGCCAAGACCGAGCAAAAGTCATAGGCTCCCTTGAAAGCGAACACCAACCTGCAATAGCAAACTTATCCCGACAGCAGAAATAAGCGATATGTGATAGGGAAAATAAACTTCGGCAACATGGGTGATAAAAGTATGTCCTACGGGGACCATGAATGGGTGTGGATATCGCCAAAAAAAGACTGACACACAGATTCAAACCGATCGCCAGTACGCCAGAAAACGCTGCAGCTAACACAGTTTTCTTGATGTATTTTTTGACAAAAAACCAGTTCAGCAGCAGGATGCACGGTACCACGATGATCACATCACGGGCAAAAAAGTGCCTTAGCATCAGCATCGACAAACCGGGGTGTGCCGGGGCATTAATCAGATTGAACAAATACAGATTGATGGTTTCTATAACGTGCTGTGGCCATATATTCATGGCTATCATTTTTTTTGCAACATTCTCTATAGACTCACCCAAATCAATCATGGGGGGCTCTGTGAGGGAGAAGGAGCCTGACTTGCAGTCCAGTGGGGGAGTTCGCCGCATTATGCAACGTAACCTCGCCCCCCATCCGTGAGACGATGGCCTTGACAATCGACAGTCCCAGCCCGGATCCTGACTGTCCGCTCCCCTCTATCCGATAGAACGCATCAAATACGCGAGTTCGCTTATCCTCCGATATTCCTGGACCATTATCCTCAACCTCAATAATGACCTGTTCTCGAGTACCGTAAAGGCGAAGGTCAATACATCCCCCTTTTGGGGTGTAACGAATGGCATTCTCGATCAGGTTTTTCACTACGGTGAAAAGAGCTATTTCATCGGTGTAAAGGGTGATATCCCCAGTATCAACAACCCCTAAATCAATATTCTTCTCCAATGCCAACGGCAAAAGACCTTCTATGGCCTGTCGATAGACGGATTGTATTGAGGTTGGAGACTGGGGTGTCTTCATGGTGATTTTTTGCTGGGCTCGGGCTAATGACAAGAGTTGCTCAAGCAGGTTTTTTGCCCGATTAATCCCCTGTCGAAGCGTATCAAGGCGTTCATGTGCCTCCTTGGACATGGCCGACTGGTTGAGGCGTTCAGCCTGCAATGAAAGTGCGGTCAATGGCGATCGTAGTTCATGGGCCGCATCTGCGACAAATCGTCGCTGGTTTTCCATGGCACTGCCGACTTTACCCAATAGCCGATTAATCCCCATAACAAAAGGGCGAACTTCATGCGGAATGTCCTCTGAAGCCAAAGGGGTGAGATCTTGTTCATCACGTTGGTAAACGTCATTGGCCAGCCGTGTAACCGGTCGGAAAACCTTTCGGATCAGATCGGCCACAATCAGGAGGAGAACAGGCAGTAAAATCATGAAAGGCATCAAGGTACGCCAGGCACTGTCAAGGGCCACCTCATCCCGCATCGCGGTTTTTTGCCCTATGGCAACCTGTAAACTCTGCGATAATGAGGTCACTAAAACCCGATAGTTACCATGGTCTGAGGAAATGGTCTGAAACCCCTCGGACAAGGGAAGTGGCAAATGAAAGTACGTGAGAGAGCGAGATGACTGAGCCGTGTTCCCGACGATAAATTGAACGATAACATTGTTATCCTCTTCATCCTCCGGGTTTTGACTCACATAACTGCTGTTTGCGATGGGGAACTGTGCCTTTTTTAATACCCCTGCAATTTGAGTTAATGTGGCGTCCTGCAACTCATGAGCTTCGTCAAGAACTGAGAAAAAAGTAAATCCGCCTGATATCAGGGCGACAACAGCAATGGCTGAACATAAAACAATCGACAGGCGAAGTTGAATCGAACTTTTTACCCGTTCTTTGATACCATCCATCCGACCCCCCTCACATTCCTGATGGCATCATTGCCAAGTTTTTTACGCAACGCGTGAATTAAAAACTCAACGGCATTGCTTTCAACCTCGTCTCCCCAGCCATATATCCGCTCTTCCAAGTCGCTGCGAGACAGAATACTCCCCGGCCTGAGCATCAGTGCCTGAAGTAACGCAAACTCCCGGTTTGAAAGTCGGAACGTTGTCTGACTCTCGACAAGGCAGACTTCATGTGAAGCAGGATCTAACGCCAGGGCACCATTGCTCAACACCGGGGTTCCATCCCCTCCTTTTCGACGTAACACCGCCCGGATGCGGGCTAACAGCTCACTCATGTCAAAAGGTTTGAGCACGTAGTCATCGGCTCCACCATCGAGCCCTTTCAGTCGGTCTTCAAGAGCATCTCGGGCGGTGAGGATCAAAACCGGTGTTGCAAGCCCTTTCTTGCGTATGCCTGATAACACCGCGAGACCATCCTTACCGGGTAAACCCAGATCCAGAAGCACGACATCGTAATGTTGACAGGCTGCGCTGGACAGGGCATCGTCACCATTGATAACCCAATCCACCGCGTAAGCTGCATCTTTTAAGGCGCTTTGAACGATCTCACCGATCATCGCATCATCTTCTACCAGAAGTATCCGCATCAATTCTCTCGCTATAATGAACGACGATGACAGTCCCCCCAAATACGACGCGTTCAAAACAGATCTGTAATCTGGCCATACTGTGGATGGGCTTTGCCTGACAGTATACCAAACCATGTCCTGTATTCCGAGGCGTCCAGTTTCCCTCTCAACATCCCTTAGCCCTACGTCCTGATATGCCGATGAGCGTGGAAAATACTGCCAGTAAGATAAGCCCCCCATTTTAGTAGAAAGCTCGCTTCTTCAGAAGCTTGAAACCTGAGAACTCATTGCGTCACTTTCTTCTCTGTCATGGTGAGATACCCGACCAATCCGACAATGGTAATAAGGAACAGACTGCTGGTCAGTGTTGTTCCCAATCCCAGTCCCCCGTTTGCTATTGGTTGCGAAAGGAGGTCACCACACGATGCTCCCAAAGGACGTGTCAGAATATAGGCTATCCAGAAACACAGCACCGCGTCGATTTTGAATTGAAAATGTGCCACAGCAGTCATTGCAATCAGCGCACCGAAAAGTATAGCGGCATTGACGTAACCGAGTTGTAACCCCTCAGCGACCCAGTCACCCGCTGCCGTGCCTAACGCAAAAGTAAAGAGAATAGCCATCCAGTAAAAAAGCTCACGTTTGACAGAGTCTATCGCGTGAATGGACAATGTTTTCTCTTTTGTATACCAGATGCCAAACGTGGTCAGCAGTAATCCTGCAAACATCAGGGTAGAGACAGCCAGAGGAACGCCAAAGTGGTCCGTTAAATTATCGGTCAGCAGGGTACCGAATACGCTGATGAGCACAACCGATATCCAGTACAAAGATGGCACATAATGTTTGGTTCTTATTTGGAAGAATAATGCGAGCGCCAGCAGTGCCCCCATCACAACCGAGGTGTGTGTCAAACCGAAATGCAGGTTAACATTAAGAAAATCGGCTGCGGTTTCCCCTACTGTAGTAGACATCATTTTGATAAGCCAAAAGAAGATGGTGACCTCTGGTACCTTGTTCACCCAATTACTCGTCTGTTTCTCTATGGAATATGCCATGATAAAAACCGTCATAGTGTGGTTGCGTTTGCTCAGTATTTCACGGCTTCCTTAGCGCTGACTTAGTGGTACTGAACCCTGTTTAGCAAAAGGCGCGTTTTGAGCTAAGATAGGTATAGGGGCATGACTCGGTTTTTGCATTTTTCAATCAGGAAGACGGTTTCGAGGAGTTCTTGGGGTATTAAACACGGCTTTAGACTTGCACAAGGTTGTGGTTGACATAAACTTCATGGATAGACATTTATTTCGACACAAAAGTGTGATAGACGTCTGTAGTCATTAGCCCCACCGAAACGGGGGGGCTGACAGGCATAATACAACTTATTGATAAATATCAGCGGTGATGTTTTTGTGTCCCTGATGGCCTCCTTCAGAGGTGATCACGTAATATTTCCCGCCTTTCTCATCAACTTTTTTACTGAGATGATCTTTGGACATGGTAAACCCATCTTCAGTAACGCTGATGGTGCCTGTTTTAGTATATTTTGCCGCTTCTTCCTTCGTGATTTCCTGTGCAGCCAGTGCAGAGAAAGATACCAGAGAGGTAATAATGATAATGCTTTTCAATAACTTCATTTCATACTCCTTGTATGTTTACATGTAAGCATATATGACTCTAGGACATTCTCGACAATATGCCAGTAAGCACGCCAATTAAGAATAAAAATCCAAATTCATGCGGTAAAGCAGTGAGTAATTAAGTTTGAGCATGAAAATTCAGTGACATTCATTATCAAATCCGTAGATTATTTATTAAGAAAGAAGATGGACGTGATGCATGGTCATAGGGTTATCTTCTCTGCGGCCGGACGTTGAGGAAACAGCCATAAACAGGCGAGCATGGCAGTAAATAAGACGGCGGAAGCAGAATAGCGACTTAATTCCAACCCTCCGGCACTAAGCGGTTTGTCGAGAAAATCACCGACGACAGCCCCCAAGGGGCGGGTCAATATGAAGGCGCTCCAAAAGAGGGTGGTACGCGAAATTGACGTGAAGAAATAAGCTATGCCCAGTAATGACAGCAACAAACCGAACACTACCATCCCACCCAGATAGCCTAATCCTGCGGTATCTGCAGTCCAATCACCAAGAGCAGTCCCCAATGTCTGAGAAAACATAATCGTAGCCCAGTAAAAGATTTCCGCTTTGGGGAAACTGACCGAGTGTACCGAGATTGTCCCCATCGTTCGATACCAGACGAGTAAAGAAACTCCCAATAATGACAAGAGAATGGTTGTCCCCCCCAGGTATCCTATTCCTAACGAACGATCGGCAAAGTCGGCCAATGTCGTCCCGACGGTTGTGGTAGCAATGACCGTTAACCAATAGATGTAAGGGTTAAAACTTACGGACTTTATTTGAACAGCAACAGCGATGAGAAAAATAGCGGCAAAGAGAATTGTTCCCGCCAAATAGCCCAGTCCCATCGACATGGAAACGGCATCCCCCCCCGTTTCTCCCAGGGTCGTTGCCGCAATTTTTATCAGCCAAAATAGTAATGTGACTTCGGGGACCTTGCTAATACCGTGTCTGAGTGTGTCATTCATCGCGGTTCTGGCTCCAGATAGTGTTTTAAATCGGGCAAGGGGAAAAGCCCGCAGTATCCTCTGTCCAACGCCAAGGCGTCAATTCAGTACGCGGGCTCACTTTTCTTAACGATTGATATGGTCTTTCCCAATAGTAAAAGGTGCCTCACAACTGTGATAGTTCGGGTTACAATAGTTGTTATTCTCGCCAGTCGGGGGGGCTATCTTGTCGTTCCCCAGCGTAAACGGTGCCTCGCAGCTATGGTAGTTGGGGTCACAATAGTTGATATTTCTCCCTGTCGGCGGGGCTATTTTATCTTTGCCTATCGTAAAAGGCGCTTGGCAACTGCGGTAGTTTGGATTGCAGTAGGTATTATCCACACTTTTGGCTTGTGCGGAGAAAGCGGCAATCAAGAGAGCACTTCCAGTCAGGAAGAGTGACAGGGTGAGTTTTTTAATCATTGCGTTCATTATTACTTCCTCTTTGATAACCAACAGAAAACGCTATCCTGCGGGTAGGGTTATTAACAGTATCTGACTCTGCCTTGTTGCCTTTGGGCTGGGCCCGTCAGGGTTTCAGTCCCCCCTGACGGGCTCTCAGTCGCTTTCATGAAAGGCGGTTTTTACCTTACCGGTATATGTCGGCTTCGATGGTTTTATGATCCTGGTGACCTTGTTCACCAATAATCACAAAGTAACTCCCCCCACGCTCACTGACTTTTTTCGCCAGTGGGTCATTTCCCATCGTAAAACCGTCCTGAGAAACTGTGACATTACCGATTTTCTGATATTGCCGTGCCTGGTCATGAGAAATTTCAGTGGCTTTAGCTGAAACCAGCGATTGCGACATATCTGATGAAGGTGAGGTGGTATTCATCATGCTGGCAAAGGCAGTGCCCCCCAAGGAGGCTAGAACTAACGTCAATGCGGAAAGTTGAATGAAGCGTTTCATGTTGATTCTCCCAAGTTGCGCATCTGTTTGCGTAATGGCAAATCTACAGGGGAAAACTTAGCGGACACTGAGGAAGTAAAGAAACTAATTGCTATATTTAATAAGAATGATGAAGCCATCCATGGGCGGATGTTGAAGATACGTAGGCATTGGGAGTTTTAGGAAGGTTTGTGCACAACCAATAGATGGATAACCATATGATTGTCATTGAAATAATGGATGAAATCCTCATCCAGAAGAGTTGGAATATTGCTCTTGGCCGTTGACTTCATCATAACGTCATTAAAGACCGTCCCAAAACAACAACGATCAGTAGCCCGGCGCACAATAACCTGTTCAACAAAGACTATAGCGAATACCTGGAGTAGCTTCGGCTATTCCGCGACTACGTCTGTTAGTGGACTTGGTCGCACCTTATGGCCAAAAGTTAACGTGAAACTCTGCCACTGTCTAAGATAGTGGCAGTCGGCTCTGACAGTTGCCTAGAGCATCTAAATTTATATACAGACAATGAATTATCTCGTTAGCGTTGTTTTTTACATCATTGGCCGCCTATATTATTAAGTAATCGCTCCCATTCCCACACTTTTGAAACAATGCCTTTCATTTGTTTCCTTCTCAGATACGCTCAAAATATCTACTGAAACCATGCGTAACCCTACGTGTGGCAGACAAGACTGAACAAAAAACAGGCTTAGCGTAGGATATTTTCCGTTTTCCAAGCGGATCCCAAAGTCGCACGCTCCGTTCTTAGGAGAGCACTGTCAGGTAACTGGCTGTGCTTATCCGACACTTCTAAATCAGCGTAGAAATAGTTAAAAAGACCCCCTGGGCGCTTAGATAATAGCGCCCTAGTTAATTATTCCAATACCCCCAGTTTTGTTCCCAAAGCCTCGGTAGTTTCTAACTTTTGTTCCATTTCCTCAATCAGCTGCAGCGTTAGCTTTACCAGATCTAGAGTCAGCTGTTCCGCTGCCGTAAAATTCAATTTGAGAATATTGAGCTGCCCTTTAGTTAACTGGCTCTGTATCTGTGCTTTTTCAAAACCATCGTATGGCTTGTTATCTTTGAGGATTTGTGTGATACGCCGCAGGATAACCTTATCAATACCAGGGTACTTTGGATTATCAAATATATGGGGATGGCTTTTTATAAAAGGCTCCCAGGAGAAGAGAATGTCATACCTGTGCGCATAAGTATGTTGTTTAGGTCGATAATGCCACACCCCAATAAAAGGGATATTCTCATTTAAGCACCGCTGGAAATGTTGCTGTAAATCCTGAGCTACAGCCCGTCCCTCATACAGTAGATAGTAATCCGAAGGCCTTAGGGATGGCACTGTAATGCGCGGTGGTAGGGCAGTCAAAACAGTATGAGTAGTCTTACCCAGCCACATGTCCCGTATTTGATCACGAACAGGAGGTATTGTTATACAGAACCAGTAAAGCGGGATGTATACCGCTATTGGAGGATCGAGCTCATTTCCATTTTCTGGAATATGAGGTAAAAAAGTATCTAGGATTTCATTAATACGTGGGTTATCTCTAAACTTTTCAAGCCAGCTAAGAAAGGGCCGTGTAACTACCTGGCATAAACATCCCCAGCTTGTACCATATTTGTACAATGACCAACCAGGCTCTCTCGCATAGTGTAATTGCACGTATGCAACCAGGCATTGTACGAATGCATCATGCGTGCGGGTTTTTATCGTAAATCTTTTACGCGGTTTGATTAGTAAATCAATAAACAACGTGGACATAGAAACCTGGCAATCTAAATTCATGGCTAAACCCATAATCCTACGTCATTTTTTTTGGAATAGCACTTTGCCTGCCTGTAAAACCAGTGTTAAACCCGATCCATCGTTCATGATTGATCGAATACTGATCAATACGGCTATGCCGTATGCAGGCGACAACAATGTAAAAGATAAACGCTATTGGTAAGGGTCGCCGGTGACCCGCGTAGCGGTTCCAGGCTTTCATAATCCCGTTACCTCCCCCATCCTGCTAGACCTATCTTTTTGAGGCTTGAGCTGTGCGAGAGCCGTTTAACCAATCTTACAGCAATGAATTAGTTTAACGGTCGGAGACAAAAGAAAGAACTAGCGACTGAAACTGATCGGTAGGATTAATCCTAGTTAATAACTTATGGTTATGCGAAGTTCTTTTGCCCGGCTTTAGCCGGGAGCTACTTATTATTGTTTTTTTTCTATATTGCCAATGTGTAATTTGCCCTGAGCAAAGCGAGGGGAGCTACTTTGGAGAGCAGGCTTTAGCCGCTCGAAAAGTACTCCTCTTTTTAGAGGCTTATTTTGTTCAGTAATAACGTTCGAAATTAATGATATTTATCTAACAGGTTACGAAATTAAGTACATCCATTCGAAGTTAATAGTACAAATATTCACCGTAATAAGAATTGCGTGACTGTCGATCATAAATTCGGGTGGATAATGAAAAATAGTCCGTTGAGTCGAGGTTAAATAACACTCAATCTCAGGGGTTCGGCCAACACAAAAACCGCGCAGCGCACGGTAGGGTTCGGGATGGGGTCATCTTGGGGCTAGATTATGCCTGCTCGCTCAAGCAACAGGCGGTAGTAAGTTTCCGGGTCACTGTGGCTCAGTCCGGGTTGCTCTTTCTGTAAGGCCTGTTCTTGCATCACGACGTCTAATCTCGTGACTTTTGAACTGGTTGACCATTTTACATACGCATCATAATACGGAGTTTTGCGTTTATGCTTCGCTTTGGCCAGACTGCGGATATTTTGCTGTGTCTGGTCCAGAATAAGATCGAGACGCTGGGTATTATCACGCTCTATTTCAGCCAGTCGTCCTTCTAATAGAGCCACTTTTTCTTGCTTCTCTTTTGCCAGGTCAGGGCTGACAACCCAACGTTTGATTTGTTTCAAGCGATTCCGTAGAGAGGGTTTGTCATTTAGATCAATACCAATACGCTCAACACGCAGCAGGTGCCGTTCATACTTTTTACGTAAACTTTCAGTCAACCCGTTTTTAATCGCCCAGGTTTTGAACTGGCCAAGCCAATGACGGATCTCTTCAACGGCGATCCCCCGTGAAATGAAGAATTTTTCGGTCAGCCATAACCGCAACGGTTTATTCTGGCCACTGTCAGTATCTTTACCGTGTAGAACAATCACGTACCCGAGCTGTTCCTGTACTGACAAGGCATGTAATGGGCTGTCATAGGCTTTGCGGCCGTTATCATAAACGTGCAACATCCCCATCGCGGCCGCTATTTGCTCAAACGGAGCCATGATTTCAAACGGGTAGTCACTGTCTGGGTTGTAATCGCAATTGGCAGCCAGAGCCATTGACAACGCGGTCAATGCCTCACAGCTTTCAGAACGTGCCGAGATACGCATTGCCTTTGGCGTGAAGTAAGGGTCATTACGCTTGGTATATGGCACATAACCTTCCCGCCGCAGTTCAATGAGATCATGATTGCGGTGCCAGTTATGGCTTTGCATACGCGCCACAACTTTAGCCGCCATGCCTCGAGGCACAGAGCAACACAACTGGGGTGTATAACGCCGATGAACTTTAGATTGTCCACGTCGCAAAGCGTTCGATTCGCCGCGCCGTGTACGTTTTAGAGGATCAGGATGTACCTGAATTGCCTGTTGGCTTTGACTATTCACCCCATCCTACACAGATGGCGGATGGGTATTGTTTTCTAGATTGCATGAGTTATAATCTCTCACAGGCCAGCGCCTGCTTTGTGACCCCCTGATATCCTTCGTCCCGCCAAGTTCGAGAGGATTTCGGGGGGTTTTTGCATTTAAGGCCCGATAAATCTGGTGCCTCTAACCCCGGACATTTAAGGATATGCCCCATCCTGTAACAGAACGACGTTATAAAACATCGCCCTTACTCATTCTTCTATAGCTGCTCAGATGCTTATGCCACTAAGAACCCCCAGCAAAACATGCGTAAATACTACCGGATTTTGGCCGGCTTGCAACAATTGGATCTCTGGTGATCTCTTTTTGTGCCGAATGCCACCATTTACGTATCCTATCTCACCGCACAATTATTTTGTATCCCCCCCAGCAACACAACAAACAAAATCCGCAAAAAAACCATTCCTTAAACATAGTTAGCCTGAAAAGAAAACAAGAACATATCGATTACTCAATTTTTTAGCCCGCCATCGATCAATATTTAACCACTCAGCAAAGGAACTATGGGAGTCAAATATTCTGATTATTTAGTTTTAAAGATCAATTGATCTACAAAAAGGATCTTTCCCAGATCTTTTGATCAAAAAGCAGGGGTAAATAGTTATTTATCACTGTTTGATGCGTTTATATCAGGATATATGATCGTTAAAAATTAATTTACAACAGATTGGATTGAAAATACCATTCAACACCATACTTAAGTACAGGTTCAAACGGTTTGCAAGTCCGCCAACTTACACCCGCCAAAAACCCGTATATTTGCTTTAGCCCGGACTGTGCCTGGTAGCTTCCTACCGGCACCTCTCTGCCCTTGGTTGTCGGGTACAGTCCAGGCTAAAGCGCATGTTAGGAGAACCGCGATGCACTTTTTCACTATCGCTCGTCTTTGTCAGTTGAATCCACTGGGTTCGATTTTGGCGGAGCATACTCATTACATTGCGCTTTTTCATTATTCTTCCGCTCATCACCGGGGAACATCATGGAACGCTGGTATCTCGCTTGCCATAAAGCAGGAAAAGATAACGTCTTCAAAGCCCAGATGACCCTGGAGCGCATTAATGTCATGGCTTTTAGTCCAATAATGCGCACTTATCGTCCTCGGGCCGACCGTCCGGGCCAAAACCGACAAGTCATTGAGCAGTTATTTCCTGGTTATATCTTTATTTGTTTCGATCCCGAAATTCATCACTCATCTAAAATCGAAACCTCTCCAGGCATCAGCCATCTGGTACGTTTTGCGGGCGAAATCGCGCCTATCCGCGAAACAGTCGTGGACAGTGTGATGCGGTTGCCGGTTTGTGTGCAGGCATTTTCAAGCATTCATCCCGGAAAACGTCAGTGGGATAAGAATCAGATTCCACTCAATAACGTGCAACGCCAGCAGATCCAGTCGTTGGTTGATGAAAAGGATGGCGAAGTACGCAGCGCCCTCTTCTTCGCTTTTATCGAGGCAATCCGCTAGCTACTAATGAGTTTGTTGTATTTGATTTCAGTATTTCTCTGCTTAATCGGAGGATAGATGTCAAAACAAGTCCAAGATGTTCCCCCTGTCATTGAATGGCAATCTGATGATTTTGTTCTACAAGCTTTTACCTTCGAAAATGATGTTCGTAGTCCGGGTAACAAAACACACGACACCGGTAAAGATTATCTCCCACAATATATTTCCCATTTGAACTCTTGTAGGCCTCGCCGGCATTCCTACCCCCAGTAGCACCCTCAGTCTCCACTGACCTCTTGACCACCCGTAATGTCGGGTGGTCTTTTTTTCCTGCATACGCCACCGCGTAACCGAGGTGACTTGAATGTCTCTACGCAAAACATATTCCCTGGGTGTTCAGCATGACCAAATGCTGACAGAACAGGCCGTAAACTTGACCGGAAGACTCGACCAGCCCATTGCTTGTCGCCATGTCCTTTACGCCATTCTGGACCTGGCTTACCAAATCGACAGCGCTGAACTGGCTCAGAAAGTCCTCGATATAGCCAACGAACCCCGTCGAACACGCGGCTCCAGGAATAAACGCCAATGAAAATGCTCATCCCCATGGCATTAGCGCCGATGGTGTTGAGCGGCTGTGCCCTGACGACTCACAAGCCCCCCGCAACGCCGGCACAACAATTAGTTACCACGCTGATACAAGAACAGCGCCCTCTTATTCAGCAAGCTCAGGCTGAACTGGCGTTAGTCAGCAATGTCCGATTAAAACCTAAGAATCCGTTGCCGGTTGTGCCACAAAAAGCAAACAAACCGGTATTAAATGCGGCCAATAAATCACAATCATCTATGCTGGCGGGCCAGAAGATTGCTGGATTACACGCTGTTAGTTTTACTGATGGAAGACCGGACACTCCAGCGCTGGCGGGCGCGGGTCAAGCTCAGACACTGAGGCAGGCAGTTACACGAATAGCGCCAGTAGGTTGGCAACAAAGTTATGGCCCAGGTATTATGCCCGATGTGCGGCGACCACTAGAGTGGCGCGGTAATGATCAGTGGCCGTATGTACTGAATAGTTTGCTTACGCCGGAAAAACTAAAACCATCAATCGACTGGCCAAATCGAAGGGTTTCTGTTTCTACGTTATCCACGACAGTCCCACTTGTACCCAAAGCCACCGCGATCACAACAACTACCGCACCATCCCTTAAAACTGAAGTAGTCAATAAAAGCAATCCATTCACTGGAAAATCTGTTCCAGAGAAGAAAACCCAAACAATACTTTCTGCAAAAATATCCACGCCTGGTGAGAAAGAAGCACGGCGTATCTGGATTATGGTGCCGGGTAGCACCCTCAAAGACTCAATTTTGACATGGTCTGCCGAAGAGAAATGTTCACTTCCAAACGTTAAACACTGGACTGTGGAGTGGTTAACTTCTGTGAATTACCGTATCGATGCTCCGCTGGTGTTCCATGGAACATTTATGGATGCACTGAACGGTGCTTTTAGCCTTTATCTGAATGCTTCGGTGCCGCTGTATGCAGGAACTCGGAGTCAGCAGTGTCAGGTAACCGTCAGTGACGAGGTGCCAAAATGACGCACTGGATGATGGTGTTTATGGCCGGTCTGTTGACATTAACGCTCGTCCCGCCCCGGCACACTGAAATGAATGCGTTGTCTACTCAAACCACCGAGGCGCAGGCACAAGCTGTGGCAACGGTAAGTTATATCAACCAGATAAACGACACGCTCTACACTCACCCACAGAACGATGGCGTGGTTGATATCGCAAAACCAGTATTCCCTCTCGGCCCTGTCAATAACCTCCGAACCCAAGGAAAAACATGGGTTTATCAACCTGACCATCCTGGACTCATGAATGCATTAATCAATGCATCACTGAGTTCATCGCTTGTAGGTCGAGTCTACAACCGGCAGCTGTTTGATCATACGGGACTCAGCACAGGACTCATGGCTCCCACATCAATTCCAGATGGGTCAATCGTCTACATCAATTAATGGAGAACACATGTTGCTACAACCAAGGGTAAAACTTGCCCCTATTTTTGCCTGCCTGTTACTGACAGGCTGCCCAAGTCTGGACCGCATTAATACTCAGATCAGTGATACTGAAAATACTCAGAAAATCGTTACTGGCAAGATTGAGGACATGCGAAAGGGCAAGGTCGTTCAAGAGCTGACATCGCAATGGATTAATACAACCCCCATCACCGGAAAAGGCAGCGAAAAAAGCCAACTCCCTTCGTGCGCACCAACATTTAGTCGTGCCGGTGACGTTAGCCTTGCAGAGATTGGTGCCTTCATTTCTACAACCTGCCGAATTCCGCTATTTATCACACCGGATGCCCAAGGGGTCGGTAGCTCAGGGGGAACAACGACTCAGGCAATGAGCGGTTCTATTCCCCCGCCTGATCCGACTACGGGCATGATCCCGTTGCCACAATTAGGTTCAATGTCAGGCCCCTCTGCTACACCGATGACTACGACCAGTAACACTTTGCATGGTGTTTTCTGGCAAGGTGGGCTAGATGGCTTCCTGGATAACATCACTACCCGCCTTGGGCTATCGTGGCGTTATGAGCAGGGTAAAATAACTATTTTTTACATTGATACACGCACGTTTCCTGTCAATTTCATGGATAACATGACGGTCTTTTCTTCCACAACAGTCAGCGGAACAACAACCAGCAACGGCAGTTCAGGAGGGACCACGTCTACCGGCGGTATTTCTGGCGATAACAACACATCACAATCGACCGAAACGAAGATTAAAACCAGTTTATATGACGATATCAAAACCACGGTAACCGCTATGCTGACGCCGAAAGTGGGTCGTATGAATCTTTCTGCTGGCATGTTAACGGTAAGCGATACACCTCAAGTACTTGAGGCTGTCGGTCGTTATATCGCTGACCGTAATAAACAGCTTAACCGGCAAGTGGTCTTTAATGTTCAGGTTTACAGTGTCGAAGCCCGTAATCAGGAAAACCTGGGGTTCGATTTGACCGGCGTATTTAACAGCGGCAGCGTCAAAGGCATGCTAACAGGTTCATTTGCGAATGCGGCCGAGAATGCGATGAGTGGAGGGGTTACCCTACTGGATGGAAAAGGGAAAGGGTCTGCGGCATTTATTAAAGCACTGTCTGAAAAAACCAACACCAGTATCGTGACTCAAGCCTCTGCCATGACCACGAATATGTCACCAGTACCTTTACAAATGGCATTACAGCAAGACTTTGTCGCTGGAATTACGACATCTCAGACTGCCAATGTAGGCAGTTCTACTGATATCCAGCGAGCCACCATTACCACTGGTTTTAATATGGTGGCGATGCCTTACATGATGCCGGAAAGCGACCAGATGCAACTGCAATTTTCTATAAGCATCTCAGATGATCCGACGTTCCGCACCGTCAAACAAGGTGATGCGCAATCAGAGCTTTCCCGAACACACCTTAAAACCTCCACTTACCGCGTTATTCTCCGTTCTGGCAATACCATGCTGCTGACTGCCTTTGATCAGGGCAACAACACGGCATCCAAACAGGGCGTTGGATCAACCTCATTCTGGGGATTAGGTGGCGGCGGAAACGCGGAGAAAAGTCGCAATATGTTACTCATTCTGGTGACAGCTAACATTGTGGGATAAATAAATGGACGATTCGTTACACATATTAAACGGTGCCACCCGCCTCCCTCTTCCCCCCGACCAGAATTGGCTGGCTGCATTAAGGTGGGAAATAGCGCCCACACAGAGTAAGTCCGAGTTACGGCGCAGAGCCACCCAAGAGGGGGCAACACACTTTCTCGCTACATCTTTTTCTGAGAGCGAGTTATTGGCGTGTTGGGTACAAGTGCCAAAAAGTGAAAAGAAAGCGCCTATCAGTGCCGCCCTGGCTGTAGCTCATCAACTCAGTGATGATTGCTACGCGGTGTTTGAACTACAAAGTGATATCTATTGGTTTGTGGCCAGCTGTAAAGGCCAACTCTCCGTTCTGAGTGACAAGGTGGGCAACAAAGAAAGTATGCTAGCCGCTATCACTTTTTTCTTGTCTATGAATAAGAGCACCCATAAATGGCATGTTATTGCGCCTGTGGGTTTTTTTGAGGATAGGGAGGCTAACCCAACGCCTCTGATTGACTTCACTCTCTCGTCCAGTGTTAACAAACTCTACAACATCCCTTCGATGTCCCTGCGTCGTCCAGTGCAAAGGTATTCACTGATTGCGCTAGCCGTAGTAGGTGTCATCGTAGGAACACATATCTATCAAGGGTGGAAAGAAGATAAAGCATTGCAGATTGCAAAACTGCAACTCAAAGAAAACATTCAGGCACAAAAACCCGTATTACCCCCCTGGCCTTCTCTGCCAGATGCTCCCGCCATTATTCGTGGTAATGGTGAATATCTAATTCCTCTGTCCGTCGCCGGATGGATGCTTGAAAGTAAAACCTACACCCGCCAGAGCGATATCGCTCTTATCTATCGTCGGACCGGTAACGCCAGCGTTGCTGATTTTAGACGACGGGCACAAGAGTTGTTTGGCGAACACCAGGTTGCTTTCAATATTCCTGGAGGGGCAGATCAAGCGACAATCACGTTGCCCATATCGGTGTTAGCTGGTTCAGGACAGCAAAAACTAATCGGTCTGACAGAAGCTATGCTAATACTGACCACATTTGCCCAGCGGCAAAATGCACAGTTGCAGCTCGACCCCCAACCGAATACACGATTAATCGACGGAGAGAACATCACGCTACCTTGGCGGGAAGTCCGTTTTACGTTAATCCTCCCGATATCGCCTGACATCTATATCGATTCATTACCGATGCCTGGGTTACGCATAGCCCGTATTCGCACAGTACGTGAGGGTGTTCGCCTAAGCTACACACTCGAAGGAACTCTTTATGCCAATCCATAACCGTGTACTTCTTATTTTTCCGCTGCTATTTGCTCTGGCCATAACGGCACATGCAGATACCGAAATTCCAACTCAGCAAATACCCCCGGAAGAAAGCACAGCCGTTCCCTTACCGTCTGGTACCTTGAACGAATTGGAAAAACTCAATACGCAAACGTTATTGACCGAAGCACAAGCCCAATTGGCCAATGCACGGGCCTCACTTCAAAAAGCCAAGAGCCAGTACAGCGACACATCATCAGGGCAGATGGTTTTGTCGGGTACAAATTTGCCTCCCGGATTGCCTAATCCCTCAATCAGTATGCCCCAGCAAGCAAAGTCTGGCCCTCCCCGTATCCTTGAAATCAGTGGACAAGGACGGTCGTTATCGGCTCGCCTGATGCTTGATACGGGTTTATCTATCATTGTCCGCACGGGCAGTAAGATCCCCGGCCGCGATTTACTCGTGACGGATATTTCTGCCAGTACCGTCGAAGTAAAAGATACGCAGGGCCAGCGTCATACCCTGACTTTTGGTGAATAACATGACACTTACTAATTCCCCTCCAGTTTTTGAATTCAATGCACTGGCTAACGAATATATGTTCTGGGAAATGGGTTCCCCCCCAGTTTGCTATGTATCTGCCGACCATTGCAAAATGCCTGCGGTTCAAAGTGAACTGCAACGAGCGCTGGCCAAGATCCCTGGTCTGAACACTGAGATAGTTCGCTTTGATGAAATAGCCCAGCACCGCCAAAAAAACCGAGTCCATGTAGAAACTGCAGAAAACCTACAACCGGAAGTCATTGACCTATTTGCCCAAGCAGCAGCCGCGGGAGCGTCTGATATGCATTTTTTGGTCAATACAGACGGTACCACCATCTATCAGCGTATCTATGGCGATTTGTCAGTTGTGGCCAATAAAAAGACTGATGAGGGGATGACTCTGCTACGTTGCATGGTTAACTCCATGACGGATACAGGCGCCAGGGAGTTCATGGAGAACGAGATCCAGGATGCCCGCATTGAAAACAAGTATTTGCACAAAGCTAATTTATATGCGGCTCGCTATGCGCATATTCCTACTGAGAATGGTGTTTATGCTGTTGTCCGACTGATCAAAGATGAAAGAAACGATATTCCCTCGCTGGAAATTCTCGGCTTCAATCCCGAACAGATCACACTGATACGGCGTATGCTCCGCAGTCCATATGGCTTTATCATCCTTTCGGGCCCGACGGGTTCAGGGAAAAGTACCACACTGCGTACTCTTGCTGAGATGTATACCGTGTTTACTTATGGCCTTAAACGCTTACTGGCAATCGAAGACCCCCCGGAGGGCAAACTACCTGGCATCCAGATCCCTATTTTCGCCGACAAAAGTGATCCTATAGCAGTCAAACAAGCCTGGACCCGAACTATTGCGGCCAGCTTACGTCTTGACCCTGATGCATTGATAGTAGGGGAAATGCGTGACAAAGACTCTGTTAAAACTGCGATTTCTGGAGCCGAAACTGGGCACCTTCTGATGGCAACACTGCATGCCAATGACGCGCCGAGCATTATCAGCCGTATGGTTGATACATTGGACGTGCCGCTTGCGCTTATCACTGATCCCCAACTGATTGTCGGCCTGATTGCACAACGCCTGGTGCCTTTACTGTGCCCTAAATGCAAACAGACTTATGAACAAGTGAAAGATAGCCTTGATGCTGATGAATTACAGTTGATTGCGACCTATTGCGACAAAGAAAAAATCCGCTTTCGTAATCACAATGGTTGCAATAACTGTCACTTCGGTACGGTAGGACGCCGAGTTATTGTTGAGGTTATTCGGCCTGATGCTCAGTTCATGCACCACTATCGACATGAAGGCAAGCTTGTAGCTCGAAACTACTGGGTTAACAAGATGGGAGGCACCACGCGCGGCATGCATCTTCAACAATATCTTAATCGTGGAGAAGTTGACCCCCTCGAGGGAGACCGTATCAATCCGCTGGATGAGGACACCTTGTTAGCCCTGGACACCGCTCCCCTTTCTGCCTGACCAATTAGTTTCCTCATATTCCACAACGTAATACCTTTCTGAACTGTTAGGAGCCCACACATGATTTCATGGATAAAAGCTCGCCTAAAAAGCCTGCCGAGTACTAAAATTCGTCCTCCAGCTTGGTTTTCTCGGCTCGATACTTGGGTCGCTCGAAAAACTTTCTTTATGAGTGAACGGCGACATCTTTACGAACAACTGGCCTTCTTGCTCGACAACAAATCTTCACTTAAAGAAGCCATTACCAAACTTCAATACGCCGCCAGGCAAAAAGGAAAAGAGCGGAGTTCTCTGATGTACTGCCTCAGTGATATACATTCCGCATTGACCACAGGGCAAACACTGGACAAAGGCCTGTCAACTTGGGTTCCACATAATGAAAGCACCATCATTATGTCAGCCAGGTTAACAGGTGATTTGAGTAATGCGCTGAAACGTACTATTCAAAATATCGATACGATCGGAAAGCTAAAAAGTAAGGTCATCAGTAGCCAGATTTATCCGGTGTTTTTATGTATGGGTACTCTGGTTGCGATGCACTTTCTTAACGATAAATATATACCCACTGTTCTGGCAATCATCCCACGTGAGGCATTAACCGGGAAACTCGCACTATTCGTCGGTATTACCGAGTTCTTTGTCTCCAACATGTTCCTACTACTGTCTGCAATTGCACTAACAATCATATCCATTCTATGGACCATGCCGAATTTGACCGGAAAGGTTCGTAATCGTGTTCTTGACCGGCTATTTCCATGGAGTGTGTATAAAGAGACTGAGGGTGCGACATTCCTGCTTAATTACGCAGCCCTAATACATCCATCTATTCGTATGGAACAGGCACTTCATCTTCTGTGTGTGTACGCCTCGCCCTGGTTATTTGAGCGCCTTGATGCTACGCGGCGCAAACTCAGTAAAGGGGTGAATTTTGGTCAAGCCCTGCTGTTAACCGGTTTTAACTTCCCCTCACGTGATGCCGCAGTACATCTTTCGATTCTAAGCGGGGGGAATGATGCCCAGGACCTTATTAAGTCATTTGCCTCCTTCTGGCAGAAAGAAAGTCTCAGCAAAATCACCAAAACCTGCGCTGTAGTTAACTTCGTAATTCTGTTGTTCAACGCCAGTTATATCGTTCTGCAAATATTCGCGAGCGTAGAAATCAACGCGCTCGTCAAAACTCTCCACTAACCCTATAGAAAGGAAACTGTTATGAAAATTTTACGTCCATTTAGCACAATGAAAAAACCGCACAACACTATTAATAAAGGGACAACCCTGACAGAAATAATCATGTGGATGGTTATCGCGGGTGTCGTCATGTCTGCAGTTTATGCCGTATCTAAAGGTGCATTCTCAACCAGTGACACATCCAAAGAGCTTAACGCTTATAACGAAATGATGGCTAAAACACCTCGATTGTTAAAAAACGCGGGGCAGTATCCCTATAACGGCTCAGCCGATATGACCGGCACGTATATCGTCATGGCTAGCGGGGCCCCTACTGGTCTAACCCTCGTTGGCACCGCATCTTCTGGCTCAGCCGGTTTGACCAATACCTTTGGTGGTGATGTATCTCTTGCGCCAGTAGCCTCTTCTGGTGGCCAGAAATCTGGATTCTCGCTAACAACGGCCGCTATTCCACAAGATGCGTGTACCGTTATCGCCACCACGTTGAGTTCTGGATCAAACGTGGTGACAACAAAAGTAAACGGAACATCAACATCGGGTCCATTAACGTCTGCAAAAGCTGTGCAGCAATGTACGGCTGACTCGGGATCAACCGGTAACAATACCCTGATCTTCATCAGCCAAAGCTAAGGAGGTTTTATGCGACTTTTCCTTATCGCATTATTTGGCAGTGTGATGCTATGCCTTACCACACCGGTGCATGCCTGGTGTTTTGATGAAGCTGGCGCTCGATATCACATTAACGCACAACTCCTGCGGGCTATTGCGGTTAGGGAGAGCTCGCTGAATCCCAATGCTATCGGCATCAACCGCACTGCGGGCAAAATATCCAGCCGTGATTATGGCTTGATGCAGATTAACACCCAACAATTACCCAGACTTAAACGTCTGGGTATTATCAAAAGCGAACAAGATTTACTGACCAATCCCTGTCTCAACGTTCAAATTGGAGCCTGGATATTAGCCCAGCATCTGCAAATCTGTGGTAGCAACTGGTCATGCTTAGGTTCATACAATGCCGGTTTTTCTCCCGACAGAGAGCCGCGCAGAATGTGGTATTCGAAGAATATTTATAAGGAATACATGCGTCTTGGTGGGGGGGTTTCATGATCTCGACTCTTTTGGTATTGCTGTTATTTGCTGGCCTAGCACTAGCATTTACATTTCGTAACCATGGTCCAGTTTTACGACAGGGTAATCTGTTTCTCCTCGACTACGACCGACCTACTTATTCGCGTCAAATTATTCACCTTCTCCAATGGATTACCTGGAGTTGTACGCTATTGGTTCTGCTACTCAATAGCGTATTTACGCTTTCACCGGCACACTTGCTACAGTCATTTGCCCTGCTGATATTTAGCCTGAACCTTATTGGGCTAGACGCGCAAGAACGCTGGCTACCACTGTGTTTCACTAACAGTTTCTGGTTTGTTGGGCTTTTGCTCACCTTACTTCCTGGCGCCGCGTTATCGCCTTACACCGCTGCCTTCACCAGTCTGGCTGCATTTCTGCTTCTGAACCTGGTATACCGAATTTTGGCCCACAAACAACCTGGAGCTTTGGGATTGGGGGATGTTCATCTACTTGCCGGTCTATGTGCCTGGCTCCCCCTCCCTTGGTTGTCTGGAGCATTGGTACTCTACTTGTTAATAACCGTCAGCTTGTTTGGACGAAAATCTCCGCACCCACTGGCACCCTGGCTGCTCCCAGCCGTCATAGTGACTCATCTTATTCACCCCATTCTGGCAACAGAGGGAAATATCTATGTTGAGTAAAAAGAAATCTTTCTCACATCCCCCCGTTAACCGTGGATTAACCATTGCCGAAACAATCATGGTTATAACTCTGCTATCGGTGATAATGGCCTACAGTATCCCCCGGGTTATAGAGTACAACCAGGAGCGGGCATGGGACATCAGTGCCACCATGCTGTCTGCCGTCAGTGCGTCAGCTAATCGCTATATCAAGGACAATAAAGACACTCTGACGACACAGCTCAAAACCGCAAAAAATGTTGTTATCACAGGTAAACAGTTACAAGACGCAAAATACCTTCCGCCTGGATTCAGTCTAACTACCGATGATGGCCAGTCATATCTAGTAGCAATAACCCAAGACGGCAAAAGCAACTTGATGGCGTTCGTCCTAACCTCGGCGGGCAAGGAAATTCAACCTAATGGACTTAGGTATATTGCTCAAAACATCAGTGGCCTAGGTGGTTATATTTGGCCAGCTAATCAGGCGATCGGTGCAAATGGTAGTTGGACTGTTAATCTCTCCGACTATGGTCTCTCGGGTCAAATGGGTCGCCTTGCTGTCATGTTATCTTCCGACTCACTCGGCAGTGACAGTGAAGCCGGTGATCGTCTGTATCGCTTTAAAGTCAATGGTCGCCCGGATCTAAACAAAATGCATACCGACATAGATATGGGCAATAACTCATTAAACAACACGAGTGCTGTCAATGCCCAAACGGTAACAGTAGAAAATGATATCAAGAGCAACAGCGGCTGGATCATTACGCAAAACGACAAGGGATGGCTGAACGCCACACATGGCGGAGGCCTAACCATGACTGACGACGATTGGGTGCGCAGCGTCAATAACAAAGGGATTTACACCGGAGGACAACTGCGAGGCGGAACAATACACGCCGAAGGCCGTCTGGCCACAGATGAGTTTCTGCAACTCAATAAGATTATGGTGCCTGGTCAATCTTGTGAGGCCGGTATATTAACTCGGGATGCCGAAGGTGCGCCTCTTTACTGCCAAGCCGGTATTTTGACGGGGATAGGGGGTGGTGGTATGTCGCGTGTAGCCGTCAATAATCTTGATATTGTGTCAAATGGGTCATACAAAGTCTTGTTGGTGACTGTATCCAGTTTATTCAACGCCGGTGATGGTTCTCACACCGGTTCCGCATCCTTTAACGTGTATGTCGATGGCGGGTTGGTTGGTGTTGTTAAAACCAGCGTCCGGGTTGATAAAGGTGGTAGTAGCGGACATTACTGGGGGTACCAAAACTATGGTGTTACTCAAAAACAAATCGCAGTCAATGTAAAATCAAACAGTCGCGTCACGGTTATGCTGGCAGGCAGTTCATATCACAATACCAGTGATGTCCGCATCGACCTGACCTCTTAATTTATCCGCACCGCAACTATCTCCGATATACAGGAACTATTTATATGAAATTATCGTATCTGGCCACGCTTGGCCTTTTCCTGCTATCCGGTTGTCAGGCACCTCAAGCGAAACATCCGATATCTACTCCACAGCCTATAACTATTAATACAGGGCAAATCACTCCCTCGTTACAAGATCTCGCCTTAAACGGAGTACTAAATCAGAAAGTACATTTCGTACCCGGCAGTATTCGAGCAAACAGCCAACGACTTTCAGTGACATGGGATGGCGATGCTATTGAGCTCCTGGCCGAATTAGCACGACAACGCGGCTTATCATTCGCTTATACCGGTGTCAGATTACCACTTCCTGTCACTATTCATGTTCAAGACGTTACCTTTGAAACCCTGCTTCGAATTATCCGTACTCAAACCGACTGGCGAGCTCAGCTAGATCAGCAGTCCAGAGAGCTTCGCGTCTACTTTATGCTGCCCCTAAAACAAGGAGCTTTAGCATGATACGAAAAGCCTTGGCCCTCTGTCTGGCACTGGTCACCGTGCCAGTTATCGGGGCAACCATCGATACACCTCCACCACCGGATATCAATGCCTACCTATCGCCAAAGGCCACTGATAAACACGGTCTGAACGACACATTATGGCAACTTCTTAATGATGCGGGGCAAACCGTTGGTTTTCGGGGAGGAAAAGCACAGCGAGCCTGGGAACTGCAACAAGCGCTGAGTATTCAGAATGATGACTTAAATAGACTCTATACCTTTGCTCCGCTGATCAGTCGCCAGGGGTGGTTACCTCCCGTTATTGTCGCGGCTGAATCTCTCGCAAACATTACAGATAACCAGATACGAACCGCTAACAAAACCTACACCATTCTGGTGAAAGAGCGATTTGTCAGTAATCCGCCCTCTTGGCGGCAGTACTTATTGGCCGGACTGGCAGTGAATACCGATATCCCTACAGAAATTGCTCCGAAGAATGGCGCCGAAGAAAAAGTCTGGCGTGCCGCGATAGAAAAGGGTTGGCAAGAAGGACGTGAAAGTGCCGACCGAACGTTAGAAAGTAACTTCAATCGATTAACTCGGGATTATGCCGGCATGGTGCGTTATTCCACTCTGGTGCAGCAAGGCATGATCACCTTACCTGTGGTCAGTGAACAGCTGCAGTCCGTTACTGGCTCCCAAGACAAACTGATGTTGGGTGATAAAGTACGCGACCTGAAACAACGCGCCGGCTTTGAGTTGGATAAGAAACGTTGGAAACCCACTATCACGACACAACAGTAACCTCCTCCTATTTCATATGCTCGGAGTGAACCCATGAATAATAACCCTGGTCAAGTACAGTTACTTTCCTCATTAGGAAACAACTACATAAAAAGTGAGCCTAGTGACTTTTTGGCTCATGAAACGCTACTGGCTGCTGCTCGTGAATATTTAATGATGCGTTCAGTTAGTTCATCAAATACGGTGATATTTATGAGAAATATCCCACGAAAATATACGGACCTCTTCCAAGCGTTAAGCTTTGGCCATCTGGGGTTTCATTCCACTTACATCAATTATCCCTATTATTTAAGTTCTGTGCGTGGAGCCCTATATGACAAATCTTGATGAATTTGATTTTTCAGGCGGACTCGACGCAAACAAACTCCGAAGTTTTTTTGTTCACTGTTATCGCCATAAAGTCTCTGATATCCATCTGCAGAGTGGAAGCCCAATCATTGTTGATCACTACGGCCGCAAGGTTGTAACCAACAAGTTCAATATTGATAGTTCCCAATTGGTGCGCCTCGTCGATGAGATATACACCCCTGATATTAAATCACTGGTCCAAGGGGGCTGTGGTGCTGACCGGGCTTTACAGCTGGAAGGTGATAATACTGGCCGTTTCGGACTCGAACGTGGTGAACGGGTGCGTTATCGCACTAACTTCATTCAGGCCACTATTGGTTCGCTTAATACAGCAATGGCCATCACGTTACGTATTATTCCATCAGCTATCCCGCCCTTAGAGACAATGGGCCTGGAAGATGATCTCCGTCGCAGTTTATTACCTATGGATGGTCTGGGTTTAACGTGTGGTCCAACCGGCTCAGGGAAATCCACATTATTAGCCTCAACTTACCAGCATTACGGAGAAACACATCCCGACGGAAAGGTCACCACCTATGAAGATCCGGTCGAATATCTGCTAGGGGGTCCTCAATGGGTGCTCAAGCCTCAACAATCCGAAATTGGGAGAGATGTTCCGAGTTTTGCTGATGGCCTTCGTCTCTCGTTACGTCAGGCACCGACTTTAATTGGTGTTGGTGAGATACGTGATCTTGATACGTTAGAAGCCGCCATCGCCTGTGCTCACTCTGGCCATCTGGCCCTCAGTACATTGCATGCTTTCTCTCCGGGCCATGCTTTTTCTCGTTGTATCCGAATGGCGTCCAGTGACACCCGTGAACAAGTTGCCTTTGATCTACTTGATGCTTTGCGGTTTGTCATCGTGCAACGCCTCCTGCCAACGACTGATGGTAAACGTATCGCTGTTAGAGAATACGTCCTATTTGACGATGATTGGCGCAGCAAATTATCTCAACAACATTATTCTCGCTGGCCTGATCTGATTAACGCGTCACTTCGTGAGAGTTCGACGCGCATTGCAGATCAAACCTGGGAACTTTTTGTGAACGGGCGAGTTGCTGAACATGTAGCGGAACAAGTGATGGGATGGCGAGAATTTAACGAAAAACGGAAAACAACATAATGAACAACGATTATTGCAACTGGTTAGATGCGGGTCGCGCCGTCACGATCTTTGGCATTCCAGTGCTGGTTTATCTGGTGTTTATCGTGTGGGTATTTTGGCCAAGTATGCTGATGTTCCTCTTCTGTGTCGGATTGTTGGTGTTTTACAAACTACTGGCTTTCTTTGATTACACCCTCACGGTGGTATTCCAGCGTTTATTGCACCGGTTGCGCGGCAACATCATTACCGGTCGTCCCTGGTGGTATCGAAAATTCTTTGAATAGGAGTCCTATATGATAATCCTCAGCTCTGGCCATCCTTACCAACCTGTTGGGAGGCACAATGAAAGCAACTGAATCTACCTACCTCGTTATTCCATTCGAACAGTTGAAAGAAGCCAAACGGCAGGCAGGTAAGCTGGACAATGGTGAGAATGCGCTGGAGTTCGACCCTGATCGCAAAATGTGGTTTGCCAAAGAGGGCTCTGAACTCGACAAACTCACTCGCTGGCGCATCGATAATACGCTGGCCACCGAAACCAATAACGATTCCGCCCAAGAGTTTGGCGACTTTATCCGTTCACTCGGCGGAAATCTTCAAGGCGACCCAGAGATGGATGGTCTAACTCATCGGATATCGATGAATGATGACAAGCAAGGTAAAAAATCTGGCGTTTATGTTGGTCATTTGGATGGCTTTGCCAATGGTTGGTTTGCTGATCATCGTGATGGCCATAGAAATACCTGGTCATCGAACTCAGACAGGCCTGACCCCATAGTGTTAGCACACCGCAAGGCAATGGCTGCACAAGAGCAACTACGGCGCGATGCCAGAATACGCCAAGAGCAAGATAAGAAATCAGTCGAAGTCACCAAGTTATACGAGCGGTTGAGCCAAGCCAGCCAAGACCACCCCTACTTAAAGAAAAAGGGCGTGAAGGTAGCCAAAGGAATGCTCATTGATGATCGTAATCAATTGGTCATTCCATTATTGAATGTCGCCGGTGATATACGAACACTACAAACCATTGCACCCGACGGCAGTAAGCGTTTAAGCAAGGGGGGGCAAAAAGAAGGTAATTTCTTCATTGTTGGTGGCACCCTTAAGAATGGTCAGCCCATTGTCTTTGCCGAGGGTTATGCCACCGCCGCCAGTGGGGCTATGGCTCTAAAATACCCGGTGGTGATGACCGTTGATTCTGGCAACTTGGTCAAGGTGGCCAAAGCACTGCACGAGCGTTACCCCGACAGTCCAACCTTGTTCTTGGCTGATGATGATCTTCCTAAGCCAAAACGCCCTGGCAATCCGGGGAAAGAAAAAGCCACAGAAGCCGCTGAGCTTACTGGCGGCATTGTTATATTACCGGCATTTACTGCAGCTGAGCGCGAGAAGGGATTGACGGACTTCAATGACTTTCACCAGTCACGCGGTTTGTCGGCACTCGCAGAACAATTGGCCCCTGTTTTTGCTCCGTTACATCGTCCCTCACCTCTGGAACCCACAACAATGGAAAATACACAGACTGAGCCCACACCTGAAATTGATATACCCTCCGTACAAGACGTACCCGTTAATGAATATGCTGACTATGGTCATATTGCTGATAGCGTCTTCGACCAAGAGGTCCAAGATTTCACACCATATGCTATCAATGACCCCATACCCCCTGTCACTGCAGAGCAGACTGTTATTCAGGAAGCACCTTTAGCTACGGAGCAAATCGTTATTCCAGAAACACCTGCGGCAGTTAAAAATGAGGCTGAAGAAGCAAAACAGGAAAATATTGCACCAATTGCTAACCCAACGATACCCACAGTTACGGCGCCCAAAGAAAAACCCATTGAGTTAGTTTCTTTCGCTGGCCGGCTGGCACCTCAACCTGCAACATCAACCCCTAATGAGCAACAAGCCCAGTCAGAGGCTAACCTGGCAGCACAAACGGAAGACGCTATCTGTATCGAGATGCCTGCGGGCCAAGCTCGCCAAGTGGCTCCACTCGATCTAGATGCATTGATGCAACAAATTACTCATGAAATGGCCCTCGATGGACGGTCAGTAAAATATCTCTTTTCTGGTGAACCCGCCTTTGTCGACCACGGCGACCGCATCACAATGGCGAACGCGGCAGCAAGCCAAAGTGATGCCATGATATTGACGGCCTTACTTGTTTCACGCGAACAATATCGGGGGCGCATTGAGCTTACGGGGAGCGATCAGTTCAAGCATCGCGCCATTATGCTAATTGCTGAATACAACCTCGATGTCAAAATGAAAAACCCGCAGCAGCAACTGATGTTAGATGAGGCCCGTAAGCAGTTGGCAGACGAACCAACCCCAGGAGCTGAGGCAACACCCGTTGGCCCACAGACAGCATCTATTATGACTGAGGGGCAAACAACAGAACCTGCCACAGCAACAGCAACAGCAACAGCAACATCATCACCATTGGCGAACGAATTACCTCCAGAATTACGGCCTACAGTGCTTCCCCCAGAAATACCGCGAAATGCCAGTCGTAAGGAAAGCGAAGCAGGTCTGACAGGCGCTTTATTGGGGCATGGTCCCGCACCGTACAATTTTGATTCGTCTGAGAATCTTAGCTATTACGTACATTTACGTACCGCGCATGGAGAACGTTACGTTTGGGGGAAAGAGTTGGCACAGGTCATGCCAGACAGTGGCCTCAGTAAAAACGATGTGGTGACGCTAACCTGGCTCGGCAGTAAAGAGGTCACGGTCCAGGCTAAAGTACGTGACGCGAACAATAAGATCGTGGTCGATAAAAACGGAGTTGAACAGACGGAGGAAATCATTTCCCACCGTAATCAATGGGCAATAAAGCCGGCAGTCGACCCTCAGTTGCTTGTCAGCCATGAACAGCAGACTACACCGCCAGCGTCACTGACAGCTTATGACATGGCCCATTTTTTTGCGTTACAACAGCAGGTTGTTGAACTGGCGGCAAAAGCTGGGGTATCACTGCCTCCATTGCCTGCACAGGCCAATGACCTTGTGTGGTTTAAGCCTAACGGCCAAGGTACAACAGCCCCTGCCACTCGACCGGCGACCACCCCACTGCCTGCACAGACCCAAGATGCAGGTACTGTACTCATGAAAACGATGACAGCCGAAAACCAACTTAAGTTATTACTGGTAAAAGGCTTAGGCGATTATGTGCAAGGCGTCGTGCAATACGAAGGTGAGTACCATCCGGTGCTCGGTAAACTTTGTATCAATGACAAAGGGACACGTTATGTAGCCTTAAATGCGGTTACGGCTGACGGCATCAAATCCATAGGCCACGGTAATGCCATCAATCACGCCGAAGGAGCCAATAACGCTTTCGTGTTCCGTCTCCAGGGGGAAAAAGACAAACTTTATGCGACGCTGGTTGAACCCGCAAAGTGCCCCCCGGCACTGCATAAGCAACTTGGGTTTACGCACGACTATATTCCACCGTCGCAAGCCCCGCAGAGCCGGGACAATCACACCGTGGAAAACCGGATCAATCCGGCACCTCAGGCACCGCGTCCAGGCTTATAAGGAAAGGCAATGCAACGAAGATACTATTTTATACTTGCCGCCCTGGTGGCCAGCACCTTATCTCTGCAGGTTCAAGCAACGGATTGCCGTGCGGCTACTGCGGCACAAGCTGGGGCGCAGGCTGGCTACGAACGTGCTCGCAAAGCTGCAGAAGCATGGTCACAACGTGAAAATCAGGTATCAAGCGGATTGCAGCAATGCTTGGGAGATATCAGTACAGCCATTACGGTACCGACTTTCCCTGATCTCAGTGGCATCTTGAACGGGATAAAGGACAAAATCTGTCGCGCTGCAAGAGACAAGATCCAAGAATATGTACCGAGTAACATTGACCCATGGGGAGATTTGTCGTCTCGCACCAGCGGTGTAATTGGCACCTCATCGAATTCAGTCAGTGCACCTCAGTCCTATGCACCTACCACTTATAGTCAGATACCTGCAGCTACGTCCCCAGTGAGCTCCGCCTCCGGGGACGGTTACATCTTCACTCGCTAACCGACCGTACCTTTAGCGGTTTCCCCTGTTCTTCTTTGCAACCCCGTTCGGTCTCCCCTACGGGGCTTGCCAGTGGATGTCACCATGAAAAAAAATCTACCCGCTCCCTCTGATGGGGGGAGTGCTGACCCGTATGCGTCTGCAAGAGCACAGCACATTGAAAGCCAGCTCAATGTCAGTTTCACCCGAAAATCTCTCATGGTGAACATATGGCAAAGTGCTTCTCTTTTTCTTTGTCTGTTGATTATCGCTGTTCTGGGATATGCCGTTTTAAACCCGCCAGTAAAATATTTTGCAACGCAAGATGGTCGTGTTATCCCGCTGACCCCAACAGATCAGCCAGCTTACAGTGATGCGGATGTTACCGATTTTGGCAACCGTGTTATTCGTGAGGCGTTCACTCTCGACTTCGTGAATTACCGCTCACAAATGAATAACTTACTTCCCCGATTCTCAGATGAAGGCTTTCGCAGCTATTACGCTGCGCTGACCACATCCAACGTACTTGCCTCCATCAAAGACAAAAAAATGAACATGTCGGTGATGACGTCTCCAGGCGTAGTCGTTAGCAAGGGAACGTTAGAAAACGGGGTATATGCCTGGAAAATTCAATATCCCGTCAAATTCAAATTGACCGGTCAGACAACGTCACTGCCTGAACAAAGTTTTGTGTTGTCACTGCTTATTCAGCGTACCGATCCACGATTGAAGAATACCGGTCTGGAAGTATCTCAGCTCATTACCTATGAGGCTCAATAACCATGAAAATCCAGTATGCCAGTCTGCTCCTGTTAACGTTGGTTAACAGTGTTAGCGCTGCAATCACCACTGACGTCGCTGCAGCCCCCAATGCCTGGCAACCAGCACAAACGCTAAGTGCAGCACCGACAACCAGTACACCACAAAATGTTGCCGCTCAGGTGGCACCAACAGCAGGGCCTGCGCCTACAGCCCCACTTCCTCAAGGCGGAGCAACCCCTCTACCCTCACCCGCGCTAACTTATGCTCAGGGTCAGATGGCTCCATTATCGCCTGATGATGTGACTGGCTTACGGGGGACATTTGACCAACTGCAACGTAGTGAGGGGCGAGCGCCCGTCACTGCGGTTCCCCGGATTAGTTCTCTGACGGTCAACCTGTCACCTGGTGCCTCACTACCCATGCTGCGGGCACTTCCAAACTTTCCTGCGACCGTATCTTTTACTGATGAAACAGGCGCGCCCTGGAATATTGACGCGCCGCCAATCAACGGTAACGAAGCCGGTTTTTCCATCAATTACATTCCAAACAGTCCGGTAATGTCAGTTCAGGCCAGACGGGCCTATGACTCTGGGAGCGTGACGGTATATCTGAAAGGTTTACCGGTGCCTGTAGTGATCGCCTTATCCAGTGGCGAACCAGATAACCCCGGACAAGCACAAATTACAGATAGCAGTCTGAACCTTCGTATTCCTATGCGGGGCCCAGCCGCTAAAGCCCAACCTATTGCTCGAGAAAAAATCAGTTTGGACAATCCAACATTGCAATCCTTTTTGGATGGTGTCCCTCCCAAAGAAGCTAAGCGTCTCAAAACCAGTGGCAACGTCCCGATGACATCTGTTTGGCAATTAGGCGATGACTTATATATCCGCTCACGCAGCGATATACGGGATGCGTTTGTAGAAACCTCGGCAGCAGCAGATGGAACTCGAGTTTGGAAATTGCCCGTCACCCCCGAAGTGGTTTTTTCCGTTCAGAGCCGAAATACCACACTGAACATCAACCTGGAGTAAGCCGATGGCCATTGAACAAGATGCTGCAAATGACGGAAAAAAATCACTGATACTGGGCATTGCTGTTGTCACTATTGTTGGCGCAGGAGCTTACCTCGGGTGGGGATGGTTACACAGAGCAGAGCCAACACCGTCAAATTATAAATTGAACAGCGTGGCCAACAATGCCGCGCATAACAGTATTGAAACAGCGCAGTACCGGAAGTTACAAAGTGAAGCTAATAACATCGGTGGAAAAACGGCAGACCGCGGGGGAAACAGCTTTGTGGCGTCCTTACGCATGAGTGATGTCAAACCTGTCGCCCCAACACCGGCTCTACAACCTGTAAGCCTAAATACTACAACCGTAACCTCCTCTCAAGGGGACACAACCAACTCAGGTATAGCTGAGAACGAAAAAGCCGCTCTCAATAGTTACATGAAACTACTTAACGAGCGCTGGAAGCCTGGTGGCATACAATTGGCTAGTTCTTTTGGTCAGAGCCAACAAGGCAATGGGCAATCAGGCAGTACATCAGAGAATGCTTTTAGTGCATGGAGTAATGGGCTCCCAGGCAATGCGCCGGTGACTGTATCGAGCCAAACAACAGCCAATAACGGGGTTCAAGACCTCATGGTTGTGCCACCGAATACACTTAGGCCGGGTGTAATAGACACTGCAATCGACTCTGACAACCTCAATTCAATCGTTAAGGCTCATATTCCTGCAGGCTTTTTAGCGGGAGCCAGCTTCACCGCTCGGGGTATACAACTGGCGGGTAACGGAGTGGTCATCCATCTCACTAGCATGACACTCAACGGTATTGAATATCAGGTCGATGCCTATGCTTTACAAGACGATACGTTGCAATCCTCCGTCGCCAGTGACGTCCACAACCGTTATATCTCCCGAATTATATTGCCCGCCGTTGCCACTGGTATTGGTGGATTGGGTGAATTGTATAAACAACAAAACACGCAAATCCTATCGACCAACGCTGGCACGATCAGCGGCGGGACCGGCTCGGTTAAAGGCTCAGCTGTAGCAGGTACCATCGTCGGTGGCATTGGCTCTCAAGCTGGCCAAGTGATGGCGAGTGATGCTGCCAAACTTCCCGTCCAACAGGTTCGTGTTTACAAAAACCAAGTTGTGGCCATCCAATTTATGAAAGGTGTATATGAGAGCGACCGTCTCAACAAAAACGCGGCCGCCATACCCCAAGCAGGAGCACGCTAATGACAACATCTCATTTTGACCTAGAGACGCCCCCAGTTGATTTGCCCGAAAATGAACCAGAAGTAACCCAAACACCTATCGCCAGTAAGCCAACCCATTCCAAACTTATCACTTTGCCTTTCGGCTTAAAGGTTGCCCCGTTACAAGCCGGGATGATGGGAGTCGTCATCGTCGGAATTGTCGCTTTCGGTGTATTGCGTAATGCCCCCTCGAGTACCGGTGCGTCGCCACAGTTTGCGGCTCAAGAGCCCATAACCACACCGCCTATTGTGCCCGTACCTTACTCACCACCGTCAACATCAGTGCAGAACACGACCATCGACGTACCGCCAACGAGGGAGCCTGTGGCCAGTACCCTGACAGAGCCTGGCCCGCAAATAGTTGAAGAGTTGCGGGTATACGGGGAAAACAACCGTGAAGGAATAAAAGCATTGGATCAACGTTTGCGCCTCCTGGAGCAGCAGGTTGCCTATTTGGCACAACGCCCAAGTCCTGCATCTGTATCCACCATGACCACAGCCTCTGCTGTTGCACCGAAAGCCTCCCACCGCACCGCGTCAAAAAACAGCGGATTACGGGGGGCCAGTATCAACAGTTTATATCCGGGATTAGCTTGGGTGACTTATCAGGGAAGTACCTGGGCACTGCAACCGGGTGACCGCATTGGTCATGCCACCGTGCAACGCATTGACACTCAAAATCGTGAGGTCATCACCACTGCCGGTGTTATCCGGTAAGGATACCTATGGACTTGGTCCAAATGCTGGCCAACGCCGTCAACAACGTTACGGCGGTTGGAATTCAGCTGATCATCGCGATGGGGGCAGTAGGTGGCTTAATCATGCTGGTCTTGCACTTTGGCAATATCGCCAGTCGTGCACGCAGAGGACAGGTACAAGACGGCCCTGGAAAAATCATGCTGATCATTCTGATATGCGGCTGCGTTATTGCACTGCATCAGGTGATGAATGCAACCTCACGACAAATGGCTTTGGGTGACGTCACTTTTGGTGCAATAGCCTATGTTTCCGAAGGCAAATACGGCCCTGCTGCGGTCGCCATTAATGCCGGTCTTACGCTTCTGCAGTGGATCGGTGTCATTTATGCGTATCAGGGTTTATTGCGCCTGAGACGCTCTACAAAAGACGGTCATACCGGTCTTAGCGCCGGTGATGACGTCGCTAGCGGCGCTAAACGAATAATTATTGGCACCCTGCTCGCAGTCAATCCACGGGTACTCGATGCCCTACAAAACACAATCAATTTTCATTGGTAAATACAGAGGTCATAATGAACGCTCGTCAAATCTTGAAAGACTTTCCACTTTTCATCTCAGTTAAAGCAGCCTTACTGGCAGAAACACTCCGCCGGCAATATGTTCGCATCGTTGCAGGTTTACTGGCAGGGTTCCTGACCCCTCTCGCCCATGCCGATGGAGATCTTGTCGATATGATTAAAGCCCCTTTGGACGGCATTTATTCCTTAAAAGAGCCTATCGTGAAAGCGTCAATGACCCTCGGCCTCATTTTAATAGCTGTTGCCATCGGCATGATGGCTTCCAAGAAAAATAACCCACAAATCAAGGGTTGGCACATCTTGATATTATTTGCAGCGGGAGGCTGTTTTATTGCGCTTGATCAGATTGCTAATCGTAGCCAGAAGCAGATGGGGCTGAACCCAGTATCTGTCGGTTAACGTAGATAGCCGGCCCTTGTGGCCGGCCTTACTTAACTCGAACGTCTCAATGAGGCTTCTTTCCGAAAGCCCCCATTCTTTGGAGTTCTAATGCTGGTCTTTTCCGTTTCCCGTCGTGTGACGGGCCTTTCCCGCACGCCTCAACAACAGAATACATTAGATGAAACAGCCCGTATGGCGGGACATAACTGTGAATTCTGTGGCTACGAGTCACCTAAAAATACCGTGATATTTCGTGACCAAAACCAACTAAATACACTCCGAGATAACCTTTGTGTCGCTGACCCACTGTGTCTAGCCTGGCAACAATTGGATACCGTGACGGCGGAAGCCGGGGTAATTGTCTATCTGCCAATTTTGCGACCGGAGGATATCAATCATCTACAACGGGCCATCGCTCAGGCACTTGAATCTGACAGTGAAGAATATCAGCAAGATGCCAAAGCTCTACTCAATTGGCTCACCTCTCACGACAAGCCAGTACGCAAATCATGGGGAACAACGCATCCTCAAGCATTCGGTGAAGCCTTGAAACGTCTCCCGGATGAAAAACGTGAATCCTTACTGTCCCGCTGCCGCCATCTGGCACTGGCGCTACATCCTGGTCGCCTCAAAGGACGACTGGCAACCACAGGGCTAGATGCCAATACAACCTGGTGGTCACTCCTATACCGTGATTATTGCTCCCGGAGCTGAACATGATTGTCGATAAAATCGAAGATGCTTTTGCTTATTTTTCTCGCTACACATTAGGGCGGGATTTTTCCCAGTATTGTGACCTACGCACAGTCATTGGGCTGACTCCCGACGACAAAATACGACACCCCTCATTGGCCGCGCCGTACATTCATGTGACACACAACAATGATTACGCCAGCTGCTTTGAGGTTTTGGGCGCTTTCAGAGAATTCAGTGAAGCCGAGCCTCGTACTGTGGGCGACATCCCCGATACTGATAGCTTTCTCAGGTTTGTTCTGAAACTCAGAGACTCCTTAACAGGCGATTTTAAAGCCTTGGGGCAAAAGTTATGTATTGTCTTTGAGCGCGATCCTACACGGGGAAAAGAAGAAATAACGCGGCTGGTTGAGCCTCAAAGACTGGCATACCGTAAGCTGGGGCTTGAACTGGACGATTTAGTGGATGAACAAATTGTCAAAATGTCGCCTTATGTTGCCCGAGAACGTGTTTGGTTGACAGTTTATACCGCAATCTCATCACTGCCTCTGGCTGAACGTAAGGAAGAAGTTCAACGACAAGACAAACAGTTTAAAAATATGCCAGAGGCACGTTTCGGCCAGAATCCAGTATTTACCGAGTTTGAAGGCTTGAAAATGCGACATGATGCGTTTATCGACAAACTGGCAACTGATCTTAAAGATGGCAATGAAGGTGTAATGGTGCGCTTGCTCGACGCCCATGAAGCAGGTCACGTTCTCAGGGATGAAATCGAACGACTCAGCACAGATGAAAGCTGGCAGCCACTGTTACCAGGTGATCGTGTTATCCCTCATGGCAAGCTACGCGGTGACGATATTAGTGCTGCATTGGCACCTCATCTCAACTTTCAATATTGTGACACCGAAGTGAAAGCACACGGCAGCATGATCGAAGTGGACGGTTTGTACCATGGTCAATTAGCCATGACGCTTGCCCCGCAACGCCCTGAACCCTTTAGCCAGTTGTTTAAGAAGGTTCCGAGGCAAATACCTTGGCGGTTAAGACTCGATCTGATGCCTGGTGGGGGGGATTTGCTCAATAGCAAACATAACCTGTTGTCCTTTGTCGCTTTTGTCCCTGGATTACGCGATATTTACCAGTCTGTCTCTTGGCTGCTGGAACAAAATAAGAAAGAGCCTGTGTGCATGATGAGCATTACAGCCAGTACTTGGGATGCGGATAAAAGCCGACTTAAACGCAACTTAACACTGCTGCAAAAGTCACTTCAATCGTGGGGCGTATCCAGTGTGACCAAAACCTTTGGTGACCCAATCCGTGCCTGGATCAACACACTACCGCTGGCATCAAGTTTTAGTGCTTCTACATTGATGTTCCCGCCGCTTTCGGAAGGTATCAAGTTAATGCCCCTGCAGCGTCCGGCCAGCCCATGGGGAAACGAAGGGAACTCTATTCATCAAACTGTGGACGGTAAACCGTATCCTATCCAGTTAGCCAGCTCGTTACAGGAAAAGCATACAGAGTTACTTGCGGGTTCTCCTGGCTCAGGAAAGTCGCTGTTAGCTAACAGCTTACATCTTGATGCCATTGCTAATGGAAACAGTGACCTTCCCTTTATGGCCTTTACCGATAAGGGGTTTACCGCACAAGGTTTCTATGACCTAATTTCCGACAGTCTTTCTCCTGATCAGAAAGACAAAATCATCAGTATTATCCTGCGTAACGATGCAGATCACTGCCGTAACCCGTTTGATATTCTTCTTGGCTTGAAATACCCCATCAGTACCGAGCGTGAATATATATTGGGAATGCTACTCAGTTTATGTATCGACCCAGAGAAAGGCATCGCCCCAGACTCTGCATCCTGTAGACAAATTCTGTCTCGCGCCGTGGACATGGTATATCGCAAAAATAGTGATGATGAACCAATTCGGTATGGTGCGACCCTTGTACCTGCTGTTGATACTGCATTGAAAAACAGTGGTTGCATTGCTGAACATGACGCTCAGTGGTGGGAAATGGCTACCTGGTATGAAGTGAGAGATTTACTCTTTGATCACGGGCATGTGTATGAGGCCTCGCTCGCTCAGGCACAGGCGGTACCCGAGTTAAATGACTTACAAGGGGCACTCAATAGCAAAGAATTATTAGTTGCTTTTGGCAAAGTCAATCGGCCTGGCTCTGATGAACTACTGCTCAGTTATGTTTCTCGTTGCCTGACACAAGCCCTCTTCGATTATCCACTGATTGCGGGGCGTACTCGTTTTACCGTCAGCCCCAATACACGAATTCGCATTGTCGATGTCAATAATGTGGCGGGCAAAAACACCCCGGAAGGGAAGATTCGTACCGGTATTATGTACCAGTTCGCTCGCCACCTTGCTGGCGCCAATGATTTCTACCTGCCGCAGTATCAGGATGAGTTGTACAGCAAATTGAATGAGCGTTACATTCCACTACATCGCAAGCGTATCGAGCAATTAGATCAAGAAGTAAAACTCATATTTATTGACGAGTTACACAACATTAAAGGCATCGATACACTGTGGGAGGCACTGCAAACAGAGGACCGCGAGCAACGTAAATTCGGTATTCGTACCGTGTTCGCCTCTCAGTATCTCGATGATTATCCAAAATCTATTCTGGAGTCAGCCAACTCACTCTATTTAATGCGCGTGAGAACCAAAGACTTCCCTGTTCTGCAGGAAACATTCAATGTGCCGCGCACAACACTCCTTAAACTTTTGAACACCACGCGGGGACCGGCGGCAGATGGCAGCGGTGTCACTTTCCTTGCCGTATTCCAAACGACCAACGGTAACGTCGCTCAGTTACTGAAAAACACGGCGGGTCCACTGCGATTATGGGCCTTGAACTCAACGCCGGCTAATCGAGCTTTGCGCAACTTTTTATATGACGCATTGGACGGCAAAACCGCACGTAGGCTGTTGGCGGATACGTTCCCCGGTGGATCTGCAGAGAAACATATTCAGATGATGAAAAAACGTGCCGGTAATGACGATGAAGACAGTGTCATTCGACAACTGGCCGACGAGTTAATTGCCAAGGCTGGCTATATTCAAGGCAACGCCGCATAGCACCAACACATTGCAACCAAGGATTCAAAACCATCGACATCGAGATGTGAACGGTGAAACGTATTATTAACGCTATCTTAAACTCGCAGTTTAGACACTTATTCCACCCCACAGATTTACTTCTCTTATTTCTATTCGTTTGCATCTTGTTTCTATCTGTCTTCATGACCCTTATGGTAAGGCGCTAATCATGCACACCCATCGTTATTTCTCTGGCCAATTCAGTCTATTGACCAGCTTGGTTCTATCCGCTTGCCTACCTGGATACGCCTTAGCCTATCCGGTAGAGGTTATGACGAGCATCCCGATACAAACACAAGTGGCTCCTGCCCTTGGGATCATCAACGGGACGTTGACTGAGATTGCCACTACTCAACATCAAGTTGGCGCGGCCATTAATCAAAATGGAGGAAAGGTGGCCACACAAATTGAACAAGCGGCACAGGCTCAACGTGATCAGGATATTTTCGCGAGACAGGCTGAAAAACTTGAGCAGGCGCGTAGAACCTATACCATTCCCGATAGCATCTGTTCTGAATCCGGTTCTGGTGTAGCGGCTCAAGTACAAAGTGGCGCACGGGCCCATCAAGGAGCATTGGCCAGTGGTGCCGGAATTAGTAATAACACCATTAGACAAGGTATAACCGCGCCAACACCACCACAAGAGCAAGCACAATTTCGCACAGCAGCTATACATGCTGATTACTGTGATGCTACGGATGTAGCGGCTTACGGTGGGACAGCGTTATGCAAAGCTATTTCAGAACGTCCGGGGGGTGATAAGCGATTAACCTCTTTATTGGATGGCGCGGGTAAAGATGGAAAAACCCCGGACCTCACTTTCAACCAGCAACAAACCGATGCTGCTATGGCATACGCTATTAATAGTGCGCCAGCTGCCGCAGGTAAGCAGTTAGGGAAAGGTGAAGTCAAAACAACTTCTGGTCAGCAATATATTGGGATTATGACCCAATACGAAGCGATTAACTCAGCTGCCCGTGAACCCATGCTGGCGATGATCGCCGCAAGTCAGCCTAACGAGGCTACAAAAGACGTGATTACAAAGGAAACATTACGTTCCCCGTCAGCTGCAGCCTATTTCAACCGTACTGCCTCAGAAGAAGCTAAAAGCACCGGCATTATGTCCGAACGAGAGTTTGAACAATTCGAAGCCGGTCGCCGCTATGCCAATACCGAATACCTAAATGACATTTCAAATATGGAAGGGGATCTCCTGTTGCGTGAAGCTATTCTTATTCAGTCCCAACAAAATTGGCTGTTATTAGGCATCAAGCGTGAAATGCAGAAAAATAACATCCTACAAGGTCAACAGCTGTCTCTCGCCGCCACGGAGAATTACCGTCCGCAATTGCAAGCCAAAATGCGTGAAGTTAACGCGGGAGTATCCAGAAATGACTAATAAAGCAGAAAAATCGCCTCAGTGGGGAAAACGTTTAAGCAAAGGTTTGTATTACTCGACTAACATAATTTTACCACTTTCAGAAGCACGCTACGCGGCGTCCAAAATAGGACCATCGCTGTTCAATAATTTCAAACGGCTAAAACATCTCTCGCCCTCTAACCAATTGGAATTAAGGCTAAAAGAACCCATCCTGAGCTTTGAGCAAGCAGTAGCCGCCAGTGGTCTGTCAGTCAATGGCTTACTACGCCGATTTAAGCGCCGAAAAATGGTATGCCTCATCCTAGCAGCAGTTCCGTCATTACTGGCTATAGGACTTCTTTTGGCAATTGCGGTTAGTAGCATCTACACACCTCTGGTACTGGTAAAAGGATTTGTACTAATACTGGTGTTGCTGTCACTGGCTGCAGTGCCATTTGTCCAGGCACTTATTTGTACCTGGCGATTATGGCAACTGAACCAGCAACGAACTTCGCCAGAAGAACGTGGTGGGTTTAACGACTTTTTGGTCGAGGTGTGCTGGTTCAAATCAACAATTTCATCATCACTGCAAGTAAAGAGTAAAAAACGATTGCTTGATATACGTAAATGCCCCTAAAACACCGATGATCGACCTTCAGCTTTAGCCCTCTACCATCCCATGAGATTTTCCATCCTCACCTGTTAACCCAGGCGGGCACCTCTTTATATCTGCGAGTCAATACTATGAATGCCATACGAAAAATAATGGCTGGCGCATTGTTATATCTATTTACCGCCAGTGCCTGGGCCGATACAACGGTAAGTTTTAGCTCCATTGAACAGGCAGCTAAACGCAGTTCCGACTTATCACGTCAAATCCTGGTTATGATTTTCGGTGACGTTGTCACTAATCCACTATCGACCGATTCCAGTATGATCGGTCAGATGTTCTTCGTTTTTAACGGTATTGTCATGGCCATCGCCGTTGTCTGGTTTTTGTTTGTTACGCTTAAGCATATGGTCAAAGCTGGCCAGAATGGACAGATATTTAACCAAGGCAGTTCAATGGTTGGGCCAGTAAGTACCGCTGCGGGTTTTCTGACTCTAGTCCCTACCGTTTCCGGTTGGTCAATTGCCCAGCTCACCTTCTTGTGGGCTGCTTCTATCATGGGGGTTGGTAGCGCAAACTTGGTAACAGACCGTATCGTTGACTTATTAGAGGATGGCTATTCTCTAGTGGTACAACCTGTGGCCCCCCAAACTGTTGGCGCAGCACGGGCTATCTATGAAATGAATCTCTGTCTGTATGGCATCAACAATGAACTCAGCACCATGTACCAACAATATGGTCAAGGTGGTACCCCATTAATGCGTATTAACTCTCTGCCCGATGGCTTTGAAGTCAGTAATGGGAACGCCTTATGCGGATCTGCCAGATTACCCGAAAGCCTCATTGATCAAACAACAAGTTGGTTATTTCCTGTACCAGTCGACACTAACAGCATAATTAATGCGCAACGTAGTGCAATGAATGAAATGCAGAATAATTTATCCCAATCGGCATCACTATTTGTTACCTCATTGGTCAACAAGCAAGTTAATGGTAGTGGTTCTTTACCCGATGCAGAAACGGATATACAGAAGGCTGCCCGTGCCTATGAAGATAGGATTAATCAGGCTTTAAAAGCCCAAGGGAACACTGATGAGTTAGCTTCTGTACTTAATGCACAATTGAAGAAAAATGGCTGGTTAGCACTGGGTTCATGGTATCAGACGTTTGCCACTGCCAATAATAAAGTCAATGAGGCTGTACAGTTAAAACCAGTTATTGCAGGTATGTCTGGATTAGGTGATCTGGGGGCGGGTGAAGTATATGCCAGTATCAAAACGGCGTATCAAGCTCAACTGCAGAACTCTAGCTACACCCCACCTCTTGGGACACAGGGTACTAAAGATACTCAACAAGCGACCGATGCTTCGGCACCTGATGCAGTATTTGTTGGCATTTTCAATTCCCCCATGCAACGTCTAACAAATTTTATTGCAACTGCCCAAATAGGGAATCCATCGGTTGGTAGTAATCAGATGAATCCGTTGCTCAAAATGAAAGCAGTGGGTGATTACACTCTTGATGCGACTGAAATATCATTAATGACATTTACAGCCGTTAAGGTTGCAGTCGATACTTATACGGAGGGTGTATCTGGAAAAGTCCTTTCCATATTATCTTTCAAAGGAAGTGATGCTCTCAAAAACTTAGTTTCTACTCTCTCACCATTTATATATTTTGTCCTGTTCGCTTTATTTAGCATAGGATTTAGCCTTTCTATATACTTACCTCTAATACCATTAATCTATTGGATAGCAGCGGCAGCTAACTGGTTAGTAAGCGTCCTTGTCGGTCCAACCGGAGCTACTCTTTGGGCAGCAACTCATATCGGAACCGAAGCTGAAAAAGGTCATCGCTCCGCTTATGGATATATATTCCTAATAGATGTAATGATTAGGCCTCTATTGATGGTGTTTGGTTTCGTCTTTGCTAGCATAGTCATAGTAGCCCTTGGCACATTATTGAATTTATTGTTTGGTTCCGCTATTGCTAACGTGCAAGCGAAATCTATAACAGGGCTGGTCTCTTTGATGGGCTTTTTAATGATTTATGCAAGGTTATGCACGACTACTGTTACGAGAGTTTTTTCGCTACAAGTTACTATGCCTGACTATATAATCTCATGGATTGGTGGGCGTGAAGCATCAAGTATTCTCGGTGGCGTGGTTGAGTCAGCAAAAAGTATATTTGCTGGATTTTCTCATGGAGTTCAGAGATCGCCTGGTGTAAAATTAAACAAAGCCA
>NZ_JBOBDP010000015.1:0-70920 GCF_050586585.1 Yersinia sp. J1
GAACCACCTCTCCCCCCGTAGGGATGACTACCTACCCCCATGAGGGGAGACCCTACCTCTCCCTATGGAGGGATGACCCTATATTTATCTAATCTACTTAGTATCTTTAATGTTATTCAAAGAATTATACACTCCTGACCCAACACAGATTTCATAACGAAAGAATAAGTAGCACAATGAATTAACACTTCATCACCAGATGATAAACCCTCAATAATGCTATCTTGTTGATCTATGTATCTCTGCATGAATTTATTCTTAGTCTTCTCTGCAATATAGAGACGCGCTTGCTTAAATTTACCTTTTGAGTTTTTTAGTTCAATAACAGGTTTTCCAAATGCCGATATGGATATGGTTTCAACTTTACCATAAATAGATGCTGATAATTTATTAAGTTTCTTTTGCATAGAGTACTCATTCTTCTCATATCCACTTTGCATATCCACAACACTAAAGCGCGGCGAAATATCATCTAATTTTTGAGCAAGTTTCATTGCCATATCATCTTCATTTATATATTCACACCGTTTACTTCCAGCCACATTCCCTAGCATGTTCTCAAATATCGTAAGTAGCATATAAAAATCAGAGCCAGCGATATCAACCTTGCAATTTGTAGATATATCCGGCAGAAGTAATAATTTAGAACTATCTATTTTAGAATCTGAATTTGCAAAAGCAATTGAAGATAAAATGATATAACATATTCCGCTCAGGAACATAATTTTGAGTCTATCTTTACCCATATACTTAATTCCCTATAAATATTAGGCATTAAATATAGCTTATATCCCCATATAACTGGTACTAAATAAACGGATACAAATCACAATTATCTAAACAAGATTTCATGACGAAATCCTCTACTAGCCGCGCCCTATCTGACCTGCATAATACCGCAACGGAATAGTTTCTAAACGGGATGACCCCTTAACCCCTCAAAACCATGCAAAATGAACTACAAATGAAAATTTTATTATTGTTTGTTGTTGATATGCATTCTTGTTCGCTTTGCGAATGCTAACAGTTGTTAGCACTTACGGAGTAAGCATTCTCATGTTTAACACCTAACCACTCTTTGTTATCTGTGATAGCTACGCTATTGAAGATAGTTATCTTCACTGTCCCTAGGACAGCAACTGTTATGCCTAATGTTTACAGACGGTGTACATAAAGGTGTAAGTTACTGGACACCTCAAACAACCTGTATAAAGTGTTCAATAAGTCTTTTAAAACCAAACTGAGCAATGTACATTAATGATATTGGACTTTATGAACAGGTAAGGGGTTAGATATGGCTACAATCGGTTATGCACGTGTGAGCACGGATGAACAGAGTACCGCCGTACAGATTGAACAGTTGGAAGCATTAGGATGCGATAAGTTATTCGTTGAGAATGCCAGTGGGAAGAACACAGAGAGAAGTCAGCTAAAGGCTATGCTGGACTATGTACGAGAGGGAGACACCGTTGTAGCAATGAAAGTGGATAGGCTAGCTAGGTCTACGGTTGATGCGCTGAACATAGCAGACCAACTACAGGCTAAGGGATGTGGCTTGGTTTTGAAGGACTTGGGAGAGGTGGATATTAATAGTGATGTAGGCCGTGTTATCTATACCTGTATGTCTGCATTCGCAGAGATGGAACGTAAACGCATTCTACAGCGTTGCAATGAAGGTAGAGCCAAAGCAAAATCAGACGGTGTACATCTAGGCCGTAAAGCTGATACAGCCCTCCATGAATCTATTAAGCAATTACATGCAGAAGGGCTAAACAAATCACAGATAGCCAATCAGTTGAATATATCTCGAACCACTGTCTACTCAGTTCTGAACTAATCACACCACCATGCTAGCGCCTTGCTTTACCCTTCATTAGCCCCCCTTGCGGGGCTTAGTCATACATACCTACAGCCTCACTCCATCGTCGTTCTACGGGCTTCTCTCGCACCGAAACAGCTTGAATATTTTAGGATTACTAATGCGAATGATTCTCGTCTGGTTGAAGTGCTTAACAGTGCGGACTTCAATCTCGGATATTTTTAAGATAGGAAATAGAGAGAAAGGGGGGTGGCATTTGTACCACCTCAAAATAGGGGGGGGAAGTAGAACTGTGGACAACGTTGCTTACTAACGGACAATAGAAGCCATAAAGCCCCGTTGGTGATACAACAACCATAAGCGGAGCTTAGCGACTTCATCAGTATTCTCATTACACAATAACTTATCAGGATGCCTTGTGTACCAATAGAGGAGCGTGGGCGAGACGCAGACAGAGCTTGCATAAGGTGTGCAAGTACCATCACCATAAACCTGTTTTGGCTATCATAGACAGCACATCGGGCTTAAATGCTTATTGTGTAGTGTTTTGGGGTAAAGTTTAGAGCCTACATGGTTTGTGCGGCATAGATTTCTTGTTGTACTGTCGCGGTAAGACTCTGGAAGAACCGCCAGCGTAAATGATATGCTACCCAATTAACCACACATCAAAACGCGACAGTTATCTGGGGTAGTTCAATGGGGCTAAAAGGCGGGTATGTGAGTTATCACTATCGCCGGAAGCGCTTATATATCTAACTTGTTGATATATAAGGAGATTGGAGCGGGTGAAGGGAATCGAACCCTCGTATGCAGCTTGGGAAGCTGCCGTTCTACCATTGAACTACACCCGCGTCTATGTGCGAGTGGCATTATAACCGGTTATGCCTTAGGGGCAAGGAAAGATATGCTTTAACTGCCGGAATTTTAAGCTGTTAGCGTTGTTATTTTCTTAACTGGCTTATTTGATAGCTGTAAAAAAGGGCGCCTAAGCGCCCTCATCGATAAAGTTCGGGATTACTTAACCGGACGCATCGCAGGGAACAGAATCACATCACGAATGGTGTGGCTGTTAGTAAACAACATAACCATACGGTCGATCCCAATGCCCAGACCAGCGGTCGGCGGCAAGCCGTGTTCCAACGCAGTGACATAATCTTCGTCGTAGAACATTGCTTCGTCATCGCCTTCATCTTTAGCACGAACCTGCTCCGCAAAGCGCTCGGCCTGATCTTCCGCATCATTTAACTCTGAGAAACCATTACCGATTTCACGGCCGCCGATAAAGAATTCGAAACGGTCAGTGATGAATGGATTATCATCATTACGGCGAGCCAATGGCGAAACTTCTGCTGGGTATTCAGTGATGAAGGTTGGCTGAATCAGATGGCTCTCTGCGGTTTCTTCGAAGATTTCACACTGAACACGCCCCAGCCCCCAGCTCTTCTCGACTTTGATTCCCAGAGACTCAGCGATAGCAACAGCTTTATCCATGTCGTCCAGATCGGTAACGTTGGTTTCAGGACGATATTTGCAAATCGCTTCTTTCATGGTCAGTTTGGCAAATGGTTTGCCAAAATCGAATTCCTGCTCGCCGTATTTAACGACGCTGCTGCCCAAAATGGTTTCTGTCAGCGTGCGGAACAGTTCTTCAGTCAGAACGATCAGATCTTTGTAATCCGCATACGCCATATAGAGTTCCATCATGGTGAACTCAGGATTATGACGCGGAGAAACGCCTTCGTTACGGAAGTTACGGTTAATTTCGAATACGCGCTCAAAACCACCAACAACCAAACGTTTCAGATACAGCTCAGGCGCAATACGCAGGTACATGTCGATATCTAACGCATTATGATGAGTGATAAACGGACGAGCAGATGCGCCGCCAGGAATCACTTGCATCATCGGCGTTTCAACTTCCATAAAGCCTTTTTCCACCATGAACTGGCGGATGCCGGACATTACCTGAGAACGCACTTTGAAAGTATTACGCGATTCATCGTTGGCAATCAGATCCAGATAGCGCTGACGATAGCGAGTTTCCTGATCGGCCAAACCGTGGAATTTGTCAGGCAACGGACGCAGCGCCTTGGTTAGCAAGCGCAGTTCGCTACAGTGGATAGACAGTTCCCCAGTTTTGGTTTTGAACAGCTTACCGCGAGCGCCGAGAATATCCCCCAGATCCCACTTTTTAAACTCTTCGTTGTAAACGCCGTCTGCCAAATCGTCACGGGAAACGTACAGCTGGATACGACCGCCGACGTCCTGCAAGGTAACAAAAGAGGCTTTACCCATGATGCGACGAGTCATCATGCGGCCAGCCACGGTCACTTCTACGCCCAGCGCTTCTAATTCTTCGTTATCTTTATCACCGTACGCAGCATGCAGTTGATCTGAGAGGTTCTCCCGACGAAAATCGTTCGGGAAAGCAATACCCTTCTCACGTAGTGCAGCCAATTTTTCACGACGCGCCTGTAATTCACTATTCAGTTCTTGCACTTGCTCAGCGACTTGTGGTTTTTGCTCTGACATTTCAGTTCCTCATAACCCGGCTTTCAAACTTGCCTCAATGAATTTATCCAGGTCGCCATCCAGTACGGCCTGCGTATTACGCGTTTCAACGCCGGTGCGTAAATCCTTAATACGGGAATCATCCAGTACATAAGAACGGATTTGGCTGCCCCAGCCGATGTCGGATTTGTTGTCTTCCAACATCTGTTTATCAGCATTTTTCTTTTGCATCTCAAACTCATACAGCTTGGCTTTCAGCTGTTTCATGGCTTGATCTTTGTTTTTATGCTGAGAACGGTCGTTCTGGCACTGAGTCACAATATTGGTCGGAATATGGGTAATACGTACCGCAGACTCAGTTTTGTTTACGTGCTGACCACCGGCACCGGAAGCACGGTATACGTCAATACGCAAATCTGCCGGGTTAATTTCGATATCAATATCGTCATCGACTTCCGGGTAGACAAAAGCAGAGCTGAAAGAGGTGTGGCGACGGCCACCGGAATCGAACGGACTCTTACGCACCAGGCGATGTACGCCGGTTTCAGTACGCAACCAGCCGAACGCGTATTCACCGATGATCTTGATGGTGGCAGATTTCAAACCTGCGACGTCACCGTCAGATTCTTCGATGATTTCGGTTTTAAAGCCTTTGGCTTCAGCCCAACGCAGATACATTCGCAGCAACATGCTCGCCCAGTCCTGCGCTTCGGTGCCGCCTGAACCGGCTTGCAGATCGAGATAACAGTTGGCGCTGTCGTATTCGCCGGAGAACATACGACGGAATTCCAACTGGCCCAGTTTGCCATCAAGGATTTCCAACTCGGCAACGGCTTCGTCGAAAGTCTCTTCATCGTCGGCTTCAATAGCCAATTCCAGCAAGCCAGAAACGTCTTCCAAACCTTGAGCCAATTGGTCAATAGTGGTGACAATTTCTTCTAATGCGGAACGTTCTTTACCCAAGGCTTGCGCGCGCTCGGGCTCATTCCAAACGTCAGGCTGCTCCAGCTCGGCGTTTACTTCTTCCAGTCGCTCTTTCTTTGCATCATAGTCAAAGATACCCCCTGATAACGGCGGTCCGTTCGGACAGATCCTGGATACGGTTTTTTACCGGATTAATTTCAAACATTTTTTTGATGTCTTAGGTTGAGTCGTTGATGGCGGAATGCCATTCGAACCGATAATTCTAACGGATCTCAACGACGGTTTATAGCAAGTTGACCGTATTTATGGCGCTATCTGGACGAATCGCGCCATTAGTCGCATTTTGCGAACTTTTAACATTCTGACTAATAAGGCCAGAGGTGCTGAATCAGCAATTGAACGTTGCGGTTACCGCGGAATTCATTGATATCCAACTTATAAGCCACTTTAACTTCGCGCACGCTGCTATCCGGCCATAAAGTGGTATCAATATTAAACGCGATACCATCCAGCAACGGGCCACCGTTTAACGGTTCCAGCATCACTTTCAGATGGCGTTCCCCCACCAGCCGTTGCTGCAACAGCCGGAATTTTCCGTCGAAAGTCGGTTCAGGGAAAGCCTGCCCCCAAGGGCCGCCGTCACGTAATAATTCTGCGGTTTCCAGCGTCATTTGCGCGCCGGTCAGTTCGCCATCGGACCAGATAACCCCTTCAAGCTGAGAGGCATCCATCCACTCGCCCACCAAATCGGCAAAACGCTGACGGAACTCGTCGAATTTTTGCTGTTCCAGCGATAAACCTGCGGCCATAGCGTGGCCACCAAACTTCAGCATCAGGCCAGGATTGAGCGTATCCAGGCGTTCCAGCGCATCGCGCATATGTAGCCCCGCGACCGAACGTCCCGAACCTTTTAGTATTCCTTCCCCCGCTGGCGCGAAAGCAATCACCGGGCGGTGAAAACGTTCTTTGATACGCGAAGCAAGAATCCCTACCACCCCCTGATGCCATTCGGCGTGATACATGGCAATGCCGTAAGGCAACTCCGTGCTGGTACGTTCCAGTTGGTCACAAAGTTGTAAAGCCTCAACCTGCATGCTTTGTTCTATTTCACGCCGCGCCAGGTTCAAGCTATCCAAATCCATCGCCAGTGCGCGCGCCTGAGCAATATCATCACTCAAAAGTAGCGCCACGCCGATAGACATATCATCCAGACGACCGGCGGCATTCAGCCGAGGGCCAAGGGAAAAGCCCAAATCGCTGGCTGCCAGCTGGCGCGCATCACGGTTTGCCACTTCCAGTAGCGCTTTGATTCCGGGGCGGCATTTTCCCGCCCGAATTCGGCTCAACCCTTGGTGTACCAAAATACGGTTATTGGCATCCAGTGGCACCACATCGGCGACCGTTCCCAAAGCCACCAAATCCAGCAACTCCGCTAAATTAGGAATCGCCAGCGCTCGTTGCTCAAACCAGCCGCTATCCCGTAATCGCGCACGCAAAGCCAGCATGAGGTAAAAAGTCACGCCAACACCAGCCAGCGATTTCGATGGAAAATCGCAGCCCACCAGATTGGGGTTAATAATGGCTTCGGCTGCCGGCAAAACGTCACCCGGCAAGTGGTGATCGGTAACCAGCACCTTAATCCCATGAGCATGAGCCAAATCAACGCCTGCATGGGAAGAAATACCGTTATCTACGGTTACGATAAGATCCGCACCGCGGGCAATAACCTGTTCAACCACTTCCGGGCTAAGGCCGTATCCATCATCAAAACGATTTGGAACCAGATAATCGACGTGGCTGCAGCCCATACTGCGCAGAGATAACACGGCTAAGGCGGTGCTGGTCGCGCCATCGGCATCGAAATCACCGACAATCATAATACGCTGGCTATCGGCCAATGCCTGCTGCAACAAACTGACCCCGGCATCAATGCCGTCCAGCTGTTGATAAGCCAGCAGGCCTTTCACTCCGCGCTCCAGCTCTTGCGCCCCTTTCACACCGCGAGAGGCGTACAAACGACGTAGCAACGGATGCAATTGCTCCGGCAGCGCACTCTCATCGGCAAGTTCGCGACGACGAAGTTGGGTTTTTATAGCCACTGGCGATCAACCACCGGTTTTCTTGGAAGCCTGATGCGCTCGCAGCATGGCAAGCATCTCTTTTGGCCCCTGATAGCCCGGAACAATGGTGCCATCCTGCAATACGATAGCCGGAGTACCCTGAATGCCGAATTGCACCCCTAGCTGATAATGTTTAGCAATATCGGTTTTACAGGTTGCCGGGGAAATAGCATCACCTTTCATCGCCGCATCAAAGGATTTATTGCGGTTAGCGGTACACCAGATAGAACGCATGTCTTTTTCCGCCTGAGAACTCAGCCCCTGACGCGGGAACGCCAGATAACGCACGGTAATACCCAGCGCGTTATAGTCACTCATTTCTTCATGCAGTTTATGGCAGTACCCGCAGGTGATATCAGTAAACACGGTAATCACGTGTTTTTCCTGCGGCGCTTTGTAGACAATCATTTCACCGCTTAATGCTTCCAGTTTTTTCAGCAGCAATTGATTAGTTACGTTAACCGGCTGTGCGCCACTAACGTCATACAGCGGGCCTTGCAGCAGCTGTTTGCCATCGGCGGAAATATAAAGCACTCCGCTGTCCGTCATTACCGTGCTTAAACCAGCGATAGGGGAAGGCTGGATTTCAGCATTTTTAATATCCAGTTTTTTCAATGTCTGTTGGATAGCAGCATCATCGGCATACGCCAAACCAGAAAGCGAAGCCATTAAGATTGGCAGCAACAGTAAACTTTTTTTCATTGAATAATCCTATTTTTCTTCTACAGCGCAATCATGCGCGCGGATGGTGCTGTTGATGTAGCTGTTTCAGGCGTTCCGTCGCTACATGAGTATAAATCTGGGTGGTCGACAAATCGCTATGGCCTAATAGCATCTGAACCACGCGTAAATCCGCCCCGTGGTTCAGTAAATGCGTCGCAAAAGCGTGACGTAATACATGGGGGGAAAGGCGCTCACTATCAATACCAGCAAGGATCGCATAGTGTTTGATACGATGCCAGAAAGTCTGTCGAGTCATTTGCTGACTGCGATTACTGGGGAACAATACGTCCAGCGCCTGGCCGTTAATCAACCAAGGCCGCCCATGTTCCATATAATTCTCAATCCAGTAAACCGCTTCTTCACCAAGCGGTACTAATCGCTCTTTATTCCCCTTACCTATGACTCGCACCACGCCCTGCCGCAAACTGACATCACTAATGGTTAATCCGACCAATTCAGACACACGCAAACCGGTGGCGTACAGCACCTCTAGCATCGCTTTGTCTCTGAGTTCCAAAGGAATATCGACATTCGGTGAGTTCAGCAGTGCGTCAACCTGCGCTTCGCTTAAGTCCTTCGGCAAACGTTGGGGTAATTTGGGCGATGACAACAGCGCGGTTGGGTCATCTTCTCGCAATTTTTCTCTATATAAATATTGGAAAAACCGACGCATTGCGCTCAGCAAACGAGCCGAACTGGTAGCCTTATAGCCTCCCTCAATGCGTTCCGCCAGAAAGGACTGCAAATCCAAAGGATCGGCCTGCAGCAAATCCTTATTGTGGTGGTGTAACCAGCCAGCCAGCGCCTGAAGATCCAGACGGTACGAAGCCAGAGTATTTTCGGCCAGATTACGTTCCAGCCACAGGGCATCCAAAAACTGTTCAATCAGCGGGTTATTTTGCTGTTGCATCCAGATTCCTCTCATCGATTGAACTCAGCATGGCATTATGCCTGATGAGGGCACAAATCTGGTACACTCGATGCTATTCCTATTAGTTAATGCTATGGCTACACAACATGAAGATTGGTCTCTTTTACGGCTCCAGCACCTGTTACACCGAAATTGTGGCAGAAAAAATTCGCGATGTTCTCGGTGAAGATTTGATCGATCTGCACAATCTGAAAGACGCAGATCCTGCGCTGATGGAACAGTATTCTGTGCTTATTCTAGGGATTCCTACCTGGGATTTCGGCGAACTACAGGAAGATTGGGAAGCGATCTGGCCACGGTTGAGTCAGTTGAATCTGCGGGGAAAAATTGTCGCCATGTACGGTATGGGCGATCAATTCGGCTATAGCGAATGGTTCCTCGATGCTTTAGGCATGTTGCACGATCATATTGCCCCACTGGGCGTGAAATTTATCGGTTTCTGGCCGACAGAAGGGTTCGAATTTACCAGCCCGAAACCATTAAGTGCTGATGGTAAACATTTCGTCGGCCTGGCTCTCGATGATGTCAATCAATATGAATTAACCGACCAACGCGTTGAACAGTGGTGTGAGCAAATTCTGATTGAAATGGAATCCTTGCTGTAATGCCAGCTGCGGGCACAATAACTGTGCCCGCAGCTTCGAACCTTCTCGCGGTTATTTCCACAGACGGAAATGTTCACTTCCGGCGCAGCCTGGCGGTGGAATTTCATGACGTTCGTCAGCAGGTTTTTTAGCAACCCGTCTCTGCGGATCGGCCAACTGATACCAATCCAGACGCCGAGTGAGCAACATCACTACCGCCAGCACGACAAACAGCAAACCAGATCCTAATAACAACGCGTTATCTTCTGATTGCAGCAATCCGTAAAGTACCCCATACAGTAATAATAAACTGCCTGCAAACAGTCCGCCTCGCAGCCAACTACCCAGCACCGCGCCTAAATACACCACAATCAACAGACTACAACTTAGGCTGGCCACCAGATAAGCCAAGGCAAAACCGATATGCTCCGACAGTGCTAGTAACATCAGATAGAACAGAATTAACGCTATGCCAACCAGTAAATACTGGATTGGGTGCAAACGCAGTGACGTCAGGCTTTCAAACAGGAAGAAGCTGATAAACGTCAGGCCGATAAACAGAATCGCGTATTTAATGGCTCTTTGAGTTAACTGATAATGATTGACCGGCTCAATCAAGCTGGTGCTGAAAGCGGGTAACGCATCAAAATCAAACGGCACTTCATCTGTAGCAAAAATCACGTTCAGATTATTAGCAAACCAGGTGCTGCTCCAGTGAGCCTGAAAACCATTCGCGCCAACCCGTCGTTGATTCGGCAAGAAATCCCCTAGGAAATTAGGGTGCGGCCAGTTACTTTCCAGCGTGAGTTCACTACTGCGCCCCAAAGGTACCAAGGACAAGCTGCTGGTTCCCATTAGTATCAGAGTAAAATCAACCGTAGTTTCCCCTTGCTGTAAACGTTGCAAATCCAGCATGGCGTGAATCCCCTGACTCCCCGCGCCTAAGTAAGCACCGGGCTGGAAATCCATCGCATCGCCGTTGATTTTCAGCGGAGACAGTTTCTGAATCCCTCGCGCATCGCTCAAACGCACCACTAAAATAGGTTTTCCAAACGTGATTCCGGGTCTGTTGAGGTAATCCAGGTTTTCACTATCAAATTTGGCACTGAAGTGCAGCGGCCCCTGATAGACCTGAGTCCGATAAATGCCAAGTTGACGTACATCTACGTCCGGCGATCCCGTTACGGATAAGGTTTCCGGCAGTAGATAATGGAAACGGCTAACCTTTTCCTCGCGCTTTACGCCTTCTTTTTCAACGGTGACCATTTCGCTGTAAGGCACAACGATCAACGGACCAAGAATTTTTTGCGCGCCACTAGTGCTATCAGTGACTTTGCTAATCACGCTGTAACGGTAGTTGCTTCGTTCGCTAATCACGCTCATCAGCATTTCTTTGGGAATCATCATCAGTAAGATCAATCCCAGCAACGTGGTTATTTTCCAGAACAATACGGATTTAAACATAAGTGAGGCTCCTTAACGGTCATGAAGCCAGAATAAGACGCGGAAGTGAAAGCAGAATGAGCTTGTGTGAAGTGAGTGTGAAGTTATGGGTTTTCTTGCATCAGCGGCAACATCATTTCCACGCGAACACCCTGTAGCAGGCGATTAGCCAGCCGGATGGTGCCTTGATGAATAACGGCTACTTCGCGCACAAAATTCAGCCCCAGACCGGTGCTTTTCGGGCCATCAGGACGCGGAAGAGAATAAAAACGTTCGAAAACCTTTTCCTTAGCGTATTCGGGAATACCACAGCCGCTATCTTCAATAATGATATGGTAGTTATTTGCCCGCTGTTCGCCACACAAGGTAATTTCGCCACCTTTCGGGGTAAAATCCAGTGCATTATCAATCAGATTAGTGAGTGCCTGACTCAACATTAAACCGTCTCCCGCCAGCACGGCGCGATCGCAACGTTGTAAAATCAAAGCTACACCTCGGCTACCTGCCTGAGCTTCTTTACCAGCAATAACCTGTTTAAGTAGCGAATCAATGCTAAGCGGTTCCAACTGTAGGTCTACCCGACTTTCCAGACGTGCCTGTACCAGCATTTTATCCACTAGTTGCTGAATACGAGCGCTTTGCTGTTCGATATTCAATAGGAATCGCTGTGCCGTGGCCGCCGGAGGTGCTTCCCGCAATAACTCTGCTGCGCCGCAAATCGCAGCCAGCGGGCTTTTTAGTTCATGAGTCAACGTGTGAACGTATTGCTCAATATAGGCCTTGCCATCCAACTTTAGCCGCATACTTTCTAGCGCACGTGCCAAGCCGTCCAGCTCGCTGCTGCCCATTTTGGGCAACGGCACGGCTTCGCCCTCCGCAACCCGCTCCGCGTAATTAACCAATCGACCAATTGAGCGGTTGATCCACCATACAAAACCCAGGCCAATCAATAACGCGATACCCAACAGAACCGCACCAGCCAGAAGTATTCTTCGTTCACTGCGTTTAATAACCGGAGCCATAGAGAGGTTTGGTTTCCCCACGCTCAACACGCCAATGATTTGATTATCAACCATTACCGGAGCGGAAACGTACATCACTGAGCTTTGCTCATCGTTTGGATCGCTCAAGGTACTACGTGCGCCGTATTGACCGCGCAGCGTCAGCCAGACATCATTCCATTTAGAATAATCCTGCCCGAGAGCCTGCCCGGTGGAATCAAAAATGACCTTTCCGCGGGCATCAGTAAGATAAACCCGATATTCGTTACGATCTTTGCGAATACCGGCGATATTGGCACCAATCGGCTTCTTATTCAGCGTGGCGAACGCTTCCGCCAACTGCCCATTCGCGGCATTACCTCGCTGCATATCCTGCCGGGCAAACTGCGCTAGCAAAGTAGCAGTATCCACCAGCGTCCCTTCGGTCGCACGCCTCACGCCGGGTTTCACTTCCTGCACAAAAATACTGATCACAAAGTAGCCGGCGATCGCCACTATCAAAAAATACCCGAGCAACAGACGCAGGCCAATTTTCATGGGACATAGCTCAGACTGTAGCCCAGCCCACGGTGAGTACGAATCGGCGGTTCTTCATCCCGAACAGCGCGCAACTTAGCCCGTAACGTTTTCACATGGGTATCTACGGTGCGATCCTGACTTTCTTCGGCCTGAGTCCAGACGATATCCATCAACTGTTGACGGGAAAAAATGCGGTCCGGAGCTAATAACAGGGTTTTAAGCAGTAAATATTCGTAACGGGTTAACCAGAGAATTTGTTGCTGATAGGTAATACGCGCGGCGGCTTCATCCAACGTGAAAGCGCCAAACCGATGAATTAGCGGTACGGGTGCGCTGGACTGCGACTTCTGTAAACGGCGCAAAATGGTACGAACCCGTGCGCTAACCTCGCGCGGAGAAAAAGGTTTGGCTATGTAGTCATCAGCACCGATTTCTAACCCGACTATGCGATCCAGTTCTTCACTGCGCGCAGTAAGAAAGACCACGGGTAAATCCGGAGATAAGGCCAACAGACGGCGACAAAGATCAAAACCGTTAATATCCGGTAGCCCGACGTCGATAATCGCTAACGCTGGCAGGCCGTGATGTAACGCAGCAAGCGCTGGCTCGCCGCGATCAAACCACTTGAGGGTGAACCCTTCACTCTCTAGCGTATAGATCAGCGTGTCGGCAATACTCGGCTCATCTTCCACCAGCCAGATCAATGGTTTCATTACTTACTACCTGCTGCAGAATCAAAAGTGTGTTGAAATATCAGGCACAGCTCGCGCCATTCATCTTCAGACATGCTATCAGAGGCTAGCCAGACGCGCTTTCTACGCTGACTGCCGGCGCCTTGAAGCGATAATAGTACGCCATAACGGGTAATCCACGGCTGTCGAACCAACTTCCATTCCTGACGTTTCCATATCAGCAGATTTCCAGCTTTTAACCGGATTTCTCCCTGGCGGGAGGTAATGCTTTTCTGGCTACGAATACATTCGAAAACGACCAGCGTCAACAGTATCAACCATAAAGGTGTACAGCCATCTGGCCAAGGCGCGACCAGCGTTATCAACACCAAAACGCCATGAATCAATAAGGAAAAAAGTTGGGTGCGCCATGAAACCCGCAGGTCACATCGCCACTGGGCCACGGGCTTTATTTCGCATCTGAATCAGTTGAACCATCCGTTTCAGCTCGCTGTCCTGCGGCTCCCCATGATTCATCAGCCAGTTGAATAAATCAGGATCATCGCTCGTCAGCAAGCGGACAAACACGCGCTTATCGTCATCGCTCAGCGTGTCATATTCATACTCAAAGAACGGCATAATGGAGATATCCAGCTCACGCATACCGCGACGACATGCCCAGTGGATACGAGCTTTATTATCAATTTCCATGTCCTGATTGACCCCTTGCTTAAAATGTTATTTGAATCTGGCCGGATGGCCGCTCTGCCAAAGATTCAACTCGTGAATAGAGTAGCAATTTGCGACGCCTGACGGGAAGGTTATCGCCACTAAAACGCGGACTAAGGCGTGAAATGATAAAGCAATGTGGATTTTTTGACCGCATTAATCCGCGCTCGTTGTTATTTTTGCGCATTGTACCGCAGGTTGTATTGTAACAATGGTGTATGCGGATAATTACTCTTTGCAAAGGCTCCCGCCTCTTTTACCATTGGGTCATCAGTCCACGGCACCTTTTGGTAGGATGTAATATGGCATATGCAACTCCGTTCCCTCCGCGTCAACCCTCCGCCTCTTCTGCGTTACCTTTGACTCTGATTTCATTGGATGACTGGGCATTAGTTACGGTAACCGGCGCCGAACGCGTTAAATATCTTCAAGGTCAGCTCACCGCAGACGTTGATGCGCTAGCGGTAGATCAACACGTTTTGACCGCGCACTGTGACGCAAAAGGTAAAATGTGGAGCAATATGCGGCTCTTCTATCGGGGCGAAGGATTGGCCTTTATTGAGCGCCGCAATGTGCTGGAAAACCAGTTGGCCGAGCTGAAGAAATATGCCGTATTCTCGAAAGTGACCTTTGCTATTCCATCTGACAGTGTTTTGCTGGGAATCGCCGGGGCGCAGGCCAGAGAAGCGCTGGCTCAGGTTTTCCCTGAATTACCGACGGCAGAAAAACCGGTAGTCCAATCCGGTGATGCTACATTGCTGCATTTTTCTACGCCCGCAGAACGTTTCCTGTTAGTGACCGATGCAGCTCAGGCCGCCAGTTTAGTAGAGAAATTGGGTGAGAATGCCCAGTTAAATGACAGCCAGCAGTGGTTGGCGTTAGAAATAGAAGCTGGATTCCCAATTATTGACGGCCCGAATAGCGCCCAGTTTATTCCACAGGCAACAAACATTCAGGCTCTGGGTGGAATCAGCTTTACCAAAGGCTGCTACACGGGCCAGGAAATGGTTGCCCGAGCAAAATATCGCGGAGCAAATAAACGCGCCTTGTATTGGCTTGTGGGGCAAGGCAGCAGCACGCCTGAAGCCGGTGACAGCTTAGAATGGCAATTGGGTGAAAACTGGCGTCGTACTGGTACAGTGTTGGCCGCGATTCAACTGGAAGATGGCTCGCTTTGGGTTCAAGCAGTTCTAAATAACGATCTGGCCGCCGATAGCGTGTTACGCGTACGGGAAGATGCGGCAGGGACATTGCGTATCCAACCATTACCGTATTCTTTAGAAGAGAATAATTGATCAATTTATAGCCCGTATCGTCTTGCCAGGAAAACATAGAGACAAGGCGAGATCAGACCATGCGAGATCTGGCAGTGCAAGATAAAGAGGCCGGTAATCCGGCCTCACAATCTACAGACGGTATCTGTCTTTAGCGAAACTATCGTGATATTCAGGGAAAACTCTGGATTTTCTGGGTAACGCAACAATCTAGTGTTCTGGAATAGATTTACATCTTAAACGTACAGATAAATTGCCATAAAGTGGCACAGGCTACCGCCAAGCACGAAACCGTGCCAAATAGCGTGACCAAAGCGAATACGCTTCGAAGCGTAAAACACTACTCCCAGCGTATACAGCAAACCGCCAATCGCCAACAGTGCAATACCGCCTATATCTAACTTAATAGCCAACTGATAGATAACGATCAGGGATAGCCATCCCATCGTCAGATAAGTAATGAGCGAAAGCACCTCAAAACGATGAGCAAATGCCAGTTTGAAGATAACGCCAAACAGCGCTAGCCCCCAAATAACCGCCATTAATCCTCTCGCCAAAGTAGAATCCAGCCCAACCAATAAGAAAGGCGTATAAGTGCCAGCGATCAATAAATAGATAGCGCAGTGGTCAAATTTCTTCAGCCAATGCTTAGCCTTTTGATGTGGGATTGCGTGATACAACGTGGATGCAAGGTACAGCAGAATAATGCTGCCACCATATAAACTGTAGCTGGTGAGCGCGGTGGTACTTGCACCGCTGTCTACGGCCTGTACCAGTAATAAAACCAAGCCGATTATGCCTAATACCACGCCAATACCGTGGCTGACGCTGTTGGCTATTTCTTCTGCCCAAGGATAAGGCTGAGCTTCTGATAATGCCGGTTTGACTGATTCATTGTTCAATACTAATGTATCCTGTTGATTCTTATGGGTGCGGGTGATGGACATTCTGTCAGGTTTTGACCTGTTCATTATTATTGGAATCCTCGCAGGTTAATTGTGCAAAAATACCGCTTTAAGGTTATCTGAGAATCATTCCAGTGTACACGTGTAAGCTCAAAATAATCTGTCATTGTTTGTAAACCTTGGCCTGCCCGCCCGAGAAAATCGATAACTGACTAAAACCCCGCTCAGGTTAGCGAAATGCTGCACAGTCTGGCCTACACTCTATCCGCGCCATTGTTGGTATACGCCCTATTTTTCTCGAGGTTTACTATGTCTTTCGTTCGACCAGTTCTGGATTTCGGCCCTTTGACTGATTCAATTCAGTTTTTGATGGAAATTGATAAGCTAAAAAGCATTCAACGCAGAACCAAGCTTATTGCCTGCGAACGTCAGGAAAACTCGGCGGAGCACAGCTGGCATTTCGCCGTCGCCGCTATGACACTAGCACCTTATGCCAGCAAAGATGTGGATATCAATCGAGTGATTCAAATGGCGCTGTTGCACGATATCGTCGAGATCGATGCCGGTGACGTGATCGTCTACGATCTGGCGGCGCGCGCAGCTATCCATGATAAGGAAGTCGCCGCAGCCAAACGCCTGTTTGGAATGCTGCCGCCGGAACAAAATGCAAAATTTAGTGCGCTATGGCAAGAATATGAAGATGAAAAAACGCCTGATGCCCGTTTTGCCACGGTTCTGGATCGCATTTTACCCATGCTGATGAATTTGCATAACGGCGGGCAAAATTGGGTAGAAAACGGCATTCGCCTAGAGCAGGTTGTCGAGCGTAATCAGCTAGTGGCTGAAGATTATCCCGAGCTGTGGGGCTATTTATTTCGTCATTTACAGGATGCACAGGCTAAGGGCTGGTTGGCCTGAGACATGACGAAAATCTCAGCGATAGGTTCAAGAGTAATGCTTCATATTGAGCATTGAGCATTGAGCATTGAGCATTGAGCATTGAGCATTGAGCATTGAGCATTGAGCCCAGAGTTTGAATATCTGTACCTGAATAACTCATATTTAAATCACTAGCGCTGGAATGACGATCATCCTAATAATGAAACCTGCTGCCCGTATTTTGCTCGGGCAGCCTTCTCAATCAAAGTGTTACTTTCCACCTGCCAATTCTAGTGCGCTGCCGGTAACGTAAGAAGCGCTATCCGATAGCAGCCAAACAATGGCTTCAGCGACTTCATCGGGCTGACCACCACGTTTCATGGGTAGCTGGCTCGCCACTCTTTCAACTCTGCCCGGTTCACCGCCGCTGGCATGCATTTCGGTATAGATAAAACCTGGGCGCACGCCGTTGACACGAATACCTTCCCCCGCGACTTCGAGCGATAAGCCAGTGGTCAGAGTATCAATTGCACCTTTCGATGCGGCGTAGTCCAGATATTCGCCGGGAGCCCCTAACCGAGCGGCCGCAGAAGAAACGTTAACTATCGCTCCGCCGCGACCACCGTGTCTTTTTGCCATACGTTTTACCGCTTCTCGGCAACAGAGAAAATAGCCGGTCACGTTGGTACTAAGTACCCGATTAATTCGTTCCGCACTAATCCCTTCAATTCCCGATTGTTGAAACAAAATACCGGCGTTATTGACCAGCGCAGTAATAGTGCCAAGCTGATTATCTAATTGATTAAACAACTCAATAACTTGTTGTTCGTCGGCGATATCCGCCTGCAAGGCCACCGCCCGGCCGCCCATCGCCACAATCTGATCCACAACCTGTAAAGCGGCTTGATGGTCGTTGACGTAATTGATGCCGACCTGATAACCCTGCTGTGCCAGTAATAATGCGGTGGCTCGCCCTATCCCTCTGCTGCCGCCGGTGACTAATGCAATTTTTTCCATAGCATCATCTCTGCTTTATTTTGTTGTACGGTCTGACGTCAGAAAATTTTCGCCCAAATCAGTACCCCTACCTACCCGATATTATTCATCGGCATTGTCGGCGTACGTAGGATCAGTCGATCTTTTTCAAACTCATAGTAACGAACCATCTGGGTGCCAACCCAATTAGGAAATAGGCCACCTTCAACAATATGAGTAATACTCTGTTTTTCCTCATTAATCTGATAACGACCAAAGTAGCAAAGCGCGCTCTCGAAAGCCGATTTCATTTCCGCATCACTGCCTTCCAGCCAGTCCAGAGAGGTGAAATCACGGCGCTCAGTGGTATAAAGCTGAGCAGCCATAGTGCCATTTTTTTTGTAATGTATCCGGCCTGATACCTGCTCGCCCATTGGGAAAGAAACACTGCAGTCTTGCAAAATAAAATGCTGTGAAAATTAAGCCCAGCTCCCAAAAATTCTGTCACTAATCATTATAATTACGCTAATATTTATTTATATGAAAAGTAATCGTAGTCATTGATAGGGTTATATTCCAATCAGGAAATAATGCGCAGAATTAGTAATAACTTTTGATAGTTTGGGCAGATTTTAGATAGAAAAAGGGCCGCTTTCGCGACCCTATAAGCAGGTTACTCTATAGTGATTACTCGTAATCACCGATAGGAACGCAGGAACAGAATAAATTACGGTCGCCGTACACATCATCCAGACGTTTTACCGTCGGCCAGTATTTATTTTCCATCACGCCAGCAATTGGGAACACAGCCAACTCGCGGCTATACGGATGAGTCCACTCACCCACCAGTTCAGCCTGAATGTGCGGCGCGTTCACCAGCGGGTTATCTTCCAGCGGCCATTCGCCTTTCACCACTTTGTCGATCTCGGCGCGGATAGCCAACATGGCATCAATAAAGCGATCCAGTTCGACCTTGCTTTCTGATTCCGTTGGCTCAACCATCAGCGTCCCGGCTACCGGGAAGGACATGGTAGGCGCATGGAAACCGAAGTCGATCAGACGCTTAGCGATATCCATTTCGCTAATACCGGTTTCTTCTTTCAGTGGACGAATATCCAGAATACATTCGTGAGCTACGCGGCCATCGTGGCCGGTGTACAGCACTGGATAAGCATTTTTTAAACGAGTGGCAATGTAGTTAGCGTTCAAAATCGCCACCTGGCTAGCCTGTTTCAGCCCCTGAGCGCCCATCATGCGAATGTACATCCAACTGATTGGCAGAATAGATGCACTACCGAACGGTGCAGCAGAAACTGCGCCCTGCTGCGTCGTCATACCGTCGATTTGCACAACGCTGTGACCCGGAACGAAAGGTGCCAAATGCGCTTTCACGCCGATTGGCCCCATGCCTGGGCCGCCGCCGCCGTGAGGGATACAGAAGGTTTTGTGCAAATTGAGGTGAGAAACATCTGCCCCGATATAACCAGGAGTTGTGATTCCAACCTGAGCATTCATATTCGCGCCATCCAAATACACCTGACCACCGAACTGATGAACAATCTGGCAGACTTCGCGGATGGTTTCTTCATACACGCCGTGGGTAGACGGGTAGGTGACCATGATGCAGGAAAGCTCATCACCGGCAACTTCTGCTTTCTGACGCAGATCGTGCAGGTCAATATTGCCTTGTTTATCACAGGCCACCACCACCACCGACATACCGGCCATTTGTGCCGACGCTGGGTTGGTTCCGTGAGCTGAGCTTGGAATCAGACACACATGACGCCCGGCTTCATTGCGGCTTTCATGGTAACGGCGAATAGCCAGCAAACCGGCATATTCACCCTGAGCACCGGAGTTCGGCTGCATGCACACAGCATCATAGCCGGTCAGTTGCACCAGCCATTGTGACAGCTGGCCAATCATTTGTTGATAACCGGCGGCCTGCTCTGGCGGGCAGAATGGATGCAACTCGGCAAATTCCGGCCAAGTGATTGGAATCATCTCGGCGGCAGCGTTCAGCTTCATCGTGCAAGAACCCAGCGGAATCATCGCCTGATTCAGCGCCAGATCTTTTTTCTCCAAACGATGCATATAACGCATCATTTCGGTTTCGCTGTGATAACTATTGAATACTGGATGCGTTAAAATCGGGTCTTTACGCACTAAAGCTTCAGGAATTGAGCGGCTTTCTTTGCTCACTTCCGCATCCAGCTTATCAATATCCAGACCGTGTTCATCACCTGCCAGCAGAGCAAACAGAGTTTGAATATCTTCGCGAGAGGTGGTTTCGTTCAGAGTGATACCCACCGCGCCATGAATATCGGTACGCAGATTGATACCAAAGCTTAGGGCGCGCGCCAATACCGCCGCTTTGTCTTTCACTTCAACGGTCAGGGTATCGAACCAGGTTTTGAAACGCAGAGTCAGACCGGCTTGTTGCAAGCCAGCGGCCAGAATGTCGGTCATGCGATGAATACGACCGGCTATGCGTTGCAGCCCCTGCGGGCCATGATAAACCGCATACAGGCCGGCGATGTTTGCCAGTAATACCTGTGAGGTACAAATGTTGGAGTTAGCTTTCTCGCGGCGAATATGCTGCTCACGAGTTTGCATCGCCATACGCAGCGCAGTGTTACCTGCCGCATCTCGGGAAACACCGATAATACGACCCGGCATTGAGCGTTTGAACTCATCGCGGCAAGCGAAGAAAGCGGCGTGCGGGCCGCCGTACCCCATTGGAACGCCAAAGCGTTGAGCTGAACCGAAGGCGACCTCTGCGCCCTGCTGGCCCGGAGCGGTCAGCAGTACCAGTGCCATCAAATCGGCGGCCATACAGGTAATTATTTTACGTTTTTTCAGCGCTGTCAGCAGTGTGCCGTAGTCGTGCAGCTCGCCGGTGGTGCCCACCTGTTGCAACAGCACGCCAAAGACGCCCTCTAGCTCCAGCACTTTTTCAGCGCGATCGACGATAACGTCAAAACCGAAGGTTTCGGCACGGGTGCGAACCACGTCCAGAGTTTGTGGATGTACATCGTCTGCAACGAAGAAACGGTTGGCATCTTTCACTTTGCTGGCGCGTTTACACAGCGCCATAGATTCGGCCGCTGCGGTAGCTTCATCCAGCAAAGAAGCGGAAGCCAGATCCAGACCGGTCAAATCCAGAGTTAATTGCTGGAAGTTCAACAGCGCTTCCAGGCGCCCCTGCGAAACTTCTGGCTGATAAGGGGTATAAGCGGTGTACCAGCCCGGATTTTCCAGCATATTGCGCAGAATAACCGGCGGAGTCAGCACCGGGCTGTAGCCCATCCCGATATAGGATTTATAGCGTTGGTTTTGGCTGGCAATCGCTTTAAGTTCGGCCAGAGCCTGATGTTCAGTGGCTGCGTCACCTACCGGCGGCGGGCCCGGCAATTGAATATCTGCCGGAACAATCTGCTGGATCAATGCACTTAACGAACGGACACCTACAGTAGCCAGCATTTCTTGCTGCTGCTCGGCGTTAGAACCGATGTGGCGCTGGATAAACGCGTCGTTATGTTCAAGTTGGCTGAGAGTCTGAGTCATTTGCTACAAATTCCTGAATCAAGCATGGGACGGGATACGGTCGGTCGATACAAAAAAAAGCCCCGGCTCAGCAACTGAAACGGGGCGATACTCTTATTCGTCCAGCGTGGTGCGATAGGCGTCTGCGTCCAGCAGACTATCCAGCTCTGACTCGTCAGAAGCCTTGATGCTGAACAACCAGCCGTCGGTGTAAGGTGCGCTGTTCACCAGTTCCGGGGAGCTTTCCAGATCGGTGTTAACCGCAACGATTTCGCCGCTGATCGGCGCATAGATGTCTGATGCCGCTTTAACGGATTCAGCCACGGCGCAGTCGCTACCGGCAGAAACATCGCTGCCCACTTCTGGCAGATCAACAAATACCATATCACCCAGTAATTCTTGTGCGTGTTCGGTAATACCGACGCTATAAACACCGTCTCCATCGGCACGAACCCATTCGTGAGAGGATGCATACTTCAATTCTGTTGGCACATTGCTCATGGCTACCTTCTCCTTAGAAGATATTGGTGATTTATTATTAGACGAAAATTACAGCGCGATCGCTTTACCTGCTCGCACAAAACCCGGTTTGGTGACCTTAACCGGCATAGCGCGGTTGCGGATTTGCACCACCGCCTGCTCGCCAATACCCGCAGGTACTCGAGCCAAAGCGATACTAAAGCCTAGCGTAGGAGAGAATGAGCCGCTGGTAATCACACCGGTGTGTACGTTGCCCGCATCGTCGGTGAAATGCACTGGCAGTTCGTTACGCAATACGCCTTTTTCGGTCATGATCAGGCCAACCAGTTTGTCAGTGCCTTTGGCTCGCTGCTGTTCCAGCGCTTCACGGCCAATAAACTGGCGGTCTTCCGGTAGCCAGGCCACGGTCCATCCCATATTGGCTTCCAGAGGGGAAACTCCTTCATCCATTTCCTGACCATATAAATTCATTCCGGCTTCCAGACGCAGGGTATCCCGCGCGCCCAAACCGGCAGGCTTCACGCCAGCGGCTAACAGTTTCTGCCAGAAATCAACTACCTGCTCTTTTGGCAAGGCAATTTCATAGCCCGCTTCGCCGGTGTAGCCGGTCGTGGCAATAAACAGGTCGCCGGTTTGTACGCCAAAGAATGGCTTCATGTCGGCAATAGCCTGTTTTTGCTCTGCGCTGAATAAAGTCGCTACGCGCTCCTGAGCCTGCGGCCCTTGAACGGCAACCAGCGCCAAATCGTCACGCACGGTAATATCGATGCCGTAAGGTTCTGCGTGCTGAGTGATCCAGGCCAGATCTTTGTCGCGAGTCGCGGAGTTAACCACCAGACGGAAATAATCTTCACTGAGGAAGTAGACGATCAAATCATCGATAACGCCACCAGATGCATTCAGCATCCCGGTATAGAGGGCTTTGCCCGGCTGGGTGAGTTTGGCGACATCATTCGCCAACAGATAACGCAGGAATTCACGGGTACGCGCACCGTGCAAATCAACAATGGTCATATGGGAAACATCGAACATACCGGCATCTTGCCGAACGATGTGGTGCTCATCTAACTGGGAGCCATAATGCAGCGGCATCATCCAGCCATGGAAATCTACCATGCGCGCACCGCACGCCACATGCTGGTCGTACAGTGGAGTCTGCTTTGCCATCTTTTCCCTCTTTTCACTCAAACAGTGTTCCGGACACAAGAGAAATTCAGGGCACCAATACGCGATAAAGATAACTCAGACTCATAAATAGATTTATGGCCTTACCGCTGGCACCGGCTGACTTGCTCAACAGAACGTTGCGTCAGACCAAATCATCAGACTTCGGTGAACGGTCGTGAAATTGCGGCTAAACACCGAGACGCAAACGATACCTTTCACCTGACGTTATCACTGAATCGACAAAGGAACCATAAGCTAAATTACAAGGTGAACGGTTCAGCAACCACAAAAGGCAGGGGTATTGTGCAGAGTTTTCAACTGGCAAACTGCGTACAGAGACACAAAATTAACAAATAATTAGTAAAAATACCGATGTTATATAACTAAAATGCCGGATAGCCCTCAGTTTCAACTTTTAGGTATTCGGCACTTCATGAGAAAATGTAATGCGAAAATGGTGCTGGAATTAGATTTTTTCAATCGAGCAGCTAAGGTTGCAACCACTCGGGAATATCATTCAGTCCCATTGCCTGACGAACCAGTTTAGGTTTCACCCCGGGAAGAGAGTCTGCCAACGTTAAGCCAATGTCTCGTAACAGTTTTTGTGCCGGATTATTGCCAGAAAACAGTTCGCGGAAGCCCTGCATTCCCGCCAGCATCAGTGCGGCGCTGTGCTTACGGCGACGTTCATAGCGGCGTAAGTACAGGTGCTGACCGATATCTTTCCCCTGACGCTGTAAGCGACGTAGCTCCGAAACCAGCTCCGCGGCGTCCATAAAGCCCAGGTTCACGCCCTGTCCGGCCAGCGGATGTACCGTGTGAGCGGCATCACCGACCAATGCCAGACGGTGTGCGGCAAAGCTTCGGGCATAACGCCCCATCAGTGGAAATGTTTGTCTATCACTTTCAACCTGACACATGCCTAACTGCATATCAAAGGCAACACCCAGCTCACGGTTAAACTGCTCCGGCGGTAATTCGGCAAGTCGTGCCGCTTTTTCTGGCGCTAATGACCAAACGATCGAACTGAGATTTGGCTCGCTAAACGGAAGAAATGCCAGAATACCGTCACCGTGAAACACCTGTCTCGCCTTAGCCTGATGAGGTTCTTCGGTGCGAATAGTCGCCACCAGTGCATGGTGACCATAATCCCAGAAGGTCAGCGGAATATCCGCATGTTGGCGCAGCCACGAATTCGCGCCGTCGGCACCAACCACCAATCTCGCGCTGAGCAGGCGATCGTCGGTCAGAGTAATAAAAGCCTCGCTTTCCCCCCAGGCTACCTGCTTCAAACTTGCCGGAGCCAGCAGAGTGATATCAGGCAGTTGGCTGGCGCGCTGCCATAATGCTTGCTGAATCACTCGATTTTCAATGATATGGCCCAAATGGCTAAAACCGTACTCATCGGCGCGGAAAGCAATTTTACCGAAGCTGTCCTGATCCCAGACTTCCATTCCGTCATAAGGACTGGCACGCATCACCAGAATGCTGTCCCAGACGCCAATATGCTGAAGCAGCTTTTCACTGGCGGCGTTGATAGCAGAAACCCGCAGTTCCGGTGCGCCCGTCAGCGGAACGGGGAGTTCGTCTTCCGGCTGATGATGCTCCAAAATGGCAATACTTAAGCCACTTCCCTGTAAACCACAGGCCAGCGCCAGTCCTACCATACCGCCGCCGGCGATAACTACGTCAAATGATTGCATGCTACTTTATTTCCTGTCGTGAAAACGGCAAAGAACCTGCCCACCAGCGGCGGCAGGATCTAAATGGGGTGGATTAGCGCTCAACCCACCCCAGAGTGCGTCGTGCAAAAGCATCGCGCATCGTTGGCATCTGTTCCATCGCCATTAGCCCCAAATTACGCCCTGCGGCCAGCGGAGCGTAATTATTTGCGAACAAACGAATCAACCCATCGGTCACGCCAATGGTTGCCTGTTGGTCCTTGTAACGACGATTTTGATAGCGGCTTAATGCGGAGTAAGCGCCTAAATCAGTTCCAGCCTGCGTCGCTTCCGTCAAAGTTTCTGCCAATGACATAACGTCTCGCAGACCAAGGTTAAAGCCCTGACCAGCAATCGGATGCAAGGTTTGCGCCGCGTTGCCGACCAGCGCCAGACGATGGCTAATATGGCGGGAAGCGGTCAATAAACGCAGTGGATAGCTGTGGCGTTTACCGGCTTTCAGCATTTTTCCTAACCGCCAGCCGAAGGCGGTTTGCAGCTCAGCCAGAAATTCCACGTCGTCCCAGGCGTCAACTTTGGCCCTATCTTGCTGCGGATGACACCATACCAGAGAGCTACGCCCACCAGACATTGGCAATAATGCCAGCGGGCCGTGGCGGGTAAAGCGTTCAAACGCGCGGCCTGCGGGCATTTCCGACGTCGTAATATTGGCGATGACGGCAATCTGATGATAATCCTGCTGCTGCCACTGAATATTGCAGGCGGCGGCCAGTTTGGAATGAGAACCGTCGGCAGCAACCAATAGCTCAGCCGTCAGTCGCTCGCCGTTATCCAGTATCACGCTGGCGTGTTCTACCGTTCTCTGTACATCCACAACCTTAGCGGGGCAATGAAGGGTAACGCCCGGAGCCTTAGCCAGCAGCGAAAACAGACGCTCACCGGCGTCGTGCAACTCGATAACGTTACCTAAAGCGGGAACCCGATAGTCATCGGCACGCAGATTAACAAAACCGGCGTGGCCAGTATCGCTGACCTGCACGTGGGTTATCGCAGTGGCACAATCCGCTAGCGCGGGCCAAATGCCGGTTCGCTCCAACTGCTGACAAGTGCCTTGCGACAAAGCAATCGCCCGCCCATCAAAGCCCGGATGGGCGCGATCGCCAGGTGCAGTCGCTTCCACCAAAGCGACTTCGACCTGACCTTTGGTCAATGCCGAAATCGCCAGAGCCAGCGTCGCGCCGGCCATACCACCGCCAACAATAATGATACTCATCGCTTACTTTGCCGCCGCCATTAAAGCTTCAATATCTTCTGCTCGTTTCACTACGCTTGCCGTCAGGTTTTCATTGCCGGTTTCGGTAATTACAATATCGTCTTCGATACGCACGCCGATCCCTCGGTATTTCACAGGCACATCGGCATCTGGCGCGATATACAGACCCGGCTCGATGGTTAATACCATTCCCGGCTTTAGAATACGTCCGCGGTCGCTGGTTTCATAATCGCCCACATCATGCACATCCATCCCCAGCCAATGACTGAGACCATGCATAAAGAACGGACGATGAGCCTGCTCGGCAAACAGCTGCTCTACATCGCCTTTTAGAATACCCAAATCAACCAGTCCGCTGATCATGATTCGCACCACGCTATCGTTCACTTCGCGGATGCTGATGCCCGGTTTGAACAGTTCCAGCGCGGTTTCAATAGACTCTAGTACTATGTCATATATCGCGCGCTGTGGCGGAGAGAACTTGCCGTTGACCGGGAAAGTGCGAGTAATATCACCGGCATAGCCCTGATATTCACAGCCTGCATCAATCAGTACTAAATCCCCGTCCCGCAGCTCACATTCATTTTCGGTGTAGTGGAGAATGCAGGCATTCTCGCCGCCGCCAACAATGGTGTTATAGGCAGGGAAACGCGCGCCGTGGCGGGTGAACTCATGCAGAATTTCCCCTTCCAACTGGTATTCAAATATTCCCGGGCGGCATTTTTGCATCGCACGAGTATGTGCCAAGGCGCTGATTTCGCCGGCGCGTCGCATCACTTGAATTTCTTCCGGCGATTTGAACAAACGCATTTCATGTAGCCACGGGCGCCAATCGGTCAGCGTTGCCGGAGCGCGCAGATTTTTACGGAAACCATTACGCAACTGTTCCAATGCGGCAAAGACGATTTTGTCCGCATAGGCGTATTCGCCCTGAGCGTGATAAATCACATCCAACCCATTGAATAATAGGTGCAGTTGCTCATCAATTTCATCAAATGGCAAGGCGCGATCGACGCCGAGTTTTGCCAGTGCAGCATCCTGCCCCAAGCGACGACCAAACCAGATTTCCGCCGTTAAATCCCGCACCCGATTAAACAACACGCTGTGATTGTGGGTTTCATCGCTTTTCACCAAAATCAGCACCGCTTCAGGTTCGTTAAAACCGGTTAGGTAGCTGAAATCGCTATTCTGACGATAAGGATATTCGGAGTCTGCGCTGCGGGTGGCCTCCGGCGCGGAGAAAATAATTGCTGCACTGGCTGGCGCCATCTTCGCCAACAATGCCTGGCGGCGATTTTGATATTCTTGCTGAGTCATTACCTTCTCCTGAAATCTATTGTATCGAGTTTGAGAAACGATCAATTAATCTGGGAAAACCTCTCAGCCTGTCGCAATAACACACGCCAGGCAGCCCGCAGGGCGAATGGACTGTGCCACGCGCCGCAAATCCGCTGTTAGTGCAGAGTCGGTTTCGGCAACTCGACCGCCGTCGGCTTCTGCTGAGTGAATTCTATATGGCACAGCAATGCCGCAACTCGAACATATTCAGCGACTTCTTCTAAAGACTGAGCCAGTTCTTCCTGATCTTCATCTTCGTCGTAGCCAAGCTGGGCGATATTACGCAGGTCGTCAATGGCTTCGCCCACTTCGTCTTTCACCTGAGCCAGTTTAGGCTGAAGCATACCCAATCCCAGCAAGAAGTGATTAACCCAACCAGATAACGCATCGGCGCGATCGAATACGCTGATTTCATCGCCTTCCGGCAGCATCAACTGGAACATAAAGCCTTCGTTTTCAAGCGCTTCTTGCGTAGATTCATGCAATTGTTGCAGTGGCAGACTTAGCGCCTGCGGGAAAGCCACGCCTTCGTTGGTCAGCTCATGAACTAGCGCTTGCCAGCCATTATCTTGACTGCCGCCACACAGCATCCCGCTGATCAGGCCATGCATTTCGGCAGGAGTAAGGGCGATGGCCTGCTGGTTCAGCGCCTGAGCAAGAGATTGGTAAGTTGGTAATGTATTCTGTATGGACATGCGTATTCATCATCGTTGGCAGGATAAGTTCGTGTTATGCTACCACCAAGATCAGTCGCTATACCAGAAAACGCAACGCTATAAAGGGGTTGTATCTTGGTATCGAGGTATATATAGTGGCGCCCGCTTTGACCACTAAGGGCAATTTGCTTATGGTGTTACAGGGCTAGCGCGGAAATTAGTCAGGAAGGTGGCATGTCTGCACAACCGGTAGATATTCAAATTTTTGGTCGCTCGTTAAGAGTTAATTGTCCGCCAGAACAACAAGATGCGTTGAACATGGCGGCAGAAGATCTTAACCAACGGTTGCAAGATCTTAAAGTTCGCACTAGAGTCACCAATACTGAGCAGTTAGTTTTTATCGCGGCATTGAACGTATGTCACGAACTGGCTCAGGAAAGATTGAAAACGCGTGACTATGCATCCAATATGGAGCAACGTATTAGGATGTTACAACAGACCATTGAACAAGCGTTGCTTGAACAGGGTCGCATCTCTGAACGTCAGGATGCACAATTTGAATAAATCGTTGTTGAATGATAGATTCGACAGTGAGTAAAGAATTTCTCTGAGGTGTTCGCCAGCGGGCCAGTCCCCTGAGCCGATATTTAATACCAACAGAATGTTGTGATCCGTAACCGGTGAGCATGCTCGGTCCGCCGAGAAGCCTTAAGGTAGCGACACTGCGTTCACCTTGAACCAAGGGTTCAAGGGTTACAGCCTGCGGCGGCATCTCGGAGATCCCTTTATCAATCATGATGTTGTGAGATCATGGTTATTCGATAAGTTCGATTCAATACAGGCAGCCTATGCCTTTCGATCCCCAGCACGGTCCTTTACGGCAACAAATCAGAAACGACATCCGCCAACGGCGACGCTTGTTAACTCCGGAACAACAATACAATTCTGCCCGGCTCGCCAGCCAACAAATCCAGCGTCATCCCCGAATTCAGCAAGCTCGCAGCATTGCGCTATTTCTCTCTTTCGACGGTGAACTCAACACCCAACCTATTATTCAGTTGCTCTGGCAGCAGAAAAAACAGGTGTATCTTCCGGTTTTACACCCGTTCAGCCGCGGCAATTTATTGTTTTTACGCTACGCGCCGGAAACGCCGTTAGTACTGAATCGGCTAAAAATTCGTGAGCCACAGTTGGATGTTAGAGAGGTTTTGCCACTTTCTGAGTTGGATATCATCATTACGCCACTGGTGGCGTTTGATCGTCACGGACAACGTTTAGGAATGGGCGGCGGATTTTACGATAGAACTTTACAATACTGGCAACACAATGGCCCCTACCCTATCGGGCTAGCTCATGACTGCCAGTTAGTGGACGATTTACCCGTGGAACACTGGGATATTCCGCTGCCGGAAATTATTACGCCATCTCAGGTATGGCGCTGGTAGTGACTGAATTATTTAAAATTTATCGGCATCTGCTGATACCGATAAATTGAATAAACCGCCATTTCATCCAATAGACTTCGCCTCTACGACGCAAAAGATGAAGGGTATCGATGGTTAGTAGAGCAAACGGGCGCGAATAGTCCCCGGAATCGCCTTCATTAATTGCAGAGCCGTTTCAGCCCTATCGGTGCCCTGAGTTTCCACATCGATCACCACATAACCAATTTCCGAGCTGGTTTGCAGGTACTGCGCTGCAATGTTGATTCCCTGCTCGGCAAAAATCTGGTTAATGCTGGTCAGAATACCCGGACGGTTTTCATGAATATGTAGCAAACGGCTGGCATTGTCACCGTGAGCAGGCAGGGAAACCTCTGGGAAATTAACCGCCGAAAGCGTGGAGCCGTTATCGGAATACTTAGCCAGTTTCCCCGCCACTTCATCGCCGATATTCTCTTGCGCTTCTTGCGTTGAGCCGCCGATATGCGGAGTCAGCAGCACGTTATCAAATTCACACAGCGGTGAATTAAACGGATCGCTGTTGGTTGCAGGTTCGGTCGGGAATACATCTATTGCCGCACCGGCAATATGATTGCTAGCCAAGGCATCACACAGCGCTGGAATATCGACCACGGTGCCGCGAGAAGCGTTGATCAGCAGCGCGCCGGGCTTCATTAGCGCTAATTGCTCTGCGCCCATCATATTGCGGGTCGAGCGAGTTTCCGGCACGTGCAGGCTGACCACATCGCTCATGTTCAGCAAATCAGAAAGATGGCGAACCTGTTGAGCATTGCCCAGCGGCAGCTTGTTTTCGATATCATAGAAAAAGACTTTCATACCCAGGCTTTCGGCCAGAATACCAAGCTGGGTACCGATATGACCGTAACCAATGATACCCAGTTTTTTGCCACGCGCTTCATAGGAGCCAGCGGCCAGTTTGTGCCATTCGCCGCGGTGGGCTTTGGCGTTAGCCGCAGGAATGCCACGGAACATGAGCAACAGCTCGCCTAACACCATTTCAGCGACGGAGCGGGTGTTGGAGAACGGCGCATTGAATACCGGAATGCCGCGTTTGGTCGCCGCGTTTAAATCAACCTGATTAGTGCCGATACAGAAACAGCCAACCGCGACCAATTTCTCTGCCGCAGCAAAAACTTCTTCCGTCAGATGAGTACGCGATCTTAAACCGATAAAGTGAGCATCACGAATCGATTCTTTCAATGATTCTGTGTCTAAGGCACCTTTATGGTATTCGATATTGCTATATCCGGCCGCACGAAGATTATCAACCGTGCTTTGGTGAACCCCTTCTACTAACAGAAACTTAATTCTGTCTTTTTCCAGTGATACTTTTGCCATTTCCCCAACCCTATTTTCAGACTTCAGATGCGGCTGCCTTTGTCTATGAATCTGGCTAGCACCCAGTCAACATAACAAATATTACGGCGGCATCAATACAAACGATTGCCTGGGGTTCAACACAAATTTCACTCAGGCAGGAGTTTTGCGGAAGAAAACACTGTGTAACAGCAAGTTAACGGCAGGTTAATGGAATAGAGAACATCAATGTGACATATGTCACTAAATTTAACCTTTTAAAGAAAAGATGATTAATCGCAAAAAATACTCGGGATAACGCGAAAACGTCATCCCGATGACCTATTTTAACCAGTAAGGCTTATTGAGCAGTGATTGTTTTCACGCCATCTGCGGTACCGACCAAAGCCACGTCTGCACCACGGTTAGCAAACAGACCCACGGTGACCACGCCAGCAATACCGTTGATTTTATTTTCTAACGCAATGGCATCCAGAATATCCAGATTATGTACGTCCAAGATTACGTTGCCATTATCCGTCACAACATTCTGGCGATATTCCGGCAAGCCGCCCAGTTTGACCAACTCGCGCGCCACGTAAGAACGAGCCATTGGAATCACTTCAACCGGTAAGGGGAATTTCCCCAACACATCAACCTGTTTAGACGCATCTACGATACAGATAAATTTACGCGCAATAGCTGCAATGATTTTTTCGCGGGTCAGCGCCGCGCCACCGCCTTTAATCATCTGCATATGGCCGTTGATTTCATCCGCACCGTCAACGTAGATGTCCAGGTCGTCAACTTCATTACTATCAAAAACGTGGATGCCCAGACTTTTCAGTTTTGCCGTTGAAGCGTCAGAACTGGAAACTGCACCTTTAATCTGATGTTTAATCGAGCCTAAGGCATCGATAAAATGTGCCGCAGTTGAGCCGGTGCCGACGCCAACGATGGTGTCTGGTTTGACATAATCCAATGCTGCCCAACCCACTGCTTTTTTAAGTTCGTCCTGAGTCATGGTCATTTCACTGCCTATTAATAATATGAAAACCTGTCGCTATTATAGAACATGCGGGAGGGAAATCTCGCCAATTAAGCCTGACTCAGATGGTATTAATCCACTCTGGATCACAGATATGTTCCCGCACAACCGCTGAATTTCCGTTGATTTTTGCCGCAGCAAAATAGATAAACTGTGGCATAGTGCCTTATTAAACTTATTTTGGAGAGATTACTCCGATGAAACGCCCAGACTACCGAACGCTGCAAGCGCTGGACGCGGTGATCCGTGAACGCGGCTTTGAGCGCGCGGCACAAAAACTTTGCATCACCCAATCGGCGGTATCTCAACGTATTAAACAGTTGGAAAACCTGTTCGGTCAGCCATTATTAGTACGTACCGTGCCTCCACGCCCAACGGAGCAGGGGCAGCGTCTGCTGGCGCTCTTGCATCAGGTTGAATTGCTGGAAGAAGAATGGCTGGGTAACGACAACACCGTGGATACGCCGCTGCTACTGTCTCTGGCGGTTAACGCCGACAGCTTGGCAACCTGGTTGCTTCCTGCGCTAAAACCGGTACTGGCGGATTCGCCTATTCGATTGAATTTACAGGTAGAAGATGAAACCCGAACGCAGGAACGTCTGCGTCGCGGCGAAGTCGTTGGCGCTGTGAGTATCCAACCGCAGCCTTTACCAAGCTGTCTGGTGGATCAATTGGGTGCGCTGGATTACCTGTTCGTTGCCTCAAAAAGCTTTGCCGAGCGTTACTTCCCCAACGGCGTGACTCGTCCGGCGTTACTCAAAGCACCAGCGGTCGCCTTTGACCATCTGGACGATATGCATCAGGCATTTTTACAGCAGAATTTTGATTTATCGCCGGGTAGCGTCCCTTGCCACATCGTTAATTCTTCGGAAGCCTTTGTACAACTGGCGCGCCAAGGCACCACCTGTTGTATGATTCCGCACTTGCAGATTGAGAAAGAGCTGGAGTCGGGAGAGCTTATCGATCTGACGCCGGGATTATTACAGCGCCGGATGCTGTACTGGCATCGCTTTGCGCCAGAAAGCCGGACAATGCGAAAAGTGACTGACGCCCTGTTATCACATGGGCGTCAGGTATTACGGCAGGATTAGTTTCGCGGTTTTATTTCGCCGGATTCAGTTGGAATACCACGTCGACCTGATCGTCAAAGTGAATGGTCTGCTGCTCATAAGTTTGGGCAGCATCGCTTGCCATGCCCGCTTCCGGACTTTTATACATGCGCGCTACCGGCATGGGCTGGTAGTTGGCCACGCGATAACGAATACTGTACACCGGCCCCAGAGTAGCTTTAAAGCCCTGAGCTAGAGAACCGGCCTGAGAAATCGCGTTATCGATGGCTTTCTTACGCGCCTGCTCACGGTAAGTCTCTGGATTCGCTACCCCTAATTCAACGGCGCGAATTTCATTCAAACCCGATTTGAGCGCGCCGTCCAGCAACTCGTTCAGTTTATCCAACTGACGTAGAGTAACCTGAACCTGGCGCACCGCCCGGTAACCTTTCAGTACTGCTTCGCCGGTTTTCTTGTAGTCGTATTCCGGCTGAGTACGCAAATTTGCCGCATTGATATCTTTCTTCTCAATACCATTTTTCTTCAGAAAATCAAAATATTGAGCCACACGAGTATCAACCTGTTTCTTCGCTTCTGCGGCGTCTTTGGCGGTTACGCTAACTTCAATCGCCAAATTGGCAATATCCGGCGTAGCGTCAACGCTGGCGGTTCCTGAAGTCACAACGTGCGGCCCTTCCGGCAGCTCAGCGGCCTGCGAAGCCAAAGGTAACGTTCCTAATCCCATCATTGCGGCCAAAGCCAAGGTCTTTAACTTCACGGTGCCTCCTAAAAATATGCCGATACGAAAAATCGCTGCGAAGAACGGTTTATCAGTCAATTACACCTAAGAGCAAGCTTCTTTGCAGTTAATTACTCTTACTGACGACCGGAATCATGCACAATTATTTTGTCGCTTAGTTAATTCAGTAACCTAACAAAGCTAGCACATCTTTTGCCATGAAGAATTCAGAATAGTGATAAAAAATCAAAAACTCAGGCCTTGTTTAGCCAACTGAAAGGCAATAAACCACATCACACCGCCGACTAACAAATTGATCCCTCTTTGCGCCGCTGGGCGATTGAGCCAGGGAGCCAGCCACGCGGCCAGCAACGCCAAGGCAAAAAACCAACTGATAGAGGCACTGACCGCTCCTAAAGCGAACCATGGTCTGACATCTGGCAATAACTGACCGCCCAGACTGCCCAGCACCACAAAGGTATCCAGATAAACATGCGGATTGAGCCAGGTTACGGCCAGCAGAGTAACGATGATTTTCCAGCGATTTTTCACACTGCTGCCTTCAATCGTATCCTGAATATCTCCACGCCATGCAGCGCACAGCGCTCCCCAGCCATACCACAACAGGAAAGCCACGCCGCCCCAAGTTACCAGTGCCAAAAGCAGCGGCGATTGGTTGAGTAAGGCACTACCACCGAAAATACCACCACAAATCAGGATGATATCGCTCAGCGCGCAGAGCGCAGCGCTCATAATGTGGTGCTGGCGCTTAATTCCCTGATTCATCACAAAAGCATTTTGCGGCCCCAGCGGTAAAATCATCGCGGCGCTTAAAGCAAAACCCTGAAGAAAAATGGCTAACATGTTGTTCCCTTTAGATAATATCCGCTAATGTGCGAACCGATTGCGAGCATATTACGGCGAGATAGTCATCAGAGGAAATGGATATTTCTTATCCATGATAAGGCGTACTAATAATCAACGCGGAAATAAATAAGATAATTGACGTTAAGAAGTTAAGAAGTTAAGAAATTAAGAAATTAAGAAGTTAAGAATAAGCCGCCCAATAAAAAACGGGCCATTCGGCCCGCTGAGAAGCATTTATTGCCAGAAACCGCACAATTACTCCGCCGCTTTTTTCTCTACCTGATGCAGATGCACATCCATTTGCGGGAAAGGAATACCGATATTATGGGCATCCAAAGCGCGTTTGAAGTTCTCCAGCAGATCCCAATAAACCTCCAATGCATCGCCATTGGTGGTCCAAACGCGAACGGTGAAATTCAGGGAAGAAGCGGCCATTTCGTTTAAACGAACGATCACGCCTTTATCATGCAGGATACGCTTATCCGCAGCGATAATATCGCCCAGCACTTTTTTAACTACGTCGATATCAGCGTCATAAGCCACGCCAACGGTAATATCGGTGCGGCGATTAGGTTCTCGGCTGGTATTAATGATGTTGTTGGCAATAATTTTACCATTCGGTACTACGATGATTTTGTCATCTACGGTACGCAGCGTGGTAGAAAAAATCTGAACCTGCACCACCGTACCGGCGACGCCGCCTAAATCAACGTATTCGCCAGCGCGGAACGGACGGAAGGCAACCAGCAGCACCCCGGCCGCAAAGTTGGACAGCGAGCCTTGCAGCGCCAAACCTACGGCTAAACCGGCGGCACCGATAACGGCAATCACTGAAGCGGTTTGAACGCCCAGACGTCCCAACACGGCAACGATAGTGAAGGCCAGAATACTGTAACGCACCATCGCCGCTAAAAAGTCAGCGACGGTAATATCAATACCACGCAGACGCATTACCCGGTTTACCGCGCCGGAAACCACTTTGGCGATGACCGAACCAACGATCAAAATCAATAATGCCGCAATCAGGTTTACCGCATATTGAATCAGCAAATCTTGATTGTTCGTCAACCAGGTGCTTGCATTATTAATGCCGTCAACGACGTTTAACTCTTCCATTTTTATCATCCTACGAAGTTCTCCCAACCTAGAGAAAATTGCACAAAAACTTCCGCCAGCCATCGACCGGCATCGCATTTAACCCGTTGAGGGTAACGAACTATGGGCGCGGTTGCCAACTTTGACAGAAAAACAACACCAACAGAATCAGACTTATTACCTAAAACTCACCGGATAAACCGCCATGATTACGGTATTTCTCCGTTGGATACGCTAGAAAAGAAAAAGGCTCCTACAGGAGCCTTTAAGCAAATACAAACGGAACGCTATTACAGTACGTCGACCGCGTTCAGTTCTTTGAATGCCAGTTCCAGACGAGTAATCATTGAAGTCTGGGCAGCACGGAGCCATACGCGTGGATCGTAGTATTTCTTGTTAGGTTTGTCTGCGCCTTCTGGGTTACCCAGCTGAGCTTGCAGATAGCCTTCGTTCTTTTTGTAATACTGCAGGATACCGTCCCATGTTGCCCACTGGGTATCGGTATCGATGTTCATTTTCACTACGCCGTAGCTGACCGCTTCTTTGATTTCTTCTGCAGTAGAACCTGAACCGCCGTGGAATACGAAGTCCAGGCTGTTGTGTGGCAGGCCATGTTTTTTAGAAACATAATCCTGAGAATCACGCAGAATAGTTGGGGTCAGTTTAACGTTGCCTGGCTTGTAAACACCGTGAACGTTGCCGAAAGAGGCAGCGATGGTGAAGCGTGGGCTGATTGCGTTCAGTTTTTCGTAAGCGTAATCAACGTCTTCTGGCTGAGTGTACAGAGCAGAAGCATCCATGTGACTGTTGTCCACACCGTCTTCTTCACCGCCGGTACAACCCAGTTCGATTTCCAGAGTCATACCGATTTTCGCCATGCGAGTCAGGTATTTGCTACAGATTTCGATGTTTTCTTCCAGAGACTCTTCAGACAGGTCGATCATATGAGAAGAGAACAGTGGTTTGCCGGTAGCCGCGAAGTGTTTCTCACCCGCGTCCAATAGGCCGTCTAACCATGGCAGCAATTTCTTGGCACAGTGGTCGGTATGCAGAATCACAGGAACGCCGTAATGCTCAGCCATCTGATGTACATGGTGTGCACCAGAGATTGCGCCCAGAATTGCAGCACCTTGTGGAACATCAGTTTTCACGCCTTTACCCGCGATGAACGCAGCGCCGCCGTTAGAGAACTGAACGATAACTGGTGCACGCACTTTCGCCGCTGTTTCCAGCACGGCGTTAATGGAGTCAGTACCCACGCAGTTTACTGCTGGCAGAGCAAAGTTGTTTTCTTTAGCTACTGCGAACACTTTCTGCACGTCATCACCTGTGATGACACCTGGTTTTACGAAATCAAAAATTTTAGACATGTTACGTTGTCCTGTTTCGTCGGCCGAAGATAAATGGAATCGGTTTCGCTGATTAACCTGTCGGCGGCTACCGACAGCAGCGAAATAGCGAAACGGGCGGCTTTCGCCCCCCGTCATCTAAATTACTGCTTAGCGCGCTCTTCCAGCATCACTACTGCTGGCAGTTTTTTGCCCTCCACGAATTCGAGGAATGCACCACCGCCGGTAGAGATGTAAGAGATTTGGTCAGCAATACCGAACAGATCGATTGCTGCCAGAGTGTCGCCACCGCCAGCGATAGAGAATGCTTCGCTCTCAGCGATGGCGCGAGCCACGATCTCGGTTCCTTTACGGAAGTTAGGGAACTCGAACACGCCAACCGGACCATTCCACAGAATGGTTTTGGCGTTTTTCAGAATCTCGGCCAGACGTTCAGCGGACACGTCGCCCAGATCCAGGATTTGTTCATCGTCTTTGATTTCAGTTGCTGGTTTCAGCGTCGCGGTCGCAGTTTCAGAGAACTCGGTCGCTACGCGTACATCGGTAGGAACCGGGATATTGCAGGTTTCCAACAGACGTTTGGCTTCTGGGATCAAATCAGCTTCGTACAGGGATTTACCTACGTTGTTGCCTTGAGCAGCCACGAAGGTGTTCGCGATACCGCCACCCACAATCAGCTGGTCAGCAATTTTAGACAGCGCGCCCAATACAGTCAGTTTGGTAGAAACTTTAGAACCGCCAACGATAGCCACCATCGGACGAGCTGGGTTACCCAGCGCTTTACCCAGTGCTTCCAGTTCAGCTGACAGCAGCGGACCGGCACAGGCGATAGGCGCAAATTTACCAACGCCGTGAGTAGAAGCCTGTGCACGGTGAGCGGTGCCGAAGGCATCCATCACGTAAACGTCACACAGGGCGGCGTATTTTTTAGACAGGGTTTCGTCGTCTTTCTTCTCGCCTTTGTTAAAGCGAACGTTTTCCAGAACCACCAGCTCACCGGCAGCCACTTCAACGCCATCCAGGTAATCTTTAGCCAAACGTACCGGAGAAGACAATTTGTCTTTCAGGTAGTTAACTACCGGCAACAGAGAGAACTCTTCGTTGTACTCGCCTTCGGTCGGACGACCCAGGTGAGAGGTAACCATTACTTTAGCGCCTTGCTTCAGCGCCGCTTCGATAGTCGGCAGGGATGCACGGATACGCGCATCGGAAGTCACTTTGCCATCTTTTACCGGAACATTGAGATCCGCACGGATCAGCACGCGTTTGCCAGCTAGATCCAGATCGGTCATCTTAATTACAGACATGGTGAATCCTCTCGTTGATTCTCTTTAAAGTTGCTTATCAGTAGGTCAACTCAGGGTAATCCCTTGAATTAACCCGCCGTATTAGAAACCGCTGTCGGCCATTGCCAATGTCGTATCCAACATTCTATTGGCAAAGCCCCATTCGTTATCGCACCACACCAGAGTCTTAATCAGGTGCTGCCCACTGACCCGTGTTTGGGTGCCATCAACGATAGCACTGTGCGGATCGTGGTTAAAATCGGTCGACACCAATGGTAATTCCGTATAGTCAACTATACCACGAAATGAACCCATTGCCGCCTTTTGCAAAAGCTGGTTGACCTCAGTCACCTTCACCGAACTGCTCACACTGACGCTCAGATCGATCGCCGTTACGTTGATCGTCGGCACTCGCACCGATATCGCTTCAAACCTGTCGCAGAACTTCGGAAAAATACGGGTAATGCCCGCAGCCAGCTTGGTATCAACCGGAATAATCGATTGACTGGCGGCTCGGGTGCGCCGTAAATCCTGATGATAGGCATCAATAACCGGCTGATCGTTCATCGAAGAATGGATGGTAGTGACAGTGCCGGATTCGATGCCGTAAGCCTCGTCCAACAGTTTAATAACGGGAATGATACAGTTGGTAGTGCAAGACGCGTTGGAAACAATCCGATGCTCTGCGCGCAGATCCTGATGGTTTACACCATAGACCACGGTGGCATCCAAATCATGGCTACCCGGATGAGCAAACAGTACCTTTTTGGCACCAGAGGCCAAATGCGCCTCGCCATCTTCTCGGGAACCGTACACGCCGCTGCAATCCAAAACTACATCGACTCCCAGCTCATGCCAAGGTAACTGCGCTATTTCTGGCTGATGTACCAGCCGGATAACATCGTCCCCAACGTAGAGCTTGTCACATTCCTGACGAACATCCCAAGCGAAACGGCCATGGCTGGAATCATATTTAAGCAGATGAGCCATGCCTTCCGCGTTTGCCAGTTCATTAATGGCAACCACTGAAATTTCTGCCCGACGGCCCGACTCATACAGCGCACGCAATACACTACGACCAATACGCCCAAAGCCATTTATCGCTATGCGGATTGTCATGTTACTCCCTGTTTTATGGTTATCTTCATGCAACCCCATAGAGTACTGTAGCACGTGGCCTGATATTCATCGTTTTATCACATTTCAGATAATCATGCTGTCGGCATTATGCAAATTATTCCCGACAGGCCTTGATAATGAATCACAACTGAAACGCTTCAGCCAGAATAAACCAAACGAGGTACAAAGGGAATATCTTGCTGATAAAGGGCACATATCCCCCCTTTTCTGGCGAAAAACAGGCAAAAAAAAGGCCGCAGAAGCGACCTTTTAACATCGATATTACCGAGGGATACCTTCCCTTTTACACCTTGAGAACAGCGTCTGTTATTTCAACAGCGCCTGAGCTTTCGCTACTACGTTCTCAACGGTGAAGCCGAACTCTTTAAACAGCAGATCTGCTGGAGCAGATTCCCCGAAGCTGGTCATACCAACGACAGCGCCGTTCAGGCCGACGTATTTGTACCAGTAATCCGCAATACCGGCTTCTACCGCAACGCGAGCGCTAACCGCCGCTGGCAGGACAGATTCACGGTAAGCCGCGTCTTGCTTATCAAACGCATCGGTAGATGGCATAGAAACAACGCGAACTTTACGGCCTGCGGCAGTCAGTTGATCCGCTGCGGCAACCGCCAGTTCAACTTCAGAACCGGTCGCGATGAAGATAAGTTCAGGCTGACCAGCGCAGTCTTTCAGGATATAACCACCTTTGGCGATGTTAGCCAACTGTGCTGCATCACGCGGCTGCTGAGCCAGGTTTTGACGGGAGAAGATCAGTGCGCTTGGGCCGTCTTTACGCTCCAGAGCGTACTGCCAGGCTACCGCTGACTCGACCTGATCGCATGGACGCCATGTGCTCATGTTTGGCGTTACGCGCAGGCTTGCCATTTGCTCAACCGGCTGATGGGTCGGGCCGTCTTCACCCAGACCGATAGAGTCATGGGTATAAACGAAGATGCTGCGGATTTTCATCAGAGCAGCCATGCGCACTGCGTTACGTGCGTATTCCACGAACATCAGGAAAGTTGCGCCGTAAGGGATAAAGCCGCCGTGCAGAGCAATACCGTTCATGATGGCGGACATACCGAATTCGCGCACACCGTAATGGATGTAGTTACCGGCGATATCATCGTTCAGAGCCTTAGAGCCAGACCACATGGTCAAGTTACTTGGTGCCAGGTCAGCAGAGCCGCCCAGGAACTCAGGTAACACTTTACCGAAAGCTTCAAGCGCATTTTGTGATGCTTTACGGCTAGCGATATTGGCTGGGTTTGCCTGCAATTGCTCGATGAATTTCTTGGATTCAGTTTCCCAGTTAGCTGGCAGCTCACCGCTTACGCGACGTTTGAACTCGGCAGCCAGTTCTGGGTAGGCTTTCTCATAGGCCGCAAACTTCTCGTTCCAGGCAGCCTCTTTCGCTTTGCCCGCCTCTTTAGCATCCCAGGCCGCGTAGATATCTTGTGGAATTTCAAAGGCAGGGTATTTCCAGCCCAGCGCGTCACGAGTTGCAGCCACTTCCGCAGCGCCCAAAGGCGCGCCGTGGGAATCATGGGTGCCCGCTTTGTTTGGTGAACCGAAACCGATAACGGTTTTGCACATCAACAATGAAGGCTTATCGGTAACTTTACGTGCTTCTTCGATTGCCGCTTTGATGGAGTCAGGGTTATGACCGTCTACATGACGAACCACATGCCAGCCGTAAGCTTCGAAACGCGCTGCGGTATCATCGGTGAACCAGCCTTCAACATGACCATCAATGGAGATGCCGTTGTCATCGTAGAATGCAGTCAGTTTGCCCAATTTCATGGTGCCGGCCAGAGAGCACACTTCGTGAGAAATGCCTTCCATCATGCAGCCGTCACCCATAAAGGCGTAGGTGTGGTGGTCAACAATATCGTGACCTGGGCGGTTGAACTGCGCGCCTAGAGTACGTTCGGCAATGGCAAAACCAACGGCGTTAGCAATACCCTGACCCAGAGGGCCGGTCGTGGTTTCTACACCTTCGGTGTAGCCATATTCCGGGTGGCCCGGAGTTTTAGAATGTAACTGACGGAAGTTTTTCAGCTCTTCCATCGGCAAGTCGTAACCGGTGAGGTGCAACAAGCTGTAGATCAACATGGAGCCGTGGCCGTTAGACAGCACAAAGCGGTCGCGGTCAGCCCAGTGTGGGTTAGTTGGATTATGGTTCAGGTAATCACGCCACAGGACTTCGGCAATATCTGCCATACCCATAGGGGCTCCGGGGTGGCCGGAATTCGCTTTCTGCACGGCGTCCATGCTAAGGGCGCGGATCGCGTTGGCAAGCTCTTTACGAGAGGTCATGTTTTACTCCAGGTCGGATTTAAAAAGCGTTCAAGTCTATCATTTTCTCAGACTAGACATTGAAACGGCAATCACTAAAAACAAATGAAGGCAACTTCCATGACGGCACAGCCGAATTTGCTGGATTTTCAGAATAAAGCTATAGCTCTATCGCTGATTGCACGTTACCTTCGCTACCTTCAGGTAGCTATATCAAGCGTCAGTATTGCGAGCTAGGGTAGTGGAAGCCGCACTGATGCAACAGCTATTAATGCAATTGCTGTAATGTAGCAATGAACCCAGATTAATTGAACTGTCGAACTATATTGATTGAAACGTAAAACTATATTGATTGAAACTGAATTGATTAGAACGGATTAAACCTTAAAAATTATTGAACGGCAAAACCATGCTGAACAGCATAATAATGCATAACTACAGGAAATAAGGCGTTATGAACATTCGTACTTCGTTGATGGCTTTGAGTATCACCGCGCTGCTAAGTGGGTGTCAGAATATGAACACCGAAGGCCTGATGCAATCTGGCGCACAGGCGTTTCAGGCTGCAACGCTAAGTGATACCGATGTCAGAACGCTCAGCGATAAATCCTGTGCAGAAATGGATCAAAAGGCGCAAATCGCGCCAGCTGACAGCGAATACAGCAAGCGTCTGGCAAAAATTTCCGCAGCCCTCGGCGACAATATCAATGGAACACCAGCCAACTATAAGGTTTATGTGACCAAAGACGTCAATGCCTGGGCGATGGCGAACGGTTGTATTCGCGTATACAGCGGCCTGATGGATATGATGACTGACAACGAAGTGGAAGGGGTTTTGGGCCACGAAATGGGCCACGTCGCTTTAGGGCATACCCGTAAAGCCATGCAGGTTGCTTATGGCACCACCGCCCTGCGTACCGCAGCGTCTTCCGCTGGCGGTATTGCCACTTCCCTGTCTCAGTCCCAACTTGCGGATATTGGAGAAAAACTGGTGAACGCCCAGTTCTCGCAGAAACAAGAAAGTGAAGCCGATGATTATTCCTTTGAACTGCTGAAAAAACGCGGTATCGATCCGAACGGTTTGGTCACCAGTTTCGAAAAACTGGCAAAAATGGAAGGTGGGCGAGGCAGCAGCCTGTTTGACGATCACCCGGCTTCTCAGGCACGCGCCGATCATATTCGTGAGCGTATTACCAGCGGCCAGTAAGCTAATTGGTATCAATCATTTCTACTACGCCCGTAAATCGCGGGCGTTTTTTCTTCTTTCAATTTTCATCGACTGGTTTATATCAACTAACTTTTATCGATTAATTTTCATCGATTTCCACCTGAATCTGCCCACCGTCAATCCGCACCGGATAAGTTTGTAGATCGCGATCTCCCGGCTCACGTAGACATTTCCCGCTTCTCACGTCAAACACCGCCCCGTGTAACAGGCACTCAATAGTGCCCTCATCAAAAAATCCCGGACTGAGTAACGCATTTGCGTGAGGGCAAATATCATCCATCGCAAAATATTCGCCATCAATAATATAAATCCCAATTCGTTTATCCCCCACGCTGGCGGAGAACGGCGAATCTGGTTTGACGTAAGACACTTTGCACACATTCAGCCAGCTCATGTTATCGCTCCATTTATTCTCAGGAAGCCCATTTATTTCAAGGGGTACTGTTCGGCCTATCGATCTTAGTGTGGTCGATTTTGCGCATAACGGAGGAAAATGGTTGTTCGCAGCAGAGAATAGATATGGAGGGGAAACAATAAGGGCAGACCGAAGTCTGCCCTTAAGATAATGCCTGACAAGCCAGTTAACTGGGACTCACCTTCAAGAATTACTCGTCTTCAAGATAAGTGTAGCCATACAGACCAGATTCAAACTCTTCCAGGAACTGGGCTTGCAGTTCTGGGGCCAAATCGGTTTCTTTGACCTGATCGCGGAAGTGATTCAGCAGTTTTTCCGGGTCTAGCTGCACGTAAGCCAGCATATCTGCCACGGTGTCGCCTTCGTCGGTTTGTTCCACGTTCACGGTGCCATCAGGATAAACATAGACATCAACTGCGGCCGTATCACCGAACAGGTTGTGCATGTTGCCCAGAATTTCCTGATAAGCGCCCACCATAAAGAAGCCCAGCGCTGGCGGGTTTTCCGGATCGTACGGAGGCATTGGCAACGTGGTAGCCACACCGTCGCCGTCCACGTAATGATCGATAGTACCGTCTGAATCACAGGTGATATCCAGCAACACCGCACGACGCTCCGGTGGCTTATCCAAACCTTCTAGCGGCAGAACCGGGAACAGTTGATCAATACCCCAGGCGTCTGGCATCGACTGGAACAGCGAGAAGTTGACGTACAGTTTGTCCGCCATACGTTCTTGCAGCTCGTCGATAATCGGACGGTGTGCGCGATTGCTCGGATCCAACTGTTCCTGAATCATATTGCAGATAGTCAGGTACTGTTGTTCAGCCCAGGCGCGCTGCGTCAGATCCAGCATGCCGTGCGCGTATTGGGTATGCACATCGTGCAAATCCATCTGGCTATCGTGCAGCCATTCACGCAGAGAACGACGGCTTTCTGGTTTCTGCATTTCCTGCCAAGTATCCCACAGGCTTTCCAGTGCGCGTGGCGCATCTTCGGCCGGTGCCTGAGGTTCACTGAATTCATTGCGTTCCACGCCGATAACGTTGGAAACCAGCACGGTATGATGCGCGGTAACCGCACGACCAGACTCAGTAATCACCGTTGGATGCGGCAAACCGTGTTCATTACAGGCATCGCCGATACCCCAAATCACGTTGTTGGCGTATTCGTTCAAACCGTAGTTCACAGAGCAATCGGACTGAGAACGCGTTCCTTCGTAATCCACGCCCAAACCGCCGCCCACATCGAAGCACTGGATGTTTACGCCCAGCTTATGCAGTTCGACGTAGAAGCGAGCAGATTCACGCACGCCGGTTGAGATATCGCGGATATTGGAAAGCTGCGACCCCAAATGGAAGTGCAACAGTTGCAGGCTATCCAGACTGTTGGCTTCACGCAGCATTTCTACCAGTTGCAGAACCTGAGTTGCGGATAAACCGAATTTGGATTTCTCACCGCCGCTGGCCTGCCATTTACCTGACCCCTGAGACGCCAGACGAGCGCGAACACCTAGGCGCGGCACCACGTCCAGACGTGCTGCTTCTTCCAGTACCATTTTGATTTCTGACATCTTTTCGATGACCAGATACACTTTATGGCCCAGTTTTTCGCCGGTCAGTGCCAGACGGATATATTCACGGTCTTTGTAACCATTACAGACAATCACGGAGCGAGTCATGCCCGCGTGAGCCAGTACCGCCATCATTTCTGCTTTGGAGCCGGCTTCCAGACCCAAAGGTTCACCGGAATTCACCAGCGATTCTATCACCCGGCGGTGCTGATTAACCTTAATCGGGTAAACCAGGAAGTAGTTGCCTTGATAGCCAAATTCGTTACGCGCACGCTCAAACGCTGCGTTAATGGAACGCAGGCGGTGCTGTAAAATCTGTGGGAAACAGAACAAAGCCGGTAAACGCTGCCCGCGCTGTTCTTGCATATCCTTGACCAGTTGCGCCAGATCGACACGTGCCTGGGGGACGTCCGGATCAGGGCAAACGCTGATATGGCCTAATTCATTGACGTCAAAGTAGTTCCCGCCCCAGTAGGCGACGTTATAAGTGCGCAGCATCTTGCTGGCATTACGATCATTCATGGCAACCTCCTGCATGGAGCGTAAAGAAACATGTGCGCCCGCAGTAGACGGACGGCCAATCAAGTTATCATCAGACATAATTCGCCTCTATTGCGATACTGACGATAAAGTCAGTCACTATCGCAGCTACAACCTGCAAGGACAACCCGTGTGCGCACCCTTTAGGAGGAATAATACGCTAATAAAGCGCCGCACGACCGCGAGTTATCACTCAGATAATTGTAAAACACGTTTAAATGTAAAATACGTTTAACGACACATACGTATTGAGATTTCGTGAATCGGATGCAGCCCAAATCTGAAAAACAGACGGCTGGCGAACCGGATTCAGTACTTCAGGCGACCGTTAACCTGCCCGCGAATCCTGAGTGGCACCCATATGGGTGTAACATCGGGTTGATGGTATACAAGAAAGGAAGGTTGCAAGGGGGGATTGAACGTCAGAACGACGCAGCTGTTGATGTGCAGCAACCAGTAGACAACGGATCATTAATCCAACCACCTCCACGCATGTCGTTCACGATTGAACGAACAAGACTTATTAATAAACAAGATAAAGTAACAGTTTGATGACGCCGCTGATAATGCCAATGTCGCTGACAGGATTTTCACCGCCAACTCTCGCCATTAAACAATGAGCCAATGCCATTCTATGCCATCTTCATCATTGCGTATCAAATAAGCTGCGCGCGCAGTTTATACCTAGAACAGAGAGAAAATGCAAAATGAAAATGGCCGAACAACTGTTTCAATAGGTAAAAAATTTGCCGCCAAAGCTCACTAAGCGTTATCTGATGTTAAAAAGGGCTGGTAATGAAGCTGAAAGGTGACCTAAAATAGACGTCCAGATGTTAATCCGTCCATACTACAAATATGGAATAGGATTATAGGCCGCTACAGGCTCTGTTTTTTTAATGACTGCTTGAGGCTTTGCCTAAGGGGGGCGTTACAGGACGCCAGAGTCAGGAAGCGAGCGTATTGATATGCACCACCGACTCGCCCCTCAATGCTATGCAGTGATTTTTCATCCGAATACCAAGGTAAAGAATAAAATGGCTAAACACCTTTTCACATCAGAATCCGTCTCCGAAGGACATCCTGATAAAATTGCCGACCAGATTTCCGACGCCGTACTTGACGCAATTCTGGAGCAAGATCCTAAGGCGCGAGTCGCCTGTGAGACCTATGTCAAAACCGGCATGGTCATGGTTGGCGGTGAAATCACCACCAGCGCATGGGTAGATATTGAAGAAATTACGCGTAATACCATCCGTGAGATTGGTTACGTTAATTCCGAAATGGGTTTTGATGCGAACTCTTGTGCCGTTCTGAGCGCTATCGGTAAGCAATCCCCTGATATCAATCAGGGCGTTGACCGTGCCGATCCGTTGGAGCAAGGCGCTGGCGATCAGGGCCTGATGTTTGGCTACGCCAGTAACGAAACCGATGTACTGATGCCAGCACCTATTACTTACGCGCACCGTTTGGTTCAGCGTCAGTCTGAAGTGCGTAAAAACGGTACGCTGCCTTGGCTGCGTCCAGATGCAAAAAGCCAGGTGACTTTCCAATACGAAGACAACAAAATTGTCGGAATTGATGCGGTTGTCCTGTCTACTCAGCATTCTGAAGACATCGCGCAAAAAGACCTGCAAGAAGCGGTTATGGAAGAAATCATCAAGCCGGTTCTCCCTGCTGAATGGCTTTCTGCGAATACCAAATTCTTCATCAACCCAACCGGCCGTTTTGTCATCGGTGGCCCAATGGGCGACTGCGGTCTGACCGGTCGTAAAATTATCGTTGATACTTACGGCGGCATGGCTCGTCACGGTGGCGGTGCATTCTCTGGTAAAGATCCGTCCAAAGTTGACCGTTCAGCGGCATACGCTGCGCGTTATGTAGCGAAAAACATCGTTGCTGCCGGCCTGGCCGATCGCTGCGAAATTCAGGTTTCTTACGCTATCGGCGTAGCAGAACCGACTTCCATCATGGTGGAAACCTTTGGTACAGAGAAAGTGGCTCCAGAGCAACTGACTCTGCTGGTTCGCGAGTTCTTCGACCTGCGTCCATACGGCCTGATTAAGATGCTGGATCTGCTGAAACCAATCTACCGTGAAACCGCATCCTATGGTCACTTTGGCCGTGAGCACTTCCCTTGGGAAGCGACCGACAAAGCCGAACTGCTGCGTGATGCGGCTGGCCTGAAATAAGTTTCAGACCTTTCGCGCATCAAGTTAAAACCCCGGTTTCCGGGGTTTTTTATGCCTGACGATGGGCTCTGACTCGTTCAGTCAGGCTAAAAATCATCATTCCCACCACCATCGCCAATGCGAAGATCATGCCCTTTCCCACACCGGCACCGACTAATACCAGCGCAGGGCCAGGGCAAATACCCGCTAATCCCCAACCAACCCCAAATAGCAGGCTGCCACCAATCAAGCGCCGATCGATTTGCGTTGCCGTCGGCAACTGCATCGGGAGCCCCAACAGACTTACAGAGCGCTTACGAGTCAGGAAAAAGGCTAATGTGCCTACCAGAATGGCTCCGGCCATCACCAGCCCTAAAGACGGATCCCACAGGCCGCTAATATCGAGAAAACCAAGCACTTTAGCCGGATTTGCCATACCTGCGACAATCAGTCCCAGCCCAAAAATCAGTCCGGCCAATAGAGAAAAGAACTGTTTCATTTTCCTGCCTTATCTATACCAATACGTGGCGAATTAGCCACACCGTGAAAAAACCGCCCAGCATGAAACTCAAGGTCGCCGCCAGCGAACGCAGGGAAAAACGCGATAAGCCACAGACGCCATGGCCGCTGGTGCAGCCCGAACCATAGCGGGTGCCGATACCAACCAATAACCCCGCGGCTACCAGTGTTCCGATATCGGCATCAATCCGAATCGCTGGCAAAGGTAAAAACAAGGCATAAACTAACGGGGAAGCAATCAGGCCAATCAGGAACGCCAATCGCCAACTGATATCCCCCTTTTTCCCTGCTAATAAGCCGCCAAAAATACCACTGATCCCCGTAATTTTTCCGTTGAATACCCAAAATAACGCCACGGAGCAGCCTAATATTATTCCTCCCGCCGCAGCCGAATACGGTGTAAAATTCATCCAATCAATGTTCATGAATCCCCTCTCCTTCTTTTGGACAGTAAAGCTCATATAGCGTGTGTAAAATCGCCAGAATCCGTCGATCTGCGATGGAGTAATAAATACGTTTCCCTTCCCTTCGCGTCGTCACCAGCCCTTCGTTTCTCAAAGCCCCAAGCTGCTGGGAAAGGGTCGGTTGATGAATATTCAGCAAGGTTTCCAGCTCACCAACGGATTTTTCCCCCTGACTGATTTGGCACAGCAATAACAAACGGTCTTCGTTTGCCAGCATACGCAAGGTACCGCAGGCTTCAGCCGCTCCCATGCTCATCAGATTCAGACTCAATGTGTCTTTGCTACTCATGTTACGCCCTGCAATTTCGCCATTCATTATATAAAAACATATAATATAATTATATAATGTGTAATTCGTGCGCTCAAGGCTGAACGGGTCGCTTGCATCTGCGTTTCCGTCACACTATTCTTCCGCTCTATGAGCTCACAAAGAATTCCTATCGCCCTGCAACAAGGGGTTATGCAGTGTCTACGCCAGAAGCTGCAACTTGCCAACCAGCATCTGGGAACCCAACATCCAGAGCCAAAAATCAACTATTACCAACGCGGTACTAGCGCCGGTAGCGCTTACCTACAATCCTGGGAAATTCGCCTGAATCCGGTATTACTGTTGGAAAACAAACAGACATTTATCGACGAAGTGGTGCCTCATGAACTGGCTCACTTACTGGTATTTCGTCGGTTTGGCCGCGTTGCGCCACACGGTAAAGAGTGGCGCTGGATGATGGAAAGCGTGCTGCAAGTCCCCGCCAGCCGCACGCATAAGTTTGAAATCGCCTCGGTGCAGAGCAAAACCTTCCCCTATCGCTGTGCCTGCCAACTGCACCAACTGACGGTGCGCCGCCACAATCGGGTGCTACGCGGAGAGAGTGAATATCGCTGCCGTCACTGCGGTGAAAAACTGCAATATACGACTACAGAAACATCTTAGTTATTGGATTAACTGTATAAAAAACCAGATCTTTGTTTGCCTGAGCCGATAACTTTCTATAACCTGCGTTCTTTTCCATATTTAGGTCGTTTTGGAACATGTTACGCAAAATTCTATTGGTTCTGGTTTGCTCTTCCCCGCTATTCTCATCCGTCAGTTATAGCCAAAATATCAACAACTTCTCGCATGCCAAAGCCGCAGCTGCCAAGATCCATCAAGACGCTCCCGGTAGTTTTTACTGTGGCTGCCAGATTCAGTGGCAAGGCAAAAAAGGGCTTCCCGATCTAAACAGCTGCGGCTATCAGGTACGAAAAAACGCACAACGGGCCGAGCGTATCGAGTGGGAACATGTGGTTCCGGCCTGGCAATTTGGGCACCAGCGTCAATGCTGGCAAAATGGCGGCCGTAAAAACTGCAATAAAGATGCAGTCTATCGTCAAATTGAAACCGACCTGCACAATTTGCAGCCAGCCATTGGCGAAGTGAATGGAGACCGGAATAACTTCATGTACAGTCAATGGAAAGGCGGCGAAGGTCAATATGGTCAATGTGCGATGAAGGTTGATTTCAAGAATAAGCAGGCAGAACCACCGGCGCGTGCGCGCGGTGCTATTGCCCGTACCTACTTCTATATGCGCGATCAATATCAGCTTCGCCTGTCCAGCCAGCAGACCAGGCTGTTTGAGGTTTGGGATCGCCAATATCCGGTTGATAATTGGGAATGCCTGCGTGACGAGCGTATTGCAAAAGTACAGGGCAATCATAACCCTTATGTACAACAAGCTTGCCAGCGGCAAAAAAGCTAACCTACTATATTGGCTGATATCCCCATTGGCCGATATCCCCGCCACTCTGTTATTCTGCGGGCAGCCTTTTATTTCGCGTCGTTAACCAACGAACGGCGCGGTGAAATTTTCGTTACGGAAACAAGAGCAAATCCATGCGTATACCTCGCATTTATCATCAGCAGCCGCTGTCGGCTCATTCTGAACTGGCTCTCAGCGATGACGCCGCCAATCACGTAGGCCGCGTGTTACGCATGAGCGAAGGGCAAAACCTGCAGCTTTTCGACGGTAGCAATCAGATATTCAGCGCGGAAATCATTCGCGTGGATAAAAAAAGCGTTCAGGTTCGCCTCGGCGACGCCGTGGTTGAAGATCGGGAATCCCCCCTGAATTTGCATCTCGGGCAGGTTATTTCTCGCGGCGAAAAGATGGAGTTTACTATCCAGAAATCCATCGAATTGGGTGTGAACGTCATTACGCCTCTGTTTTCAGAGCGTTGCGGAGTCAAGCTGGACGGCGAGCGTTTGGCTAAGAAAATTCAACAATGGCAAAAAATCGCAATCGCCGCCTGCGAACAGTGCGGTCGCAACACTCTGCCGGAAATCCGTGAAGCTATGCAGTTAGAGGCCTGGTGCGCCGAACAGGATGATAGCCTGAAGCTAAATCTGCACCCGCGAGCCAGCAATAGCATTAATACGCTGCCGCTGCCGGTGGATAAAGTCCGCCTGTTAATCGGCCCGGAAGGTGGTTTAACCGCCGCCGAAATTGAGATGACCTCACACCACGGATTTACTGATATCCTGCTGGGGCCACGCGTTTTGCGTACAGAAACGACAGCGCTCACCGCAATCACTGCCTTACAAGTGCGTTTCGGCGATCTGGGTTAAAGGAGAAAATAATGATCAAGCTCGGCATCGTGATGGACCCTATCTCATCCATCAATATCAAAAAAGACACCAGTTTTGCCATGCTGATGGAAGCACAGCGCCGCGGTTACGAATTGCATTATATGGAGATGAACGACCTTTATCTCCACGCTGGTGAAGGCCGCGCCCGCACTCGCTTGCTGAACGTAAAAGAAGATAAAAACCAGTGGTTCAGCTTCGGCAGCGAGCAAGATCTGACGTTGCACGATCTCGACGTTATCCTGATGCGTAAAGATCCGCCGTTTGATACCGAATATATTTACGCCACTTATATTCTGGAACGCGCTGAGATCAAAGGCACGCTGGTCGTCAATAAACCGCAAAGCCTGCGTGACTGTAACGAAAAACTGTTTACCGCCTGGTTCCCGGAGTTAACCCCGGATACGCTGGTTAGCCGGAGCAAAGAGCATATCCGCACATTCCACCAGAAGCACGGTGACATTATTTTGAAACCGCTGGATGGCATGGGCGGCGCGTCTATCTTCCGCGTGAAACAGGACGATCCTAACCTGTCGGTGATTATCGAAACCCTGACCGAGCACGGCAGTCGTTTCTGCATGGCACAAAACTTCCTGCCAGCTATTACCGAAGGCGACAAACGCATTTTGGTCGTGGACGGCGAACCGGTGCCTTACTGTCTGGCGCGCATTCCGGCACAGGGTGAAACCCGTGGCAATCTGGCCGCCGGTGGCCGAGGTGAAGCCCGCCCACTGAGCGAAAGCGACTGGAAAATTGCTCGTGCGGTTGCTCCTACGTTGAAAGAAAAGGGGCTGATCTTTGTTGGTCTGGACATCATTGGCGATCGTTTGACTGAAATTAACGTCACCAGCCCAACCTGCGCTCGCGAGATCGAAGCCGCGTTCCCTCAAGTATCCGTTACCGGTATGTTGATGGATGCCATCGAAAAACGCCTGGCTGATAAAAAAGCCTGATTCTACTTGGGGTTGCGGCTTCAACGGCAGCACCCCATCATTTTATTACTTTCATCCGCAAATTGCGGCTGTTTATCTTTTACTTCAGCTAGTTACCTATAAAACATAATGAATTTACAGCATCACTTACTTATTGCTATGCCTTCACTACAGGACCCTCAGTTTAAGCGCTCGGTGGTATATATTTGCGAGCACAATGAAGAAGGTGCCATGGGTTTGGTTATCAATAAACCTGTGGAAAAATTCACTGTGGAATCCGTGCTGAATAAACTAAAAATCACCCCTTCTCCGCGCGATCCTGCCATACGGTTGGATAAGCCGGTGCTTGCCGGCGGCCCTTTAGCTGACGATCGCGGTTTTATCCTGCATTCACCGCAGCCAGGCTTTGGCTCCAGCGTGCGCATTTCGCCGGAAACCATGATCACCACATCAAAAGACGTGCTGGCGACATTAGGTACGCCGGAACAGCCGAAAAATGTGCTGGTGGCTCTGGGTTATGCCGGTTGGCAAAAAGGCCAGTTGGAGCAGGAACTGCTGGATAATTCCTGGTTAACCATCGAGGCCGATCTCGATATCATTTTCCATACGCCTATTGCCGAACGATGGCAGCAAGCGGCCAATAAACTGGGCATCAATATTTTCAATATCGCCCCTCAAGCAGGACACGCCTGATGGCTAACCGCACCATTCTCGCCTTTGATTTTGGCACCAAAAGTATCGGCGTTGCTATCGGTCAGGAAATTACCGGTACGGCTCGCGCACTGACCTCTTTCAAAGCGCAGGACGGCACGCCAGACTGGCAGAAAGTCGAGAAATTGTTGAAAGAATGGCAGCCAGATCTGGTGGTGGTAGGGCTGCCTTTAAATATGGATGGCACCGAGCAGCCTTTGACCGCCAGAGCGCGCAAATTTGCCAATCGGCTGCATGGCCGTTTTGGTGTACCTATTGCTTTACACGACGAACGACTGAGCACAGTAGAAGCCAGAGCCTATCTGTTCGACAGCGGCGGCTATCGTGCTTTAGACAAAGGCAGCGTAGACGCTGCCTCGGCGGTGATTATTCTGGAGAGCTGGTTCGAGCAACAGCCCGAGTAATATCTTGGCAAGATCATATCATAAATGCCCTGAGCCAAGGCTTGGGGTCGCCAGCCCATACTTTCCCCGCAAAACAGATAGCACATTGATTTAAAATCACTTTACCATGATAAACACCGCTATCTGCGGCAGAATGCTGCCAATTTACCCCTATTGAGCTAAGCACGCGGTACAATAGGGCTTGGCGAATAGTTTTAGCTGACATAGTATGCTGCCCCGCGATGATATCGGCGGATGAAATTGGGCAACGGCGGCCTTGATTACTATGCTTAGCCTCTATTGTCTCGATGCCGGAACCGCCAAGTTGCGCAACGGCCAACGCCGCCGTCTCTGTAGAGATTTATTTAACTCTGACAGATTGATGGCGCAGAATATCGCTCATCCTTAGAGGGTGTTTTTTACATTTATTGAGGTTTTCTCATGACAAAAGTGACTGTTGCTGCAACACAAATGGCCTGTTCTTGGGACCTGCCGAAGAACATCGAAAATGCCGAGAAACTGGTGCGACAAGCTCACGCCAAAGGCGCGCAGATCATCCTGATTCAGGAGCTTTTCGCTGCACCTTATTTCTGTATTGATCAAAGCCCTGAGCACTATGCGCTGGCCCAAGAGCTGGACAATAGCCCGCTAATTCAACATTTCTCCAAGCTGGCCGCCGAGCTGGAAGTGGTATTGCCACTGAGCTTCTTCGAACGCGCCAACAACGCTTACTATAACTCTCTGGTGATGATCGATGCCGATGGCTCGGTGCTGGATGTTTATCGTAAAACCCATATTCCAAACGGCCCGGCCTATCAGGAAAAACAATTCTTTATTCCCGGCGACACCGGTTTTAAAGTCTGGCAAACCCGTTATGCCAAAGTCGGCGTAGGTATTTGCTGGGATCAATGGTTCCCAGAAACCGCTCGCAGCCTCGCTCTGCAAGGCGCAGAAGTGATCTTCTATCCAACCGCGATTGGTTCAGAACCGGCTTTCCCAGAAATCGACAGCCAGCCACACTGGACTCGCGTACAGCAAGGCCACGCCGCAGCCAACCTGGTTCCGGTTATCGCTTCCAACCGCATCGGTACCGAAGCCAGTCAATATATCGATGGTCTGGAAATGACTTTCTACGGTTCTTCTTTCATCGCCGACCAAACCGGCGCTTTAGTGGCTCAGGCTAACAAAACCGACGAAACCGTATTAGTACATGAATTTGATTTGCAGGAAATCGCTGCACAACGCGCTTCATGGGGCCTGTTCCGCGACCGTCGTCCTGAAATGTATCAGGCACTGGCGACTTCTGACGGCAAAACCCGGAGATAATCATGGCGTTGCAAACAACTCCTCGGCAGGACGGTTTCTATATGCCTGCCGAATGGGCACCTCAAGACGCAGTCTGGATGCTATGGCCTTACCGTCAGGATAACTGGCGCGGTAAAGGTATTCCTGCCCAACAAACTTTTGCCAAGGTTGCTGAAGCTATTGCTCGCGCCACGCCGGTATACATGGGCGTACCGGCCAAATTTATGGAGCAGGCGAAAGCCACTATGCCAGCCAATATCACATTGGTTGAAATGGAGTGTGACGACGCCTGGATGCGCGATACCGGCCCAACTATGGTTATCAATGGTAAAGGCGAACGTCGTGGCGTTGACTGGAAATTCAACGCCTGGGGCGGATTACTGGGCGGTCTGTACGCCGATTGGCGACAGGACGAAAAAGTCGCCGAACAGGTGAACCAGTTTCATAAAAACCTCAGCTATGCCGCTCCGTTGATTCTGGAAGGCGGTTCAATTCATACCGATGGCGAAGGCACACTGCTAACCACCGCGGAATGTTTATTGAATCCAAACCGCAACCCAGACCTGAACCAAGAACAAATCGAAGCATTACTGCGGGAATATCTGGGTGTAACCCACTTTATCTGGCTGCAAGACGGCGTATATAACGATGAAACCGACGGTCACATCGACAATATGTGCTGCTTTGTACGCCCCGGCGAAGTGGCGTTGCACTGGACCGACGACCAGCAGGATCCGCAGTACGCCCGATCCGTGGCCGCTTACGAAGTACTATCGCAAGCGGTGGATGCCAAAGGCCGTAAGCTGAAAGTCTGGAAGCTTCCTGCGCCCGGCCCGCTGTACAACACCGAAGAAGAGACTGCCGACGTGCTGTCAACCGATGCGGTGCCTCGTACTGCCGGTGAACGTCTGGCAGGTTCTTACGTCAACTATCTGATCAGCAACCAGCAAATCATTTTCCCAATGCTGGATAGCCGTACCGATGATTTGGCCAAAGATCTGTTGCAACAAATGTATCCTGACTACGCCATTATTGGCGTTCCAGCCAGAGAGATTTTGTTGGGCGGCGGCAATATCCACTGCATTACCCAGCAGATTCCTAAGCCTTAATCTGTACGTCATCAGCCCGGAACTTATATCCGGGCTGATATTCCCCGCATACCCCCGTTGATTCTCCTGACAAATTCCCCGCTCCCAAGAGTCTCCATTGCTGGACGTCCCTCTTCGTTGCTTATGTTTTCTCTTTCCCTCTGTCTTTTCTTTTGCCTTTTGCCTTTTGCCTTTTGCCTTTTGCCTTTTGCCTTTTGCCTTTTGCCTTTTGCCTTTTGCCTTTTGCCTTTTGCCTTTTGCCTTTTGCCTTTTGCCTTTTGCCTTTTAATGCTGCGTCCAACGTTGTTCTTCGGCCAGAGCCAATACGCCCTGATTTTGACGCTGTACTAAACCTTGCTCAAAAGTTTGCATTCCCATCGCTCCACCGGTTTGCATCAAACTGGTTAGCTGATGAGTTTTTCCTTCCCGGATCAGATGGCTGACTGCACCGGTTTGTACCATGGTTTCAAATATAGCCACTCGCCCTCCACCTCGTTTTGGCAGCAGCTTTTGCGCAATTACGGCCATCAGGCTCCCCGCCAGCTGACTGCGTACACTGCCCTTGTCTTCCGCCGGAAATGCGTCAACCAGTCGATCAACAGCCTGCGCCGCCGTGCGGGTATGTAAGGTTCCTAACACTAAGTGTCCGGTTTCTGCTGCGGTCAGCGCCAGCGTAATGCTTTCTCTGTCCCTCAATTCCCCCAGCAAAATGATATCCGGATCCTGCCTTAGCGCTGCCTTAAGCCCCGCACTAAAAGACGGCATGTGCTCGCCTAGTTCTCGCTGCTGAATCAAGCATCCCTGACTGTGATGAATAAATTCGATAGGATCTTCCAGCGTAATGATGTGTCGCCCTCCCATACGGTTAATCCCGTCGAGCATTCCTGCCAGCGTGGTGGATTTCCCACTGCCAGTCGCTCCGGTTATCAATATCAAACCGCTTTCACAGGGTAATAAATGATGCACGACCTCCGGTGCATCCAACTCGGCCAAAGTGGGACATTGGGCGGAAATCAAACGGAAAGCGGCGGAAAGCCCACGTTGCTGTTGAAAGAAATGCCCACGTAGCCGCGTTCCACAAGATAATGAAAATGAAAAATCAATCTGCCCATGCCGTTGTAATTTCTCATAATGCACCTCATCTAACAGTTGTCGGCTTAAATTCTGTATCCATGTCGATGTAACCTGCGCGACCTGCCTGAATATATGCAAGTCACCGCAAATTCGTAACGCGGGATGATAGCCAGTACACAGGTGCAGATCGGAGGCATTATGCTTTACACTAGCCGCCACCCATTCATTGAAATCCATATCAAACTCCCGGGGTCATATGAGCACTATCCAACAGAACCTACAGGATGTCAGGAACCGGATCGCCGCTGCTGCAAGGAATTGCGAACGCTCCCCAGAAGAAATTACGCTGCTTGCAGTCAGTAAAACCAAACCTGTGGCCGCGATCGAAGAAGCCATTGCCGCCGGGCAACACGCCTTTGGTGAAAACTACGTTCAGGAAGGGGTGGATAAAATCCACTATTTCGCCGGGAATCCCGAGTTGGAATGGCACTTTATTGGCCCGCTGCAATCCAATAAAAGCCGTCTGGTAGCGGAAAATTTTGCCTGGTGCCATACCGTTGACAGGCTCAAAATTGCCAAGCGCCTGAGTGAACAACGCCCGGCGGACATGCCTGCACTGAATGTTCTGATTCAGGTCAATATCAGCGATGAGCAAAGCAAATCCGGCATTCAGCTCGCCGAACTCCCTGAGTTGGCCGCCAGTATTTATGGTTTACCAAACTTGAAATTACGGGGTTTGATGGCAATTCCAGCGCCAGAAAGCGATTTTGAACGTCAGCTTGCCGTTTTTCAGCAGATGAATCAGGCTTTCTTAACCTTAAAACAGCGCTACCCTGAAATAGATACGCTTTCTATGGGTATGACCGACGATATGGCTGCCGCCATCAGCGCTGGTAGCAACTTGGTGCGCATCGGCACTGCCATTTTTGGCGCTCGTGACTATGGTTCCGCCGCGCCAGCGCAGGCTTAATCGAGGATATTTATGCAACATCGCAAAATTACATTTATCGGCGCGGGCAATATGGCGCGCGCAATTATCGCGGGTCTGGTTGCAGGCGGGTATCCGGCTAAATTAATCAGCGTCTGCGCTCCTTCAGCCACCCATCGTGATGCTCTGGCGCAGGAATTTGGCGTAATCAGTAGCAGTGATAACGTGGCTCAGACTCGTGAAGCCGAAGTAGTGGTACTTTCGGTGAAACCGCAAATGATGGCCGATGTCTGCAAGCCATTGAGTGAGCAGGTAGATTTCGGTAAGAAACTGGTATTATCCATCGCGGCCGGCATCAGCGTTTCGCGTTTTTACGCTTTGCTGGGAGACAAGCTGAATCTGGTGCGAATTATGCCTAATACGCCCTCTCTGGTAGGAAAAGGCATGAGCGGGCTTTATGCGCCGGAGCAGGTTAACCAGGCCGATCGCGATTTTACCGCTCAATTAATGGGTTCAGTCGGTAAAGTGTGTTGGGTCAACGATGAAAGCGGCATTAATCAGGTTATTGCCGCCGCAGGCAGTGCGCCAGCCTATTTCTTCTTGTTTATGGAAGCAATGCAGCAAGAAGCGGAACGTTTAGGGTTTGATAGCGAAACCGCACGCCTGCTGGTACAGCAAGCGGCTTCTGGCGCTACAGCGCTAGTCGAGGCCAACCCGCAGCTACCGCTATCGACTTTGCGCGAGCAGGTCACTTCGAAAGGTGGCACCACGGCGGAAGCGCTGCGCGTATTTAATGAGCAACATTTGTCGGATATTGTTTCCCATGCCATGCAGGCCGCAATCAGCCGCGCCCAGGAGATGGAGAAACTGTTTTAATCCATCCAATGGCTGATAAGACTGATTTACAAAACAATACGCTCCCCCTAAGCCTTTATCATTAAGATAGAGGTACTTTACAGACACTTGAATATGATTAAGGACTAAAGGCAACCATGCTAACGCTGACTTTTTTGGCTAAAACCGTCATTGACCTTTACGTCATGGTGCTGCTATTACGCATCTGGATGCAAATGGTACACAGTGACTTTTACAACCCGTTTTCGCAGTTCGTGGTGAAAATCACTCAGCCGATCGTTGGCCCGCTGCGACGAATTATTCCGTCATTAGGCCCGATAGATAGCGCTTCTCTGCTGTTGGCCTTCCTGTTGATGACCATCAAATACCCGCTATTACTGCTGATTCAGGGCGGCGGCATGTCCCTCAGCCCTTATAACCTGCTGTTTGGCGTAATTTCACTGGTTAAGGCCGCCGGTTATCTGATCTTCTGGGTGATGATTATCCGTGCATTGATGAGTTGGGTTAGCCAGGGCCGAAGCCCGATGGACTATCTGCTATATCAACTGACCGAGCCGCTGATGGCACCGATCCGCCGTATTCTGCCAGCAATGGGCGGGATCGATTTTTCCGGCATGGTAGTTATCCTGATCCTGTATCTGATCAATTATTTAGGTATGGATCTGTTAGGCGAGCTCTGGTTCGTACTGTGAGTGCAGTCACTCCCCTGCTGGACGGGCTGGCGATCAGGCTATATATTCAGCCGAAAGCCAGCCGCGATCAGATTATCGGTTTACATGGCGATGAGTTAAAAGTCGCCATTACCGCCCCGCCGGTTGATGGGCAGGCCAACGCCCATTTGATCAAATTTATAGCCAAACAGTTTCGAGTGGCCAAAAGCCACGTCATCATCGAAAAAGGTGAGCTGGGGCGGCATAAACAGATCAAAATTATTCATCCGCAGCAGATTCCACCTCAGGTTGCAGCACTGCTCGAATAGTCGGATAACTCCGCTGCTCCATTTTGAATGGCACGAAATAAATTCAATCAATGGCACAAAACCATCAGGTTTATCTCACGATGGAAAGCAGGTTACCGGCGTAACAATCAATCAGGATTTACCATGCAAAAAGTCGTTTTAGCTACCGGTAACGCCGGTAAAGTACGTGAGTTAGCCAGCCTGCTGGCGGATTTCGGTCTGGACGTGGTTGCGCAAACCGAGATGGGCGTTGAGTCTGCGGAAGAAACCGGTTTAACCTTTATCGAAAATGCCATTCTGAAAGCTCGTCATGCGGCGCAGGTCACAGGATTGCCCGCCATTGCCGATGATTCTGGTCTGGCCGTCGATGCGCTGAGCGGCGCTCCGGGCATTTATTCGGCGCGCTATGCTGGTGTTGATGCCAGCGATAGGGAAAACCTGGAGAAACTGTTGGTAAGCCTACAGAATGTGCCTGAAGGACAACGCGGTGCGCAGTTCCATTGTGTTCTGGTGTATATGCGTCACGCGGAAGATCCTACGCCTCTGGTGTTCCACGGCAGTTGGCCTGGCGTGATTGCACGGGCAGCATCCGGCGCAGGTGGCTTTGGCTACGATCCTATTTTTTACGTACCGGAATTAGGCAAAACAGCCGCAGAACTGAGCCGCGAAGAAAAACAGGCAGTATCGCATCGCGGTAAGGCCTTGAAATTAATGCTGGATGCCCTGCGAAATGCTTAAGTTGCCACCGCTTAGTCTTTATATCCATATTCCGTGGTGCGTACAGAAATGTCCTTATTGCGATTTTAACTCCCATGCGTTGAAAGGAGATGTTCCTCATCAGGAATATGTCGATCACTTGCTGGCCGATTTGGACGCCGATCTGCCGCTGACCAGCGGACGAGAAATCGGCACCATTTTTATCGGCGGCGGTACGCCCAGTTTACTGAGTGCAGAAGCGATGCAAAGTCTGCTGGACGGCGTTAGAGCACGCCTGCCGGTTGCAGCAGATGCCGAAATCACCATGGAAGCCAATCCCGGCACCGTTGAGGCCGATCGCTTCAGCGGCTACCAGCGGGCCGGTGTCAATCGCATCTCTATCGGCGTGCAGAGCTTTAACGAGCAGAAATTAGTGCGTCTGGGGCGGATACACGGCCCAGAAGAGGCTAAACGCGCTGCGGCGCTGGCAACCTCTTTGGGTTTACGTAGCTTTAATCTGGATTTGATGCATGGATTGCCGGATCAAATGCAGGAAGAGGCGCTGGACGATTTACGTCAGGCCATCGCACTAAACCCCCCTCATTTATCCTGGTACCAGCTAACTATCGAACCCAATACCGGTTTCAGCTCGCGTCCGCCCAAGTTGCCGGATGATGATGCGCTGTGGGATATTTTCGAGCAAGGTCACCAGTTGCTTAGCGCTGCGGGTTATCAGCAGTATGAAACCTCGGCCTACGCAAAGCCCGGTTACCAGTGCCAGCACAACCTTAATTATTGGCGCTTTGGCGACTATCTGGGCATTGGCTGCGGCGCTCACGGAAAAGTGACTTTTAGCGATGGTCGCATTCTTCGCACGGTGAAAACCAAGCATCCACGCGGTTTCATGCAAGGCAAATATATGGACAGGCAACATGAGGTTGAAATAGCCGACCGGCCGTTTGAATTCTTCATGAACCGTTTCCGTCTATTGGAAGCCGCGCCGCGCGGTGATTTCTATAATTTTACCGGTCTGGAAGAAAGCACCATTCGCTCGCAGCTGGATCAGGCTATCGCCAAAGGCTATATGCTGGAAACCGATGAACACTGGCAGATTACCGAAAAAGGAAAGCTATTCCTGAATTCATTGCTGGAACTGTTTTTATAGTTGTCAGAGCGCATCGTAAAAAAACGGGCATTCGCCCGTTTTTTATTTTATCGGATGGAACTCAATTTAAGGCTTTGAGCAGCTCAATACGCTGTTGCTCTAGCGTTGTCACCCGACCGCAAACTTCATGGCCGAAGTTCTGGAAATCTTGTTCCTGATTGTTCCATTCAGTCTGAATCGCTTGCTGCAAACCACCCAGATTGCCCATTATCGCCTGCAATGGATTATTGGAAGAACCGCTCGTCGCCTGCTTAACGCCCATTTCATTCAGGCTATCCTGCAAAACGCCCCCCAGACTCTGTTGCACGATGGCGCGACCGTCCTTCTCTACTTGGGCAATGGCCTGATGGTGGAAAGTCAGACCGTCGCTGCGTTTCTCAATGATGCGGCTCATTTGCTGTTTCAGCTGATCGTTCAACGTCGTCAGCCGGTTACGCACATTACTGCTGCTCCCCAACTGTTGCACAATGACGTTATCCAAAGAAACCCGGGCTTTTTCCAGATGCTGTTGCGCGCCTTTATCAATCCACGGCAAATCTTTACGCAATGCGCTCTGATAGCTGAACGCTTTCTGCCGCTGAGCCTCTGTGAGAGTCAATGTTTTGCCGTTGCGAATCACATCACCATCCGGTGAGATTTGCAGATTTCCGCTGGCTCCCACAACCTGTACGCTCTGCGGACTGATAATCACATCATCCTGAGGTTTTACGTTGCACTGATATTCTGCGTGAACCTGTCCCGCAGCCAATAACAAAAGCGCCAGTCCTGCTTTTCGTAACATAGATTCTCCTGAGAAACCGTTTATCTACCGCTAATTATGACACTGCCTGAGTTTTATCGCCGCCAGTAGTGGACTGATCCTAAAAGATTGAGCGACCAATCCGCTGGGCAAGTAACTCTAAGGCAGCGGTTCCGGCCAATGAGTTCCCTGAGACATCCAGTTCCGGTGACCATACCGCAATACACATCTCATCAGGCACCACGGCAATAATTCCGCCGCCGACACCGGATTTCCCCGGCATACCTACGCGGAATGCAAACTCGCCGGCACCGTCATACATACCGCTGGTTATCATTAACGCATTGATTTGTCTGGCTTGAATCGGTGAAATAATCTGTTCGGCATGATTGATTGGCCGCCCCTGATTTGCCAGATAAACAAAACAGCGAGCCAGCTCGATGCAGCTCATACGCATGGCGCAATAATGGAAGTAAGTTTGCAGCACGGTCAAAACATCGTTGTCAAAATTGCCAAAAGATTTCATCAGATAAGCGATGGCCGCATTGCGATCCGAATGTTCAAATTCAGAACGTGCCACCCGGCTGTCATAGCCGATAGAGACATCATCGACCAACTGGCGCACCACTTCCAGCATCCGCTGCTTAGGCGCACTCAGGCGACTTTGAAGCATGTCGCAAATCACCAGCGCCCCCGGATTAATAAAGGGATTACGTGGCTTCCCTTGCTCCAACTCCAGCTGTACCAATGAGTTAAACGGCTGGCCCGATGGCTCTTTTCCCACTCGCCGCCACACTTCATCCTCGCCGTAGCGCCCTAAAGCCAGAGTCAGGCTGAGCACTTTAGAAATCGACTGGATTGAGAAACGCTCTTCCGCATCACCCGCCTGAAAAATCTGACCATCGACGCCGCAAACCGCAATACCCAGCTTATCTGCGGAAACTTCCGCCAGGGCTGGAATATAGTTAGCGACTTTCCCTTGCCCAATCATCGGTCTAACCTGATCGAGGATATCTTCCAACAGCGTATTCGATAACGTCTTTACCACGGAAATACTCCAGTACTTTCCCCAATAAAAATAAAGGCGCCTATAGCGGCGCCCTTATTATCAAACAGTGGTCAGATCGTTAGGATCAATCCCACCAGATATCAAACAGCTCGCTGGTTTCTACGTTTTTCATTTTACGAGCTTCCAGCCATTTGCTGACCAATGCACGGTGCTCATCGGTGCAATGACCGATTTCCTGCAGGCAGATTAGGCCTTCCCACTGCATGTAGCCACTACCGTCGAAAGCCAAACCGTTTGGTTCAATAACTTCGTCGATAAATGCGTCTACGGTGGAATCGATCACATCTACGCCAGTGCCTTCAGGGAAGGTCCACTGAACGGAGAAACCTAATTCCTGAAACTCATCGATGTGCATTTTCTTGCGTAAACGACGACTGCGATTGTTAGCCATTATTCTTTCCTCTCAAACATCAGATCCCAAACGCCATGTCCCAGACGCTGGCCACGTAATTCAAATTTCGTCAACGGACGTGAATCCGGACGAGGAACATAGTCATTGGTTTCGGAAAGATTACGGTATCCGGAGACGGCCGACATCACTTCCAACATATGTTCCGCATAAGGTTGCCAATCGGTGGCCATATGGAATACGCCGCCGACTTTTAATTTACTTTTTACCAGTTCCACAAACGGAGTCTGGACAATACGACGCTTATTGTGGCGCGCCTTATGCCATGGGTCGGGGAAGAATAGCTGAACCATATCCAGCGAGCCTTCCGGGATCATGTTTTCCAGTACTTCAACCGCATCGTGACACATCACGCGCAAATTGTTCAGTTCCGCTTCATGAGCGCTGCCCAAACAGGCGCCAACGCCCGGCGAGTGAACTTCGATACCTAAAAAGTTCTGCTGCGGATTATTGGCTGCCATGGTGACCAAAGAGGTACCCATACCGAAACCAATTTCCAATACTGTCGGCGCTTCACGGCCAAACAGCGTGCTCAGCTCAACCGGGGTCGTTTGATATTCTACGCCCATCACCGGCCAGTAGTTATCCAGCGCAAACTGTTGGCCCTTGGTTAAGCGCCCTTGGCGGCGGACAAAACTACGAATACGGCGCAGTGCGCGACCGTTTTCATCAAACTCCGGAGATATGACGTCATTTATCATGGTGCTTTCTGTCTGTTGAGTTGCGCAAAATAAGAACGCGCATTATGCAAAGATACGCTAGTTTATCAACTATGAACGCGAGAAGTACAAATTTAACCACGAAATGATTCATTATTACCGACGAAACTTCGCCAACCCCTCGGAAAGTTCCGGTTTACAGCCTTCAGACTCTATGCTGCAATCCCAGCCCTAAATTATTTCTCTGCCGGATATCGATACTTACCTATGATGCAAGCGCAACAGTTCGCGCAAGTGGTGCTTGACTGGTACCAAAGCTACGGTCGCAAAACCCTACCGTGGCAACGGGACAAGACACCTTACCAAGTATGGCTATCGGAAGTGATGTTGCAACAAACTCAGGTTGCCACCGTCATTCCTTACTTCCAACGCTTTATGACGCGTTTCCCCGATGTGCGGGCGCTGGCTGCTGCGCCATTGGATGAAGTATTGCACCTGTGGACAGGTTTGGGTTACTACGCTCGCGCTCGTAATCTTCACAAGGCGGCGCAGACCATTGTGGCCAAACATCAGGGTGAATTCCCTACCACTTTTGAAGAAATTGCCGATTTGCCCGGAATTGGCCGCTCTACCGCAGGCGCTATTTTGTCGCTGGCGCTGGGGCAGCATTTCCCGATCCTCGACGGTAACGTGAAACGGGTTCTGGCTCGCTGCTATGCGGTAGATGGCTGGCCGGGGAAAAAAGACGTGGAAAAACGGCTATGGCAAATCAGCGAAGACGTCACGCCAGCTAAGGGCGTGGGCCAGTTTAACCAGGCGATGATGGACCTTGGAGCGATGGTTTGTACTCGTTCCAAGCCGAAGTGCGAACTTTGTCCGCTAAACGCTGGCTGTATTGCATACGCCAACCATAGCTGGCCACAATATCCGGGGAAAAAACCGAAACAAACCATACCGGAAAAAACCGCGTATTTCTTATTGATTCAAAATCATACGCAGGTTTGGCTCGAGCAGCGCCCTCCCGTTGGGCTGTGGGGCGGATTATTCTGCTTCCCGCAGTTTAGTGAAAGAGAAGATCTCAGTCACTGGTTGCAGCAAAAAGGGCTACCAGAGCAAGGTTTGCAGCAGCTAACCGCTTTTCGTCACACCTTTAGCCACTTCCATTTGGATATCGTGCCGATATGGATGAATGCGGTAACCCTGAGTGGATGCATGGATGAAGGAGCGGGTCTCTGGTATAACTTAGCACAGCCACCGTCGGTAGGGCTTGCTGCGCCCGTTGAGCGCCTGTTGCAGCGGTTGGCCAAGCAGCCTCCTACCCAAGCAGCTTTATTTGGCGATAGTGCCACAAATGAGGATTTAGCATGAGCAGAACGATTTTTTGCACATTTTTACAAAAGGATGCTGAAGGGCAGGATTTCCAGCTCTATCCGGGTGAAGTTGGCAAACGCATTTATAACGAAATCTCAAAAGAAGCCTGGTCACAGTGGATCACTAAACAAACCATGCTGATTAATGAGAAAAAACTCAGCATGATGAATGTGGAAGACCGCAAATTACTGGAACAGGAAATGATTAACTTCCTGTTCGAAGGGCAGGATGTTCACATCGAAGGGTATACCCCGCCGAGTAAGTAACGCCAAAGGGCCAGTCATGGCCCTGATGTTATTCCTCATCACGATATGGCTTGTAAGATGAAGAAAATTTTAGCTTTGCTAGTGATTGCCCCATTATTAGTTTCCTGCTCGGGCAATAAAGATCAGGCCAATAATGAAGCCTTTATCAAAGACACCAATGGGTTCGAAATCTTAATGGGCCAATTTGCCCACAATATCGAAAACATTTGGGGTTTGAGTGAAGTTTTGATCGCCGGTCCGAAAGACTACGTAAAATATACCGATCAATACCAAACCCGTAGCCACATCAACTTTGATGCCGGTACCATTACGGTAGAAACCATCGCAACAACCGATCCTGCCGCTCACCTGCGTCAGGCGATTATCACGACTTTATTAATGGGTGATGATCCCGGTTCGATCGACCTTTATTCCGATGTTAACGACATCCAGATCAGTAAAGAGCCGTTCCTTTACGGTCAGGTGTTGGATAACAATGGTCAGCCAATTCGTTGGGAATGGCGGGCCGCGCATTTTGCAGATTACCTGTTACAAACCAGAATGAAAAAACGGACTTCCGGTCTGCATGTCATCTGGTCGGTTACGCTGCAACTAGTGCCAAACCACTTAGACAAACGAGCCCACAAATATCTGCCGCTGGTTCGACGTTCGGCGGAAAAATATGGCGTGGAAGAATCGCTTATATTGGCGATTATGCAAACGGAATCTAGCTTCAACCCTTATGCGGTCAGCGGTTCTGATGCTCTGGGTCTGATGCAGGTAGTACAGCACACCGCCGGTAAAGACGTATTCAGATTGAAAGGGAAAAGCGGGCAGCCAAGCCGTAGCTATTTATTCGATCCTGAAAACAACATCGATGCAGGTACGGCTTATCTGTCTATTCTGCAAAATAGCTATCTCGGCGGCATCCAGAATGCCACCGCCCGTCGTTATGCGGTAATTACCGCCTATAACGGTGGCGCAGGTAGCGTATTACGCGTATTCCATAGCGATAAGAATCGGGCGTTCTCCATTATCAACAGCATGGCACCGGGTGATGTATTCCAAACGCTAACCACCAAACACCCGGCAGCGGAATCTCGCCGTTATCTGGTAAAAGTAAACAGCGCTCAGAAGAGCTATCGCCGATATTAATTTAGCTTTATTCCTAAATAACCGGTAAAAATGGCACAGTTTTCTGTGCCATTTTTTTTATTCTCAGAAAGCACCAATACCACTCTTTGCCAGACAGAAATTGTGTTCATTATCACAGTGCACGCAAGAACAATGGGAAATAAACCACGGCAGCCTATAGTAAAAGCTCCTCCCTTCTTATTACTCAGACTGAACAAATGGATCTTGGATTTACGCTATTCGAATTAGCAGCCATATTTGCCACTATGGTTGTCGCCTACATTATCTTTGGCCTGACCGGGTTCGGCTCCGCACTTATTGCTAGCCCGGTTTTAGCACTTTTTATCCCAGTCGCAAAAATTGTCCCTCTATTGGCAATAGTAGATATGTTCGCTGCCGTTACTAACGTCGCCAGACACAGTAGGAATGCCGATCTTGGTGAGCTTAAGCGACTGATACCCATGATGATTATCGGCAGCTTAATCGGCGCTACAATTTTACTCAAAACCCGTCCGGACATTCTTTTATTAGCCTTAGGGATATTTGTCATTCTTTACGCGCTCTATTCTTTGAGTCGACGTAAACCTCTGGGGAAATTCAAAACGGCGGCAGCCGTGCCTTTTGGCTTAGTCGGCGGCGTGTTTAGTGCGCTATTTGGCAGCGGCGGGTTTATCTATGCCATTTATTTATCTGGTCGAATAGAAAGCAAAGATAACCTGCGCATCACCCAAACAACATTGATAGGTTTGAGCACCTTCACCCGCGTTATTTTATTTACGCTGGCCGGTGTTTATATGGATTTATCGATCTTATTGATGGTGTTGCTGTTAGCCCCAGGTATGCTGGCAGGCTTAACCCTCGCTAATAGGATCAGTTTAGGTATCAACCGCGAGCAGCTAATAAAACTAATAAATATCCTGTTACTGTTCTCTGGTCTGGTTCTGTTAGGTCGCTATTTCAGCCAATAATATGCATCTCCAGATACCACCGGCTAACCCGGTGGTATCAGAAAAAAATCAGTCTGCGATGACGTACCCCAAAATACGTCGCCACTCAACGTCACCCTTTTCGATATATACGCCCTGTAATTCCGGTGAGAATCCCGGTAATAGGTTAATTCCCTCTTCCAGTGCGAGGAAATAGCGCTGAGCGGCACCACCCCATACTTCACCGGGAACGACGCAAAGTACGCCCGGAGGATAAGGCAAAGCGCCTTCTGCGGCGATTCGCCCTTCAGCTTCCGCTATCGGAATTAGCTCAATATTATCTCGGATAAACTGAATATTGGCATCCTGCGAATTCATGACTACCTGCGGCAAGCTGGCTTTGCGGAACATCTCTTTTTGCAGCTGTTTTACGTCATGACTCACGTATAAATTGTGCATTTCCTGACATAAACGGCGCAGAGTATATCCGCGATAACGCTGCTCATTCTTCCGATATACCGTCGGCAATACGTCACACAGCAATGAATCTTGCCCAACGTGTCGCTCAAACTGCGCCAACATTTCTACCAGATGAGCCATTTTAGCGCTATTTTCAGCCGGCGTGAGCAAGAACAAAATTGAATTAAGATCGCACTTCTCTGGCACAATGCCATTTTCCCGTAGGAAGTGAGCCAAAATAGTCGCGGGAATACCAAACTCGCTATATTGGCCGCTGGCCACATCAATACCAGGCGTCGTCAGTAATAATTTGCAGGGATCGACCAGATATTGATCGTCGGTATAACCATCAAAGCCGTGCCATTTCTCTCTAGGTACAAAATCAAAGAAACGGGCATCATTCGCAATTGTCTCAGTGGCATAGTCCTGCCAGTTCTTGCCATTTATCTGTAGCGGGATAAAGGGTTTTAGCAATGAGCAACGTTCCAATATTAATTTTCGCGCCTCGATACCCAATCTGACACAATCCATCCACATATTGCGACCACTGGCACCAGAATGAATTTTGGCATTAACATCCAACGCGGCAAACAGCGGATAAAATGGGCTGGTAGAAGCATGCAGCATAAAAGCGTTATTAAACCGTTTATGATTACAGTGTCGTTTCTGCCCTTTAATGTGATTATCTTTTTTGTGCACCTGTGAGGTTTGGGAGAAACCAGCCTGCTGTTTATGGACTGACTGGGTCACAATAATCCCTGGGTCATCTTCATTTAATTCCAGCAACAGCGGAGAGCAATCTTTCAGCATCGGAATAAACTGCTCATATCCTACCCACGCCGAATCAAACAAAATGTAATCACACAGATGACCAATGCTGTCCACAACCTGACGAGCGTTATAGATCGTACCGTCGTAGGTTCCTAATTGAATGATTGCTAATCGAAATGGCCGAGCTTCATCGGCACGCTCAGGAGCGACTTCCCGCAACTGCTGACGTAAATAACGTTCATTGAAGCAATGTGCATCAATTCCGCCAATAAAACCAAAAGGATTACGAGCGGTTTCTAAATATATTGGCGTGGCTCCGGCCTGAATCAACGCACCGTGATGGTTTGATTTATGATTATTACGATCGAACAGCACCAAATCTCCGCGAGTTAATAGTGCATTAGCCACCACTTTATTAGCTGCAGATGTTCCGTTTAGCACAAAATAGGTTTTGTTAGCGTTAAACACTTTTGCCGCGTGCTTCTGCGCATCTTTGGCCGCGCCTTCATGGATCAACAAATCGCCCAATTTGACATCAGCATTGCACATATCAGAGCGGAAAAGCGTTTCACCGTAAAATTCGTAAAATTGCCGACCGGCCGGATGTTTACGGAAAAACTCCCCCCCCTGATGACCGGGGCAGGCAAAAGTCGAGTTTTTCATTTCGACGTATTTTTTCAGCGTTGAGAAAAACGGCGGTAACAGGTTTTTTTCATATTCAGCAGCAGAGGCTTCAAGTTGAGCGAGATAAAAAGCTTTATTATTTTCGCCCAAAGCCATTACACCTTTAATCAGTGGCAGGTAATCAACGGACACTTGTTGATCGCCTTGCGCAGCAATAAAAGTGGGTATCCCGAAGCCCTGATTATGCAATTCCGCCAGAATACCGCTATTGACGTCTTCCAGAGAAACCAGAATCACCGCGACGTCGGTAAAGTCAGTTTCATAAAGACATACTACCTCGCGTGGGGTAGCCAGATAGGAAACCAAATTTGCGCTTGCTGCTATTTTCAACTGTGTCATGTTACCGAGTCTCAAACTGTCAGGGATGAGTCGTGCCACCCAGGCACAAAGATGAAATCTTATGAGATAAATACACCTAATAATATTCCGTAAGTTGCTATTGAATTAGCTGAATGACTGATGAACCGATGTGGAGAAAAACACGAGCGGAGCATGATCTATCTCATTTCAGCTGTAACCAATAGACATCAGTAAAATCAGAGAATGAACTCTAGTTTTAATCATGCCTAACAGTGAGCAGAGGTAGCCTTACCGCATAGGAGAAACAGCAGAGGAATCATAGAAGGGCAAGAAATAGTGATAGGAATAAATCATTGGCTGACGGGGGAGATTTTGCGTCAAAAAAGATACAACACTTGTCATGGACGCCCCTCTTTAGCCTGATTTAGCGTAATAGGATATGAGTTTCGCGCAATAATTGCATTTTTATTAGTGTGACTCAAGTGGTAAATATTCACTAATTGTGAATATTTAATCCATTGTTATGCAATCAACTAGAAATTAAGGGGTTATGGTTCGCAGGCGCTAAACCACACTGTCACTGATTCCCTCCTCCTCATCGGGCTGTATTTCACCTTACCTGACCGAAAAGGCAGCAAACGATCGACTTTATGACAGAAACTCATTGACGATTTAGTGCCAATACGGTTTAATGCGCCCCGTTGCCCGGATAGCTCAGTCGGTAGAGCAGGGGATTGAAAATCCCCGTGTCCTTGGTTCGATTCCGAGTCCG